>DXEM01000039.1 GCA_019114985.1 Candidatus Anaerostipes excrementavium
TAAACTGGGGTATGGCATAGCGTTTTCCAATCCCTGCTTTGAATACTGGTATCTGCTGCACTTTATACAGCATAACGCATACTTAAAAGGATCCAGCGAAGTGATACGTCTGCTCCAGAATAAAGACCGTCCTGAAAAATACGAAAAGAATCTGGATGTCTTTGACCTGCTTCTGCCCCATCAGTCGGAAGCGATTGAACGGGCAAAGAAAAGATTAGAGCAGCTGTATCGTGACGATATTATCGTCATGAGCCGAGACAGTAACCCTTCAACCACGGTTCATAGACTTGTAGAATATCTGAACACACAAAACCAAAAATAATAAGAGCGCACTCTAAAAAGTACAAGCTATATGGCAACGCCGCAAAAAAGTTTATGACTGATTTGCGAAAACCTATTGAAATGTAACTGCAAGAGCGCTATAATTAGTTCGTAAATAACGAAGTAATTTTCGGAGGTGTGTCCTATGATCATCATGGATCTGACTTTAAACAGCATCTTTGGATTTATGGATTTCCATATCAATTTTTCATATCCCAAAAAGATTGTAAACTCTATCATCGAAAACGAACATCTTGCCGGACGTCTGAATTTCCGTTATAAGAAAGCGGTCATTCTCATGGGTGCCAATGCCACCGGAAAAACCAGTCTGGGCAAGGCGCTGCTGCGTATCTTTAAGTTTATCGGTTCCGGCAATACGGCTCTTCTTTTTGAGATGGCCGCGCCAAAGGCTACTGGTTCTTTCTCGATTGATTTTATCAATGACGGTTATGTTTTGCACCGCTTTTCGGCAGTCATTGACGGAGCGTCCGAAAGCATTACCTTGAACCACGCCCACACGGAAATCGGCGAAAAGGATACCTATGAAAAATGCGCCAAACGATTAGCAAAGGGAGGCGAAACCATTGACGCCGACCCCAAAAAGCTCAAGAAATGCTTTGGAGAACTGAGCTTTCGTTTTGCTTATCCGGAAATTGAGTCAACGCTTAAAATCTCCGGGATTCGCAAAGATGTCTTACTGCGAACCTTAAAGGCTGTTATCGGGACACTCGATCCTACCCTGACGGATGTATCAGTATCAAAGGATCTGCGCGATTCGTTTATCATCCGGAGAAAAGGTACGGAAATCATCATTCAGGACGGCAAGCTCCTCAACCGGGAAGTCCTTTCCAGCGGAACAGCGGAAGGCGTCGATGTAGCTATTTTCCTCGCCGCCATGCTTTCCGGCCCAAACTCCTTTTATTACTGCGACGAGCATTTTTCTTATATACAGACGGATATTGAAAAAAGGATTTTCGGAATCATGCTGGATAATCTGAAGGAAAATGAGCAGCTTATTTTTACTACCCATAATACGGATATGTTAGATTTGAACCTGCCGAAACATGCCTTCGCATTCTTACGAAAAACGGCGGTTGACGATGAATATCATGTTTCTGTCATGTATGCCTCAGACATTTTAAAACGGAATACCGATTCGATCCGCTGCGCGGTAGAGAATGATATGTTTTCCTCTCTGCCGGACGATTCTCTTCTTGATATGCTGGAAAAGGGGTGGTCAGATGAAAACTAACTGCATTTATTTTGTGGAAGGAAAATGCGAAGCCGCACTTTTGGCTGCCCTCAAAGAAAGGCCGCAGAAGATTATGTCCGGCAGGGTAAAGATTTTCAATGTGATAGGAAACCTGATTCCCGCTCGCAGCTCATTACCATACAGGCCGGCACCACGGTTGTATTTGTGTTTGATACAGATGTACCCATTACAGATTCCTTAAAAAAGAATATCCAGCTCGTCAGTACCAGAAACAAATTGTCAAGGACTTTTTAATCAAGTTCACAAAAAATCTACAATCTTGCGGTCTGTTCTGGCCCGAAAAAATAATTCCACCGGCTCCCATTGATTTTCTCAGTCTTTCTGCGTATAATAGAAGTAGGGAAATCCCTACTTTCCATATTTTCAGAAAGGTGGTGCAAAACCATGTTAGCAAAGGCATTTGTAGACAATGCAAAGGTCATGGCAAAAGGACAGGTCACAATCCCGAAGGATGTCCGGGATGTCCTCGGTGTGGCAAGCGGTGACAGGGTTACTTTCGTGGTGGAAGGAAACACTGTCCGTATTGTCAATTCCGCTGTGTACGCCATGCAAATGCTCCAGCAGGAAATGGCCGGAGAAGCAGAACGCACCGGCCTGACTTCGGAAGATGATGTGATGGCGCTTGTCAAAGAATTGCGGAACGAGGACGAAAAGGCATGAGAGTTTTGATAGATACCAACGTCCTTATTTCTGCGGCATTAAGCGCCAACGGGACGCCGTTTCAGGCGTATGTAAAAGCAGCCTCATATCCCAATCATGGTCTGATCTGTGAGCAGAACGTGGATGAAATGAAACGGATTTTCAACAAGAAATTTCCGAACCGTCTCGCGGCTCTGGATAAGTTTCTTTCGGTAGCTCTGCTGACTTTGAAATTAGTCCCGGTTCCAACAGACGAAAACGTGTCGGAAACGCAAATCCGGGATGTAAATGACCGCCCTATCCTGCGGGCGGCGATTGAGGCAAAGGCCGATGTTCTTCTTACCGGCGATAAGGATTTCTTGGAGTCCGGCGTGAAAAATCCGGCGATTATGACACCGGCAGAATTTTTGAAATATTGACTTGTTGAAAAGGCGGCGGGCCGAGAGTGAAAAACTCCCGGCCCGCTGTGTTTACATCTGCTGTATCTCGTTTTTCAGCATACGCTTGATTTTGTCGCTCATGGTTTCGGTGCTGGTCTTACTGAAATGGACACTCACGACATAGGTGGTTCTGCCGATTTTCTTTACCAGCGCGGGGGCGTCCTCCGGCGCGCTGTCCGGGGCGGGGCCTGCGGTCTGCATGGTACGGGGTTCTTCGCTCATGGCGCTCCTTTCTCCGGGCGGGGTTGCCCGGTCACAAAGTTACTCACTTTTACGGTTCACAAGGTCTTTGGCCGCCGCTTTGGTGGCACCGGCGTTTTCCCCCCGGAAGTTCTTCCCGTCAAAGAGGATGGGGGCGCACCGTTCCAGGATGCGGTCATAGATACGGGCATGGGCCAGGTCGGGCGGGTTCTTGAGTTCCGACAGTTTCAGGTTGGTGGTGATAATCATGGGCCTGCGGCTGCGGTAGCGGCTGTCAATGACAAAAAACATCTGCTCCATCGCATAGTCGGTGCTGCGCTCCACCCCTAAATCGTCAATGATAAGCAAGTCGTATTCGTCCAGACTGGCGATAAAGGCGGCCCTGTCCTCGGAGAACATCCCCGTCAGCCGGTTCAGGATGGTGGGGAAATTCGTCATCAGTACCGGCACATCCCGGTCAAGCAGGGCGTTGGCGATACATCCGGCGAAAAAGGATTTCCCGGTTCCCACATCCCCGAACAGCAGCAGGCCGGTGTTGTTCCGATATGCCTCCTTCCAGTTCTCCACATAAGCGCGGGCCTTGTCCATCAGCGGGTTTTGGCCGTTGTCGTTGGCAAAGGTGTAGTCATACAGATAGCGGTCTTGCAATCCCTGCGCTTTCCGGCGCTTGATACGCTCCATGCGGCGCTGGCGTTCCTCGGCGGCCTGTCTCTGTTCCTCGGCCTCCCTCTGGCACCGGCAGACGCAGCGGGGCATGAAATAGCCGGGTTTCCCGAAGTTCGGCACAACGGTCTGGCGCTGGCCCTTGCACTTCTTACAGTGGATCAGGCCGTCTGCCGGGTCTATGTACTCGTCCTCGGTAAGTTCCACACCAGCGGCGGCCTTGTCGATGATGGCGCGGATTTCTGTGGTGATCTCAATCATACGGTTTCGTCCTCCTTTACGCTGTAATCCCGGTCACGGGTGGGCGGGGCAGCCTTTTTCATGTCCTCACCGGCCCATCGCCGGATGGTGGCGGCATGGCTCTGATACCGCTTGCCGGTGGACGCCATGTACTCGGACAGCTTTTCGATGTACTGGCTCCATACCGTGGGGAAGTCGGCCTGCAGGTCGGCCAGTTCCCCGTCAGAAAGAAAAACATTTTGGTAACGGCCATAGGTGCGGGCGCTTTCTCCCTCTCTATTCTCTATACTCTTATCTCTAATATCTAATCTCTTATCTCTAATCTCTGGTGGACAAATGTCCCCCCGGCTATATGGTGGACAAATGTCCGCCCCGCCGGATGGGAGCAGTTTCTGGCGCTGCAAGCGCATACGCTCTTTCTTTTTCCGCTCCCCCTCGGTAGAGGACTGGCCGATCAGCAGTTGAATATCGGCCATGTAGTAGGCCCCATCGTTCAAAATCTCCACAAGGCCAAATTCAAGGAACACCTTCAAGGCCCGTTCCACCGTCCCCACCTGATGGCGGGTAAAAGTGGCGATGGTCTGGGGCGTGTGGGGCAGGTGGTCGTTCAGCATGAGGATGCCGCCGCTTTTCAGCGACATGAGATACATTTTCAGCAGCAGATTGGAATACAGCAGGCCGTCCTGCATACTTTCCAGAATGACCATCGTTTCGCTGTTGTAAAAGTTCTCTTTGAGTTTCAGGTAGTAATATTTCCGGTTGTCTGACATGGGTTCCTCCTTCGGGGTCGTTTTGGGTCTTTGTACGCATTTAGAGGGCTGTTTTGGGGGCAAAAGGATAAATGTATCACGCCCCTGCCGACACCCTCCAAAAAAGCCTTGATTTACAAGGGGTTTTTGACCTCTAAAGCGTGACATTTAGCCCTCTGTTTCCGCTTGCGCTGCGCGGCCTTTATCCGTTTCATGCGTCCGGCACATTCCGGGCAGTATTTGGCCCGGTTGGAACCGGGAACGAACAGCGTCCCGCATACGGCGCACTTCTTGGCGTCCAGCCGGTGGAACAGGGCCGTTTCCAGTTCCTTATCCAGCGGCAGCACCGCCTTCTTGAACCACCGGCAAAGCAGGGAGTAGGAAATGGACTGGACGCAGACACATTCCTCTCCATCGTCCAGCGCGATACAGTGGCCGCCGTCATAGTTGCAACACTCATGCACCAGCCGTCGCGCCCGCCGGTACTGGCGGTAGTCCATGACGGGGATAGGGTCAGGGCCGTTCTTTTTCATGCTGGCACTTCCCGCACCCGCCGCAGCTATGGCAAGAATGGCAGGAATGGGCCTCCGGCTCCGGGGCAGTCTGAGGCTCCGGGCAGCCCGCCGGTTCCGGCTGGAACAGGTCAAGGGGCAGGCGGATGGTAAGATTGACAGTGACGGGTAAAATAATCTGTTTCATAGGGTGATCTCCTTCCATGAGTGACGTTGACAGTTCCGTGCAAAGGCACGTCGTGAAACGCGACGCCCTTTGCAGGGGTCGCCAAAACGCCGAACCCTTTACCGTTCCGGCCCCCGGTCTTTGGTCTGTTCCTGTTCTTGTCTGGCAAGGCGGTCGGCGGCCTTTTTCAGCCGTTCCACCGCTTTGAGTTCTTCCCGCATGGCTCTCATGTCCATGTACTTCACATCCTTTGCGGCGGTCAGCTTGGAAATCTCCCGTTCCCATGCTTTTGGCGTGATTTCCTCACCGCTTTCTTTCAGTTCTTTCAGATACCGGGCGGCGGCCTCGTACAACAGCAGTTCCCGGCTGTGGCGCTGCTCGAACAGTTCCCGCTTGGCCGGTTTTTCCTTGTCAAGCTGCTTGCGGATGGCCTTGTACTGGCTGTACTGTTTCCACATCTCCCCGCGCTCGGTCAAAGTGGCGATCCGGCGCTCGGCCTTGACGATCTCGCCCCGCAGGTCATAGTAGCGGGTGTTCAGGCCGGAGATTTTCTCATGGAGCTGCTGCATGGAGCGGATGCCGTTGGCGTTCAGGAAATTGAACAGGGCGGCGTTCTCCTGCAAGGCCCGGATGCGCCCTGTCCGGGTGGTGGGTTGCTTTAGCTGCTGCTGCGCCTCCCACAAACTGGCTATGCTGCTTTGCTGGCCTGCCGGTTTCTCCGTTTCGGCCTTTGTCCAGTTGTAAAGGCGGGTCACACGGGCCTTAATTTCCTTCAACAGCTTGTTGTCGGCGGCGATCTGGCGGTTGACTTCTCCCTTGTCGGTACGGATGCCGCGCTTTTCCATCTGGCTGGCCGCCGGCCCTAAATGGACAGAGGGGATTTTATCAATGCCCTGCCGCTTGTAGCTGCGG
This sequence comes from Candidatus Anaerostipes excrementavium, assembly GCA_019114985.1. GTDB lineage: Bacteria > Bacillota > Clostridia > Lachnospirales > Lachnospiraceae > Anaerostipes > Anaerostipes excrementavium. Next base: position 6,117 of record DXEM01000039.1, read on the forward strand.
TGGTCTACCAGCGCCGGTTGACCGGCAGCCTCCAATGCCCGATTGGTATAGGCCGCCCATGCCGCCCGCCAAATCTCCACATTCCCTTTGTCGTTCCAGTCGGTGGTGTCCTCCCGGTGGTTCTTCCAGCCGCCTTTCCCGTCCGGGATGCGCTGGCCGTGTTCGTCAAGGTCGTATGCCTTGCGGCACTTTGCGCCCCATGCGCCATCTTCTTTCAGGGGTCGGACGGTCAGCATGATATGGACATGGGGGTTGCCGGTTCCCTTGTCGTGAATGGCGAAGTCGGCGCACATCCCTTTGTCCACAAAGTTGTCCTTCACATAGGCCCGGACAAGGGCAAGCTGCTGCTCCCTTGTCAGTTCGCGGGGCAGGGCCGCCTCCACCTCGCGGGCAAGCTGGCTGTCCCGCGCTTTCTCGATCTGCTCCACACTGTTCCAGAGAGTGGAACGGTCTGCAAACTCCGGCGGCGCATGGGTAGGCAACATGATTTCAGAATGGACAACGCCGGTTTTGTGGGTATAGTCATGGGTCAAGCCGTCCCATTCATTGGTGAGCTTGGTTCCGCTGCGGTAGGCGGCTGCGGCAACGGCAGACCGGCCCTTGCTGCGCTGGATGATACTGACGGTAGCATGGCAAAAATCCATAGGTGACGCCTCCTTTCGGGTGGGATAAATCAGGCCGCAGGGGACGGGACAGTCGCTTGCGGGAGTTCCGTAACCTGTGGCGCACAAGGGGTTTGGGGAGTGTAGCTCCCCATCGCGCTCGGAGAGCGCAACAGCCCTCTCATGGGGTCCCCGCGAAAACCCAGCGGAGCGGTTTTCGTGGGGAAAGGAGGAGCAAGGGAGCGGGCGCAGTTTTCGCCGCAAGGCGGAAACGGAGACAAGCGGACTTTGCGACGACGCGCGCACAGCACCGGCAACGGTGCATAAGTGCGCCCTTGCAAGCAAGGGACTTACAGCTTGTCCCCGGACTTCGGCAGTTCTGCGGCCAGTTTTTCGGCTCCCGGCAGGCGGGAGAGGGCCACAAGGAACGTCTTGACTTCCTCGCCAGATAAGACGGGGGCCAGCGGGAAAACGCCCTCCAAAATGGCCCCGCGCTCGATCAGGCGGCGGGTGCGGGCCTTGCGTTCCTCGTTGCGCTGCTTGTTCTGCAAAATCTTCTGGCGGTTTTCAAGCTGCCGGATTTCTTTCAGGACTTTTTCGCGCTCATCCTTTTTCTGTTCCGCTTGGGCGGTGTTGTCTTGGTGCATATCGCGTCCTCCTTTGGCGGCTCCATCCAGCCGCGCTTGATGAAATATTTTCGTAGCTTGATAAGGGCGTTGCGAACCGTAACGGTGGCCGCTGATGTAGAGAAGCCCTCAGCCTCGGCAATCTCTTTGAACGGCTTGCCCTCCCAGAACCGGGCGTACAGGCAGCTTGCCTGCCGGGGCGTTAAGGTGGCAAGGGCCTCCCGGAGCCGTTCCAGCATCAGGGCGCGGGCGGCCTCCTGTTCCCGTTCCGTTTCTTCCTCCATCAAAATATCCTCCGGGGAGAGGGCCTGTTCCGGGGAATGGTTCTCTATACCGGGTGAAGCGTCCAGAGAATAACAGTGGTAATGCTGCTTGGCGCCATTGGCGTTCTCGGCGCGGCTTTCTTCCAGAATGGCCTCCGCCACCTCGTCCGGCACTTCTACAAAGGTGTCCTTTTTGACAATCGGGTAGTAATGCTTTTTCAGGTTGATGGTTTTCATAGGCTGCCTGTCCATTTCCGGCGCTCAAAATACCGGCGCAGGCTTTGGATGGCCCCCTGAATGGAGTGGCCGATCCGCGACGGGTGGACACCCTCCATCGCGGCAATGTCTTTGATTTTCATGCCCAGCACATAGCGTGCATGAAGGCGGCGGGTCTGCTTGGGCGTCAGGTGGGAGATGGCCTCATAGAGCCGCCGCATCATTTCTTCCTGCTCGGTCTGTTCCAGCACGATTTCCTCCGCCGATGGCTGCGCCCAGCCGATGGCGTCATTCTCAATCCCGTTGCCGTAATCAAGGGAGTAGTGGGCCTTGTAGCGGTACATCTTGCGCTCCCTTGCGGCCTCGGCCCGCTTGAACAGCAGGAAGGTTTCAACGACTTCATCCGACACCTCCACAAAGGTGTCCTCCTTGCAAAAAGGGTAATACTGTTTCAGGTTGATGGTCTGCATAGGCGCGCCCTCACTCGATTGGGAGCGCGTCATAGTAGCGGCGCATATTCCGCAGGCCCCGCCGGATGGCAACGCTGACCTTGCTGCTGTGTACGCCCTCCCGCCGGGAGATTTCCGGCTGGTTGATACCGGCGATGTAATAAGCCACAATGCGGCGGCCCTGTGTGGGGGTGGCGCGGGCCAGCGCCTCCGGCAAAGCGGAAACAAGACGGAACCGGGCGGCCCGTTCCTCCTGTTCCATCACGATTTCCTCCGGCGATCTGCCATGTTCCAGCGCGTAGTTCTCCGTCCAGCTATATGCGTCCAGAGAGTAGTAGGCGCGGTGGTAGACCTTCCGGCGGTCATAATTGTACATCTCGCGCTCGGCCTGCCGCATGGCCTCCCAGACTTCATCGCTGACCTCCACAAACTCGTCATGCCGGTAGTGGGGATACATCCACCGCAGATTGATGATTTTCATAGGCTTACCTCCTGAAATGGGGAAAGGCGGGCAGCTTGTCCGCTGTCCGCCTCTCCGTGGGATAAGGGATAAATCCCTTTCACTTGGTAGCCTGAAAAGGGGTCATTCGTGGGGGTGGTTTTCAAAAAAATCTTTGAAAATTTTTCTGACCGCCACAATGGAGTCCCGGACGGAATACTTGGAGCAGCCGTAAAGGGCGGCGATCTCCGAAAAACTCAATCCGTCCAGCGCGTAGAGCAGGAACCGGCGGCGCTGGGCCTCAGTGCAAGTGTCCAGGACGGCCATGAGTTCATCCAGCGTTTCCCTGCGGCAAAGGTATTCCTCCGGTGTCTCGCCGTAAATGCCGATGCCCTCGGTGGCAACTATGTATTCGTCAAACTCCCGGCCATCCCAATGCCGCCGCTGTTCATGGGACAGGTTCTCGGTCTTGTGGTCGGCCCGGTCAAGATATTCATAGACTTCCAGCGTGACTTCTACGGTCACAGCTTGTCCGTTGTAATGGATGGTGACTTCCATCTGCCTTTCCTCCGTTCAGATTTTTTCGGGAAAATCTGAACGGGGCGGCGGGGAACGGCACCGGGGATAGCATTGAAAAACGCCCGGACAGCAGAAAGCTATTCGAGCGCAAAAAGTACGGTATTCGGTTACATTCTGACAATTTTCGCACCGGCAGTTAGACGGGGCATGCTTGGTGGCCGCGCTTTTTTTGGCGGCGGCGCAAATATGGTCTGAATTTGTCGGCGGTCAGAGTGTTTCATGGGCGGCTCCCTCCTAAAGCCGCCGTGTCAGCGTGTAGGCGTCACTTCTTTTGTGAGGGCATAAAGGAACGGCGGCCTTGAGTGTACTTCAAAGCCGCCGTGATGAAATCAGGGCATGGGTATGGGCTGCTGAACGACGGCTTTTTTTCTTTTGCCGTCGTCCGGCATAATCATTTATTTCTGTTCGCCAAAACCAACTTGTTCAAGCCAATCGGTTACTGCGGCTTGAGCCTCGTCTTGAGATTTTTGAGCCACAGAACCTCTAATAGAAAGGCCGCCCATAATCTTTGAATCTGGGCAAACTGCTGCAATACTGCTTTCCGTTGATGCAAGTCCGCTGCCTTCGTGAGTACAGAAAGGAATAATGGTTTTTTCCGAGAAATCATAACTTTCAAGAAATGTGTAGACTGCCATGGGCACATCGCTCCACCAAATTGGATAACCGAGAAAAATGGTATCGTAGTTTCCCATGTTTTCTACAAAAGCAGCTAATTCAGGGCGTGCATTTTCATTTTGCTCCTGCCTTGCAATATCGGTACATTCATCATAGTTGTCAGGATAAGGTGTCACTGTACTGATTTCAAACGTGTCTCCACCCGTCTGCTCGGCAATCATATCAGCCACAATATGGGTATTGCCTTTTTCAATATTGCCGACATTGTAGTTCTCGCCTGTACGGGAGAAATACGCCACTAAAATTGTTGTATTGTTCATGTCGGAATCCTCCGTCTGCTGCTGGCGCTCACTTTGCTCCATTCCTTGCGACCCTAAATCTTTTTCCGAAACTACGTTGGATGACAGAGTGGTGTTTTCTATCATATCAGCGGTTGCGTTGTTTCCGCAGGCTGTCAAAGAAAAAAGCAGAGAAATGTTTATTAGCAATGATAGAACTTTTTTCACTTTTCCTCCCTCTTATGGAGACTACTTTTTAGGTGCAAGAGGCCCATAGAAATAGCTGGCCGTTGCACCGCCGTCAATTAAGAAAGTTGAGCCAGTAATAAACGCGGCCTTATCGCTCATCAGAAGTTCCGCAACATTTGCAATTTCATCTGCGGTTCCCGGACGCCCGGCAGGACAGTTTGCAAACATATTTTTATAAAAATCACCGCGAGGGCCGTTGAACTCGTCAATCGCCAGAGGGGTCACAACAATTCCCGGAGCGATGTCATTGAGACGTGCGCCTCTTTGTCCCCACTTGACAGCCTCTGCCATCACTCGTTTTTCATTACAGCGTTTTGCCATCTGATAGGCGTGCAAAGTATCTTTAATGTTTTCTGGCTGTAATAGGGGAAGTTTAAGCAATTCTTCTGTTGGCGTAGTGGCCAGCAGTTCGTCCTCCTCAGCAGTTAAAGCGGGCATTCTCCACCCAGACTGACTGGAAATAGTAACTCCAACACCGCCTTTTTTGATAATCTTCCCGACTTCCTCCAGCAAAACAGCGGTTCCATACAGGTCTACCTTCAAGATTGCCTCAATCGAAGCCTGACTGGGAGAAACGCCCGCGGCATTGACCAGCATAGAGACTTCACCAAAACCTTGCGCTTTTTCAATCAGCTTCATAATGGATTCACGGGAAGATAAATCCATTTCCACCGGCACAGTATCAAAGCCAGCCTCATTCATCGTGTTAGAGATTGCCTCCGCATTTTCCATTTTCTTATCGCCGATAACAATCTTCCTTCCATAACCCATTCTACGGGCAATCGCCATGCCGATCTGACCGGCACCTGTCAAAATCATTACATCTTTCATTTGAAAATCCTCCTCGTATTCCAAAAACCTTTTTGTCATCTCAAAGTAAATTGTCATACTCCTACTGTTTTGCCCATTTCATAGGCTTTCTCAAAAGATGGATGCCGGTACACATCCCCCTTATCCCATGTTCCGGTTCCATAGATAATCCCTTTTTTTGTTGCACCGGGCAGGCATCGTAAATAGCCTCGCAGTCCGGAGATCGTTTCATCCGCCGCTGAGTGCTGCGGTTCGGCAGCCGTAACAATGTAGTAAAAATCTTTATCCCGGATTTCCTGATACCTCGGCAAACAACGGTCAATCATGGTTTTCATCTGTGCGTCCATCGAGTAAAAGTACACCGGTGTTGCCAAAACGATTACATCTGCGCCAATCAACTTCTGAAGGATATTGTGCATATCATCTTCTTTCACACACTTGTGTGACTTTGAACATCCATAACAGGCAATGCAAGGAGTGATGTTCATTTGCCTGAGGCTGATTTTTTCCACCTCATTTCCAACCTCGGATGCCCCTTTCAAAAACTGTTCGCACAAAACATCTGAGTTCCCGTCCTTGCGCGGACTGGCACTGATCGCTAATACTTTCACAGCCATTCGCCCCTTTCTTTTTTCTATATGTCTATATTTTAGAGGTTTCCGTAGGAAAGAGCAATTTGTATGTGCGGGCAAGACCATCAGAAAAACTTATGAAAAAACAGACCGTTTCTGCGCTTAACAGTTACGGTCTGTTTGCTCTAAATGATTTGCACTATTCATTTTCCAGAAAGAATTTAGATTTTAGCATATCTGCGAAATCCTCGACATAGTAGCCGGAATTATCTGCTTTCCAAAACGCACAATAAGTACGTTTGATAGGATTTCCCTTTCGAGTTAAAAGCACACGGCCAAGCGCCGGGGCAAATCCCGGTTCATTTTTACCGCCTTCTACTGGCATAAATCCCTTTCCGCTTGTTACTAAGAGACGGGCCTCCTCCAAATTGTCTGCAAATAGAAAATCTCCTTGTATCCCAACAATTTCTTTGTAGAAAGTGCGTTCTGTTTCCTGCTGTCCTGAAGATGCCACCAAGATACAAGGGATATTTTTCAAATCTTCTGTTTCAACATTTTGGAGCGCAGTAATTGGATTTCTTGCAGCAATCTCAATGTAGCACTCGCTTGTTGCCAGAATAAAATTAACATATTCATCTGAAAAAGCCCTTCGTTGGTCGCTGAGTATTAAATCGACGCCGCCACTGCGCAAGGCAGCGTATAAATCTTCATGGTTTCCGTTTATGATTTGTATGGAAACGTCTGGATATTTCTCCGAAAACTCTGCGACAGCCAAGCGAAATTCCTGCCCACTGTAACACTTTAGATAACCAATGCGCAGTTCCGCCTGATCTCTCTTTGCGATACGAACTGTCTCATTGCACATCCTTTCAAAGTCTGCAATTAGTACAAGACTTTTTCGATAGAAATGCTCACCAGCCGGTGTCAAAGAAATTTTTCGGTTTTCTCGGTTCAGGAGTTTCACCCCTAATTCATTCTCCAATGCTTGAATCTGCTGTGATATTGCTGATTGTGAAATAAAGCATTCCTCCGCTGCCTCGGTAAAACTATTACATCGAACCACTGCTTGAAAATATTTAATTTGTTTTATCATGTGGGTTTAACCTCCCATGTATCTATCCTTAGGCTACAAATTTGTTGTTGCCTCTTTCAAAGTCTCATAGCCCTATCTATACCAGCTAACACAGTTTATTATATTTCTTTGTCTCAAGGAATACAAGGCAGAAAATGTGTCGAAAGTGTTATAAAAACGAACAGAGGCCGCATAAGCAGCCTCTATCCGTAAACTTAATTGAAAATCAGTTCTGACAGTATCATTTCCTCCGCCTGTGCTTTCAGCGTATTCATCAGCCCCACCCACCGCATAGGGTCGCGGGCCTTCAAGTCCTCGGTCACGCCTGCCGCCTCCATCATGCGGGGCAGCATGGTGTCCATGCGCTCCCGCGCCGCCCGGTCGATCTCCAACAGGTGCGAGTACAGCTTTTCGCTCAAAATCAAGCTGCTGTAAAGACTGGGCCGGTGTTCTTTCAGGTAGCGTTGCCGCATACGGCCATACTTGCCGATGGGGGCTTCCGGCTGCTCGGACAGTTTCAGATCGGGGATGTAGTAATCCCCGCAACGGGTATAAGTCAATTCGCTCATATTGATTCTCCTTTGCACTGTGATGGTTACATTGCGGCATTGGCCGGTAACTCGGCTCGCTGTGGCTCCTTGTGGGGCAACTGGCAATACCTTTTGCCATATCCTCGGCGCGGATAGCAGCCTTTTCCGCCTCTATCCGCGCCTTGCGCTTGGCGTTGTAGCGTTCTTCCCATTCCTTCTGCTTGCCGTTTGCCTTGCGCCGCAGATAGTTCCGATGAAGTCTGTCTTTGCGTTCCTCCTTCTTCCGCAGTTCTTCCTGTTCCTCCGGCGTGAGGGGAACCGGCTGCATGGCGGGCGGGATGTACCGGCCCACAAAGTTGAAATAAATCTCAACCTCCTGCGTGGTATCCTGACTGCCTTTCCGGGCGCGCTCGTGGACAAGGATTTTCTCGACAAACTCGTTGAGCATGGTGTTCGTCAGGGTGTCGAAGTTCTCATACTTATCAATCAGGGCAATGAACCGCTCCGCAGATTTCCGGCTCTGCTCGTAGCCGGTGACGGCCTTTTCCAGTTCCGCGATTTCATCATTCAGGGCATCCTGCTCTTTGGCATACTGGGCATCAAGGGCCGCATACCGGGCATCCGGCAGCTTGCCGAGGGCGTTGTCCTCATAGATTTTGCAAATCAGCTTTTCCAGTTCCCCGGCCCGCTTTTGGGCGACGGCCAGCCGCTTGCGCTTTTTGGAAATATCGGCGGTCTGCTGTGCGGCCTGTGTCTCCTGAACGGTGCGGATAAATTCGGCCCGGTCATTCCGTGAATACTCCGCGATAGCCCGGAGCATATCGGCAATCAGGGTCAAGACGGCCTCGGCTTTGATGCGGTGCTGTGTGGAGCAGCGGGAACCAATGGGGTATTTCCCATACTGGCCGCAGGTGTACTGTGGAATACGCTTGCCGTTATAGGTGCGGTGGACGTACATCTTGCCCCCGCAGTCGGCGCAATACATCAGGCCGGTCAGGGGATGGGCCTCGCCAAAGCCGTCCGGGTAGCGTCTGGCGTTGCCCCGGATGCGCTGCACATTGTCAAAGGTTTCCTGGTCGATGATTGCCTCATGGGTATTCTCAAAAATCGTCCATTCGGTTTCATCGACATAGTGGCTTTTCTTGTCCTTGAAGTGTTTTCGGGTCTTGAAATTGATGGTGTGGCCTAAGTATTCCCGCTTTTTCACAATGTTCACGATAGTAGATGAACCCCATCCATACGGGTCTTTGACTGGCTTTGACCGGTTCACACCCTCATTGAAACGGGAGAGATGAACGGCGGGGATTTCCACCTTTGCCTCGGACAGCAGCTTGGCAATCTGGTAAGGGCCGTAGCCTTCCATCGTCAGGGCAAAGATACGGCGGACTACCTCGGCGGCCTCGTCATCCACAAGCCAATGCTCCCGTTTCTCATCCCACAGGTAGCCGTAAATGACGGTGCCGGTCAGGTGCTTGCCGCTCATGCCTTTGGTCTTGAATACGGAGCGGATTTTTCGGCTGGTGTCGCGCGCATAAAACTCATTCATAATGTTACGGAACGGAGTAAAATCATCGTCCCCGTTCAGGCTGTCTACACCGTCATTGATGGCGATCAGCCGGACGCCTTTCTGCCGCAAAATTTCCATGACCTGACCGACTTTCAGATAGTCGCGTCCCAACCGGCTCATGTCCTTAATGACGATGGCCTCCACCCGTCCAGCCTCGACTTCCTCCATCATCGCCAGAAACCCGGGCCGGTCAAAGCGGGTTCCGGAAATGCCGTCATCCGTGAAGTGGGTGGGGTTCGGCAGTCCGTTCCGGCGGGCGTATTCCTCCAACATCTGCTTTTGGTTGGATATGCTGTTGCTCTCGCCCTGCAATTCATCATCGCGGCTCAAACGCTCATACAGAGGGGTGATTTTTTCGTTTCTCATGGCTGTACCTCCTGAAATGAAAATGCTCTAAGTGTTCCCTTCACTAACCATGACAGAAGCCTTGATTAAGAAGTCACTTAGAGCATATATCACCTGCGGCGAGCTTGTATTTCTTATACTGGCGCACCGCAAAGTGTCCGGGCTGGCGGCTTTCCAGCTCCTTGAACATCAAATCCACAGGGTTCTCAAACTCCTCGTCATCCTCCCGGACCTCCATCGCGTTAATCATTTCCAGCAGGGTGGAGAAGTTCTGTTCCTCCACCGGGGCCTCATAGTGGATGTAGCCGATCAGCGCCGTAAACAGCAGCGTCTCGGCTTTCACCCAGAAATCATCCCCGCCTTTCCCTTCGCCCTTGGTGTTCGCGATCAGCGTTGTCACCAGCTTCAGGATGTCTTTCTCCGAGTGCAGATAGGCGAAAGGATTGTAGTGCATGGATTTTTTCATGTTGATGGTGTTCAGGAACCGGATGCGGTAGCCGAACCTTTGCAGCATTTTTCCGCACTCGATGAGGACGCTGCCCTTGGGGTCGGTCACTACGAATGAGGTCGGATAGGTCTTGGAAGTACACTGCATCAGGTTGGGTTTCAACCAGAAGCGTGTCTTGCCGCTGCCAGAGCCACCGATAATCAGCACATTTTTATTCCTGGCTGTCCTGGGGTCCTTGGGGCGGCTGTTCATGGTCAGCCGTTCCGTCTGGGTGAGGATGATGTTATTTTCAAACATAGGGTCCATAAAGGACTTGATGTCCTCCGCCGTTCCCCAGCGGGCCGAGCCGTACTCCACATTTTTCCGGTATTTCTTGGCGTTCTTGCCTTTCACATAAACCGCCAGACGCAGGGCGGCCCCACAGCAAAGGCCCACCAGCAGATCAACCGGGTGAAAGCTGGGCAGCGCCGATTGAAAGGCAGCGGCAAAGCCGTCCATCAGCCCCAGGAGCTTGGCCGAAGCATCCGCGCCGGGAGCCAGCCGCCATGCCTCGCCCAGCTTGGTGGCATATAAGCCGATCAGCAGATAGGGGAGGTTGGGGAGCAGAAGTTTTTTCAAATCGAGCTGTCTCATCGTTCCTTTTCCCTCCGTTTCTCACGGTTCAGGGCAGGAGCTTTCACCAGCTCCTTGAACTTCCGCAGCTTACCCAGCACCGACTCCCGGCGCTGTTCCTTTTTGAGCCGGTTCCTGGAATACTTCTGGAAGGCGGCATTCATACTCGCCTCATTGGGGGCCTTGAAAAAAATCTGGTACTGGCCCTTGGCGGTTTTATATACCGCATACTGAACCTTGTATTCGCGGGCCACCCGGTCAAAACTGGCCAGCCCTTTGTCCGATAAATCAATCTGCTTCATGTCCCCGAACTGCTTTTCCAGTTCTTCTTTGCTGACCCTGCCGTAAGATTTGACCTCATCCGGGCGGTCCCGGCTCTTTTGCAGCTTTTTATTCTTCCGGTGGGCCAGGTACTTGGAAATGGCTGCTTTCAGCACCCGCCCGGTGAACTTGGTGGCATTGACAGTCAGTGTCAATGTCCTGTTTTCCACTTCTTCCTGCATCAAAATCACTCCCTTCTGTCAGGATGAAAGCGGCGGCCCCGTCTAAGGCGGGACCACCAGACGGCGGAGCAGGTATTTCCCCCGCATGGGTCAGGCTCCCTTTCCGCCGCTATCTTCACGGCCCTGGCCTTTGACGGTCAGGATGCCGTCCAGGGTGGTGGCGGTGATCCGCAGGCGCTCGGCTACGGCGATGTCATTTTTCATGGCCTCGTCCACCTCTCCGCCGCAGACCACCAGCACCGAGGCGCGGCGCAGGTAATCGCGGGCCATGTCGATGCCGTCCTTATGCTCCTAGGGGATACCGTCCTTCAAAAACAGCGGCAGGAACAAAAGCGGGCAGATGGGGAAAATCCAGCCTCATAGACCAGGCGGCAGTATTTCGCGGCATTTTCGGTGTTCTCAAACTCGTTGTCGCCCCAATGGGCGGTAATGTACGCAAGCGGGCGTTTCATACAAAACTCCTTTCTCCCGTTTCCGGGGATAGAAACAGGCGGCCCTTATGAGCCGCCTCCGTAAAGGTCGTGATTGACCAGCATCGTGTAATGGTTATCCAGTGAGGACGGCGCGTTGAACAAGGCCGCCAGCAGGTATGCCTTGGTATTCCAGACACGGGTGGTGTTCTCCCGGATGCCGTCCAGCACCTTTTCGATGTGGGAACAGGTGATCTTCTCAAACCGCTGTTGAACAAAAGCGGTGGGATACTCCGCATCCCGCCCGATCTTGATGGTGGGGCTTTTGGTCATCACCACTTCCAACATGATCTCCACAAACTCGTCAATCTGTTCCCGGTTTGTAGAAGTGCAGATAATCCCGTACTCAATCTGCTCTTTGATTTCTTCCCGTTTCTCCATCACTTCCGTCTGTCCGTCCTTCACCGCCGCAGGCGCAGAAGGAAAGAATGAATGAATATTTGATCCATCCGTATTTGATTTTTGGATATTTGATTTCTTAGTATTTAATTGCGGCGGGTTTTCCGTATATGGTACTGCCATATCTGGTGTTTCCATATCTGGATTTACCATATCCGGGTTTTCCGTACATGGTGGAGCCGTATCTGGTAAGGCTGCATCCGGCTGGGGTCTGACCGGCTTTTCAAAGATGGTGTACTCGGTATCGGTGATCCGGCCATTCTTGCCCCGAAGCTATCTGCGGGTCAAATATCCCGCGCTTTCCAGCTCCCGGAGGGTTTTGCCAATCGTCTCCACGCTTTCCTTGCAGATGGAGGCCAGGCCCCGTGTGGTGTAATTCCACTCATCCGGCAGGGAGAGCATCATGGAGAGAAGCCCCTTGGCTTTCAGGGTCAGGCCGGTATCTTTCAGGTGGTAGTTGCTCATCACGGTGTAATCCCGTGTGCGCTCTACGCGAAAAACTGCCATATTCATCACTCCCATTCTGAAAGGGCGGCCCGGCTCTGGGGCCAGCAGCCTCATAGGTTACGGTTCGTAGACCGGCTGGGTATGCTCAAACACAGGGCCGCACATCCCGTTTAAGTCCTCCACCAGCTCGCTAAGGTCCAGGCACAGCTCGCTGTCCAGAACCGGCGTGTCCTTGATGGTGCGGTACTGCGTGATGTAGCCGCCGTGATCGTAGTCCACGCTCACGCAGGCCACCACAGCCAGGGACATATCCTCCAAAAGCCACAGCTCCATCGTGCGGGAGGCCACCACGATCTCCATCGTCACCTGGTCGGTTTCCTCATACAGCAGGGTAGCCTTCTGCCGGAACAGGTCCTCGCCACGGTAGTTGAAGGACCGTTCCTGCCTGCCCTGGGTGATGTAGGAATAAACCGTTGTGGCATTGTGGCGGATCACCTGCAGCAAGCTGTAAATATCCAGGCTTTCCGCCAGGTCATTAGCCTCGTCCTCGGTGAAGCAGCCTTCCTCGGCAGCCTGCTGGAACAGCTCGTCAAATGTTTCTTTCAATGCTTCATAAGCGTCCATACTAAAATCCTCCTATGGGTACGCCTGCCGTCAGCGGCGGCGCTTTTTGGGTTTGTCGGGCAGGATATGCCCCTCGATGATTGCAGCGTGTCGGCGGATCTGAAGCTGGCCCTAGCGTTCCAGTGCGCGCATCCGGGAATATTCCTCCTCGGTCAGAAACAGCCGCTTGTACTGGCCCCTGCGTCCCAGGGGGCAGCGGGTTGTCAGAATGAGAAATTCCGCCATGTGTCCGGTATCGTCCTGGAATCGTTCCACAGCCAGCAGGTCATGGCCTTCCAGTGGGAGATGCAGAGGTTTCATGCCTTGCGCCCCCTTTCGTGAATATCCAGGACCGCACAGCCATACCGGGCGATCAGGAGGGCGTTCACGATCATGCGCAGCGCCCCTTTATCCACTACCTCGGCATCTGCCAGGTCCCGCGCCGTCACGCCGCTTGCGTTGGTGTAAATGCCCCGCGCGGCAATATAGAGCGTATAGTCATGGGGCGAAATCTCATGGAGCCGGGCATAGTCAAACTCCGCGCCGCGCTTGCAAAGACAGTTCCCGGCGCGGCGGTAAATGTCCTCGCCGGAGGTGAACAGGAACATGACCGTATAAAAAGCGGGCGTGTCCCGGCGCTTGCTGTGTCCCAGATGGATTTTCACACCCTCCATGCGCTGCCGGTGGCGGTCATCCTGCCAGAGCATACCGGGGAAATCCCGGATCAGCGGTTCCAGGCGGGCCATCAGGCGTCTGTCCTGGGAAAACATCTGCCGGACCACTTCGGCATAGCCCACAACGCCCGCCTCGATACGCTCGGCGATCCAGGGGCAGCCGCAGGCGGTGCAGCCAAATTTCTTGACATACTCGGTACAAAGTTTGCAGTCCACATCTGCCGGTGTGTATTTGAATGTGTTGATGTACATGAAAACCTCCTTGTTGAAAATGAAAAAGCCGGGCAAAAGCTGTCCGGCAGGTTGCTTGTATTTGGTTTTACCGCTCCTGGCTGCGCTGGCGTTTTTTCTGCCATGCCTCCAGCAGCTTGATGATGGTGTTCTCCATCTGCAGGGGCGTATAGGATTTGGGGAAATACTTGCGTATGCGGTCCCCGTCAAAGGTCAGGCTGAACTTCTCCGGTTTCTTTTCCTCGGACATGATCGCCAGCATACTGTCCTCGTTGAGCCGCCCGGCCTGGCTGAATTTCTTCATCCGCTGGGCCTGGGAGAGCGATGGGGTGGCCTGCTCATAGTCCATCGTGGTGACGAGCATCTGCTGTTCCTCCGGTTTGAGGGCCGAAAGCTGATAAGCCGGTGACAGGGCGATCTTTTTCTCATCCACCATCTGCATCAGCTCCGGGACCAGGTTCGTCAGGGAGATGTAATTGCGGACCGTATCGCCGCTCACACCCATCTTTTGGCCGATCTCATCATCGCTTCGCAACTTCGCCGAAATTTTCGGCGAAGTTAAATCCGTCCGCTCCCCCTGCCGTTTGATGGCCTCTAATTTCATCTTGTATGCCTTGGCCCTCTCGCTTGGCAGGATGTTTTCGCGCTGAAGGTTGCTGTCCACCATAAGGATGGTGGCCGCATCCCGGTCCAGGTTACGGATTATGACGGGCATCGTATCCAGACCAGCCTGTTCGCAGGCGTGCTTGCGCCGGTGTCCGGCTACAATCTCATAGCCGCCTTCCTTGCGGGGGCGGACGATGACAGGAACAATCACGCCATACTCTTTGACGCTCTTAATCGTTTCCTGCATTTCTTCATCATCCCGCACCTGAAACGGATGGTCTGGAAAGGGATGCAGGTCTGTCAGCGGCAGCCGGTAAACCACTTCTTCCTGGGGCGGCTGCTGAACCGGCGGGGCAACTTTCTTGCGTCCCCTGGCAGGTGACGCAGGCTTATCGCTCAAGATTTCTCACCTCCGTGGAGATGCAAAAAGGAGGCCCCGAAAGGAACCTCCCATGCACCTGGTTTTTGGAATAAAAAAACAGACACTAGCTAAATGCTAATGTCCGTGTCTCCATGGGCTTAAAAAACCCACTATATTTAGTTGTCGAGCAATTTTTGGTAAATTGCTAAATCTTTATCCGTAAAGACGTTGAAAATTACTTGTTGAATGGTGTTATCTGTCTCAAGAAAACTTTTTACTGTTTTGATTGCGATTTCAGCCGCCTGCTCCTGTGGAAAATGAAAAACGCCAGTTGAAATACAGCAAAAAGCAATAGACTGAACCCTATTCGCAGCGGCAAGCTCCAAGCAGGATTGATAGCAGCTTTTCAGGAGCTTACAGTCACTTTTACGAAGCGGCCCTGAAATAATTGGCCCCACCGTATGCAGCACATATTTACACGGGAGGTTATATGCGGGAGTAATTTTAGCTGTTCCCGTTTCTTCCTCATGTCCTTGCGCCTGCATAATCTCGTTACACTTGATCCGAAGCTCGACACCAGAAAGTGAGTGAACAATGTTGTCGATGCAGGAATGGCAAGGTTGCCAGCACCCCAATAGGGCGCTGTTCGCCGCATTTACAATCGCATCACAACGCAGTGTTGTAATATCGCCCTGCCAGAGCGATATTTTCGGATTGCATTTTACTCTCAGTAAGGCACTGGCTTCTACAATTCCTCTTTGCCGAATCAGCTCTGACAGATATTCGTCCTGAATTTTCAAAAACTCCTTAGAAGCCGTGTAAGGAGGGCGAACATTAAATAAAGAACGTAAAAGCCGCCATTGTTCTTCCTCATTGTCAGGAATAGCAAGGTCCGCATACTGCGGCATTTCGCACTGTAATTCCTTTATGAGATATATTCTTCTTTCCTCCTGCGTCATGCCATCACCTCCTTTATCCGTGAAAGCACATTACCAATGTCAGCGTTGATGCAGATGGAACGGTTTCTGATCTCTGGCGGTGCAAATGCCTCTCCGAAGTTGATACAGGCATAGGTGGCGTTACGATTTGCTTCGGTCATTTTCCAGAAAGGATACTTAATAATGACCGGAGTATTGGCCCCCACACCAAGCTCCAAATACAACACATTCTGTCCATCGTGATGACGCAAAAAATCGGCGTAATGCTCGGCAGCCCGGTGCCAGCCTTCATCCTCGACAAAGGTATTGTCACTCCGCAAATTCATGGTCATAGGTTTGCCGCAAACAGGACAATGGGGAACCAATTCTGTGGGTATCTTCATCTGTCGCTGCTCCGCAACCATCTGCCGGACTGCTTCTTCGTTATCATACGTCTTTTGATGGCATGGCTCCATACACTGCCAAAGACCGTAATCCCCTTGTGTGTAGAATAAGCGGCGCTTATCAAATCCAGCTTTCTGAAATTGGTGATCCACATTGGTCGTCAGCACAAAATAATCTTTATCCTGCACTAATGACAGCAAATCCTGATAAACTGGTTTCGGAGCATCCATATAACGATTGCAGAAAATGTACCGGCTCCAATAGGCCCAATGTTCCTCCAGCGTAGCAAAAGGATAGAAACCGCCGGAGTACATATCAGTAAAATGATACTTAACAATGAAATCCGAGAAATATTGTTCAAATCGCTCCCCGGTATAGGTAAAACCCGCCGATGTGGATAGGCCAGCTCCGGCTCCGATCACAATCGCATCGGAGCTGGCGAGCTGCCTGGACAATTCTTCTATCTGGTTCAAACTACACCACCTCTTTTCCTTGAGAAGTAATGAAAGCAGCAAATCTTTGAAACGGCTCGCGACCGGGTCTGACCGCAGTACATTCCCATGTGCCATACGTTCCACGGGCTATTCCTGCTTTATCCGCAATTTCAAACTGCGTCATTCCTAATTCTGAACGAAGTTCCTTGCAGCGAAGCTGAAACGGATAATCCAGGAACCGGCAATATTCGTCAAAGAGAAGTCTTTCATCAATCTCCAATGCCTTCGCCAATCTCTTTGCCTTGTCATAGGCAATAGGCATATAGCCAAGTTCATAGTTCAAAATAGTTGTCTCTGACATTCCTGACATATCTCCCAGCTCCCGCCGCAAAAGCCCCCGGTACTCTCGGTAATATCGAAGCTGCTCCCTCGGAGAAGCATCAGGAGCAATCGAAACCCACGGAAATTCTAAATGCAACAACATTCTGTCTTGCTTGACCAGGTAAACCCCTGTGTGATTGAGTGGGGAATCGCATTATCAATACAGCCATGGCACGGAACAAAGCATCCCAGCAATGCACTGTTAGCCGCATTCACAATCCCATCGACCTGTAATTTTGTGATGTCACCCTGCCATAAATAGATATGTTCTTTGACTGGTTTTAACTGTTCTAGCTTTGCCACTTCATAAGAAGCCAATTCCTGCTGCAAATACTCGTCCTGTACTTTCAGAAATTCAAGACTTATAGGACTCGGCGGACGCACATTCATCAGGGAGCGCAGCATCTTTTTCTTATCTTCTATATTCTCCGGTACAAAAAAAGATCGGTATTCTTCTTGTTCTTTCAAAAGATAATTGATCAAATAATCCAGACGTTCTTGTTGATTCATTTTCATTACCTCCGTTTATAAGAACATCATACTTCCCCGGAGAAGCGATGTAAAGTAAGCACTTTTTTGTGGCACAGTTACAAAAAGGTAACTAATGGATTAAATCGTTCTCAATTTCTTTTATAATTTTTGCCAAACCCCCGCCTACAATACAATGATCCGGCACATCTCTTTTGCAAAAAGCACAAAAAGCTACCTGAAATCATCATATTTTGATATAATTAATTTTAACAAATATAAAAATCAAAGATAAGGAGTGATAAATATGATGTACCCATTTATGACACTAAACGATGACACCGAAATTACACACTCTGAAATGTTACCTGACGGTACAGTAAAAGTTTATATTGAAACTCCTGATGAAAAAGACGGCTTTCATCATGCAACATGTTTTCTCCCTAATTACAAATGGGAAAATATATATGGATACACCAATGAAGAAATTGAGAAATTCAAAGAAATCATTGAGTCTACTGCACATCTCATTATTGAGTTTTCTCAGGAAGGAGGATTTGATAATGCCTCAAATTTTTAAAATTGGTGCTTATCGAGTATATTTATTTCTTCAAAAGCTTCTCTATCTTTAGTTCTGTAATTTCATCTAAACTCAAAAAGAGGACATATCTTCTGATATGTCCCCAATTGTTTTTTCCTTTTATGTATGTTCTAGAATGTTACATCTTTTCCATAGTAGATGCATTCTAATACTTTTTCCATATCTTCTACGGATGTTTCTCTCGGATTGGATCCTGTACATGCATCTCCCACAGCACGCTCTGCGATCATATGTTTCTTCTCAAGGAATTCATCCTCTTTTACTCCAAAGTCTTTCAGGTTAGAAACAATATCCAAGCTTGCACGAAGTTTTCTTACTGCTTCGATCAGAGATAAAGTCAGAGCTTTGTCTGTCACACCAGGGAGTCCTAATTTCCTTGCGATCATTGCAAAGCGGTCTTCACATACCTTTGCATTGAACTGAATTACATATGGCAGATAAATCGCGTTGGCACATCCATGAGGAATATGTCCTGTCTCAAATACGGCTCCTGTCTTGTGTGCCAGAGAATGTACGATTCCAAGCAGTGCATTAGAAAATGCCATTCCTGCCAGGCACTGTGCGATATGCATATTTCCTCTTGCTTCCATATCTCCTTCATAAGAAGCTTTTAAGTTATCAAAAATCATCTCAATTGCCTGAAGCGCCAGTGGATCTGAGAATGGAGAATGTAATCCTGCTACGTATGCTTCGATTGCATGTGTCAAAGCATCCATTCCTGTATGCGCTGTCAGAGTCGGCGGCATTGTCTCTGCTAATATCGGATCTACAATTGCAATATCCGGTGTGATCTCAAAATCAGCCAACGGATATTTGATTCCTGCTGCATAATCTGTGATAACAGAGAATGCTGTTACTTCTGTTGCAGTTCCTGATGTAGACGGAATCGCGATAAATGTCGCTTTGTTTCTTAATTTCGGAATCGTGAACGGATCTTTGATATCATCAAATGTGGTTTCCGGATGCTCATAAAATACCCACATAGCTTTTGCAGCATCGATCGGTGATCCGCCGCCCATCGCAACGATCAAATCAGGTTCGAATTCCCGCATCGTCTCGGCACCTTTCATTACCGTCTCTACAGAAGGATCTGGCTCAATTCCTTCAATCAGTTTTGTCTCGATTCCTGCTTCCTTCAAATACTCTACTACCTTGTCAA
The DNA here is from genome assembly GCA_019114985.1 of Candidatus Anaerostipes excrementavium. Classification (GTDB taxonomy): domain Bacteria; phylum Bacillota; class Clostridia; order Lachnospirales; family Lachnospiraceae; genus Anaerostipes; species Anaerostipes excrementavium. The sequence goes on from DXEM01000039.1 coordinate 25,048, forward strand.
CAAATCCAAACCTCTTCATGGAACCTCCGCCCAGACAGAGGACTGCTTTCTTTCCTTTCAGTGTCTTTAAGGTTTCCAGAGAACCTTCTCCAAAATACAAGTCCCTTGGTAATGTAAATCTTCCCATAATCACTTCTCCTTTATGCTGCGGAACTAACAGTTTTGTTTTCAATTATGACTGGTCATTCCATTGATGCCTACAATATTATTATATATTTTTAACAATATTAATCAAGTGATTCTTTGGTATTTTATATATTTTTAACAATTTCTCAATTTATTTCGTTTTCTTGCTCTCCAAAAACGCATCGAGTCCTTTTTTCCTCAGCTTACATGCCGGACATTCCCCGCATCCATCGCCCATGACGCCATTATAGCAGGTCAAAGTCTCATTCCGAATGATATCAAATACCCCCAAGCGATCCGCCAATGCCCATGTTTCTTTCTTGTCTATCCACATCAATGGGGTGATCACTTCAAATTCATAATCCATCGCCAATGTAAGCGTCGTCTCTAAAGAAGAGATAAATACATGACGGCAATCCGGATATCCGCTGAAATCACTTTGGGATACACCGGTCACTAATACGTGAATTCCTCTTTGCTTGGCGAAAACAGCTGCGAACGTCAAAAATAACATATTTCGTCCGTCCACAAAGGAGTTCGGCGTTCCTTCCTCCGGTGCATCATGATCTACTTCTATTTCCGTTCTGGTAAGGGAATTTGGCGCCAGCTGATTTAACAGCGCCATATCTAAAATATGATGTTCCATTCCATGTTCTTTACAGATCTGTTTTGCACACTCCAGTTCTTTGACATGTTTTTGTCCATAATCAAAAGAAAGTGCTATGACTTCTTTGTATTTCTGTTTTGCCCAGAACAGGCATGTTGTACTGTCTTGTCCGCCGCTGAATACAACGACAGCTTTTGTAGGTTTTCCCATGGTCTTTTTCTCCTTTTATTTTGCTGCTTGTGTCAGAAAATGCCACCGCAGCATATCATCTGTCTCAAATGCCCCCCGAAGGGTCGTTGTTACCGTTTTCGCATTATTTTTCTTGATGCCTCTGGCGCTCATACAGCTATGACACCCTTCCAGATAGACTGCTACATCCTCACACTGCGCCACTTCCATGATGATTTCGGCGATATCGCTTCCGATCCTCTCCTGAAGCTGCAGCCGCTTGCCTACCATATCACAGATTCTTGCAATCTTGCTAAGTCCTAATACTTTTCCTTTTGGAAGATACGCAACGGATACCTTCATATCATACATCAACGCCATATGATGCTCACAGTAGCTGAACATATCGATATCTTTCACAAGAACCATATCTCTGTGATCTTTCACTGCCAAATCATCCTCAAATGTTTTTGAAAACATTTCCGCAATTTCATGATTAGAATAATTCATTCCTTCGAAAACTTCTTCATACATCCTTGCAACACGATCCGGGGTCTCCTTAAGCCCCTCTCGCTCCGGATCATCTCCCAAGGCGATCAAAATGCCTTTGATATGTTCTTTGATTGCTTCTTTATCAATTGCCATAATTTCCTCCTACACTCCGGTTTTATCCGGATCCCAGACCACTTTGTGGATCTGAATCTGAAATCTTACTTTTGTTAAATGTTCTTCTTTCATATACTCTACGATTCGCTCTGGCTCAATGGCTCCAAATACCGGACTAAAATATACAATCGCTCGTTCGCACAGAGAAAAACGATCTATGATCTCTTTCGCTCTTGTCAAGTCTTCTTCACTGCCGATTACAAACTTCACAACGTCCCAAGGTTTCAGATATTCCATATTTTCTAAACACATGGATTCTTCCATATTGCTGGAAGGCAATTTGTAATCCATGGTCATCGTAAATCTGGCATCTCTTTCTCGAAACATACGGATTGGGACGCTTCCATTGGTTTCAATCTCTAATTCTACCTGGGGCAGCATCAAAATACTTCCGATCAATTCTCCGATATTTTCATCGAGCAGCGGTTCCCCTCCGGTCAAAGTCACCAGAAGGACGCCGGATTCCTTGATCCTGTCCACAATCTGTGCCGCTGTCATAAGTTCATACGGAGTTTTCCGTTCGTTAGCCCATGTTGTATCACAGTAGGAGCAGTTTAGATTACATCCTTTTAAGCGAACGAACATTGCCAATCTTCCTGCTTTTTTCCCTTCTCCATTTATACTTACAAATGTTTCTGCTACTTGAAATGCTTCCATCTTTATTCACCATACCCTGCCATATTATTCGGCGTCTCATAAACCTTGACCAGACAGACCTGATATTCTTTTTCTTTCATTCTGTCATAAAAATATTTTGCAAAGTTTTCCGCCGTCGGCCGAAAGTCTACCTGTATGATACGGAAATCTTCCTCTGCCAAGGCTTCCATCGTTTTTTCTTTTAAACTCCCTGTTTCTATGATCAGGCAATGATCAAATTCATCTGCCAGATCTTTCACATCTTTTTTCAATTCTCCAAAATCCACGACCATTCCACGGATCTGTCCTTCTTCTTCCAGCTTTTCACTGCTTACCGTCACTTCCAGCTTCCATCGGTGGCCATGAAGATTGCTGCATTTCCCTTGATATCCTGCCAAAAAATGAGCAGAATCAAAAGAAGCATGTGTCGTTAATTGATACATCTTTTTTCCTTTCTTATCGAATATAAAAGAATCCCTCTTTACAGGAATCTTCTATGAAATAAAAAGGGTACAGATTCTCGTACCTGTACCCTTAACATCTTCATGCATTCCAGCGAAGAACTTCTCCGCTTTTTAGGTCCTAGTTTTATTTATAGACAGGATGGTACGAATGAACTGTCTGATTCACTTAATCTTGTCAAGTATAACACCATTTTGTGAAAATAGCAAATAGAGATTTTCAGTATGTTCTCTATAGGATCTCTCCTTTTTTAATTCTCTTAGCTAATTCCATCACTTTCTCATAAATTCCTTTGATTGTTTTTTGAAATTCTTCATCACTTTTCCCGGTAGGATCACTTAACCCCCAGTCTTCTCGATATCGGCACGGCAGATACGGACAACTCACATTGCATCCCATCGTTATGACAATATCTACAGACGGTATATCTGAAATTAATTTTGAATATTGTGATGCTTCCATATCAAGTTGATATAACTCTTTCATCCATCGGACAGCGTCTTGATTGATTTGTGGTTTTGTCTCTGTACCGGCCGAATAACTTTCAAATATATTAGAAGCAAACGCTTTTCCTAACGCTTCTGCTATTTGACTGCGGCATGAATTATGAACACAAATAAATGCAACTTTCGGCAATCGATGATTCATTTTTTATACCTCACTTCCTCATAATGATCGTTAAAAAAGATGCAGTGAGTGCTTTATGCCTTTTTTAGCGGACGTTTCATCACAGACATGATCAGCATTCCGATTACGGCTCCGACTGCAACAGATACCAAATACATCAAAGGATTCGTTATAACTCCGATAACGAAGATTCCTCCATGCGGCACAGGCAGTCCACATTCAAATGCCATAGAAAGAGCCCCTGCTGCCGCAGAACCAATGATACATGGAGGCAGAATATGAAGCGGATCTCCCGCCGCAAATGGAATGGCCCCTTCTGTATTAAAAGATAATCCCATAATATAATTTACAATTCCAGATTTTCTTTCACTTTCCGTAAATCGATTCTTAAAGAATGTCGTACATAAAGCGATCGCCAAAGGCGGTACCATTCCGCCGGCCATGACCGCTGCCATGATTGCATACTGTGCTGAACCAGCATTCAAAACGGTAAGCTGTGCTGTCCCAAAGACGTAAGCTGCTTTGTTAAATGGACCGCCCATATCAACAGACATCATGCCGCCAAGAATTGCTCCCAACAAAATAGAGCTGGTTTTGCCCATAGAAGAAAGGAAATGATTCAGCGCAGCATTGACTGCTCCAGCCGCTGGATTCACTGCAATCATAATCACACCTGTAATCAAAACACCACATACAGGGAACAGCAGCATAGGTTTTAAGCCTTCCAAAGCACTTGGAATCTTGTCAAAGAGCTTTTTTAAAATAACGACAATATATCCGCCGAGAAAACCTGCCAGCAAAGCACCGATAAATCCAGATGAAATTGCCGTTGAAGAATCATAGGACATTACATTGGAGAATGTATATCCGCCATTTGCCAAAGCTCCGCCGACAAAACCGACCGCAAGTCCCGGACGATCTGCAATGCTCATGGAGATGAATCCAGCCAGAATCGGCAGCATAAATCCAAACGCCTGCTCTCCAATTGTCTTTAAGACAGCCGCTAAAAGCGTATTTTTGCCAAAGTTTGCAGGATTCATCGCCGGGTCATCGAACAAGTAAGCCAGAGCGATCAAGATTCCGCCGCCGACAACAAATGGCAGCATATGGGAAACGCCATTCATCAAATGCTTGTAAATCTGTCTTCCGATTCCCTCTCCTTCTCCGGTATCTTCTTCCTCTGCTGCGCCGGAATGATGATATGTCGGTGCATTGTGATCTAAGATTGCTTGAATTAACTCTTCCGGTTTATTGATTCCATCAGAAACCTTCGTCTGCAGCACCTGTTTTCCTTCAAATCTTGCCATCTCCACATTCTTGTCCGCAGCAACAATGATTCCCTCACATCTTTCGATTTCCTCTTTGGTCAGAATGTTTTTTGCACCGGCAGAACCATTGGTTTCCGCTTTCAGAGCATATCCCATTTCTTTTGCTTTATTTTCCAATGACTCCGCAGCCATAAATGTATGGGCAATCCCCGTTGGACAAGCAGTGACCGCTAAGATCTGATAATCTCCTGTTTTTGCTGAAACTGCTTCCTCATGATTATCAGAAACTTCTTCCGGAAATTTTTCTGATTCTTTTTGATCGATTAATTTTAAATATTCTTCTTTTGTTTTTGCATTTAAAAGATTAGCTTTAAATTCCGGATCCATCAAAATAGTTGATAATCTTGCCAATGCCTCAAGATGCAGATCGCTTCCTTCTGCCGGCGCCGCGATCATGAAGAAAACATCTGACGGTTCTCCGTCCATCGCCTCATAGTCCACACCATCCGGAACCGTCATGGAAGCCAATCCAGGTTTTGCCACAGCTTTATTCTTTGCATGAGGAATGGCAATTCCTCCTCCGATCCCTGTAGTTCCTGTTGCTTCTCTGGCAAGAATCCCTTTTTTATACTCTTCTCTATCCGTAATATTGCCACCCTTTGTCATCAAATCAATCAAGTAATCAATTGCTTCGTCTTTGCTGCTGACCTTTACGCCCAGATCAATGGTCACATCTTGCAGCAATTCTGTAATTCTCATACGTGTTATCCTCCCTTTTTTTGTTATTATACCACTATTTTAATCCCTTTGCCGTTTTAAAAGTATGAGAACAATTTATTTTACAAATCCCCTTTTGTACTATATACTAATCAAATGGAAGAACTTCGTCGAGTCACATCGACGAAAACAATAGAAAGGGACATATTATGTTTATTTTTCACGCCATCTATCACATTTTATGGGGAGATCTGATCACGATTCCTCTGCCGGGCGGAAGTTCACTTGGACTCTCTCTACTGGTCTTGATTTTAATACCATCCGGAATTTACTTTACCATTCGTACCAAATTCCTGCCATTTCGTCTATTTCCTGAAATGATCCATGTTGTTATGGAAGATAATAAAACAACTTCCAAAGAAGGATCGATTTCTGGCATCCAGGCGCTTATCGTATCGACTGCATGCCGAGTAGGAACCGGTAATCTGATCGGTGTTGTAGCCGCTATTTCTGCCGGAGGGGCCGGAGCCGTCTTTTGGATGTGGCTGATCGCTATCTTTAATGCTTCTACCGCTTTCATCGAAGCTACCTTGGCACAAATGTACAAAGAAAAAGATCCTCTGTATGGAGGATACCGGGGAGGTCCCGCATATTATATTCATCACTTGTTCCAAAAGAAAAACAAAAGAAAACGGCGCCCGATCATTGCAATCTTATTTGCAATTTCAGGTCTCATTTGCTGGTTTGGAATTAGTCAGGTCATTGGGAATTCCATTTCCTCTGCCTTTGAAAACGCTTTTCAGATTCCGCCGCTTTACTCCACGATCGTCCTCGTAGCAGTTGCGGCTGTTATCGTTCTGCGAAAAAATACAACGGTAAAAGTCCTGGACCGCATCGTTCCAATCATGGCCGCTTTTTATTTTTTCATTACTTTGTTTATCATCGGAAAAAATATAACCCTCCTTCCATCTGTTTTTCAACGGATTTTTATGGAAGCGTTCGGCTTTCGCCAGGCAGTCGCAGGCGGAATTGGAGCAGTTATCATGAATGGAGTAAAACGAGGATTATTTTCCAATGAAGCCGGTTCCGGTTCTGCTCCTTGTGCAGCGGCAGCCGCGGACATCGATCATCCGGCGAAGGAAGGGCTTTTACAGGCTCTCGGAGTCTTTATCGATACTTTGCTGATCTGCAGCTGTTCCGCCATGATCATGCTGATGACTCCGGAAAATCTGATCCATGGATTGGAAGGAATGGATCTTTTGCAGGCTTCTATGCAATACCATTTAGGAGATTTCGGTACAATCTTCATCGCCGTGATCTTATGGCTGTTCAGCTTTTCCACTTTCCTTGGCATCTTATTCTATGCCCGCCCAAATATTGCTTATTTATTTGGGGACCGCTGGATCTTTCAAACAATCTATAAGGTCTTTGCCCTTGTGATGCTGTTTATCGGAGGTCTGGCTGCTTATACCTTTGTTTGGGACTTGGGTGACATCGGAGTGGGACTGATGACAATCTTTAATATGATTGCCCTATTCCCTCTGGCGCCAAAAGCATTGGCAAAATTAAAAGAATACGAAACCATCCGCAAACAGAAAAGAAGTTAAAAAAATAGAAGGAACTTCCTTTGATCACAATGATCTTTGGAATTCCTTCTATTTTTTAGTCTCCAATCAGCATATAAATACCAATCAATAACATCAAAGCACCAAGTACGCCTTTAAATACCTTTGAGGTAAGATTTGCAGCCGTTCCATCCAGGCGGTTGGCAAACCCTACCGACGTCCCGGCGATCGCTATGATGATTCCGTGTCCGATGGAATAACAAAGCAATAAAACTGCTCCCAGCAGATAATTCTCACTTTGAGCCGCAATCGCAAGCAGCATAAGAATGACCGGCGCCGCACAGTGAGAAGAAAAGATTCCCCCGATCATGCCAATAAAAAAGGCACCGACAAATCCCTGCTTTCCATTTCCGGCTAATCCATGCACATGAGGGATCAAATGAATCACGCCCCACATCTGAAGCCCCATCAAAATGACCAGAATCCCCAGAATCATATGGAGAATCTCTGAATGTCCAATGACATGGCCAACCGCAGAAGCAATAAAACCAAGACAAATAAACGTAACGGCTGCTCCTGCTGCAAATGTCATAGAAAGCAGCAGCGCCCTGCGATTATCTTTGATCTCGTCGCCATCTGCCGTTACATATCCGGTTACAAGCGGAATATTTGACAAAGCACACGGGGTCAGCGATGTAAAAATTCCTGCGATCAACGCAAACAGCGGACCCACCCATAAATTTCCGTCAATCATCTCAATAATATTTCTTGAAAAAGTTTCTAACATAATTTCTTCCACCTTCTTTCGGGTTCTAAGTGACTATTGTACTCACTTTTTTCAGAATATGCAACCTTAAGAGCAAAAATACTACTGACTTTCATTCTCAAAAAGCATCAAAAAACCCTATGGGTTTATCGTTCCCATAGGGTTTTCATTCTCCCGTCGCGATTTCAGCGGGAATTTTATAATGAAAAGAGAGGATTAAAAAATATATATGAAAAACTATGTCTTTATTATACCCTTTTTCTCTTTTCATTCAATTTTCTCCGTATAAACTTTTCTAAACAAAAAATAAAATAATATGAAGAAAATCTTAGCTTTCTTAGAAGTTTAGGAAGACTCTTAATTTCCGGTTTCAATACTGATCTGATTAAAACGATCCAAAAGGTCGTCTACATCCAAATGATCTTTTTCTTCTCCGGCTTTATCGATGATCGCCTGTCCCTGATGCATCATGATCAGACGATTGCCATATTCTACCGCATAGCGAAGATTATGGGTTACCATAATCGTGGTAAGTTTTTTCTCCCGAACGACCTTTCCGGTCAGCTCCATAATCAATTCCGCTGTTTTCGGATCCAGAGCTGCCGTATGCTCATCCAGGATCAAAAATTCAATCGGCGTCATGGTAATCATCAACAGTGCGATCGCCTGCCGCTGTCCGCCGGATAAAGATCCGACTTTGCTGTCCATCATATCTTCCAGACCCAAGCCTAACTGACTTACCATCTCCCGATAATAATTTACACGTTTTCGATTCGTTCCAAATCCAAGACCAAAAGGTTTCCCTTTATTATCTGCCAGGGACATATTTTCCAGAATTGTCATGGACGGGCAAGTTCCCATCGCAGGATCCTGATAGACCCTTCCGATTTTTCTCTGACGAATATATTCTTTTTGCTTTGTAATATCTTCTCCATTTAAGATAATATTTCCCGCTTCTACTCCTAAACTTCCGCAAATTAAATTTAGCAATGAAGTTTTGCCGGATCCATTGCTTCCTATCACAGAAATAAAATCTCCATCATGGATCGTTAGATTGAAATCTTTAAACAGACAGACCTCATTGACTGTCCCTATATTATAATATTTATCAATATGCTGTAATTCTATCATGCTTTCACCTTCTTCTTACGATCCATGCTGACAATTAAAATCACCAGGAACAAGATTGCTGTAATCATCTTAAGATCTGTCGCCGGCAGCCCGACTTCAATGGCAATTGCCACGCAGGCTTTATAGATCACAGAACCGATGACGACCGCTGTCGTTGCCTTTAAGAAATTGCCTTTGAACACATTGGTACCGATAATTACGCTGGCAAGACCGATGACGATCGTTCCGGTTCCCATGGAGATTTCGAAAAATCTCTGCTGCTGACACATAACGCTTCCGGCCAAAGCTACCAGCCCATTGGATATCGCCAGACCAACGATCTTAACGAACCCACTGTCTTTTGCCAGGGATGTTACGATCGTCGGATTGTCTCCTACTGCCCGAAGCAGATATCCGGACTTTGTCTTCAAATACAGATCCAAAAGAATTTTAGCGATCAGCATAATCACAAAGATAATAATGACCGTTTTATACGGCGCCAGCGCTTCCGGAAAAATCCCATTCACAAAATCGTTATCAAATACAGACTCATAGTTGAAAAGCGGCACGTTAGCGCTGCCTCCTACGATCCTTAAATTCAATGTATACAAACCGGTCATTACGATGATTCCGGAAAGCAAATCTCTTACTTTGCATTTTACATGAATCAGTCCGGTCACCATTCCTGCTGCTGCTCCGGCGGCAACGGATGCCGCAAGAGCAAGCAGAGGATTCTTTCCTTCTGACAACATAATCGTCGTTACAGCCGCTCCAAGCGGAAACGTGCTGTCAACAGACAGATCCGGGAAATCCAGGATCTTATATGTGATATATACGCCCAGCGCCATGATTGCATAGATAAATCCCTGCTCAAATACGCCGATGATTAATTGTTCCATAATGTTTTACATCTCCTAAATTATTCTTCTGTGTCAATTTTATCAAATGTCTGTTTTGCCTGATCTTTCACATCGTCGCTGATGGTCATTTTGATTTTGTCGGCTGCTGCAGTATTAATGATGACGTCCCCTTCTTTAAAAGATTCATATTCCATATCTTTGGCTTCCTTCTCACCTTTTAAGACTTTGGCCGCCATCTCTCCTGTCTGCTCTCCCAATTTTATGAAATCAATACCAACACATGCAACACATCCAAGTTTTACCTGTTCTATTTCAGAACCAAAGACCGGAATCTTTGCTTCATTCGCTTTTTCCAGATAGGTCTGCATATTGCTGACAACCAAATTGTCGGTTAAGTTAGTAATGCAGTCTACTTTTTTAATCAGGCTGTCCGCTGCCATCGGCATATCGGCAGAAGCTGAAATTCCCTGTGTAATAATTTTAAATCCATATTTGTCTGCTGCTTTTTCATAAGCCTCGATTCCGGCTTTTGAGTTTGCTTCGTTTGTACTGTAAAAGATTCCGACTTTTTTGGCATCCGGCATCATCTCGCGAATCAGTTTCAGCTGCTGATCTGCCAATACCATATCAGAAGTACCGGTAATATTGCCGATGTTATTTCCATCTTTATCTACAAATCCCGCTTCTTCCGGAGAAGTTACTGCCGTGTAGATGACCGGTGTATCGCTGTCTTTTGCCGCGTTATAGGCACTTTGAGCACTCGGCGTTGCAATCGCACAAATTAAATCATAATCTTTAGAGGCGAAGTTAGAAGCGATCTGATTATCCGTCGCTGTATCAGCCTGAGAATTCTTATATGTAATCTTTAAATTCTCCCCTTCTTTGATGCCTTCATTTTCCAATCCCTTCAGAAATCCTTCTCTGCAGTTATCAAGAGATCCATGTTCTGCAAACTGTAAGATTCCAATCTCATATTCATCTTTGGAACTGCTGTCCTTTTTGCCGCACCCTGCTGCCATGGTTACTGCCATCATCGCGGTTAATCCTGCTGCTAATACTCTTTTCATTACTCTCATCATTTTCTCTCCTTTTTCTTCCTATTTTTCTTGCTTCATGCTATAAATAGAAAAAGCCTCAAGCAAAACGCTTGAGGCGAAATATCCGCGGTACCACTCAAATTGACATTATTGTCCACTCTTATCGTATACTATCATATACGCCCACTCTGGTAACGGGTCGGGTGCCCGGTGATTCCTACTATCATTTCAAAATCACCCTCGAAAGTCCATTCACCAGGGAAATCATGCTGCAATCTCACCGCCTGCAGCTCTCTTGGAATCATTCTTATCCTGCTTACTACTCTTTCTCAACGGTTTCTTTTCTATTTGTTTAAAATCATAATACTTTTCTATATGGTTGTCAAGAATAAATTTATGGTTATTTGTAGAATGAATGTCCTTCATAAGTGAAGAGCCGAGTCAGAGACTGCTCAAACCAGGAAACATTTTTCGGATTGGCAATCGTTTTTTCTACAAAATATAAGGCCCCTTCGGAATAATCTTCTCCCTCCAAAGCTCTCTCAACGCTCTCTTTTGTGCTCTCCGTCACATGTACGGAGTCATACCTGCCATCGGCTGTCGGCGAAAACTGAACTTTTCCATTTTCTCTTTGGAATACCACGGCTTCGATTGAATCCGGAAATTCTTCTGATCGGACCCGATTAAGGATCACATTTGCCACAAGTATCTTACTTTTTTTATCTTTATCCGTGGCTTCTGCTTCTACGATCCGTTCTAAGATGGATCGCTCCCTAGTCGTTACCTCATGAGTCGTTCCGGGAACATACACCGGCTTTTCTTTCACCTGTTTTTCCAGATTAATCTTGGATGCCAGCTGTACCTGTAAGAGATAATCTCTTTGTTCATTTAAAAGTTTCGTCTGAACCAAATGTTCTACCGTGACGCTGCTTTCTTTCGGAAGCTGCATGAATTCGCTCGCACAGACATTTTGTCCAAAACTGCATAGCCCGATAGAACATACAATGGCTGCGATTTTCATTTTTTTCTTCAATGTCACATACGCTCCTTTGGTATAGTGTATGCAGTTTTTGAAAAAATATTCTTACGAAACGATGAATTTTTCTAACTTTTTAAAGTATAACAGAGAGATTGTTTTACAAAATAAGGAAAGAACGCCCAGAAAACGGTTTTTTGCTTCTTCCGGACGTCCTTTGATATGACAATATAAATTTATTCAAATATTTTTCCGTCTTTGATGACGGTCTTTAAGTTGAGATCTTCGTCCCACAGTACAAGATCTGCTTTCTTTCCTTCCTCAATAGAACCGTACCGATCATCAATTTTGAGGCTTTTGGCCGGATTGATCGTCGCGCAGGCAATTGCCGCCTCCAACGGAATCTCCATCTTCTTCACTGCTGTTCTTACACAATCCGGAAGCGGCGTCACAGATCCGGCAAGGGCGCCGTCAGAAGTCAATGTCGCTCTATTTCCATGCACCTCTACTTCAAGGCCTCCCAACGTATAATTGCCGTCCGGCATTCCGGCTGCACGCATACTGTCGCTGATCAAAATGATACGGTCTTCTCCCATCATTTTAAATGTGGCTCTCACAACTGCCGGATGGATATGCACACCGTCGCAGATCAGCTCTGCCATCACATGTCTGCTGTCTGCCACCGCTCCAACGACACCCGGTTCCCGATGAGAAAATGCCGGCATGGCATTATACAGATGAACTGCATGATCCGCTCCCAGATCAAACGCATGCTTTGCAGTATTGTAATCTGCATTGGTATGTGCCAAAGATACCGAAACTTCTTCTTTTACCGTCTGGATAAATTCATCCGTCTCTGATTCTTCCGGCGCGATTCCGATAAACTTCACAAGACCTTCTGCCGCTTTTTGGAACCTTTGATATACTTCTACGTCACATGGAATGATATTTCGCTCATCTTGAGCGCCTTTTTTCACTTTACTGATAAATGGACCTTCCATATTGATTCCTACAAGATCTGCACCTGGAACAGCCGTTCCTTCTTCCTGTCTCTTTTTATAGGCTGCCGCATTCGCAAGTACTTTTTCCAGCTCTTCCACCGGCAGAGTCATCGTTGCCGGAGCCATTGCCGTTACGCCAATGGATGCTTCATAAGCGGCCAGCTGATCCATTGCCTTGACGGTTCCGTCACATACATCCTCTCCCATGCATCCATGGAAATGGAGATCAATCATTCCGGGAAGGCAGTAAGATCCCTTCCCATCTAAGATTTCTTCTGCATCATATGACTCACCGGTTCCTTCCGGCAAAACTTTCCAGATCTTATCTTCTTTTGTTACGATGGTTCCGGAAACAAATTTCTTGTCCGGCATATAGATCTTCACATTTTTAATAATCATGGAATAACCTTCTTTTCCCTATTTTAAATATTCCTCTGGTACTTTGGATAATGCTGCTTCGTCTGCCACGATTGTTACATCCGGGTGGAACTGAAGAATAGATCCAGGAACATGAGGTGTTACAGGTCCGCAGATAGAATTTTTCAATGCTTCTGCTTTTCCTTCTCCGCTTACGACTACTAACAGTTTCTTAGATTTTAAGATCGTTCCGATTCCCATGCTGTATGCCTGTTTTGGAACATCCTCTGCTGAATCAAAGAATCTCTTGTTTGCTTCAATTGTGCTTTCTTTTAAGTCCACGCAGTGTGTTGCTTTTTCAAATACCTCTCCCGGCTCATTAAATCCAATATGTCCATTATGACCCAATCCCAGAAGCTGAAGATCCACGGTTCCTAAGGATGCAACCAGATCTTCATAGCGGGAAGCTTCTGCTTCACTGTCCATGTTCATTCCATCCGGAAGATAGGTGTTTTCTGCATTGATATTTACTTTGTCGAACAGATACTCATGCATGAAATAATAATAGCTTTGTTCATTTTCTTTTGGAAGTCCTTTGTATTCATCCAGATTAACCGTTGTTACCTTAGAAAAATCCAAGTCCCCTTTTTTATACCACTCTACCAGCTGATCATAAACCCCGATTGGAGATGATCCGGTTGCCAGTCCCAAAAGAGATTCCGGTTTTAAAATCACCTGAGCGGATATAATATTTGCTGCTACTCTGCTCATTTCATCATAATCTTTTGTCTTATAAATTCTCATCATTTTTCTATTCTCCTTTTAAAGCTTTTACTGTATCATCATGCAACGTTTCTTTTCGGAACTTGTCCTGCTCCAAATAATAGGAATAAATCAAGTCCAGCGTCACTAAGATTGGAAACTGGGGTGAAATCACATTGCCGTAATTTAAATATTTGAGAGATGGAACCAATACAAGCTCATCACAAAATTCGCGGTGCTCCTCTTGATTGTTTCCTGTGATTAATACGGTTTTCGCACCTCGCTTATGGGACTCTTCCAGCATATAGAGGACATCTTTTGCCTCTCCGCTGATACTGATGCCAATGACCAGGCATCCTTCTTTTTGGAAAACAGCCTGAATCCTCATCAAATCTGCATCCTGGATGGAATCAATATCCACTCCAATCCTTATAAAGCGAATCTTCATCTCCCTGGCTGCCAGCCCGGAATTCCCTCTTCCGCAGACAAATACCCGGTTTGCGTCCTCCAAAGACTGACATATCCTCAATATCTGTTCTTCATCCAACAAACTGTATGTCTTATTCAGCAATTCCTGATAAGCGTTCAGCACCATTCTGGTATGGCTTGTCCTTACCGTATGCTTCTCCACAAAAGTCTCTTCATATTGATAAATAAATTCCCGGTATCCCCGATATCCGCATTTTTGGGCAAATCTTGATAAAGATGCCTCCGATACGAACAATCGTTTTGCCACTGCTTTTGCTGAAAAATCTGCTTGCTCCCGGTTCTTTAAGAAAAAATCGGCAATCGTCTTTTCCAGCGGAGTAAAATTTTCATAATTTGACTCAATGATCGGAAGTACCGATTTTGTATAGTACTCCATATGGTTCTCCCCGATGTTCCATTCTACTTCAATGCTTCGGCAAATGATTTGGTAATCAGCTGCGGTCTGGTGATCGCAGATCCTACAACGACGCTGAATGCTCCTAATTCAAGTACTCTTTTTGCTTTCTCCGGTGTATTGACATTTCCTTCCGCTATCACCGGATGTTTGACTTGTCCTAAGATCGTCCTTAAAATCTCGAAATCATTTTCATCGATCTTTAAATGTCTGCTCTGTTCGGTATAACCGACCAATGTTGTACCGATGAAGTCAAATCCCAACTCGTCTGCGTGAAGCGCCTCCTCTACGGTAGAGCAATCTGCCATCCACAACTGATTCGGATATTTTTCCTTGACCTGATGAAAAAATTCATCTAAAGAGGATCCGTCCGGCCTTGCGGCAATCGTTGCATCCATAGCGATGATCTCCGGTCCTACCTCCATCAGCTGGTCTACTTCTTTCATTGTCGGTGTGATATATACATGACAGTTCTCATAATTTTGTTTTACGATTCCAATGACAGGCAGGTCCACTTGTGCTCGTATTTCTCTTATGTCTTCTTTGGTGTTGGCTCGAATCCCGGCAGCTCCGCCTTCCCTGGCCGCCAGCGCCATCCTTCCCATAATAAAAGAAGAATGAAGCGGTTCTTCCGGAAGTGCCTGGCAGGATACGATCAATTTTCCTTTTAACTGTTCGATTTTCTGATCCATTGTTGCCCTCCTTTGTTGACCTTATCATAACGCCATCTTAAACTATTTTCAATATCTCTGCCAGTTTTTGAAATTACTTTCACAACTTTTTTCATCCATTTGCTCAAAACCGCATTTTTTCGACTGGGTATTTTTTATACTCTGTATCTTCTTTCAAAATATGAAAGCGGACGAAAGATATCGAAATACCTTTCGTCCGCTTTCATATTGCTTAGACAGCCGATAAGCCGGGTTCTGTCGTTGAATGGCCATCTATCTCGACCTGCTGTCGCCAACAGGCTCCTGCGACCCACCTGAAAACAAATCGGGCCAATTTATCGTTTTCTATTCGGTCTTGCTTCGGATGAGGTTTACATGTGCCCTGTCTGTTACCAGACAGGCGGTAAGCTCTTACCTTGCCTTTCCACCCTTACCGGTCAGAGACCGGCGGTTTATTTCTGTTGCACTAGCTTGAGGGTCACCCCTACCAGACGTTATCTGGCATCCTGCCCTGTGAAGCCCGGACTTTCCTCACCATTTCCCTTTCGTCTGAAATGGCGCGGCCATTTGTCTGTCTAAGCACAATCGTTATCATATCATAAAACAATTTTGAACACAACTGATTTTTATGTTTCAAAACAGCTTCCGCCTATGAATTCTCTTAAAAGTGAGCTGGCCGGAATGTCCTCACTTTTAATATTCAAAAAGTAATCTAAAAATTTTAAAAGTCGTTTTGCTTCCTGATATTCCGGGCAGTCTTCCGGAACTGCGAACAATAGCGGTTCCGCATATTGTTTTAACACGGCAAGCTCATAGATCTGAGAAGAATTGAACATGATATCCGCTTCTTCCTGGTAAGGAAAAATATTCTCCTCCTCTCCCCGCCTCACAGAATCCCAGCGGCTGATCGTCTCTCTGGCATCGTTTCCTCTTGTCATCGCATCTCTTACGATCCTTCGCAGAAGCCGTCCGTCCGAACTCGGAATCCGATTATGTTCATCTAAGTTGATCTGGCTCAATGCGCTCACATAAATCTTATATTTACTCTCATCCGGAAGATGATCGGACAGTCTGCTGTTTAGTCCGTGGATTCCTTCAATTACAAGGATATCATGTTCTTCCAGCCACAGCTTGTGTCCCCGGTACTCCCGTTTTCCCGTTAAGAAATTGTAGCTTGGCATAGAAATCATTTCTCCGCGCAGCAAACGATTCATATGGTCGGAAAACAAATCCACATCCAAGGAAGCAATCGTCTCAAAATTATAATTCCCAAAAGCATCTTTCGGTGATTTTTCCCGATCGAAAAAATAGTCATCCAAAGAAATTGGATGCGGTCGTTTCCCTGCAATTTCCAGCTGGATCGACAATCGATGAGAAAATGTCGTTTTCCCGGAGGATGAAGGTCCTGCAATCAGCACGATTTTTTTGTCTTCCTGAACAATATTATCCGCAATATCAGACAACAGCTTTTCCTGAAGTCCCTCCTGCAGCAAAATCAGATGACTCGTGTTTCCTGCCGTGATGACTTCATTTAACGCCCCAACTGTGTCAACCCCCATCGTTTCGCTCCAATCTCTGGAACGCTGCATGACCCGAAATAATTTGGGCTGAGGATAAAATTTGGCAATTTTTTCCGTTTGATGCCGTTTCGGTGTCTGCAGGACCAGGCCATCCTGATATGGGGAAATTAAAAAGTTTTCCACATAACTGGTGGCAGGCGCCATATATCCGTAAAAGTAGTTTTCAAATCCATCCAGTTCATACATATTTGTTTTGGATCCCCGCCGGAAACGAAATAATCGCTGCTTCTCCCGTAATCCGACGCTTTCAAAATATTTTCTTGCCTGGGAGGTATCGATGGAGTGTTTTCGAATCGGAAGATTCTGGTCTCTTAACTGCTCCATGCGTTCTTGAATTTTTAATGCCAGCTGCATATTTGCCCGGATATCTTTTACCAAAAACTCACAGAATGTACTGTTGCCGATCGAATATTTAATGGAGATATCATCGGCGGCTCCCTGCCCCAATACATCCTCACACGCTTTTAGGAACATAAACATTGCCGTCCGTTTATAGGTCATATACCCTGCCTGTTCTTTCAGCGTCACGAATCTGACATAGCAGTCCTTTTCGATGGGATGGAAAAGTTCCCGAAGTTTTCCGTCGGCGTATGCCAGAAGAATCCTGGGTTCCCCCGGTTCCTGTACTTTTTCGGCAAGTTCCCGAAGCGTTGTATGATCTTCCAATATGTATGTTTTTTGATGAACGACTACACGTACCATAGGCCGCCCTCCCTTTTATATGATCTGAAATGGACTTCCGGCTTTGTAAGTGATCCATTCACATTCCGGCAGTCTCTCTTTTAACAATTCCTCCATATCGTCGATAAATACCTGTTCTAAACCATAATGCCCTGCATCAATCACGCATAATCCCATATCCAAGGCATCCAGCCCCTCATGATGTCCGATATCTCCTGTGACAAGTACCTGAGCGCCTTTTTGAAGTGCTGCTTCAGCCATGCCGCGGCCGGATCCCGGAACGATCGCTGCCCTGCTGATTTTCGTTTCTATATCACCAAACACAGCTGCTGACGCCAATCCAAAGGCCTTCTTTATCTCTTTTGCAAAATCTCCCAGGCTTTTTTCTTCCTTGAGAGATCCAATCATTCCGATTCCTTTATTCTCCTCGCGAAGACTTTGATCGGAAGCTTCGAGAAGAGGCGCTTCCGGCAGGAAATCCAATTTCTTTGCTGCTGCCTGGCACATCCGGCATGTATCATAATTCGTATGCATTCCATAACAGCAGATTCCATGTCCAATAAGTTTCAGCAATTTTTTCTGAAGGAAATGATCGCTGGTACACTGTTTTATCTCTGAAAAAATGATCGGATGATGTGCGAGGATAAAATCCACATCCTCTTCTACAGCTTTTTCTGCCGCCTCGTTGGTGATATCGAGAGTAATCATGATCTTCTTTACTTCTTTCTGCCGATCACCAACCAGAAAACCCGGATTGTCCCATGATTCTGCGGCTTGAAGCGGCACTTCCTGCTCCAGCAGGCGGATTAGATCGTCACATTTCATAATATCCCAATGCCTCCTTTATCGCGCCAAGTCTTTGCTCGACCTCTGTTTTTCTCTTTTGGATGTGCTCTTTGGAAAGATCCACAAGAGACTGATTGATTTTTTCATATTTTTGATACTCTAAATTCAAGTATTCCAGCAAAGTCGGATCTTGTTCCATGATCAAAAACCTTCCAAAATCATAAAAACATGCTTTTTCATAAGATTCTGTTCCATGGACCGCCCGGCAAATGACATAATATTTCCCATCTTCTATCAGCATCTTTTCTTGTAGAATCCGAAAGCCGTTTTGGTGGAGCCAAAGGCGCACTCTCTCCGGATGAGACTGAGGAGAAAGGATCAATTCTTTGACACCGGAAAGTTTGTCTTTTCCCCTCTCCAAAATCTGTACGATCAAGTCTCCGCCCATCCCCGCAAGAATGACGGAATCAACATCCTTTTGGGGAAGCCCGTCCAGTCCGTCAGAAAGAATGCAGTCAATCCGGCTCTCCAAATTCATTTCTGCAATATGCTGTTTTGCCCTCTGAAGCGGGCCCTCGTTGATATCCATTGCGAAGGCATGAGGGCATCTTTTGTGCTGCACTAAGTAAATTGGTATGTATCCGTGATCCGTTCCGACATCTGCCGCACGAAAGCCTTCTGTTACGTAGGAGGCTATGGTCTGTAAACGTTTCGATAATTCCATGACCACACCTTAATCTAAATAATCTTTCAGCTTTCTGCTGCGGCTTGGATGTCTTAATTTTCTTAATGCTTTTGCCTCGATCTGACGAATTCGCTCTCTGGTTACGTTGAACTCTTTTCCGACCTCTTCCAGCGTCCTTGCACGGCTGTCATCCAGTCCAAAACGAAGTCTTAGAACCTTTTGTTCTCTCTCGGTCAAAGTTCCTAACACTTCATCCAGCTGCTCTTTTAAAAGTGTAAAAGCTGCCGCATCTGCCGGCACCGGCACATTTTCATCCTGAATAAAATCTCCAAGATGGCTGTCTTCCTCTTCACCGATCGGTGTTTCCAAAGATACCGGTTCCTGTGAGATCTTAAGAATTTCCCTTACTCGCTCTACCGGGATATCCATTTCTGCCGCAATTTCTTCCGGAGAAGGCTCTCGGCCTAATTCCTGCAAAAGCTGTCTGGATACACGGATTAATTTATTGATGGTCTCCACCATATGCACCGGGATACGGATTGTTCTTGCCTGATCTGCGATTGCTCTGGTGATTGCCTGACGAATCCACCATGTCGCATAGGTGCTGAATTTATATCCTTTTCGGTAATCAAACTTCTCAACCGCTTTGATCAGACCCAGGTTTCCTTCCTGAATCAAATCCAGAAACAGCATTCCACGTCCAACATAACGTTTCGCAATACTGACAACCAATCGAAGATTTGCCTCTGCCAGTTTCTTCTTCGCAGCTTCGTCTCCTTCTTCCATTTTCTGTGCCAGCTTGATTTCCTCATCTGCGCTTAGAAGAGGTACTTTACCGATTTCTTTCAGATACATTCGGACAGGATCTTCGATGCTGACTCCGTCCGGGACCGAAATATCCGTATCCTCTCCTAAAGAAGCATCATCCATCTCTAAATCGTCATCGTCATCTTCTACCGCAGCAAGCGTCAGAACATCAATACCATTTTGCTCCAGATAATCATAGATCGCTTCCATCATATCCGAAGTCAGTTTCATGTCCTTAAAATACGTCTCAATCTGTGCGTATTCCAGAAAATTCTTATTCTTTTTTCCCAGTTCTACTAACCCAGCAAGCTTCTCGCTGAATTGTTCCATTGTACCTTCCATAATTCGTCCTTTCTTCTCTTTCCTATTGTAACCAACCTATATTGAAATATGCAGTTTTGATAAACCACTCTTTTCCTTGATCAATTCCTGCCATTTCAAAATATCGTTGGTGGCGTTCATCTGTTGTTCAATGCTGTCTTCCTTCACGCGTCGGACAATATCCGTCAGCGCTTTATCATTATCTTCCGGCAGCGGCGCCATCTTAAGCGTCGTGTTAAACAGTTCTGCGATCTTTTTTTGATCTTCGGCGTCTGTATACTGATTAAGAATCTTTGCCGGAACGACTCTTTGTTCTTTCTCATATTGCTCGAACAGCATAAGGGCTGCTCCATGATAGATCGGTTCATAAAAATCATCCGGTCCTACAATGCCCTTCAAACGCTCGAACAAAATCGGTTCATTGACCAGCCAGGTCAGCAAAAGCTTCTGCGGCTGTTTTTTCTTTTCTTCTTTTTCTTCCGCCAGGGAAGACTGCCTGCTTTTTACAGCACGTTTTTGATTTTGCGCAGAAGACACATATGCGCTCGTCCCATAATCATTGACCAGATCGAATAGATCTTTCTGTCCGATATAGTATTCTCTGGCGACAGCTTCGATATAATTCTTCCGCTCTAATGGTTCTTCGATGCCGGCCAGCAATTTTGCCGCCTCATGCTGGAATTTCGTTTTTTCTTCCGGGTCTTTTTGGTTATACTGTCCTGCAATAACCTTGACCTGGAACATAAAACTATTCACCGCCTGCCGGATTCTTTCTTCCAAAGCCTCTTTGCCAAGACCCTTGATAAATTCATCCGGATCTTTATACGGCGTAAGATCCAAAACTTTTACCGCCAGTCCTGCTTCCTTCAGAATCGGAATTGCCCGAAGAATCGCATTCTGTCCCGCTTCATCGCTGTCAAAGGATAAAATGACATTCTCCGTATACCGCCGCAGGAGTGTTCCATGCCCGCTGGTAAACGCTGTTCCCAGAGCAGCGACCGCATTGGTAAATCCT
The DNA here is from genome assembly GCA_019114985.1 of Candidatus Anaerostipes excrementavium. Classification (GTDB taxonomy): domain Bacteria; phylum Bacillota; class Clostridia; order Lachnospirales; family Lachnospiraceae; genus Anaerostipes; species Anaerostipes excrementavium. Next base: position 46,188 of record DXEM01000039.1, read on the forward strand.
GCCTGATGCATCGAGATGACATCCATATATCCTTCACAGAGTATGATCTCTTTTTTTCTGGATTTTCTGGCAAAATTCAGACCGTACAGATTCCTGCTTTTATCAAAAAGTTTTGTTTCTCTGGAATTTAGATACTTGGGATTCCCATCACCCATGACCCGACCGCCAAAACCAATGACCCGGTTATTGACATCCATAATCGGAAACATCACTCGATTCCAGAATTTGTCGCTTCCGCCCCGTTTTTCATCGATGGTAACCAGTGCGGAATCTTTTAGCTCCCCATCTTTGTAACCTTTGCTTTTTAGGAACCGGTACAGATCATCACTGTAAATATCCGCATATCCCAAACCGAAGTGACGGATTGTTTCTTCCGTGATTCCTCTCTTTTGAAAATACGCAAGCCCCCTTTTCCCCCGATCGCTGTGCAGCAGATAATAGAAATAGTTGGCAGCCAGCTTATTCATCTCCCTTAACCTGGCTTTCTCATCCATCTGCCGCCTGGCTTCCTCGTTCATTTCCTCTTCCGGCAGCTCCATGCCGGCTCTCTCCGCCAGGAACCTCACAGCTTCCGGAAATGAAAAATTCTCGTATTCCATCAAAAATGTGTATACATTTCCTCCGGCTCCGCAGCCAAAGCAATAATACATCTGCTTATCCCTGCTGACGGAAAAAGAGGGGGATTTTTCATTGTGAAACGGGCAAAGCCCAAAATAAGAGCTTCCCTTTTTCTTCAATGGCACATATGCGGAAATCACATCTACAATGTCATTGCGGCTTCGCACTTCTTCTATTATGTCTTCCCCATAGATCACGCTTGTCCCTCCTCAAAATTTCTCTCTATATATATTATTCTACATTTTCTGCTGTATTCCTTTTTTTATTTTTGAAAATTATCTAATAATCCAAAATTTAGGGATAAAAATTTCTTTGTATGTCTCAATCGCAAAATGATCTGTCATACCGGCGATATAATCACAAACCGCTTGTTCCTTCGTTTCTTCTCCTGCATAGATCCGAATCTGGCTATACCTAGGAAGAAGATTCGTACGTTCCAAATAATAATCATAAAGCGGTTCGATGATGTGCTTGATCTTTTCCTCTTCTTTCTTTGTCTCCGAATCCGTATAGACATTCTCAAACATAAATGTCCGCAGGCCAAACATCGCCTGATAAATATCCTCCGACATGCAGATATCATTTTTCCCTTCGCTGTTTTTTACGATATCCAGAATCATGTTATTGACCCTCTCCCGAAACGAATGTCCCAGAATATCAGTACACTCCGCAGGCAGATCTTCCTCGGTTATGACATTTCCCCGAATGGAATCATCAATATCGTGGTTGATATAAGCAATCTTATCCGAAAGACGGACAATCTTGCCTTCCAAGGTTGCCGGGTTGCTTCGGATCGAATGGTTCCGCATGCCATCCAGGACTTCCCAGGACAAATTCAGTCCCTCTCCGTTTTTTTCCAGATATTCCACCACACGCACACTTTGCTCACTATGACGGAACCCATTGGGATTCCTCTCATTTAATACATTCTCTCCTGCATGGCCAAAAGGTGTATGCCCCAGATCATGTCCCAGAGCAATGGCCTCTGTTAATATTTCATTTAAATTCAATGCTCTGGCAATTGTTCTTGCGTTTTGTGAGACTTCCAACGTATGTACCAGCCTGGTCCGATAGTGATCACCGACCGGGGATAAGAATACCTGGGTCTTATCTTTTAAACGACGAAAAGCCTTAGAGTGCAGGATTCGATCCCGATCCCGCTGAAAGCAGGTCCGGATCTCACACTCCACCTCAGGCCTTTTTCTCCCTTTCGTATGTATACTTAACGCCGCGTAAGGACTTAATAATTCCATTTCGGATTTCTCTTGCTTTTCTCTGATATTCATATCCAAAACCTCCCTTACCATGGGCGCAGTTCTTGGCTGCTCTATGATTCCGATGTGGTAATCTCTGTTTCCATAACAGATATGGCATCCAAAGATATCTTCATAATCTCCTTGATTTCTTTTACTGTCATAGATAAATACTCTGCTAACTCCTCTGCCTTTGGTTCTCTGCCGAGTTCCTTCGCCAGATGAGAAGACGCTTCATCCAATCGATTGGCTTTTTTCGCCATCTGCTCACCGATACTGTCAGAACCTCTTTGAACAGCAATCGCATTTAACATAGATTCCTCGATCGCTTTTGCTATATACTGCAGGAATTCCATTTCATCCTGCCCGGCAAAAGAATCTACTGCTTCCAAGAGACCGATATTTCCTTCCTGGATCAGGTCAGCATATTGGACGCCTTTTCCTTTGTGCTTTTTGGCCATCTCCATAACCGCAGGAAGAAAACATTCTATCATCTGTTCCTTTGAACCGCCTCCGGAAAGCCACGCCTGCAAAATGTGTTTCTGTTCTTCTTCTGGAATCTCTATGCTGGCAAGCTCTTCTTCATAAAAGGAAAGAACCTCTGATTCTATCAAGTCTTTTGACTCATCTTCCTGCTCTGTCTCTGTCTGATCCTTCTCATATCCGATGATGCGGATCCCAGCCTCATCAAAGGTATCAAACAACAGCTTCTCTGTTGCATCGTTCAATGGAATATCCTGAAAATAATCCAGCACTTCCTCTTTTGTGATCTGATTTCCATTGGTCTTGGCAATAGCGATTATTTCTTCCAGCGCTTTTAAAAAATCTTTTTTGTCCATATGATGTTCTCCTGCCTATTGAAATAGTGCAAAATAAGCAATGACTAAAATACCTAATACAATGCGATATACTCCAAACGCCTTAAAATCATTGCGCTTAATGTAGCCCAATAAGAACTTGATTGCTACAACAGATACCAGGAATGAAACCATCATTCCGGTCAGCAGCACCGCAATTTCGATTCCTGTAAAATGGAAACCAAATTTTAGAATCTTTAAAAGGCTTGCTCCAAACATAACCGGAATTCCAAGGAAAAAGGAAAACTCTGCCGCTACTGTCCTGGAACAACCGATCAAAATCCCTCCGAGAATTGTTGCTCCGGATCTGGAAGTACCCGGAATCAGAGAAAGCACCTGGAATCCTCCAATCGCCAGCGCCATCGGATAGCTCAGACGATCCAGATCCTCCAGAGATCTCCGGCGATTCCTGCGGTTTCTATTCTCCACTACAATAAATAAAATACCATAGATAATCAGTGTAGCCGCAACGACCGGCGGATTATAAAAATGCTCATCCAGCCAATCATCCAACGGAATCCCAATGACAGCTGCCGGAAGAACTGCCAGGATAACCTTCGTCCACAGCAGAATCGTGTCCTTTTTCTCACTTCGGTTTTTCTTCGGCGAAAATGGATTTAATTTATGGAAATATAAAACAACAACTGCCATAATCGCACCTAACTGAATGACAACATTAAACATTTCCATAAAAGCATCCGACATATTCAGCTTGATGAATTCGTCTGCCAAAATCAGATGACCGGTACTGCTGATCGGCAGCCATTCTGTGATTCCCTCTACGATACCGAGAAGGATTGTCTTAATCAGTAATAAAATATCCATACATCTCTCCTTGTCTTAAATCTAAACCTGATAACATATCGTGCAAATAAGGGCGCTTAGGAATTCCTAATCACCCTTACTCATATTCGCTTCTTTATTCTTCAGTTTCTTCATCTCCGAGAATCTTGACTTTTTCCTGCCATAACTCTTCTACCGCTGTAGACAACGGTTTGCCGGAAGCCGGCTCAGCCACAAGAGGAAGATCTCCGTCAATGATCTGTCTTGCTCTTTTTGCACTGGCAAGGACAACGGAATATCGGCTGGAAATTACCTTCTCATCTTCACTGTCTCCGTTGATGACTTTCATTAATTCTGTATATGATGGATGTATCATAATCATTCCTCCTATAATTCATTTAGACCTTTTTTTGTTTCTTCTATAAATTCTAAATTGTTCGCAAGCAGGCATTCTTTTGCCTGAACAATCGCGTGGATCCGGTCAACACATTCCTCCAGTTCATCATTGACAACGATATAATCATATTTTGACATATCCATGGATTCCTCTTTTGCCCGTTCCAAACGCTTATGTATGACTTCTTCGGATTCCGTGCCCCGTCCAATCAAACGTTCTTTGATCGCCTGAGCACTTGGAGCCGTAATGAAAATCAGCAATGCATCTTCATACTGCTGTTTAATGTTGAACGCTCCCTGAACTTCGATCTCAAGGATGACATTATGGCCGGCAGCCAACTCTTCTTCTACAAATTTGCGCGGCGTTCCATAATAATTATCAACATATCTAGCATACTCTATAAAACCATTATAATCAATAAGATTCTTAAACTCGGCCTCTGTCTTAAAAAAATACTCTCTTCCGTTTTCTTCTCCCTGGCGAGGTTTTCTGGTGGTTGCGGAAACAGATAAACTGTATCCGTATTTTTCTACCAGGCGTTTTGCCGCCGTACCTTTTCCAACACCGGAGAATCCGGAAAGAACCAGTAATGAACCTTTTCTATCCATATTCATTCCCCTTTTACTCTATGTTCTGGATCTGTTCTCTTACTTTTTCAACGTTCGTCTTCAATTCAATCGCGTGTTCTGCTAAGTCTGCATCGCTGGATTTGGAAAGGATTGTATTCGCTTCGCGGTTCATCTCCTGGGCCATGAAGTCTAACTTACGTCCGACTGCCCCATTTCCCTTCCTTAATATATCTCTCATAGAACGAATGTGGCTCTGAAGCCGTACAATCTCTTCGTCCACCGCCATCTTATCTGCATAGAGCGCAACTTCTGCCGCAATTCGGTTTTCTTCAATGGAAGAATCCTCCAGGAACTCTTTGACCCGTTCCTCAAGTTTCACACGATATTCTTTTATAATATCCGGAGAACGGCTCTCTATGAACGCCACATCTTCTTCCATCTGATCTAACTTCTGAAGAAGGTCTTTCTTAAGATGTTCTCCTTCGGTCGATCTGGCTTCTACGAACTTCTCCGCAGCCTCTCTCAAGGACGCTTCAATCAGCTCCCACCAGACTTCTTCATCCTGAGGCTTCTCTTCCACCGTTACAACTTCCGGAAATCTTGCCATTGCAGATGCTGTAATATCCATCTCAATCTGAAATTCTTCCTGCATTTTCCGGAAGATCTCCATATATTCTCCGGCAATCTCCCTATTGTACAAAAGCCCGATGCCTGTCTGTGACAGATCCTCAAAAGAAATATAGATATCAACCTTTCCTCTGCTGACATATTCTTTCATAATCTTGCGAATCGCCGCCTCAAACATCGTAAATTTCTTCGGCAGTTTTAGTGAAATATCACAATACCTGTGATTCACAGCCTTCATCTCTATGGTAACTTTCTGATTTGCAGCATTGGACATCTCTCCATGCCCAAAGCCAGTCATACTTTTTATCATGAAACCCTTCCTTTAGTTCTTTTCGTCAATCTTATTTATTATAAGCAAATTCGTTGTTTTCGTCAATGTTCTTTCTGTTTTTGCAGCAAATACTTCTGCAGAGACTCTAAATAATGAAGAATTCCCCCTTTTTTTAAGGATACAAAATACCCAATATCCAATTCTTCATATTTGAAATGTTTCGGACCGCCCTGCTTCCCTCGCTCCCAAAACTCCATGACTTCCTCAAATGTCATGAAATAACACGCCTGTCGATTCGTAAAATAAAGAAGCAGGAAACTGATTCCTCCCTGTTCTTCAAACTGACGCATAAATTCAATCTGATGAGCATGAATATTCTGAAGAGGGAATACGTCGGCAGCGCACTCTTTCGCATCAAAGCAAATAGGGATCCCTTGTACAACGCCAATATAGTCCACGGTACTTTTTTGATCAAAATAGGCCAATGTAATGTGGCGTTTCTCCTTATCAAAGCGGACCGGCTTGATTGACGTCGGGATCTTCTGTACCAGCGCCAGATTTTGGCTCCGATATTTCTCATTGGTATGATTCACCAGTTCTTCTAAAACAGAACCTCGAAGTCCTTTTAAATTCCAACTTGGCATATCTTATTCCTCCAGAAGAGCTTTTTTCACTTTTTGGAACATCAGCGGCAGCGAAGCCCTGAATTCTCTTCCCTGAAGCTCTCTGCATCCATTCATTTCACTAGGGAAGCAAATCTCTCCGCAATGAAGCAGCTGACCCCGAAGACCAAATTTTTTTCTCATATACGCATTTTCTTTTGGATTCCCATATTTCGGATCTCCTACCAAAGGATATCCTTCGCTTGCCAGATGGGCACGGATCTGATGGGTCTTTCCGGTCATAAGTTTTACCCGCAGCAGCGTATATCCATTTTTTGCTTCCATCGGCTCATACCATGTCTCAATATAAGCTTCTTTTTCTTTTCTATCCTGCCTTACCGTCACTTTATTCTTCTTTTCATCTTTCACCAAATATCCGGAAATTTTCTTTTTCTTCTGAATCTCCCCTTTTACCAGGCAAACATAATATTTATCAAGTTTTCGCTGCTTTAACAGTTCCGCCATCGTTTTCAGGCCTTCCATGGAGATTCCCGCCAGCAAAATCCCTGTTGTGTTTCGATCCAACCGATTGCAGATGGACGGTTTTACCATTTCCAGATCTTTCTTTGTCAATAATCCTTTGCTGACGGCATACGGAACAATCTGCTCATTAATGGATACATCTTCTTTTTTTGCCTTTTGTGATAAAACTCCATATGGTTTGTTAATGATCAAAACATTGGCATCTTCATATATGACATCCAATGGGATCTCCTGCTTAGAAATCTTTAACTCTTCCCGAAATTTCTCAATCGTTTCTTCCGCTAAATATAAGGAGATCCGATCTCCGGCTTTGAGTTTTTCACCGCCTCCGGCTTTTTTTCCGTTCAGCTTGATATTCTTCTTCCGAAGCATTTTGTATACAAAACTTTTCGCTGCTTTGTTTAAGTATCTTTGCAGCATCTTATCCAGACGCTGTCCTTCATCTTTTTGCGTAATCTCAATCTCTCTCATAATCTTCTCTCTTCTATGTCCCCAAAAAACGAACTGCCGCTTCTTCCGGCAGCAGACGGCTGATGATCCGCAAAAATTTCATCGATATCCCATATACGGATACTGCCTTTCCTTTCTTTGCGTCTCTTATCGCCCGGGACACAACTTTCCTGCTGTCTGCGATAAAAAGCCTTTTATAAAACGGCATCTTCTGCCCTTTATAAGCCTTATCAAGAAATTCTGTCTTTACAGGGCCCGGACAAACGGAAATTACCCGGATTCCCCGTGGCCTAAGTTCCTGCCCAAGTGCCGCAGCAAACCGCAGAACATAGGCTTTCGATGCAGCATAAACCGCAAAACCTGGCTGAGGAGCAAATGCTGCGGAAGATGCCAGCTGATAAATCTGTCCGCCTTTTTTCATATAAGGAAGCACAAGATAAGTCATCATGGTTAACACTCTGCAGTTCAATTGAACCATATCGGAAACTTCTTTCCCTGATAATTCCTCCAATAAACCTGAATATCCAACACCGGAACTATTTACCAGCACTCCGACCCAAGGTTTCTCTTTCTTTAATGCTTTCTCTATGACCTGAAAGCTTTCTTCTTCCATAAGATCCAGTGAAAACATGCGAATTCGAACACCTGAAACTTCTCTCTGCAAAAGTTCCAGCTGCTCTTTTCTTCTGGCGACTGCCCATATTTCTTCTAACTTCGGATGTTCCTCTGCCAGGCGAAGAAGAAATTCCCTTCCCATGCCGGAAGACGCGCCTGTCACGATTCCAATCTTTTTCATATCTGCCTCTTTGCTCTCTTATGACAGTTTCTGATAAGTGCCATTTAAAATATCATAATAACTTTCTATATAATAATCCGCCAACTGCAGTTTCTCCTCCATGGCACGTTCGGAATAGGGATCACGCACCGCACAGGTCTTCATATTGGCTCTTTTCCCTGCCATCAGACCGTAAGGAATATCTTCAAAAACCAAGATCTCTTCCGGATCTACCCCAAGTTTTCTGGCTGCATGGAGATACACATCCGGTTCCGGCTTTCCCTTAGGAACCTCATTCGACGTACAAATATAATCAAACGCATCTAAGATTCCATTGGCACGCAGGCATACTTTCGCAAGCTCTCTGGAATTGCTTGTAGCAATGCCAAGCGGCATATCTTTTTCTTTCAAAAGTTCGATAAACTCTCTGGCACCGTCTTTTAACGGAATTTCATTCTCATACATCTCTGCTGCCATGCGGTTCCATGTGTTCATGATCTCCTCAATACTTAACGGAAGCGGAAAATGTTCTTTAAAATATTTGGCAGTTTCATGAAAGCTAAAGCCTTCCAGCAGATCATTGAGTCCTTCCGGGACTGTCAGCCCATAAGTTCCGAGAAAACGGATATCAATTTCTTTCCAGATCCACATGGAATCCACTAATGTTCCATCCAAATCAAAAATAACTGCTTTCTTATTCGTTAACATCTTTGCTCCTTTATCTGATCAATCTCATCTTTTGTCAGTTCTCTGTATTCCCCTAAAGCTAATCCTTCATCCAATTCCAAAGGCCCAATCGACACACGTTTCAGATACAGCACCCGGCTTCCTACTGCGCTTACCATTCGTTTGACCTGATGGAATTTTCCTTCTGAAATAGTGATGATCACTTTGGATCTCTCATCAGAAGTCTCCAAAATCTTCAAGATCCCCGGCTTCGCTGTCTCTCCTCCTCCAATGTCAAGATGACCGGAAAAAGCTTCCACCTCAGCTTCTCCCATCCGTCCGGCGACTTCTGCGTAATAAGATTTCGGAACATGGCGTTTTGGCGCCATCAGACGATGTGCCAGCTCTCCATCATCGGTCAGAAGCATCAATCCTTCCGTATCCTTGTCCAACCGGCCTACGGGAAACAATCCGCTTTTATAATTCTCATGAATCAAATCGATCACTGTCTTATCCGATGCATCCTTCGTCGCTGACACCACGCCTTGCGGCTTATGAAGCATCAAATAATGGTGCTCTTCATAGGAAAGCGCTTCCTCCTGACAATACACCTGATCCTTCCCGGGAAACACCTTAATCTCCGGTCTTGACGCCTGTTGCCCATTCACCGTGATCTGTTTCTTACGAATCATATCTTTCGCTTCTTTCCTGGAAATTCCCAGACACTGGCATAAAAATTTATCTAAACGCATCTCCTTCATCACAGCCATCTCCAGCTGGAGGCATATTTATTCTTCATTCTGCCATTCTTTATCTTTCCCCATCCCATCGGATACTGTCCTGTTCCGATCAGATGGATTCCATCGGTCTTCATATCTACATCCAGCGTCTCACATTTTAAATAACGGATCGTCCTTTCATCTTCCAAATCAAAAGATACATACCGGGAAAATTCCTCCGGGCGAAGAGCCGCCGCCAAAGGCTGACTTGGCTCAAATCTTCCCTTCTTCATTTCTCCCAGGAACAATCCTTTTCTTAAGATCCTGACGCCCGGAAGACTTGGAATATCTTCTCTTAAATAAAAAAGCTTTCCTTGATGTTCTCTGACGTGACTCCAATCAATCTCCATCTTGCACGCTTTAAAAAAGTCCTCGGTCTCTTTTGTCAATTTTACCTCGGGATTTCTCTCGTAGGAAAATACAGGCGCCGGACCGGGCGCTTTTTGAAGAAGGGCAAGAAAATGGCCCTCTCCTTTGATCTTATGCGGCCATAGCCGGATGCACCGTTTCACATCTTCTCTCCCGGTCACTGTCCATTCCGGATGTCCCTGATCAAATCCATCCTGCATCTGCATCGGAACAAGAGACAAATCCTCATGATTCCGTAATAAAAATTCAATGACCTGTTCGTTTTCCTCCGGAGAAAAGGTACAGGTAGAATAAAGCATCATACCGCCAGGTTTCAAAAGCTTCACCGCATCTTCCACAATCTCTCTTTGAAGCTTCGCATAAGGTTCGCTTCCCTTCTGCTCCCAATTCTTGATCTCCGTATTTCCTTTTCGGAACATTCCCTCACCGGAACATGGGGCATCCACCAAGATCTTATCAAAAAAACCGCTGAGAGAAGGCACCATATGCCTTGCCTCTGTACATAGGATCATACTATTCCGAACTCCGAACATCTCAAGATTGCGGATCAGAGCTTTTGTCCTGGAAATACTGACATCATTTGACACCAAAAGGCCTTCTCCTTTCAGTTTGGCACCTAATTCCGTAGACTTCCCTCCCGGCGCGGCACACAAATCCAGAACCAAGTCGCCCGGCTCTACCGGCAGATAAGCTGCCGGCGCCATAGCGCTTGGCTCTTGGATATAATAAAGTCCTACATGATAATATGGATGTTTGGATGGTTTTTCCTCTCTCGGAACATAGAATCCGTTATCCGTCCACGGAACCGGTGTCACGGAAAACGGACAAATCTTTAAAAACTCCTCTACGGAGATCTTCAAAGTATTTACCCGTATCCCATAATACGCCGGATCATCCAAATGCTGTTCATAATCAGCAAATTCTTCTCCTAGAAGATATTTCATTTTTTTCTCAAATTCAACTGGTAATTTCATCATTCTTCCTATGAAATGCTTTGAGCACGATAACCTTCCGCAATAATATCAAGCTGCTTGTTAAAATGCTCTAAACGTTCCATATCTCCCGTCTCGTATATTTTATAAAATTCATCCTGAATCTTAATGACCTCGTGTTTGTTGGCCACCTTATAAAGATTCTGCATGGTGTGCAGAATATCCGATACCATATTTGCTTTTTTCCGGAAAGAATTCTGGGCATCCATGATCTCATCCCGAACAGAAGACATCTCCTGATCTAATATAACAATCGCATCCGAAGCCTGAAGAAGTTTATCTGTCACATGCTCCGGAATATTGCCTTTGTACTTGTACTGAAGCGAATGCTCTACCGTTGCCCAAAAATTCATCGCCAATGTACGAATCTGAATCTCCGCCTGCAGACGCTTTCTCCCGTAAATCGTATTGACTTCATAATAAATGATCAGATGATAACTGCGGTATCCACTGTCTTTGGACTGGGAAATATAATCCTTTCGGCTCTTGATCTCCATGTCCGTGCGTCCTTCAATGATCTCGACAACCTTCTCGATATCTTCCACAAATTGGCAGATTAAGCGTATGCCGGCAATGTCTTCTAATTTATCTTCGATATTATTCGCATTGATCTTCTTCCTCTGCATCTTATCAAGAATGCTGGAAATGGACTTCACTCTGCCGTCTACCTGCTCAATCGGGGAATATAGGCCCGCTTTTCGATATTCACGGATAATATGATGAAATTTTAACGTCAGCTCATCAACTGCCAGTTCATAAGGGCTGAGAATTTCCCTCCATAATTGTATTTCCATGTACTCCCTCCTGTAATCATCTTCTTATTATAGCATATTTTTACATAGAAAAATAGCCAACTTTTGCTGAACTTCCGAAAGCTGACTATCTTTTTTACGCTGCCCTGTATCTCTTTTGGATACAGTCATCTGCGCTATTATCTTCTCTTTTGTAAATTACCATTCCAGATAAACAGAACCCCATGTCAATCCGCCGCCAAAGCCGCTTAAAATAATCTTATCGCCGGCTTTGAGCATTCCATTGCGATGAACTTCATCCAACAAAATCGGAATTGTCGCGGAAGAAGTGTTGGCACAATGATCTACATTCATCGGGAACTTTTCGATTGGTTCCTTCAATCGTCTGGCCGCTGCCTCAATGATTCTGCGATTCGCCTGATGCAGAATGTAATATTTTATCTCATCTTTTGATACACCGGCAGCGTCTAAGATTTTATTCACACTCTTCGGAATGATTCTTACCGCAAACTTAAATACTTCCTGTCCGTCCATCTGAACCTGCTGCATCGGACTGTCGTCTTTTACTAACAGATTATTCAGATGCCGCTCCTCGCAGGTAAGCACATCTCCCTTCATTCCATCGGAACCGGCATCAATATAAATCTTTCTGGATGGATCTGCCTCTACGACAACACTTCCGGCTCCGTCTCCAAACAGTACGCAGGTACTTCGGTCACTCCAATCCATGATCTTAGATAACGTCTCTACTCCGATCAGCAGCATCTTCCTGCCCATTCCGGCTTTGGCATACGCCATCGCTGTATTTAAGGCATATACAAACCCGGAACATGCTGCATTCAGATCCATACAGACTGCATTTACCGCACCAATCTCTTTTTGTACTTCACAAGATGTGCTAGGAGTCGCATGATCACCGGATAAGGTCGCTACAAATATATGGTCTAGCTCTTCCGGCTTAACGCCGCCGTCCTCCAATGCTTTTTTCGCTGCTTTTACCGCCATCGTCGTGCTGGTATCCGCAATCGAAATATGTCTGCTTCGAATTCCTGTCCTTGATGAAATCCATTCGTCACTGGTATCCATCACCTGCGCAAGCTCATCATTAGTCACTACTTTTTCCGGAAGATAACTTCCTGTTCCTAATATCCTAATAGCCATAATTACTCCATTTATCCTACATGTTTTTATACCGTATCCTTAAGCTATCTTTGTCTGATCCCTTGAAACTCCCTACAGCTTTATATGGTATATTATTTCCTTTGTCTTTCAAAGTATATTATTTTTTTCTCAATTTGTCAATGTATCTCAGATGATGATACACACTAAACCGCCATTGCTCTCATTAATAATCTTTTCCATCGTATTTTGAAGCTTTTGCTGGCTCTCCTCGGTCATTTTTAAAGCCTTTGCCTGCATGCCGTCTCCCACCAGCTGTTCCAGGGTCTTGCCAAAAATATTGACATCCCACATGCTCTCTCCCGGTTCTCCGGATCCTTTTTCAATATATTCCATTAAATCTTTCGCCTGATACTCTTCCCCTACGATCGGCGCGATTTCCGTCGAAATGTTAGCACGGATCATATGGATAGATGGTGCGCTGGCTTTGATTTTTACTCCGAATTTGCTGCCATGTTTTACGATTCTCGGTTCTTCCAATGTAATATCTTCTTTGGTCGGCGTAACAACCCCGTAACCTCTTTGCTTGACCGCTGCCACCGCATCGCCGACTTCTTCGTATTCTTGCTTTTTCTGAGCCAGTTCCTGCAGCATTTGGATAAATTCATATTCATTATGGATCGGCAGTCCGATCATTTCGCTCAAAAATTCATAGTAATACTTATCATCGATAGAAACCTGAACCGTGACCTCTCCGGTATCCATGGAAACGCGGTCTAGTTTCCAGGAACTTATGTACTCATGCTCTAGGGGTGTATCTTCATAGATGTCTTTCATTGTCGACTTCTCTCGAATCATAGCTCCTGCTGATTCTAAAAGTTCTCGTTTGACCGGATGATCTTTGGAAAGAGTCTCTGTCCACTTCGGAACATAAAATCCAATCGAAGAAATCGGAAATTCCAACAGAACGCTTTTCAAAATCTGATAAACGTCTTCTTTTTTCAGCTGCTCCAGGTTCATCGGCATGACTTTTGCCTGATATTTTTCTTCTTTTTCTCTGGCCAGTTCTTTCGTTTCCTTCGAATAAGGGTGTACCGTATTTAAAAGAACGACAAACGGTTTCCGAAGATTTTTCAATTGCTTGATCGTCTCCTCTTCCGGCGCTTCGTAACGTTTCGCCTCAATCTCCCCAAATGAGCCGTCACAAGTCACCACGATCCCTATCGTAGAATGTTCTGTAATAACTTTTTTTGTTCCGATCGCCGCTGCTTTTGTAAAGGGAATCTCATATTCGAACCATGGAGTCTTCACAAGACGTTCTTCGTTTTCTTCCATATGTCCCGCCGCCCCCTCTACCATGTAGCCGACACAATCAATCAGCCTGACGCTTAAATCAATCTCGTCATCCACCCTGATTGATGCTGCTTCATTTGGAACGAATTTGGGCTCTGTCGTCATGATCGTCCTGCCGCTGGAAGACTGCGGAAGTTCATCATTGGCACGATTTTTCTCATTTTCATCTTCCATATTCGGAAGCACCATCAAGTTCATAAACCTTTTGATAAACGTACTTTTTCCGGTACGCACTGGTCCTACCACGCCAATATAGATTTCTCCATTGGTTCTGGCTTTAATATCCTTATATACATTGAATTGATCCATAACATCCTCCTTGGATAGACTGTTAAAGTATATGCAGGACATGCAGGAATATTCCTAAAAAAAGAAAAAAGGCCCTCTGATGTCCACATATCACGGATTGTTTCAACATCCAGAGGGCCTGCCTGCACAGCAGGATCTGACTTCTTCGATTGAATTATATTTTTTTCTGCTGCTTCTCTTTTCCATATATATGAAGCAATTTTTTCCCAATGACAACTGTTGTTACCAAAGTTGTAAATAGGCTTTCTTTCATTGCGATAAAAATACTTTCCGCTTTCTCTTCTTCACTTACAGCACATACCACCTCCGGTATATGCCATAATTCATCCAACGTTAATGCCATCAGCTGTCGATTCCAGCAGCAGTCAACAGTTTTTCCGGATTCATCAAAGTAATTGTAAGAAATATCCCCTTTGATACGCTCTTTGATTTCATCATCATTTTTATCAAGTCCATGGAGATAGGATTCTTTCAATTCAAAATACTGCAGAGAACTTCCGATTCCCACAATTGCAATATCCGCTTTCCTGGCTTTTTCCAGTACATCCCTGATGAAAAACTGTTTCATCAGCATATCTCTCGCTTCCTGGCTGTCTACAACGATCGGCGCATGCAGCTGAACGCTCCCAGCTCCGCAATGATGGGCAAAATACTCACAGACTGTATTAGCCTGAACCTCCCATCGCTCTTCTCCCAATCCTCCGGACATTGGTACAAAAACGAGATTAGAAAAAGGCGCTGCAGATGAAAAATTCACTGCAATTTAGACATAAAAACGGAGCTGCTGCTCCAGTAGATGATTTACCTACTTTTGCGACAGCCCCTGTCCCTATAAATATTTATTATCTAAAAGTTTCTTTCAATACCTGCACCACTTCGTAATTGTTTAAACCATACATTTTCAATAAATTACTATCAAATGGTTCCTGCTCCAAAGAGTCAATAAAATGGTGTATATCTTTTTCTACCGCTTCAGGCAAATTCTCTACTTTTTCCAACATAAGTTCAGCACTAATGCGCAAGATATCTTTCTTATGTTTCTTAATATTATTAGAATCAATCATTTCTCCAACTTTTTTACGTTTCTTTAAATCAAAGTATGCTTTTGCCTTAAACAAGATAAGATATTCCGGTCTAAGAACTGATAAACTGTTTTTTACAACCTTTCCTTCCAAAAGAACTTTATAATAATCATCGTCAAGAAGAATAGCTGATAAACTAGATATTCCATCATCAATATGAATTGGTGTAATTCCTTCTGCATTTTTTAGTTCAAAATCTGTTCGGCAAAATAACTCTATCATTTTAGGAAAAGAATCATTTTCCGGCTTATCAAACCTATAAAATTGTGGTTTTCCGCCATTTGTTACTTTATTTCTATATTTTCCCGCCAGTATAAATTCCCAAAACTTTTCTCCAAACTGTGGTGTCAATGCTTCAATAAGCAGAACCATGTCCAAATCTCTTGTTGCTCTGAAATTCACTTCATTACTTTCGAATATAATATCACAAGCAGCTCCACCAATCAGAACATACTGATCTTTATATTCTGCAAAAAAATCTCTAAAAATATCTAATCCTTTGACCATACGTACTCCTCTAACATTCCCTCCACCGAAATGCTTACTCTTTCGTCATTCTTTTCAACATCTGTCAACGATAATGCTACACTTAATGGATCCTCCATATTATTACCGTCGAAATCAATAAAATAGCCCAGTTCTAAAACAACACAACCTATTTCTTCTGTCGCCCTAGCTTGTCTCATATTTTTCACTCCACTATCTTTTATCTCTTTTTTCGTTACCGCATAGGTAGGATACCGATTATCTGATAAAAGTGAATACTCACATAATGCTGAGATTCCAGCTTTTCTATCTAGCTGGATATCTTCACTGAGTATATATCTTCGAATCACCGGACTCCTTAAAATAGTTACCGTTTGATTCCAGAACTGTCTCAAGTCATCAGGAACACAAATCACTCGCGATTTCCCTTTCATCCTCAAAACATCAATATTTAGATATTCCAGTTCATCGAAACATCTGCTTGCTGACATTCTGCTTACACCTAGCTTTTCTGCCGCCTCAGATACTTTTATTTCATCCCATTTTTCATAAATTGCAGTAAATAACAATTTCTGTGTCAAATAAGAAATAAGATGGACTGGCGCTATATCTCTTTCATTTGTATTCGTAAGGAAATAGCCAATAAAAGGGAGATACACCTGCTTTTCTTTTATCACAAAAGGAATTCCCTCTTCTATCAATCTTTCCTTTCTGTAAAATGTTGTATTATTAAAAAAAATAGCACAATTTAAATTGAACGCTTTTTCCACTTTCCCTCTATCTTTTCTAAGCATTACCAGACCTATTTCGCTTTTTGGACTCATTGCAATCCACAGCAAACCATTGGTTTCAACATTATATATAGTATATCTTCCTCGAAACGCCAACGGAAGTTTCTCAAAAATCTCTGTATTTTCCTCGATATTTACTTTCTGTCTCAATATTTTTTCTAAAAAATCTTTCATCACAATCACCATTTTATAAATGTAACTTATTTTATGTTACATTTATAAATTATCACAGAAATTTTGCTATTACAAGTTAAAATTAAAAAATGAAAAAGAAAAAAATCCCTGAAAGATCCAGAAACTCTGAATCTAACGGGATTCTTCTTTTTTATATCTTTCTTTTTTATGCCTCACTGAAGAATTTTTCTTTTACTTCTTCTGCCGGCATATCTTTTCCGGTAAATAACTTAAACGCTGCAACCCCCTGCCATAACAGCATTCCGTTTCCAGGAACAACTGTACATCCATGTTCTTTTGCTTCCCGCAAAAGCCTGGTTTCTTTTGGATTATATACGACATCTGCAACAACTAATCCCTCATGGAACAGGCTTGGATCATTGATGACAGAAGTATCTTCCCTCGGCTTCATGCCAAGGAGAGTTCCATTGACCAAAATATCCGCTGCATCAATTTTCTCACGCATTACATCTTTTGCATCCAGATCATATAATTCCACCTGGCATGCAGGTACTTTTTCCTGAATCTTCTCTACCATCTTTTCTGCTTTTTCAAAAAATCCATCTCTCGGATTGAAGATCGTAATCGATTTTGCGCCGTCCAGTGCGCACTGAACCTGAATGGCTGTGGCTGCGCCTCCTGCGCCAAAAATAGCAATATCTTTTCCTTCGACTTCCACCCCATGATCTTTTAAATTGGCAACGAAGCCTTCTCCATCTGTGATGTGTCCGTATAATTTCCCATCTCGATTCACGATTGTATTGACTGCTCCAATCAGCTGAGACGCTGGTGATAACTCATCCATATTTTGTGCAGCAGCTGTTTTACAAGGCATCGTCACATTACATCCTTGAATATTTAAAAGGCGCATGGCTTTGATAAATTCCGGCACCTGGTCTTCTTTGATATCAAAAGCAAGATATGCCCCATCGATTCCACATGCCTGGAATCCATAATTCTGCATAGCCGGTGAACCTGAATGTCCTACCGGTGACCCAATTAATCCATATAATTTTGTTGTTCCTGTAATTCTCTTCTCCACGTTAGTATCTCCTATTCTTTGTCCCATAACAAGCTTCTTTTTACTGCCTTTTTCCAGCCGGAAACCTTTTTCTGCCGTAATTCTTCTTCCATATCCGGCTCAAAAATACGGTCTAATTTCCAGTTTTCTTTTATCTCCTCTTGATCTTTCCAATATCCCACAGCAAGTCCTGCCAAATAAGCAGCTCCTGTTGCTGTTGTCTCTACACATTCCGGACGATGAACCGGCTCTCCTATCATATCTGCCTGAAACTGCATCAGAAAGTTGTTGGCACAGGCTCCGCCGTCAACCTTTAAAGATTCCAAATGAATTCCGCTGTCTTCTTCCATGGCTTTTAACACATCCAGCGTCTGATATGCCAGGGATTCCAAAGTTGCCCGTACAATGTGGTTCTTATTTACGCCTCTGGTCAGTCCTAAAATACTTCCCCTTGCATAAGAATCCCAATATGGAGCCCCCAATCCGGTAAATGCCGGCACCACATAACATCCATTGGTATCTTCCACCGAAACGGCCATGGCTTCACTTTCTGACGCTTTT
The DNA here is from genome assembly GCA_019114985.1 of Candidatus Anaerostipes excrementavium. Lineage (GTDB taxonomy): Bacteria > Bacillota > Clostridia > Lachnospirales > Lachnospiraceae > Anaerostipes > Anaerostipes excrementavium. The sequence continues at coordinate 64,387 of DXEM01000039.1, forward strand.
TCGAAAAATCCTAATTCGTCTCTCAGCCATTGGATCGCCGCTCCTGCCACAAAAATAGAGCCTTCCAGCGCATAATGAATCTTTCCATTAATTCCACAGGCAATCGTGGTAATCAGACCGTTTTTAGAGTTTACCGGCATTTCTCCTGTATTCATCAGCATGAAACAACCGGTTCCATATGTATTTTTGACTTCTCCTGCCTGAAAACAAGTCTGTCCGAACAAGGCGGCCTGCTGGTCGCCTGCCGCACCGGCAATCGGTACTTTTCCACCCATGACAGACTCTTTTGTGTAACCATAAATCTCACTGCAGGAAACTACCTTCGGCAAAATACTCTCCGGGATATCCAAAAGTTTTAAGATTTCCTGATCCCAAGACAAATCGTTGATATTATAAAGCATCGTTCTGGAAGCATTGGTATAATCCGTTACATGAACTTCGCCGCCTGTCAGATTCCAAATCAGCCAAGTTTCCACCGTTCCGAAAAGGATTTCCCCTTTCTCGGCTTTTTCTCTTGCACCCTCTACAGAATCCAGCATCCAGCGAATCTTGGTTCCGGAAAAATAAGGATCGATGGGAAGGCCTGTTTTCCGGCGAATCATTTCCTCATAACCCTTTTCCTTTAATTCATCGCACATTTTCGCAGTTCTGCGGCACTGCCATACGATCGCATTACAGATAGGCCTGCCAGATTCTTTTTCCCATAAGATCGCGGTCTCCCTCTGATTGGTAATTCCGATTCCAGCCACCTGTTTTGCTGTTATCTGAAGCTTCTCCATTGCTTGAAGCATGACTTTCTTTTGCGTTTCCCAGATTTCCAAAGGATCATGTTCGACCCATCCCGGTTTTGGAAAATGCTGTGTAAATTCCTGCTGCGCCATGCTGCAGATCTCGCCTTTTTGGTTAAAAAGGATGCACCGGGAACTGGTCGTCCCCGCGTCCAGCGCCATCATGTAGTTTTCTCCCATAACGATTACCACTCCTTTGTATCTTGATCTATCGGTTCTCTAGAATCTCACGTATCAAATCCCTCTCATCCATATGGTGTTTTACACCTTTGATTTCCTGATAATCTTCATGTCCTTTTCCCGCAAGAATCACGATATCGCCTTTTCCTGCATGCTCCATACAGTAACGGATTGCTTCCTTGCGGTCCGGGATCGTTACATATTCTCCCGGTCCTTTGTGAACGCCTACCAAAATATCATTAATAATATCCATTGGCTCTTCATTTCTCGGATTATCGGAAGTTACAACAGTCAGATCCGCCAGATTCGAAGATACTTCTCCCATCTCATAACGTCTGGCCTTGGCCCGGTTTCCGCCGCAGCCAAATAAACAATAGATCTTATTCGGTTTGTATTTTCGGATCGTCGTAAGAAGACTGGACAGACTCATCGCATTGTGAGCATAATCAATCATCAGCGTATATTCTCCCGGTGTTTTAACGATTTCCAACCGTCCTTTCACTTGGATGGAATTTAACGCTTCCAGCACATCTTCTTTTACGATTCCCATATGGCGACATAGAGAAATTGCAGCTAAGGAATTATAAACGGTAAAGTCTCCCGGAATATCAACTGCTACCCGATATTCCTGCTTTCCTTTCAAGTCATATGCAACTCCCAAATAACCAGGCTCCTGGATTAATTCTACATTTTCGGCATAAACATCATTGCTGCTGTCCATGCCAAATGTTTCTACTTCACAAGTGTGGTCTTTTAAAATTCGATCCACATATTCATCATCTCCGTTTACGATTCCCTGGCGGCACTGCTGAAACAGCAGGCTTTTGCAATGAATATAATCATCCATATCTTTGTGCTCGTTCTCTCCGATATGATCTTCTGCCAGATTCGTAAACATTCCATAATCAAACGTAAATCCGCCGACACGATGGAGCATCAGTCCCTGAGAAGAAACTTCCATCACCACATTTTTACATCCGGCGTCTGCCATCTTTCGGAAAGATTCCTGGACAACATAAGACTCCGGTGTTGTATTTACAGAAGGAATTCTCCCATCTCCAATGATGGTTTCAATGGTTCCGATCAATCCTGTTTTCTGTCCGGCATGTTCCAGTACCTGCCGGATCATATATGTGATCGTTGTCTTTCCTTTGGTTCCCGTGATGCCAATCGTCGTTAACTCCTCGGCAGGATATCCAAAATAAGCGGCAGACATCTCTGCCAAAGCAAGTCTTGTATTCTCCACACGGATGACCGTTAATGTCTCCGGAACCTGAACATCTTTTTCTATAACAATAGCTGCAGCTCCTTTCTCAGCTGCCTGCGCGGCAAACTGATGTCCGTCAAAAGCCGCACCGGAAATGCATACAAATACACTCCCTTCTTCTATCTTTCTGGAATCATATACAAGCGTAGATATCTCGACATTCACATCTCCCTGTGTGCATTGATAGTCGGATCGCTCTAATAAATCTCTTAAAATCATTTTTTCCTCCAATATATCATCTGCCTATGGCTTAAGGCAGATCGATCTCTCCGTCAAATACGGTTGTCGCCGGTCCTGTCATAAAAATCGTGTTTTTATCCTCGTCATACTCGATCTGAAGGTCTCCGCCCAGCAAATGCACTAAAACCTTCTTGCCGGTCTTGTGATTCAAATACGCAGCATAAGCACTGGCGCAGGCTCCTGTTCCGCAGGCAAGCGTCTCTCCTGCTCCTCTCTCCCACACGCGCATCTTCAACGTATTTTCATCGATAACTTGGATAAATTCTGTATTGACACGATCCGGAAACATTGGGTGGTGCTCAAACTTCGGTCCGATCTTTTCCAAATCCAAATCGTCCACAGAATCTACAAACACCACTCCATGAGGATTTCCCATGGACACACAAGTTACCTTATATTCTCTTCCATCAACAATGACCGGCTGATCGATAATTTCCTCCAAATTATCATAAATCGCAGGAATTCTGGCTGCTTCTGTGATCGGAGCCTCCATATCTACCCTAACCCAAGTAACTTTTCCATCTTCAACGGTCAGCTTCAGTTCCTTGATACCTGCCTTCGTCTCAATCGTAATCGTTGTTTTATCCGTTAGGCCATAATCATATACATACTTGGCAATACAACGGACACCATTTCCACACATGGCTCCTTCTGAACCATCAGAGTTATACATGGCCATTCTAAAATCGGCTTTTTCCGATGGACAGATACAGATCATTCCGTCAGAACCAATTCCAAAATGCCGGTCACTAACAAATTTGGCAACCTTGCCAGGATCATCTATGGTCTCTTCAAAACAGTTTACATATACGTAGTCATTTCCACAACCGTGCATCTTTGTAAATTTCATGTAATCACTCCTTTTTCACTTTTTTATCATTCTATCACAACAAAAGCAGCAAAGTCTACTGCTCATTTTAAGAGGAGTCTCTATCAGACAAGAAAGAGTCCGGCTTTGCAGATTTTCCAATGAAATAAAAAAGAGGACCTAAGTTTCCTTAAATCCCCTTTGATAATTATCTATTTATTTTTCAAGCATTTTTTCGATTCCTGCTTTTTTTACACAGATACAGAACAGATCCATTGCCTGCTGCAATTCTTCCACCGTTGGATAAGTTGGAGCAATGCGCAGATTGCTGTCTTTTGGATCGTTTCCATAAGGATACGTAGCGCCTGCACCGGTCAGAACAACACCGGCTTCTTTGGCCAGACGAACGACTTCCTTGGCGCATCCCGGCAATACATCAACAGATACAAAATATCCTCCTTTTGGATTTTCCCAGGAAATCAATCCGCTTCCTGCCAGTTCTTTCTCTAATGTGTGAAGTACCGTTTCAAATTTTGGTTTCATACAATCCGCTAAGATCTGCATATGTTTGCGGACACCTTCCGCATTCTGGAAGAACTGCACATGACGCAGCTGATTGATCTTATCATACCCGATCGTCTGAGCATTCATAATCTTTTTGATTTCTGCAATATTCTCATCACTTGCTGCAATCAGAGAAACTCCTGCTCCCGGGAAAGAAATCTTTGAAGTAGAGAAGAAATAATATGGTCGATTCTTCGTTCCTGCTTCCTCACATGCATCCAAAATGTTCTTTACTTTTACATCTTCAAAAATCGGATGTACACCATAAGCATTATCCCAGAAGATCTTAAAGTCTTTCGCTGCCGTCTTCATGGAAGCCAGACGATCCACGGTCTCATCACTGTAACAAATTCCCTGTGGATTTGAGTATTTTGGCACACACCAAATTCCTTTGATGGCTTCGTCTTCTGCGGCCAGTTTTTCTACCTGATCCATATCTGGGCCTGTGGCTGTCATTTCAATCGGAATCATTTCCATTCCAAGTGTCTCACAAATGGTAAAATGGCGGTCATATCCCGGTGATGGGCATAAAAACTTCACTTTCTCCAGCTGGCCCCATGGTTTTTCTCCCATTGTACCAAATACATAGAGGCGCATCATCGCATCGAACATCAGATTTAAGCTGGCATTTCCACCGATGATGATCTGATCCATCGGAATATCCAGAAGTTCCCCAAACAATTCTCTAATATCTGGAATTCCCTCTAAGACGCCATAGTTGCGGACATCCATTCCGCCTTTTGTATGATAGTCTGTCATTTCTTTTAACATGGCATTTGCACAGTCAACCTGGCTTGGAGCCGGTTTCCCTCTGGACATATCAAGGGCAAGATTCATTCCCTTAAATTCCTCGTAAGCTTTGTCAACTTCTTCTTTTAATTCCAGTAATTCTTCCCTTGATCTCTCAGTCACTGATTCCATTTTCTATTCTTCCTTCCTTTGTTTGCCTATTCCCAGTTCAAGTTATTATGCTCTTTTCTTCTCTCGCGAAGCAAAAGATTGGAAACTTCCTCTCTTGGATCCGCATTTTCAAACAATACTTTATTGACCGCCTCAACGATCGGTACAGATACACCGTATTTCTTCGCCAATCCAAGAGCCGCTTTTGCAGAATATACTCCTTCTACGACCATTTTTACTTCTTTCATTGCTTCATCTGCTGTCATTCCCTGCCCGATCAGGTAACCGGCTTTACGATTTCGGCTGTGCACACTGGTACAGGTAACAATCAAATCCCCGATTCCGGTCAGACCGGAAAAGGTCTCTGGTTTTCCGCCTAAAGCAACTCCCAATCTTGTCAGTTCCGCAATTCCTCTTGTCATCAGCGCGGCTTTCGTATTGTCTCCAAAACCAAGTCCGTCCGTTGTTCCTGCTGCCAGCGCAATGACATTTTTTAAAGCTCCTCCAAGTTCAATTCCGATGATATCCGGGTTCGTATAAACACGGAAGACTTCATTCATAAAAACATCCTGCAAAAGCTCTGCGACTTCTTTCTTTTTGGAACCCACCACAACAGTCGTCGGAATTCCTCTTCCTACCTCTTCCGCATGACTTGGTCCGGAAAGAACACATACCTCAGCATTCGGAATCTCTTCCTCGATGATATCAGTCAAAGTCATATAAGTCTCATCCTCGATTCCTTTTGCCACATTTACAATGATCTGTCCATCTGAAATAGAAGGCGCCATCTGCTTTGCAACAGAACGAACAACAGGAGAAGGTACTGCCATAACGACTACATCCATGCCTTTCAGACTTTCTTCCATATCGGATGATACCTTCACATTCTCCGGAAGCTTGACACCCGGAAGCTTGTCTGCCTGTTCCCTTTTTGTACTAAGCATCTCAATTTCGTAAGGATCATGGGACCATATGGTCACTTCATGTCCATTGTGGGCCAGCAAAACGGCTAAGGCCGTTCCCCAGCTTCCTGCTCCAATTACGCTAACTCGCTTCATAAGAATCCTCCTAACGTTTTACTTTCTGTCCCAGTTTATTTTCTGTTCCGTGAATCAAACGGTCAATATTCGCCCTATGACGCCAGATCGCCATCACGGTAAAGATCAGTCCAACACCAACCAGCGGAAGATTTCCTGGTTCTGCAAAATACAATATAAACGGAATAATTAACACCATGCAGATGGAACCAAGAGATACATATTTCGTAGCAGCTGTTACAATCAAGAAGACGGCTGCGCATAACAGTCCCAGCTGCCAATGGAATGCAAAAATAACACCTCCGGTTGTTGCAATTCCCTTTCCCCCTTTAAATCCAAGAAAGAACGGGAAATTATGTCCCAGCACGACTGCAAATCCAGTCAGCAGCCACAAAGTCGCTTCTCCCTCTACGCCAAAATATGGAATGATTATGTAACGGGCAAGATTCACAGCCACCAAACCTTTGGCTGCATCGCCCAAAAAAGTAATAATAGCTGCTGTCTTTCCAAGCGTACGAAGCGTATTCGTCGTTCCGGAATTCCCGCTTCCATAATCACGAATATCAATCTTATTTGCCCGGCCGACAAAATATCCGGTCTGTATACATCCAAACAAATATCCAACAATCAAACAAACTAACACACACGCTATCATATCTACCGATCCTTCCTTTCTCTTGAAATAATGCGAATTGGCGTTCCTTTAAAGCCAAAGGCATTCCTGATTTGGTTTTCTAAATATCTAGTATATGAAAAATGTGTCAGTTTCTTGTCATTTACAAAGACTACGAACGTCGGAGGCTTTACTGATACCTGTGTCATATAATAAAGCTTCAAACGTTTTCCCTTGTCAGAAGGCGGCTGCTTCATCGCTACCGCTTCCGCAAGAATCTCATTGAGCACTCCGGTCTGAACCCGAAGCGCATGATTCTCAATCACCATATCTAACAAATCGAAAATCTTCCGAAATCTCTGTCCCGTTTTCGCAGAGACAAATACAAGTTCCGCATAAGGCATAAAAGAAAGGACTTCTCTCACCTGATTCGTATATTTATAAATTGTCTTGTCATCTTTTTCAATCAGATCCCATTTATTGACAGCAATGATCATACCCTTTCCTCGTTCATGGGCAATTCCGGCGATCTTAGCGTCCTGCTCTGTCACACCTTCTTCTGCGTCAATCACAAGGATCGCCACATCACAACGCTCTACGGCAGCAACCGTACGAATCACGCTGTAACGCTCGATATCTTCTTTGACCCGGCTCTTTCTGCGAAGTCCTGCCGTATCAATGAATACATATTCTTTTCCGTTTCTCTTGATCACGGTATCAATTGCATCTCTGGTCGTCCCTGCAATATCAGAAACAATCAGGCGTTCTTCTCCCAGCATCTTATTGATCATGGAAGACTTTCCGGCGTTTGGCTTTCCAATGATCGCCACTTTCGGCCGTTCATCTTCCTCTTCTTTCAATGTCTGCGGATCACAATGGGCGATTACCTCATCCAGCAAATCCCCAAACCCAATCTTAGAATTGGCGGATACCGGAAATGGCGTCCCCAGTCCAAGATTATAAAATTCATACGTATCTAAGATGAATTTATCATAATTATCTACTTTATTCACTGCTAAAACGACCGGCTTCTGGGATCTGCGCAGCATATCTGCCACCTGATAGTCAGCATCCACAAGTCCCTGACGAACATCTGTCAAGAATATAATCACATCCGCAGTCTCGACGGCAATCTCTGCCTGGTCCCGCATATGAGACAGCATCTGATCCCCGGTATCCGGCTCAATTCCACCAGTGTCAATCATTGTAAACTGATAGTCCAGCCATGAGATATCCGCATAAATACGGTCTCTCGTCACACCTGGTGTGTCTTTTACAATAGAAATTTTTTCTCCGGCAAGCGCATTGAATAACGTAGACTTTCCTACATTCGGCCTGCCGACAATCGCTACGATTGGCTTACTCATAATCTATATTTCCTCTCTGATTTTTAAAGGTCACTATCTATTTTAGTATAACCTATCTATGAAATCACGTCCAGTCCATCTATGAACAAAATCAAGAACATCTTTCACACTTAAAGCATGATAAAAGCTCCTAAATTACCTCTTTTCCCTTTGCTTGCCCGATGAGAGAACAATAAGTCACTGTTGCAGCAAGTACACAGATCTGTAACATCCAGGTGTTCCTTTCGAATTCCTGCTTCCAGCAAAATAATCTCGTTTGCCTTCCACAAATCCAACTGGAATTTCCCATTTCCTTTCGCATCCATATATTCTGTCTCTTCATGGCCTTTTAATTCTTTTCGAAAAGCATCCGCCACATTCTGACTGACTTCGTAGCAGTCCCGGCAGATCGACGGCCCAATGGCTGCGATGATATTCTCTCTCTGACAGCCATATTCTTTCTCCATCACACCGACCATCTTTGCTCCGATTCTCTTGACCGTCCCACGCCATCCGGAATGAGCCATTGCTGCGACTTCCTCTTTTGGATCATAAAAAAACAAAGGCACACAGTCTGCGTAACCGGTATACATAGGAATTCCTTTTTCATTGGTCACCAAACCATCCATATGGGTCATCACTTTCCCACAGTCTTCTCTCGTTACTTTATGGATCTTCGTCTCATGAATCTGGTTGGAAAAAACAAGTTTTTTGGAATCAAACCCGATCGCTTCTCCGATCCTCCGAAAATTCTCATCTACGGCTTTCTCATCATCGCCCCGATGATAACTTAAATTCATAGACGAATAAATTCCTTTGCTGACGCCTCCCATCCTGGTAGAGAAACCATGAATAACACCGGCTTCTTCTAATTTTGGAAATGTCAAATACGGCACTTCTCCTTCATGTAATATGCTAGAATGATTTTCATTCGATTTTTTAAAATGCATTTTTGATCACCCGAATCTTCTTTCCTAATATTTCTACGACATCAAAGCGAGCAGGCGCAAAATCAGAAGGATGATGCACCTTTAAATACCACGCCGCTGTTTTACGGATCTTCTGCTGTTTTTTTCGATCGACTGCTTCCGATGGATAGCCAAAAGAAGCATCTCGGCGATATTTCACCTCAACAAATACAAAAAAATCTCCATCTTTTGCAATGATATCGATCTCACCTGTTTTTGCGGCAAAGTTCCTTTCTATGATCTCATATCCTTGAAGTTCTAAAAAACGGCAGGCTACATTTTCCGCTGCCATTCCCTTTTTCTTCCGATCCATCATATGTATTTTTTTACAAAGGTTCTGCGGTGAATGTCACAAATCCCCTGCTCTTTAATGGCTTCGATATGCGCTTTTGTCCCGTAACCTTTGTTCTTCGCAAATTGATATCCCGGATAGATCGTATCATATTCTTTCATCATCCGATCTCTTGTTACCTTTGCCACGATGCTGGCAGCAGCAATTGTGGCGCTTTTGGCATCTCCCTTAATAATCGGAACCTGCTGAATCGACACATCCGGTATCTCGACTGCATCATTTAACAGCAGATCCGGGCGGATGGCAAGCTGATCGATCGCGGCACGCATTGCCTGGTAAGTTGCCTGCAAAATATTGATCTCATCGATGACTTTTTCAGAAGCCATTCCAATTCCAATTGCTTCTGCCTTCTCGCATATTTCCTCATACAACGATTCTCTTTTTTTCTCGGAAAGTTTTTTGGAATCGTTTAAATATAAAATATCACAGTCTTTTGGCAAAATCACAGCAGCGGCAACCACAGGACCCGCGAATGGTCCTCTGCCGACCTCGTCAACGCCGCAGATATGTGCATACTGTCCGTATTCTCTTTCATAAGCAAACATCTGGTACATTCGTTCTTTCTCAATTCGTAACTTTTCCAGCCTTTTTGCTTCTCGTTCTTCTTTTTTTGTCATAATTCCTACTCCGCTGTTTCCGGCGTCTCTAAAGAAATACGGCCCAGCTTTCCATTTCTAAATTCTTCCAGCAGAATTCTCGCCGCTTTCTCATAATCCAGTTCATTTCCTTTCATCCTGCAATTTCGATTCTCTGCAATCTGATTTAGGATTTCCACACGATCTTTTGCTTCTTCTACTTGATAGCGCTTTTCCAGAATTCCAGGATAATGATTTTTTAAATACTCGATCAGCTCAATCGCCATTTCATCCTGATTTAGGATCTCATCACGAATCGAACCAATCAGCGCTAACTTTAATCCAACCGTCTGGTCTTCAAATTTTGGCCATAGGATTCCCGGTGTGTCCAAAAGTTCTATGTTTTTATTTAATTTGATCCACTGTTTCCCTTTGGTAACACCTGGTTTATTCCCTGTCTTTGTGCAAGCTCTTCCTACCAGACTATTAATAAAAGTAGATTTCCCAACATTCGGAATTCCGGCAATCATCGCACGGATCGGACGATTCTTAATCCCTCTTTTGCGGTCTCTTTCTAATTTCTCCTTGCAAGCTTCTAATATAATATTTTGAGTCGCTTTTACACCTTTTCCTGACCTTGAATTTGTTTTTGCCACAAAAAAGCCTTTGGATTTAAAATATTTTTCCCACTCAGCTGTTGTCTGATCGTCTGCCATATCACTTTTATTTAATAAGATCAAACGATATTTTCCGGCTGCCAGCTGGTCAATATCCGGATTCCGGCTGCTTTGCGGAATTCTTGCGTCTACCAACTCGATCATAATATCGATCAATTTCATATTTTCCTGCATCATACGCTTTGCTTTTGTCATATGTCCAGGATACCATTGAAAGTCCATAACTTCCTCCTTTTATTCCTCTAGCCCCAAGGCCAGTACTTGATGCTGATTTTTCCTATCACATTACTCCGTTTCACATTCCCAATGCTGGAACTCCTGGAGTCCTCGCTATTGTTGGAGTTATCTCCCAGTACAAAATATTCATCTGACTTCAAAGTAATCTCATCCGCTGCAAGTCCTGCAGATAGAATATCTTCATCAGAAAACGACTTCGCTTTCTTTCCATCAATGTAAACTTTGCCTTTTTTGATCTGAATCGTTTCTCCCGGCAGTCCGATGACTCGTTTTACATAATAGCTGTCATTTTTTTCATCATCTGTCCGAAAGACAACGACGTCATAGCGGCTCGGTCCTTTGATCTGGCAGATCAGCCGATTCACCAAATGCTTCTCCCCGCTTTCGTATGTTGGCATCATAGAATCCCCTTGGATGGTAAAACTAAAACACACAAACCTTACGATCAGAAACGCGGCTAAGATGACAGCCGCAAATTTCAGAATGTATCCAATGATCTTTTCCCTTCGCTGTCTTTTCTGTTTCCTCATCTGATAAGTTACTGTATATCCATTCCTCATGCGAACTCCTTTCTTGTCGTTTTACGGATATGATAGCAGAAAAGGGATAAGCTTCTATGGCCTATCCCTCTCTTCTCATCATCTCTGTTTCTTATACTCTTTCTTTTACTTTCGCTGCCTTACCAACACGATCACGTAAGTAGTATAATTTTGCACGTCTTACTTTACCGCGTCTTACAACTTCGATCTTCTCGATAATCGGAGAATGTACCGGCCAGGTCTTCTCAACACCTACACCGCTGGACTGTTTTCTTACAGTGAATGTCTCACGAGCCCCGCCGTTCTGTCTTTTGATTACGATTCCTTCAAATACCTGGATTCTCTCACGGTTTCCTTCTTTTACTTTTGCATGAACTCTTACAGTATCTCCTGTTCTGAATTCAGCAACTTCTCTTAACTGTGCATCTTCGATGCCTTTGATAATATCCTGTGCGTTCATTGTTGTTCCTCCTTCAATATTCTTTAGATGTTCTTAATACCGTATGTAACAGAGGACCATCCTATTTATAACAACTTGGATATTCTACCATACTTTCTTATGTCAAGCAAGTATTTTTTTCAAAAAATTCTTAGTGTCGGTAACTATTCCGCCATGCGTTTGATAAAGCCAAAAATATGACGCAAGCTTGCTTGCAGAAAAATTTAGGCATTATCAAGCATATGGCGCTTAGCCTTGATCTATGTAACGTCTTTTCCCAAAATGAATCGCTCCATTGCTTTCGCCACGCCGTCTTCACGGTTCGTATCTGTAACGTAATCTGCCATCTCTTTCATCTCTTCCAAGCCATTTTCCATGGCAACGGCAAATCCTGCCTGCTCGAACATCTCCCGGTCATTATCTGCATCTCCAAACGCCATAATATTTTCTCGTTTGATTCCCAGGATCTTTGCCAAATGCATCAAACCACTGCCTTTGTTGCATCCTCTTTTGGAAATCTCAAGATTTTTCGGCAGGGAACTGGAATACTGAATATCATCAAATCTCTTCAGCCATTCCCAGACTCTGGCTCGCTCTTCCATCGTGCGAAAGATCAGCGTCATCTTCTCAATGGTATTCTTGGTTTCAATGATATGATCTTCCACATTTTCTACAATCTTTCGTGATCCTCTCACGATCTCCCGGGTATTCTCATCTAATTCGTAATAGTCCAGATGCTCCATCGGGATCCGTTCTCCAAAAGACTGCCCGCCCTGACTGATGCTGATCATTAGATCGAAAGGCCTTAAACAACGAATCAATTCTAAGGCTCTCTTGGGATCAAAATGATTCCGATAAATCACTTCCTGCTTCTGCAGATCATATACGGTCGCTCCATTGCTGAAAATGCCGTATCGAATCCCTTCGATTGCCTTTAGTTCTTCCGGCAAAGCATTGACTGCTCTTCCGGTAGCCGGCACAAAATAAACACCCCGGTCTATCACTTTTTTAATCGTTTCCTGTGTTCTTTTTGTAATCTTCCTTTCACTATTTAACAGCGTACCATCCATATCTGCCGCTGCCAGCAAAAAATCAGTGTTCACCTTTTATCTCTCCGTTCTTTTGGTATGCCTCCCATAAATCAGGACGTCTCTCTTTGGTACGTTTTACAGACTGCTCATAACGCCATTTTCGAATATTCTCATGATGCCCGGACAACAATACTTCCGGTACTTCCTTTTCCAAAAAAACCGGCGGCCTTGTATACTGCGGATACTCCAACAGCCCATTTTCGAAAGATTCCTCGCCCGCTGAATCATCATTATTCAGCACGCCGGGAACAAGCCGAGAAATTGCGTCAATCATGACCATGGCAGGCAGCTCGCCTCCTGTCAGCACATAATCTCCGATCGATACATAATCTGTAACGATCTCTTCCAACACTCTCTCGTCCACGCCTTCATAATGACCGCACAAGAAGACCAGCTCCTCTTCTTTTGCCAGCTCTTTTGCCATTTCTTGATGGAATACCTTCCCCTGAGGCGTTAAATAAATGACCCTTGGCTCTTTCTTCATATCTTTTTTCAAATCCTGATAGGCGCGATAAATTGGTTCCGGCTGCATCACAAGCCCGGCTCCTCCTCCGTATGGATAATCATCCACTTTCAAATGTTTATTTGTTGAGTAATCTCTGATATTGACCGCCTGGATCTCTAAAAGCCCGGCATCCATAGCTCGTCCGATAATACTTGTGTTAAGTCCGCTCATCACCATATCGGGAAATAATGTTAATACATGAAATCTATTCATCCAACAATCCTTTCATCACATGAACCAGAACTTCCCCTCGTTCCAAATCTACTTTTTTCACGCAATCCCGAATCACCGGAAAAAGCACTTCTCTCCCATCTTCCATCTCTACGACATAGACATCATTCGCTCCGGTCTGAAGAACTTCCTTTAACTCTCCAAGAAATTGACCGTTCTCCTCACGAATCACCTTAAGCCCAATCAAATCGGCAATAAAATATTCATCTTTTCCCAATGGCACCGCCTGATCCCTTGTCACGAACAATCCGCATCTCTTAAATCCTTCTACCTGATTGATATTGTGAAACTCCTGAAATTTCAGAATCGGCTGATTCTTCACAAATTTGCAGGATGCTACATGAAGGAGCATCCTTTCTTTGCCCGTATCAAGATACACTTCTTTTAGCTTTTTAAAACGCTGGATATCATCTGTCATCGGAAAAATCTTTACTTCTCCTGCGATCCCATGTGTATTCGCAATCGCTCCGACCTGCAGAAATTCTTCCATTTGTCAATCCTCCTTTATTCTTTCCATATTATAATAAAGAAAGAAGGCTGAAAACACAAGGATAAATTATGACAAATGGATTTGTGAATCGGATTTAATACTGTTTTTTACATTATTTTTATATTGCATCCGTTCTTTTTATGCTATAATTTGACTTGAAAATATTTAGAAAGGATTCTCATCATGTTATTCGGACTCATCGTATATTTGACTGCAAGTTTCTTCACTGAAATTGTTATACACTACCTCAGTTTTCTTATTTTGGATCTGCAGATTTCCAAGATAAAACTTTTCTTGAGAGCATTGATCATAGATTTGATTTTCAGTCCGATCATATATTTTATCTCAGCGTACTACCAGATATTCCCTATTCCTCCAGGAATTCTTAGCTATCTTCTTGATATGTTCGCTCTATCAGCAAATATCATCTCCGTCTATCTAATATCAAAACGGAACTTTTACCATGCGGCAGTCAGCACTTCCTTTGGGTATTTTATATATTATCAGACTTTTTTGATTACATTACTGTTTATTCCTGAACGATATAAACTGGGATCCGCGATGAATCAAACAATCTCTGTTATATTATTATTCCTTTTTACTTTTTTTATTGGCAAGCTCATAAGAAAGCTGAATCCTTCTTCTTTCATCCAAGGATGCCTGACGGAAAAAAAGCAGCAAATAATCGCTGTCGGAATTGGCATATTTATAGCGGGATCTTCCCACTATCTGTTCTTATTATCCGGAGTAATAGAAGATTCCAATCAATTTATGGCTGCCATCGGCTTGTTCTTGCTTCTCTTTTTTAGCTTACTTTTTCATTACATTACAAAAAGTATCCTTCAAGCACAAACAGAGAAAACTCAGCAGCAAATGATTGCGCAGCAGACCGCCTATATTCAGACACTGGAAGATATACAAAAAGACGTCCGACTCTATCGGCATGATTTTAGAAATATGATGTCCGGCATGTATTTAGATGTGAAAAAGGGTAAAACAGATGTCCTGGAGTCTTATATGAAACAAATGTTTCAGGATTTTGATGAAAATATTGGAGCTAAGATCCAGCTGGCAAATCAAATGGTCCATTTAGAAATTGTGGAACTAAAAAGCCTGTTAATTACCAAGCTGTCTCATTTTCATTCTATGAAAATTCCTTACCATCTGGAAGTTCTCTACCCGGTTCGGACATGCGCTATGCGTACTTCCGATCTTTTGCGCTGTATCGGCATCCTGCTCGACAATGCAGCAGAAGCGGCACAGGAACATTCGGGAGATATTGATATTATGATTACCGCTGCAAAACAGGAAACTGCGTTCATCATCAGTAATTTTGCCCCGCAAAGTCCGAACTTATCTTATATATGGAAAAGAGGGTATTCCACCAAAGGAAAAGACCGTGGGCTCGGGCTATATAGCTATCGGCAAATCACCGATCAATATGAAAATGTGACCTGCGCTGTTTCTTGGAAAAATCAACGTTTTTACCAGGAATTACGAATAGGAGGAACCTTTTATGATACAAATCTTATTATGCGATGATGATGATCAGATTCGCAAAGAAATTGAAAAACAGATTAAGAATCAAATCCTGATCTGCCAATATGATTTTCAGATTTGCCAAAGTACAAACAGCCCATCTGCTCTTTTAAATTATCTGGAACAGATGAAGCAGCGACAGAATCTCTATTTTCTGGACGTGGAATTAAAAGATCCCAAATATGACGGCTTTCTTTTAGGCCAGGAGATACGGCAGGCTGATCCTGCAGGAATCATTGTCTATATTACCAGCTTCCAAGATCTTGCCTATAAAACTTTCCAATACCATGTAGAAGCATTTGACTATATTATCAAAGATCATCCAGACAAATTATCCGGCTCTATTGCGAAATGTCTGCGCGATATTTTTGACCGGATGTCTGCCCAATGCGCTTCACCCCCCCCCCCAGAAAATTCCCAATTTTTTACTATAAAAATTGGGAGTTCTCTGCGTCATGTACCGCTTGATGAAATCTATTTCTTTGAAACTTCATCCAAGCCACACCACATCATTCTTCATGGAAAGAACCAACGAATCGAATTTCTCGGCAGTTTGAATGATATTGCCCGAAGACTGGACGATCGTTTTTTTAAAATTCATCGTTCTTATGTGGTCGCTCTGAATCAAATCGAAGAAATCAACCTAAAAAAGAATACCGTTCGAGCCGGAGGTGAGACCCTGAGCCTTTCCAGAAAAGAAAAATCAAAATTATTGGAACGAATCCATTCAGGAAATACATTCAGGAATTCTTAGATGCTATTTAGGAATTCCTGATCCTTTTCTTTTCCATGGATGATATATTTATGTCAGAACAAAGAGGAGGAAAGACAAATGAACCATGAAGTGATCCGGCTCTCTCATATTTCCAAAAAATTTAAAGATGAGCCTGTACTAAAAGACTTGAATGCATCGCTTTCTAAGGGAGAAATCCTTGGATTCCTCGGTCCGAGCGGAGCAGGAAAAACTACAACAATAAAAATATTGACCGGTCAGCTGAAGCCTACTTCCGGTGATGCCTTTATCCTCGGTATCAACGCAAATCATATTGATGAGACCATCTATGAGCAAATTGGTATCGTTACTGACAGCAGCGGCATTTATGAATACCTGACGGTTTATCAGAATCTGGATTATTTTGCAAAGATTTTAAAAGTACCAAAGGCACGCATTGATGAGATACTGCATCAGGTCGATCTTTATGAACATCGAAAGAAAATAGCAGGAAAACTGTCTAAGGGTCAAACTCAGCGGCTGATTCTGGCAAGGGCAGTTCTTCATCGTCCAAAAGTCCTGTTCCTGGACGAACCAACATCCGGATTGGATCCATCCACTGCACTGGAAATTCACAAAATGCTTTTCCAGCTAAAAAACGAAGGAATGGCTATTTTCCTAACGACCCATAACATGGAAGAAGCTACGAAAATGTGTGATCACGTAGCCTTACTCAATGAAGGAGTCATTGTCGAATATGGAACACCACAGGAAATCTGCTTAAAGCATAACAAAGTCAAAAAATATGCCGTACAGCTCACTGACGGTAAGAATTTTACCTTAGAACAAACGGAAGAAAATATCCAGAAAATCAGCCAGTGGATGACAGATGATCAAATTGAAACGCTTCATTCCTGTGAACCGACATTGGAAACTGTATTTTTGGAAACGACAGGGAGGAAATTATCATGACATTACATATGAACAAAATTGCCGCCATTGCACAGGTAAAAACCAGAGCTTTTATGGGCAAGAACTGTATTATCATGCCGATTTTTGCCATTGGATTTACTGCAGTTATGCGAATTTTATACAACAATATGGATATGGGATCTTCCGCTCCAATCGAGATGTTAAATGCTTATGTCCTAAGTATGGGACTTGTTATGAATCTTGGAATGACCGGAATTTATTGTCCATGTCTGCTTTTAGCGGAAGAAAAAGAGAAAAATACACTCCGTGTCCTTATGACTTCTTCCGTCAACGGGCTGGAGTTTTTCCTGGGAAGTATTCTGCCTGTATTCATTGTTACAGCAATTATTAATTTCCTTTTAATGCCGATCAGCGGTTACATGATTTCAGGAAGTGATCTAGCTGTCTTTGCTTTGGTCTCCATCCTGTCTTCTTTGACCAGCTGTATCATTGGAATGCTTCTTGGCATCTTTGCCAAGAACCAGGTAAGCGCAGGAACCATTATCACACCCGTTGTCTTGATCTTTATGCTGATTCCAATGTTTGCGAATATGATCGAAGAACTTTCCAAAATATCTCGTTTCCTTTTCACAGGAATCTTAATGGATATGATTGCTGATATCTCCACCGGTGCCAAAGAAATTATAAAACCGGAAAGCATCGTAATTCTGATCGCAGAAGTCATCATCTCCATAGCTCTGTTCATCATTTTCTATCGAAAGAATGGATTTGAGAAAGAATAAAAGGATTCTTTGAAACACAAAAATAATCCCTTCAAAGCAGCATTTCCTATTTTCTTCATCTGCTTTGGAGGGATATATTTATAGATTCTTTTTCATCCAAATGTGGGGACAATATTCCTCATACTCGATCTCCCCATATGACAAATAACCTTGTTTTTCATAAAATTCTTTTGCCCTAAGCTGTGCATGAAGCCGAAGGATCCTGCCTTTTCTCCGGCGAATCTCCTCTTCTGCAGCCCGTAAAACTTTGACCCCGATTTTCTGTCCCCGATATTCTTTGATAACAGCAATGCGCCCCACAATATAATCTTGTTTTTCCTTCTCCTGAAAGAATCGGCAAGCGGCGATCGGCTCATCCTGATCAAATAACACAAGGTGTGCAGCATAGCTGTCAATTTCATCAAATTCTTCTAAAAATCCCTGTTCTTCCACAAAAACTTTTTCTCGAATTTCCATCGCTTCCCGGGGTAAAAAATCATAAATTTTTATCTTCACTTTTCTTCCCCTTTTTTATCGTCCTTTTTCTTTTTATGTTCATCTGCAAAGGACTGCCATGCATTTCCTCTTAAGATCATCATATAACAAAGAACGACGATGCCAGCAATAATAAAAATAATTTCCAACATATCCCTCACCTCCTGAATCCGATCGCTCACTCGCCTCTTCGATATTGAATGGTAAAATATATTCCTAAACAAGAAACAATAAATACACATCCTAAACATGGAAAATATAAAAATTTCGGAAGCCTTTCCATATATGGGTGGCTCAATGTACAGATCCCTGCTAAGGCAACAAACAAAAAAGTACACAAAAGAATATAAACCGGCTGTTTATTTGGCTTCTCTTCCACTGTATTCTCCCATTGTTTTTTTCTTTGAAGTGCATAGATCAGCTGATTTTCGTCATCATAGCCTTTTCCCAAAATATAAGTATGTTTTCCCACCCGATCTCTGTCATATTTCACCTGACAAACCAGCGAATAATAGCCAATATGTTCTTTTATAACATCAACCTTTATAATCTCCGGCATTTTATAAAAAGTCCATTTTCTTTGCTCCGTCTGATGTTTTATTTTCGCCAGTTCTTTTTGAACTTTGCCTGCCATCTGTACAGCGCCAATCAATCCTCTCTGATATCCAATCCTCTGCCTGACGTCCATCACATACAAATGTCCTTCTTCATCTTCACAAAAAATCATAGCATCCCTTTGCAGACTTCGTCCGAGCCATACAGCCGGAAAAATTATCAACGCCGTTACCATCAGACAAAAAAGAAGAGAAACTGTCTCTTTATATTCCGTTATTTTCATGATGAAATAAGCACTTATAAATATGAGAACCACTGCCAATACAGCAACCCCGATCATTCCGATTACAAGATGCAGCGTATAATGATGATTCTTTGCTGTTCGAGATGACATCCAAACTTTTTTCATTCTTTTCCTTTCTTTTCTTCCGTCAAACTTCAGCTAAAGGAATTCCTTCCGAAGAACTTCTTTTGGAGGTTCAATTTCATCTGCTATTGAATGTTCCGTCAGTTCTGAAAGTGCTTTGATCTTTCGATTGATCAGCGGCCTCATGCAATTCGGGACATGTTCTTGATGCGCTCTGTGAATCGCTACACATTCTTTGCAGTTTCCGTGATATCGACAAGCTTTTTTGCATGGGCAATGATCTTTGTCCTTGTATTCTTTTCGAAAGGCCGCCGCAAACTCTTCCTGCAGCTTAAGTCCTTTCTGTCGATTTCCTTTATGAAATTCTTTCATTGCATCCAATTCTTTCTGATTTCCTTCGATCTTCATCTTTCCTCCTAAAATTATATCCCAAAAGCTTTATCATATTGGACTATTCCATCTACTTTCTTTGCCCCATCGCAAAGCCGAATTGCCATAAAATTTTGATCCGGTACATCAAACGGCGCTCTTATCCCAAATTGACTGGCTGGTATATATCCAGCCTTGGGATAGTATGTTTCGTGTCCTAATACGACCACATATTCATATCCAAGTTCTTTGGCGACATGATGTCCCTTTTCGATCAATGCCAAGCCAATTCCTTTTCGTTGATATTTCGGACGCACAGATAACGGTGCAAGCGCAAGTTCTTCCTGATTTCCGATCCTTACTTTTGAAAATAAGATGTGTCCAATGATTCGGTCATCTTCTACTGCTACAAGAGATAGTTCAGGGATAAATGCCTCGCTGTTCCTTAATGCCTCCACCAGATCCTGTTCTGTTCCATCTTTTTCTGCTGCCGTCTCAAACGCCTTTTTTATGAGATTATATACTTCCTCCTGATCCCTTAACTCTTCCTGTCGAATCATCATTTTCCCATATTTCCTTTCGCGTAAATGAGCGCAATCATTCTGCCCTTGCGCTCATTATACCATCATATTTGATTTTTGTCTTTCTTAAATATATACAGCCATAAAAACTATCATCATTGCCGCAATGGAATCATCTACATAATGTATTAACCTTGCTAACTCCTTATTTTGAGAATCTTTTTTCACTGCTTTTAATTTTGAATTCCATTTTTCTTTTTCATATTTTGATAGATATTGAGATAAATTTTTGGTTTTTTGCAAAAGAAAGATTAGGATTAAATCATGTTCTGTAAATTTATCCTCTTTTTCTATGACTGACTTGATGATATCAATCAACTTCCCTTTTTGCTCTTGGTTTGCGATATAAGTAATCTTTGGTCCAAATAAACCTCCTTCTCCTTTTGTCACCAGTCCATCTGCAAACAAAGATTCTCCGATCTCATCTATCAGCTTATTCAGACGAATTCCCATGGAATAATCAGAAATCATTTTACTTTTGGTTCGAGGTTTCTCTTCCAGATACGCATACAACGACGCTAAATGCATAAATTCCGGCTGTAAATCTTTTTCAATGATAATTTTCTTTTTCTCCACTGTAATGATTCCGCCCAAAAGCAGCTCCATAAAAGATGCCAAAACCAATCCTGCTTTTGATTCTTCTTTGCGCATCGGCGGAAGGATTCCATTTTTATCCATAACCAGCATAAGATATTCTTGTGCAATCGATTTTCTCTTCATTTTTTTCTCCTCCTTGAACTGATAACAAGAGTATATCACCCTTAGATATAAAAAAGAGAACTATTTCCCAAAGAGTATTTAGAATTTCCTAAATTCTTTCTAATCTTGGAAAATGGAAAGACCGCAAAACATTTTATGCAGCCGGTGTTCATCAAACGGAAGATACTCTGCAATTGTAAATCCCACGACATCAGCAGTATTCATGATGCATCCTAAAATCTCAGCAAGCTTGTCCATCGTCATTTTTCCGCCGCCGCTGCCGTCACCGACCAACTCCTCATTCGCAAAATAAGTTGAATGGAATTTGGCTGCATCTAACACATCAATGTCCAAATGAACGAATATATGATCGAACCGAGCCATAAATTCTTCTATTTCCTGATTTGATACAAATGCCTCTGTCTGAACTCTATAATCAACCCCTGCATTTTTTAAAAATGCTTCCTGATAATCATGCAGTCCCTGCAGCCCGACATATAAAATCTCATCTGCTTTAAATTTTTCATTTTTCATAAGTTCCGAAAGTGCAGGCTCTCCGTGTCCCATAAGAGCGCCAAGTACCATAGCATGCGCATTGGGATACTGATCTTTTGTCATTGATACGTCTGGATGAGCATCTATCCAGATAATGCCCACATTTTCATAAATGCCATGCAGATAATCAAACGGTGCTTGAGAAACCATACAATTTCCGCCAATCGTAATGATCTTATCCGGTTTTGCATCTTCAATAATCTGACTCGCCTGCCTGATACCGGAAATAACCTCTTCCTTCCCATAAATACCATCCGTTACTTCCCTCTCTTTTCCATCAGGAGGCGCAATCTCTACTTTTAATAATGGCTGATTTTCATTTTTCGGAAGTATGTGAGCAAGTAAGTTTGCCCCAAAGTAATAAGTGTCTAATCCGCCGCTTACATAATCTGGGTATAATAATCGAACCGTTTTCATCGATTTCTCCTTTCTGCAGTCCATTGATTTTTTGCTAGTCTGATTTTTGCTTTTTTAAAATTGTATAGCAAATAGAAGACGCTGTCAAAATAATGGCCAAAAAGGCTTCCCTATCGGACAAAAAAAGAGGAAAAGCTAAAAACTCTTCCTCTGCTGCTTCCATTTTTTATTTCGTTTTATGATCTTGAAATATGGAATGCTGCCATCTTTGGATATACGGCTGCTTCTCCTAGTTCTTCTTCAATCCGAATTAACTGGTTATATTTTGCAACACGTTCACTTCTGCTTGGAGCTCCCGTTTTAATCTGGCAAGTATTTAATGCGACCGCCAAATCTGCGATCGTTGTATCTTCTGTTTCTCCAGACCGATGGGAAGTTACCGCCGTGTATCCTGCATTGTGCGCCATTTTAATTGCTTCCAATGTTTCTGAGACAGAACCAATCTGATTTAATTTAATCAAAATAGAATTACCGCATCCCATATCGATTCCCTTTTTCAGACGCTCTGTATTGGTTACGAACAAGTCATCTCCTACCAGCTGGACTTTATCGCCTAATGCCTTTGTCATCATGACCCAGCCTTCCCAGTCTTCCTCATCCAAGCCATCTTCAATGGAATAGATTGGGTATTTTTCACAAAGCTGTTTCCAATGTTCCACCAGTTCTTTTGAGGTGAATTTTTTGCCGGATTTCGGAAGAATATACTCACCCTTTTTCTCACCTTTCCATTCACTGGAAGCTGCATCCATAGCAAGAACAAAATCTTTGCCCGGCTCATAACCAGCCTTTCTGACTGCTTCTAATATGTATTCAATCGCTTCTTCATCGCTGGCAAGATCCGGTGCAAATCCCCCTTCATCTCCAACAGAAGTTGCAAGATTTTTCTCCTTTAAAAGAGACGCCAATGCGTGGAATACTTCTGCGCACCACCGAAGCCCTTCACGAAAACTTGGAGCGCCTGCCGGCATAATCATAAATTCCTGTACATCTACTGTATTCGCTGCATGAGCCCCTCCATTTAATATATTCATCATTGGAACCGGAAGTCTGTTTCCATTGACTCCTCCTAAGAATTTATAAAGAGACATTCCAAGAGATGCTGCTGCCGCACGAACACAAGCAATAGAAACTGCCAAGATCGCATTTGCCCCCAAATTTGATTTGTCCTTTGTTCCGTCTTCTTTTATCATTGCCTGATCGACCGCATAAATATCTGCTGCATCCATTCCTTTTAAGATATCGGCAATCATCGTATTGATGTTTGTTACAGCTTTTTGGACACCTTTTCCTCCATATCGGGCCGGATCCTGATCTCTCAGTTCCAAAGCCTCGAATTCCCCGGTGGAAGCTCCGCTTGGCGCTGCTCCTCTTCCGATCGTGCCGTCCGTCAGATAAACCTCTGCTTCCACGGTCGGATTTCCTCTGGAGTCCACAATCTCTCTTCCAATTACCTTTTCAATCTCCAATTTCTTCATTTCTTTTCCTTTCCCACAGACTCCCCTTCTGCTTGTGGGTAAAGTCAAGCAGAAGGAGTTCCATGATTCATTCACATGATGGTTAGTATCAACTAACTAATATGAATGTACCAAAGTGAAAAAGAAAAATCAAGACATGCTATCGGCTATTTTTTTCATTTTGATTATCTTATATTTTCCACTGATCGGCTGCCTGCTGCAAATCAAACATTCGTTTATACATACCTCCTTTCGCCATTAAGGCTTCCGGTGTCCCTTCCTCTTCGATTACTCCGTCTTTTAAAACAATCAGATGGGATGCTTTTGCCACAGTTCTCATGCGATGAGCAATCATGATCACCGTTTTATGCTCTATCAATTGGGATAAAGCTTTTTGTACATAAGTCTCACTTTCCACATCTAACGAAGCACTCGCTTCGTCAAGCAAAATGATTGGCGCATCTTTCAAAATAGCTCGGGCAATGGAAATCCTTTGCCGTTGTCCGCCGGACAATTTCGATCCATTTTCTCCGATGACTGTGTTGTAACCTTCCGGCATTTCCTGAACAAATTCATCACAAAACGCCAACTTTGCAGCCTCTATTACTTCTTCATCTGATGCGTTTTTCCTGCCAATACGAATATTCTCTAAAATACTCGTGTTAAATAGCACAACATCCTGGAATACAATGGAAAATTTAGACAAAAGCACCTCCGGATCGATCTTGGAGATATCCACGCCGCCGATCTTAATCTTTCCTTCCTCTGGTTCATAGAATCTTGCGGCAAGCGATGCGCAGGTCGTTTTTCCGCCGCCGCTGTTTCCAATCAGCGCTGTAATTTCATTTTGTTTCGCAGTAAAGCTAATATCCTTAAGAACCGGTTTCCCTTTCTCATAGGAAAAAGTTACATGTTCAAACGAAATATCATAGCCATTCGGTTCCATATGATCACTGCCTTCCTGCAAAACATAGTCATTGATCTCATTTAACCGGTCGATTTTGGGATCACAGCTTATGATTGCCGCCAGATTCTGGAGTGTTGCATTCAACGGATCATACAGCCTGGAAGCTACGATCAAAAATAATAAAAAGATTTCCAGCGTAATTTCACCGCTGATTAAAAATTTAACTCCAAAAATAACCACCGTGGCAATTCCTAATTTTAAAACCAACTGAGAACTAACCACGAAAATCGCATTGGTAAGCTCTGTTATAATCTGGCTCTTTTCACAGTGATCGATTGCTTCATCGATTTCCTTAACATAAGCTCCCACATAATGATTAGCTTTTAGATCTTTGATTGATTCCAGTCCTTCCTGAATTTTCTCCGTCCTAACAAGCGCTATTTCTCTGTCCTTTTTTCCTGCCAAGCTCAATTTCTTCTTCGCAAGAAGAATCAGCACAAAAGAAACCGGCACACACCATACTGCTGCAAACGCCATTCGAACATCAAAGAAAAACATTCCAATGGAAAGCAGCACTGTGGAAATGATAGATCCGAAAAATTCAGGGATAAAATGAGACAGCGCCTGTTCCATCCCGGTTACATCGGACAAAATCGTTGTCGTCAGGTCTGATAAATCTCTTTTCGAAAAAAATCGAAGCGGGAACTTACGAAGTTTCTCTGCCACTCCGATCCGAAGCCTTGCACTCTCCGTATAAGTATGATAAAACGTCATATTATACTGAATATAATGGGCTGCAAAGATCAAAACAATGACCGCGGCACAGTGCAGCACATAAATTGGAATATTGGGCTCTCCTCCATTTATCCGAAACATTTTCGTCAAATCACAAGTGAAAAAGTATAAAACTCCGATCGACAAAGCGATGACCAAATAAGATACCGTGCAGGATATACATGCTTTTACGAGATTCACCGCTCCCAGCCTGGTTAAGGCAAATCGTCTCTGAATTTTTTCTATCATGCCCTCTCACCTACTTTCCAATCAACAGACTGGCTGTACTGTCGCCACATCCGAGCATATTCTCCATCCATCTTTAACAATTCTTTATGAGAACCCTGTTCTATGATCCTTCCTTCATCCATTACATAAATACAATCCACATTAACGATTGTAGATAAGCGGTGAGCGATCATGATTGTTGTCTTATTTTTGGACAATTCCATAATCGCCTTCTGCATCTGCAGTTCATTATCGCTATCTGCATAGGCTGTCGCCTCATCCAACAGCAGAATCGGAGCATTTTTTAATATTGCCCTTGCCAAGGTCACTCTTTGAGTCTCCCCGCCAGATAAATAAACTCCCTTACTTCCAATTTCTGTATCAAGCCCCTGTGAGAACTTCTCTATGATATCCATACATTGAGCCTTTTTCGCAGCTTTCAAGACCTCCTGATCCTCTGCATCAAATCCCAACCTTATGTTCTCTCTTAAACTTTTTTTGAGCAAATGATGATCTTGAAAAACGAATGATATCTGATCCATTAACGTATCTTCTTCCAAATCTTTTACATTTACTCCTCCAATTCGAATTGCTCCTTTCGTTACATCGTAGAACCTCGGAATTAAGGAAACCAACGTCGATTTCCCGCCTCCGCTTTTCCCAACAAACGCAACTGTTGTATTTTCCCTGATTTTCAAACTTACATCACGGATTACTTCTGCAGTGCTTCCTGGATAGGCAAAAGATACATGATCAAACTCGACATCATGATTTTTCATGTTCTGGCTTGTTTTCGGATACAAAAAAGATTCCTCTTTTGTGATGCTCTCAATTCTCTCAACCGCGTCTTTCGCAAGCATATTGTTCTCGCTGGCAAACATCATTTTATTTGCTGTGACCGCCACGATCGGCGTAAAAATCACATAAAACAAGAAATCCGGCATCAAGGCCCTTCCATCGAATCCATACGTCAAAAGCAAAATCATAGTACCGATCAAAAAAGCAAAAATACTATTGATCATTGTGGTAAATAGTGTCATCGGCATCCGCATTTGAATCGTATATCCAAGAGAAAACTTTTCATACTTTTTAATTGCCTGATAAAAACGTTCAAAAGAATATACCGTTTGCTGAAAGGTCTTTACAACCGGAATTCCACGAATATATTCCACTGCCTCATTGCTCATCCTTTCCAGAGCATCCATATAGGCTTTCATGGACTGCTGCAAACCGCTCCCTACCATTTTCATCATATTTAAAAATGCAAAAAGAAGCGCAGCAAATGCTGCCACCCCAAATCTCCAGTTAAATACGAACAAGCATACAAAAACAACGACAATTGTTGTCATAAGCTGGACGCTGTCCGGCAGCTGATGAGCCAGATACGTCTCTGTAGAAGCCGCCGATTCGTCAATGATCTTTCGGAGCTTTCCACTGCCCTCTTTTGAAAAATATCCTAAAGGCAATGTCACCACATGATGCATTGCCGCTTTTCTCATATTGGAAGCAATCCGAAACGCTGCCAGATGAGAACAAAGCAAAGATACCACATAGATCAAAATGCCGGCTGCGGCACAAAACAGCGCATACCAGCCATATTTTGCAGCATCAGCCGCCTGAGTAAAATCTGGATACACCTTTAAAACTTCCTCCACCACTTTCCAGATCCAAAGAAACGGCATCAATAAAAAAACCGCACTGATCAATGAAAAAAGCAGAGAAAGCATTGTCAGATACTTATGTCTGCCCGCATAGGCAAACAATGATTTTAAAACTGACATAAAACACCTCCTTTTTTGAGTTAGTTTATACTAACTTCATGACAGAAGTGTACTCCTTTCATCTGCTTTTTTCTACTCCATTTTATTCAAATGAATCCATTCTCATATGGAATTTTCGATATTGTTTGGGCGTCATTTGAAAATATTTTGCAAAAGCTGCAGCGTATTTACTTGGATTTGAGTATCCTATCTGATTTGCGATCTCCAAAATGCTCCAATCTGTTTCCAGCAAAAGTCTGGAACTGTATTCCAGCCGATATTCTTTGAACCATCGATAGATCGAAATCCCATAAATATCTTTAAATGTTTTCCGCAAAGTGTGAATATTGATATGGTAAGCATCTGCCAATTTCTGAAAATCATGATGCTGTGATCGATGTTCCGACAAATATTTCTTGATTTCTTTCACGATTTCTATCTGCTTTCTAGGATAGTAATGATTGCTTGGCCGCAGCATTTTAAAATCTGTATTTAATAGAAACAGCAATAGTTCCAATACTTTGATTTTTAAATAATCTAATTTTATTTTTTCTTCAATCTCATACATTTCCAAGAAAATATGCTGAATCTGCTGCGTTGATTTTAAAACCACCAGGTTATCGCTTAGCATCAGTTTTTGTTCCAGCTCATCTACATCTATGTGGAAATGCGAAAGAATTGGATTCCCCCTGGCCTTTTCCAGATCAATCAAAATCTCTACGCCTTCATAGTATCCCAATGGGAAGGAATCGTAAACTCGCTCCAAAGACCATTTGCTCACCGACAAATCTCCCGGAGACAGATAAGCATAATAACTTTTATGATAGAGTCCCTCATATTTGCCTCGCAGGCAGTGATTAATCTCTATATGTCCTTTATTTCCTTTGCTGTTGGAAGGCGTCTTAAAACAATCAAATCGATTGTAAATCACCTGAATGCCGGAATAAACCGTCAAACAATCCATTCTCCCGCTCCCATCCACATCATCTATGTCATACCGAACCTCAAAAGGATGAATCCTCTCTATTTTTCGTACCAAAACATTGCTGTCCTCTAACATTTTGCTCCTTCCTCTTATTGCTTTCTCTGTCTCATTCATTGTAACGAATCCAAGCGAAAGCTTCAAGGAGCTCCTCTTTATTGATATATTTTATCCCTATTTTTCCGGCTGCAGCGGTCCATAAAAATAAGATGCTGTCGCACCGCCATCAATCAAAAAATCTGCTCCGGTAATAAATGACCCCTTATCCCCCATAAGCAGTTCTGCGACGTTTGCAACTTCATCGGCCGTTCCCGGACGCCCTGAAGGGCATTTAGCAAACATATTTTTGTAAAAATCCCCTCTCGGTCCGCGAAATTCGTCGATCGCAAGAGGTGTTACAATGATCCCCGGTGAAATAGAGTTAATTCTGGCCCCTCTTCGTCCCCATGCTACAGATTCTGCCATAACCCGTTTTTCATTGCAGCGTTTCGCCATCTGATAAGCGTGAAGCGTATCCTTTATATTTTCTTCTTGAAGAATCTCTAAATGCAGTAATTCTTCTGTTGGAGTACATGCAAGCTGCTCGTCTTCTTCTGGCGTAAGCGCCGGCATTCTATGGCCGGATTGACTGGAAATCGTTACTCCTACACCGCCTTCGTTGATGACTTTTCCTACTTCCTCAAGTAATACAGCCGTGCCATATAGATCCACTTTTAAGATTGTCTCGA
Source organism: Candidatus Anaerostipes excrementavium (assembly GCA_019114985.1). Lineage (GTDB taxonomy): Bacteria > Bacillota > Clostridia > Lachnospirales > Lachnospiraceae > Anaerostipes > Anaerostipes excrementavium. The sequence continues at coordinate 93,050 of DXEM01000039.1, forward strand.
TGGACGCCTGACTTGGAGAAACCCCTGCTGCGTTTACAAGCATCGTAATATCTCCGTATTCCTGTGCCTTTGCAATCAATTCCCGAATGGAATCTCTGGAGGAAAGATCCATATTCATCCCATAGGGATCAAATCCTGCTTCTTCCATAATTTTTGCTGCTGCCTGCGCATTCTCTGTTTTTTTATCTCCGATTACGATTTTCTTTCCATATCCCATGCGCCGAGCGATTGCCATACCGATTTGACCTGCTCCGGTCAAAATCATAACTTCCTTTCTCATAAACAAACACCTCTTTCTTTGTATTACTTTCATTGTAATCTTTTTGAGAAAAACAGCAATCGCGATTTCAAATGGGCTCCATAAGTAAAACTTATCTGAAATTATTCCCATAAAAAACCGATCTCCAATCGTTAGTTTTTAGGTCTAACTTTTGGAGATCGGTTCATTACTGAATTCCTTTTTTATTTTATAAAAGCTCCGCTCCTGCCGATTCAATTCTTCTGAAGAAGTTCTTTTAATATATGGGCAAACTCTTCTATATATCGGTTAGTCTGTTCTTTCCGCCAGAAAGCACAGTAATTTCTCCGAAGTTCTTTTCTGTTCTGCACTATAAGCAGCCTTTTGACCGATTCCCTAGGCGGCGGTAACGTTCCTACACTCTCGATAAGAAGAAATCCTCGATTTCCAGCCACCATCAAACGTCCTTCTTCCAGACTTTCCGCAAACAAAAATCTTCCGCTAAATCCTATCGTATTTTGAAAATATTCCTGTTCCGTATGTCTTTGCTCTTTTGATGATATTAAAATACAAGGGGTTCTTTTCAAACTTTCTATTTCTACAAAATCACCGCTGCTTAGAGGATTCCTCGTGGAAATCTCTGCATAACAAGCGCAATACGCCAACGAATCATTCACATATTGGTCGGAAAAAGCTCTCCTCTGATCACTTACAATCAAATCCACTTTTCCAAAACGCAGCAAATCATACAGTTCTTCATGTGTTCCATTCAAAATACGAATCCCTACTTCCGGATATAGCTGCGAAAAAGCTGCCACAGCCTGATGAAGCTCCTGTCCGCTGTAACATCGCAGGTATCCAATGCGCAGCTCTGTTTCGTCTGCCTGACCAATCCGAACCGTCTCGCGGCAAAGCTCACCAACTTCATCCAGCAGTCCCTTGCTCTGGCTGTAAAAATATTCTCCTGCCGGTGTAAGAAAAAACTTTCGATTTTCTCTATGGATCAACTCGACTCCCAATTCTTTTTCCAGAGACCGAATCTGCTGAGAAATTGCCGACTGAGAGATATAGCATTGCTCTGCTGCTTCTGTAAAACTTCCACAATCTGCCACAGCAATAAAATATTTCATCTGCCGAAACAGCAAAGAATCACCTTCCTTTCTTTTTCCTATCCTCTGCACCGTTTTCCTAACTCATATGCTAACTCCGGAAAACCGCTGTTCCTTGTCATAGACGGAGTTCCGCATCCTTTTCCTAACACCATTCCCTGGTCATCAAAATCCAGATACCTCACCAACGTTTTATAATGGCTTTCCAATGCGTCAAAAGTCCAATGATCGCTGTTCCAAGCAACCGCTAATAAAGCAGACTTCATATGTTTTCTCGTGATACTGCTGTTATAAGCGCAAAAACGGTCAATAACCGTTTTTAACTGTGCTGACATTCCATAATAGTAAAGCGGAGTCGCAAAAACAATCATATCCGCATTAAGAATCGCCTCCTGGATTTTTTGGTTATCATCTTTTTGCACGCAAGGACCTTCATAACCGCAGGACACACATCCTGTACATGGATGAATCTCAAAATCTGTCAAATCAAATCTTTGGACCTGATGCCCTGCTTCCCTTGCTCCCTGCAAAAAAGCTTCCGATAAAATATTCGTAGATCCTTTTTTATTAGGACTTCCTTGTAAAAGAATAATATTCATACGACACCTCCATGTTCTATTTCCCATATCCTGTTTCAGAAACCCAGTCTTTGATCTCTCCTTCGGAAGAACCGGCATCTTCCTCGTAGCAATCAAAAACATCCTCTGAAATTTCCGCATCCGGAAGAGCTTCTGTAATAATATTTACACTGTCAGCAAGCCCGCCTGTTCCATGAGAACAGAACAAATAAACCTGTTTCCCGGAAAGGTCATTTTCTTCCAGAAAAGAAAGCAAAGGCATCGGGACTCCATACCACCAGTTCGGGAACCCAAGGAAAACCACATCATATTCGTCAAGATTTTCTACGCGGTCTTCTAATGCAGGCCTGGCATCTTTTCCCCGTTCCTCATTGGCTCGTTCCAGACAATCATCCCAATTGCCCGGATAAGGATCTTTTACACGGATTGAAAATAAATCTCCCTCCGTCTCTTCCTGTACCCATCCCGCTAATTCCTGCACATTTCCAGGAGAGGTGACACTAGGTGAAGTCACTGCATCTACATCTTCATCCGGCTTCACATTGTCCGCCCAAGAAAAATACGCCACAAGCACTTTGCCATTCCCCTGTCTGTCAGCTGAAGTTTTTGAATCATTCTTTTTTTGAGCCGTACTTTTTGAAGAACTCGTCTGCTCTTTTCTTTCCTCTGAATTTCTGCATCCTGCAATCGAACATACAAGAATCAGGCTAAGAAAAACGATAAAAACTCTTCTCAAATGATACCTCCTTACGTCCAAAATCCTTATGATACCAAAAGAACTTTCACGCGCTCGTTCCTTGATTTCATTATAAAAAATGATTTCTTTCCTGTCTAATACTTAAATATCATGACTTTCTATTCATTTTAAGAATATATGATTTTTTTCAATTTGAACTCATTTTTACAAACAACATAAACTATAATGATAAAAAAGCACTGAATACTAAAAATGAAAGTCTGGATATTTCCAGGCTCTCAAATTTTCATCTTATCATTTATTAAGGAGATCTCCATGAACGACTACTATCCATTTATCAACACGCCTCTTCCTTACGCTTATGACGCATTGGAACCGTATATCGACCAAAAAACAATGTATCTTCATCATGATTGTCATCTGCAAACTTATATTGACAATCTCAACGCAATTTTAAAAGAACATCCAGATCTGCAGACATGGAGTTTAAAAGAGTTTTTATATCGATGGCCGGACCTTCCTCCCTCTCTGCAGATACCAATCCGTAATCAAGCCGGCGGTGTTTTCAATCATCGGTTCTTTTTTGAAGAAATGGCTCCCCCAGAAGAATCTTACATTGACCTGGACATTGTAAAAGAAATCGAAAAAAACTTTACAGATCTTAATGATTTTTTAGATCAATTACGACAAGCTGCCTTATCTGTTTTTGGATCCGGATACGCATGGGTGGTGGTTGAACAAGGGAAGCTCAAAATCACAACGACCGCAAATCAGAATACTCCGATTGATGAAAATATGACTCCAATTCTGAATCTTGACGTGTGGGAGCATGCTTATTATCTGAAACATTATAATCTTCGCAGCCCTTACTTTGATGACTGGCTCCATGTCATACGGTGGGATATTCTCAAACAACGATTTCATGAAGCAATGTCTTCCAAAACAGAAAGTTCTTCATAACTAGTTTTGGTCAAAATTCCATAGGAGAAATCGTTTCCTATGGAATCAGAAGGTGGACAAGTTCCAAACCTATAAACATAGCATAAATCGCTATCAATCATGCCATTCTTTTATATCACCCATTGTCTGTTTTTCGTTTTCCGATTATAATAAAACTATACTATAAAAACATCGGATATTTATCTTATCCCAAATCCAGAAAAAAATTTAACAACAAAAGAAAAGGAGAAGAATCATGAGGCAAAGTAATTCACAAAAAAATAGCATTGGTTGTCTAGGCTTTATTGGGATTATTATTCTAATATATCTGGGACTTTCTTTATATTCCATATGTTGGATTCCAGCAATATTTGTCTTAATCTATTGCTTTTTCTCAAAAAAATATCGTCCATATCGGGTTAGAAATTCCATTATTTGCGGTATTATAATCATAACTTCTGTCGCTGTATATACTTGGCTGAATGCTCCAAATGAATTAAACAGTATATCTGTTGATTGGGGCAAAACAGAATTTTACATAGGAGAAGAAACTGAAATAAAAGTAGATCCACATCCATCTGATGCAGAAATAAATAAACTTGAATTATCCCAAAATGATATTGCCTCTCTTAAATA
>DXEM01000005.1 GCA_019114985.1 Candidatus Anaerostipes excrementavium
ACATTAGCTTTTATGATTCTGAATTTTTTTGGATTCTTTCTTTTTTATAATCCTGAAATTTTATATTTTTTGAGTGTACTTTCAAATGAGATTTTCAAAATGATAAAATAGATATTTGACGGAAAAATCTCTAAATAGACGATTTTAGTTGAATTATAAATGAGAAAAACATATAATAGAAGTGGAGGTGTATAGAGAAATGTTAGTGAAGGTTAGCGTAGAAAATTTTAAGTCTTTTGATCAGGCAACAGAATTGACTATGATTTCTTCTAATAAGATACGATCAAAACTAAATCATAGGTTAAAAATAAAAAGTACACAATTATTAAAATATGGCGCAGTGTATGGAGCTAATGCCTCTGGAAAAACAAACTTGATAGATTTTTTCCGTTTTTTCAAAGTGTGTGTAAGCAGAGGGCTTCCGGTGGAAGCGGTAAATATGTTCTGTAAAAACAAAGAAGAAAATAAAGAAAAGGCAAGTAATTTTGAGGTGCAGATTACAGTTGGTGACAAGTTTTATGCTTATGGATTTTCTGCAGTTTTAAGCAAAAGAAAAATCACAGAAGAATGGATGTATGAACTTTACCAGAATGGATCAGCTCGTTGTTTATTTGAAAGGAAAGGAAATAAACGGCCGGTATTAGAGGAATCTATTACATTAACAAATGCAGAAAAGAACAAGTTTGAAATATATGCAGACGATTTTGAAGGTAATGAGACGTCATTGTTTTTAACAGAAATGAATCGCGGCAAAAAATATTCAGAAGGTTCTAAGTTGTCATTTTTCAGAGATGTATACCGTTGGATACAAGACAATATTACGGTGATTACACCGGATACACCGTTAATTGATTTAGAGTACTATTATGATACCAATTCTTTGAAGCTAATCAATCAATTGATAAAGACGTTTGATACAGGAATTGATGAAGTGAAAATTCAAGAGATTTCATTAGATGAGTTATCAAGCGTTATGCCGAAACCTGTGTTTGATAAAGTTGTGCATCATATGAAGACTCAAATAGAAGAACAAAAAAAACCATCTTTTCGAATGACGATGAGATCAAATGAAAGTTTTTTTAATATTGAGGTAGAAGGTCATTCAGAACCAAAGGTGACTACTATTCGATTAAAGCATGATAAATCTTTTTTCGATTTTGGATTTGAAGAAGAATCTGATGGCACAAGACGATTATTTGATTTAATGGATATGCTGCTTAACAAAAGAGAGGATATGCTATATGTGGTAGATGAGCTGGAAAGAAGTCTGCACCCGAAACTAACGGAACGTTTTTTACAACTGTTTATGCAGCTGCACAGCGCAGATCGTATGCAGTTATTATTTACTACTCACGAATCGTCTATCATGGATCAAAGTATTTTTAGGAGAGATGAGATTTGGTTTATTGAACGTAATGCAGAAAATGCCAGTGTCATTTATTCCTTGGATCGTTTCAAAGAAAGATACGATAAAGTGTTAAGTAAGGCATATTTGGAAGGCAGATACGGTGCGATTCCAGTGTTTCGTACATTTGAGTCCGGAGAGGAGGAATAGAGATGGCTCCTGTTAGAAGTTATACAAATTGGAACAGTAGAAGTACAGATCATGAGGAACAGAAAGAGCCATATCGTAAATATTTTTTCATATGCGAAGGAGCAAATACGGAGACATGGTATTTTCGTAAATTGATAGATATCCGCAAGTCTTTGAACATTCATCCGCTGATTGATATACGATTGCTGGAGAAAACGGAGGAGGATAAAGACATTAGTTTTCCAAGGAAATTGATTGCCTTTGCAGAAGAACAGAAAAATAATGATGAAATCTCATTTGACAAAGAACGAGATAAAATGGTGATTGTATTTGATGCGGATATTTTTGAAAAAAAGGTTCAAGATTATAATGAAGTTATTGCATTGGGAGAGGAAGAGAACATAATTGCGGTGAGTAATCCGGCATTTGAATTATTTTTACTTCTTCACTTTGAAAATGCATATAAGGAAGATATTGAACCAAACGCAGAGCGCATTGTCAGAAATGAAAAAGATGGCAATCAGACTTTCATTTATAAACTGCTTTTGGAGAGGATAGGTATTAATTCTAAGAAAAATCCGTCTATAGGAGAATTGGCAGAACATGTGGATACAGCAATTGCACAGGAGAAAAAAATCAATGAGAATATTTATCGCTGCAAAGGAAGAGTAACTTGTAATATAGGAAAAATCATTGAAAGTATCCGAAACGATACCGGAGAATAGAAATTGTCGATTGGGTATGATTTACAGCCGGAAGATTTTCAAAGAATGATAATCTTCCGGCTGTCTTTAATTACAGCTCTTTTATATCAGATATATCCGGTCTGCACATCATGGAATAATTGGTATGGTAAATAACGAATCCTGGCTTTGCTTTTGGCGGTTTTTTCAGTTCTTTTCGCTGCACGTAGTCGATTTCGACTTTTGGCGCCTGCCGTCCTTTGGAATAGTAAGCGGCGAGTCTGCCGGCTTCTTCGAAGGTAGCGTCAGGCAAAGTTTCTGCTTGTTCTTTGCGGACAATGACATGAGAGCCGGGCATTTGTTTTGCATGGAACCACCAGTCGCCGCCATTGGCAAATTTAAAAGTCAGTTCATCGTTTTGATAATTATTTTTTCCAACATACATATGGAATCCGTCAGAAGAAAGAAAATGAAGCGGTTTGGATTTTTTCTGTCTTTTCGTTCTCTGATTTCCACGGCTCTTGATATAACCATAATCGATCAATTCTTCTTTGATCAGCGCCAGATCTTTTTCGTCTTCTGACAAAGAAAGAGAAGTGGCAATGGATTCCAGGTGGTCAAGATCTGCTTTTGTTTCCACGACCAGCTGGGATAATGCCTCGTAAGTTCGTTTTAATTTACTGTATCGTGCAAAATATTTTTGAGAATTTTCCAATGGAGTTTTATTAGGATCCAGTGGAATGGTAATTTCTTCGTTCGTATAATAATTGACGCAGGTCAAAGACTTGGCATTTGGTTCTAATTGGTATCCATAGGTTTGGATCAATTCTCCGTAAACCTTATATTTTTCTCTTTTTTTCGTGTCTTTGAGCTGTTTTTGCTGCAGATCATATTTTTTGCTGACCCTTTCCTGTGCCGTCTGGACAATCTTCCTTAAATCGGCCGTCTTTTGTTTCATTCGTGTGTATTTTTCCTTTTCTGCGTAATAGCAGATCAGTACGTCAAAAATCGAAGGAAAGGTTTTTGATGTGCCGTCGGAGTAGGAAGTCAACGGAATACAGGAGAATTCCTTTGGTTCCTCACCGTAATAAATCACATTTGGATGATAGTCCTTCATTTCTATTGAGGTTTTCAATTTCATAAGCTGTCCATAAAGCCCGCTGGCATATTCTTCGGTCAAAGAGTCTGTAGAAGCGCTGCCGTCCAGTCCGGCACGATAGCAGATTTCATTGGCGATCAACGGACTCATGCCGGTGATGGAAGAATATAAAGCCTTGGAAAGACTGGTTGGTTTTTGGATCACTTCATTAGAAAAAATTTCCGGGGTCAGCGCAAAAATCGTGTGTTTTCCTTTGGATGGCGGAAAACAGTAAGTGCGTCCCGGCAGAACTTCACGAATGGAGCTTATATTGGCGGAAATATGTTTGATACTGTCTAAGATCATGTCTTCGCTGTCTGCAAATATAATGTTGCTGTGTTTTCCCATTAGTTCAACAATCAAACGTTTTTGGCAGAGATCGCCCAGCTCATCCAAATGTTCAATCGTAATTTCAATGATCCGTTCAAAATTCGGCTGAGAGATGGAAACGATTCTTCCATTGCTCAAATGTTTTCTTAAAAGCATGCAGAAATTCGGGGCCTGCATAGGGTTTGTCTTCGATGTATCTGTTAGATAGATCAGAGGAAGGGAAGCGCTTGCGGATATATGGAGCCGCAAAGTATTTCGTTCCTTTTTTATGACCAGAGTGATCTCATCGGCTTCCGGCTGATAAATCTTGTAAATTCTGCCGCCAAGAATCTTTTGGTTTAATTCGGTTACAATATTTGAAATGACAAATCCGTCAAATGCCATCTTACTTTCCTCCTTGTTATGATCAGGAGGTTTTTTCCTCCTGATGGGTATTCGTGTTTTTGGTTACCGTCGTATCACGGATGATATGGTTCGTTACTGTGTGGACGTGGATATCCAAATCTTCATAGCTGCACTGAAATTGCTCTCCGTCCTTTGGGATTCTTTCAACAATGCTGCAGACAAAACCATTAAAAGTATCATATAAATCGGTCGGCAAGTCAACTGAAACTGTGTTCTGCACGTCATCCAAATCGGCGTCGCCGGAAATATTCCAGCAATTTTCAGAGACCGATTGGATTTTTTCTTTTGTGCCGTCGTTGGCTTCGTACATATCACCCACCAGTTCTTCAATTAAATCTTGTACGGTAATGATACCGGACATTCCGCCGTGTTCATCCAAGAGAACGGCAAAATAAGTCCGTTTGCTTTTCATGTTCTGGAACAGAATATCGGCCTTCATATCTTCCGGAACAAAGTAAACCGGATGAACTGCCTGCTGCTTTATTTTTTCTTTTGTTCTTTTCTTCATACGGAAATAATCTCTGGTATCCAAGATGCCGATAATCTGATCTTTGCTGTCCTGATAGATCGGATAATAGGTGTGGCGGGTGGATAAGATTGTGTGATTCCATTCTTCCAAATCATCGTCAACATCCAATGCATGAACATCCAGCCGATGGGTGCAGATCTGCTGGGCAGGAATATCATCAAATTCAAACACATTTTGGATGATTTCATTTTCATAAGATTCCAGGATTCCTTGTTGATTTCCTTCGATCAGCATCATGCGGATTTCTTCTTCGGTCAAAGTTTCTTCATTGTCATTTGGGTTGATGCCGAAGATCCGCAGCAAACCATTGGTGGAAACTGTCAGTAATGCAACCAGTGGTGCAAAAAATTTGGAAACACCATAAAGGAGACCGGATAAGGCCAGAGCCAGGGAGTCTGCTTTCTTCATGGCGATACGCTTTGGCACCAATTCTCCAAAAACAATATTGAAATAAGACAGTACAATTGTAATGATGATCATAGAGATCGATTTTAGTACATTTTCCGGGATGGGAATGCCGGTGCCAATCAATAAAGCTGTCAAAGGTTCAGAGAAATTATCCGCTGCAAAAGCACTGTTTAAGAAACCGGATAAGGTAATCGCTACCTGTATGGTCGCTAAGAACCTAGACGGCTGGTTTGTAAGTTTCGAGAGCTTGACGGCACGTTTATCGCCGTCACCGGTCATTTTTTTCAATTTTGAGTTATTCATGGAAATGACTGCAATTTCAGCGCTGGCAAAGATTGCATTCAGCACGATTAAAATAATAAGTAAAATAACCGATTGTAACATAGGCTATGTATCCTTTCTTTTTCTGTAAAAAAGCTTTTTGTTTTCAGCATCATTTTTAACACAAACTTAACACAAAAAGGCATGACTTGTTCTAACTTCATTAAAACAAGCCATACCATCTTTATCTATCTTCTGAATCTGGAAAGAAGCTTAAAACGTTCTGTTGTTCGGTAAGCTTTCGTCGAGGCGTCCTCCACGGTCTTTAGCACATCCTTTCAAGTCTATGATTTTATCGTTTCCTGATATGCCTATAAAAATACCATAATCGATGGGAAAAGTCAACGAGGAGGCCGGTTGCCATTTTCTTTTTTATGTAGTAGGATTGTAGCAGTAAGAAAAAAGGAAGTGTATGAAGAAATGGAAACAATCGGAAGAAACAGTGCCTGCTGGTGCGGGAGCGGAAAAAAGTACAAAAAATGCCATGCCAGGTTTGATGAGAAATTAAAGGAACTGGCACAGAAGGGTCATTTGATTCCGTCTCATGACATGATCAAGAACCAGGAACAGATTCAGGGAATCCGTGAGAGCGGAAAGATCAATATTGCAGTTCTTGACTATGTGGCAGAGCACATTGGACCGGGAGTGACGACGCAGCAGATTGACGATTGGGTATATGAACAGACAACATCCAGGGGTGCGATTCCGGCGCCGCTTAACTATGAGGGATTTCCCAAAAGTGTCTGCACATCTGTCAATGAGCAGGTGTGTCACGGAATCCCTTCGGAAGATGTGGTATTGAAGGAGGGAGATATTGTCAATGTGGATGTTTCTACCATCTATCATGGATATTTCTCAGATTCCTCCAGGATGTTTTGTATTGGGGAGGTATCCGATGAGAAGAAAAAACTGGTGGAAGTAACCAAAGAATGTGTTGAGATCGGTTTAAAAGAGGTAAAACCATGGGGTCTGCTGGGTGATATGGGACATGCGGTTCATGAACATGCCAAAGCCAATGGATATACGGTAGTACGGGAAATCGGCGGACATGGCGTAGGAATTGAATTTCATGAGGATCCTTATGTTAGTTATGTATCACAGCCGGGAACCGGCATTGTGATGGCGCCGGGCATGATGTTTACCATTGAGCCAATGGTGAACATGGGAACGGATCAGATTTACGTAGATGAAGCGGATAACTGGACGGTATATACAGAAGACGGAAAGCCTTCTGCCCAGTGGGAAGTTCAGGTATTGGTAACAGAAGACGGCTATGAGATTATTGCTTATTAAGAAAGAGGGAAGTCGTGAAGCAGATATTGATCGTAGAAGATGACGATGCCATCAGTCAGCTGCTGTTTGAGGCATTGACAAAAGATGGCTATGAATGTGAACAGGCATTTTCCGGAACAGAGGCCAAACGGCTGCTGGAGAAAGAAAGTTATTGTCTCGTGATGCTGGATCTCATGCTTCCGGGAATTTCCGGGGAAAATGTTTTAGCTTTTCTCCGAGGAGAGAAACAGACGCCGGTGATCGTCTTAACAGCAAAAGATCAGCTGGATGATAAGATTGATCTTTTAAAAAGCGGAGCGGATGACTATATCACAAAACCGTTTAATATCGAAGAGGTGCTGGCAAGAATAGAGGTACAGATGCGGCATCAGAATCAGAACATCCGATCCAGAGATTTGACTTATAAAGACATGGTGCTTTACAAAGACACGTTTCGGATTGAGATCGGCGGACAGGAACTTCCAAAGATCACGAGACAAGAGTTCGCGATTCTTGAGCTTTTGATGGGGCATCCGAAAAAAGTGTTCAGCAAAGAAGAGATTTTTGAGTACGCGTGGAAAGAAATCTATATGGGAGAGACAAAGACACTGGATGTGCATATCAGCAATATTCGAAAGAAAATCAAACAGATCACCGACGAGGGATATATTGAGACTGTTTGGGGAATCGGTTATCGGCTGCAGCCATAATTTTTACTCTTTTTTTACTTTTTGTTTGCAAATCATTAGGATTTGACCTGTAAGATAAAGGCAAATAGAAAAAAGGAGTGAGGAATATGGAGGAATTGCTGCGGACCTATGGTCTGACAAAACAATTTGGAAAGCACAGAGCGGTCGATCATGTGGATCTTCATGTGAATCGGGGAGCTATTTACGGATTTATTGGGAGAAACGGAGCTGGAAAGACCACCTTTCTCCGGATGGTATGCGGGTTGGCGGCTCCGACGGAAGGTGAGATTGAGATTTTCGGAGCCAGAGGAAAGGAACTTCAAAAGATTCGTTCCAGAATCGGCTGTCTGATTGAGGGTCCAGGCCTTTATGGAAATATGACCGCAAAAGAGAATATGGAGATCAAATGCCGGTTCTGCGGCATCAAAAGACCGGGATATATCGAGGAACTTTTGGATATGGTTGGTCTTTCTGATGTAGGAAAGAAAAAGACAAAGAAGTTTTCTTTGGGAATGAAGCAGCGATTGGGCATTGCAATGGCATTGATCGGAGAACCGGATCTTCTGGTGCTGGATGAGCCCATCAATGGGCTGGATCCCCAGGGAATTGCAGAAGTGAGAGATATTATTCTCAGACTGAACCGGGAACGGAATATGACGATTCTGATTTCCAGTCATATCTTGGAAGAATTATCAAAGATTTCTACAGATTATGGAATTATCCATCATGGATGCCTTTTGCAGGAATTGACAAGAGAAGAATTGATGGAGAAGTGTTCGGATCGAATTGAGATTACGTTGAATCAGGCAAAAGCCGCTGTTCCTGTGCTGGATGGATTGGGAATCAAAAATTATCGTGTTGTAGACCGGGATCATATTCATATATTTGAGAGACTGGACGAGAGCGGACAGATTAATATGGAATTGACGAAGGCCGGAATTACGGTAACAGAAATTGCCAAGACCAGTGAGGAACTGGAAAGTTATTTTCTCAATCTGACAGGAGGTGCCCGCCATGCTTAACATGATCAGAATGGATTTTTACCGAATGATAAAGACAAAAAGTTTTTATATGGTATTGCTGGTATTCCTTGTGATGACGGCGATCTCAACGGTTCTGTGCAAGACGGAATTAGAGGATGCAAAGATTCAGCAGAGCAATTATGAAAGCACTTTGGAACAAGCAGATACCCAGACGCAGACGACAAATGTAGGAATCAGCGTGATTCTTCCGACAAAGCCGGGGGAGAAGGCAAGTGTATACGATATGTTCTATGCCAATGTGCAGGGAAAGGAAGTGGCGTTATTTCTTGTGATTTTTGCGGTGATGTTTTCTTTGGCTGATTTCAAAAGCGGTTTCATTAAAAATATAGGGGGACAGGCGAGGAAACGGTTTTATCTGATTGCCTCGAAAACCATTGTGCTGACGATGTTTACGGTAATATTGTTTGTATTGTTCCTGTTTTTCCAGGCTCTTTGCAACCAAGTCATCCTTGGATATTTGAAATGGGGAGATACCGGAGATCTGCTGACTTATTTGGGCACAGAACTTGTTCTTCATGCCGCATTTGCCATTTTTATCATGGCATTATCCATCATCATTCAGAGCAATGCGGCAAGTATGATTCTTGCTATCGCGCTGAGCATTGATTTGGCTGTTATTCTGTATTCCATGTTTGATCGTTTCGTACAGAAATATGCGGATGTGGATTTTCATATCATGGACTATCTGGTTACAGGAAAAATCAGTGCGCTTCCAATGGCGGCACAGACCTCAGATATTCAGTCAGCTTTGCTTGTATCTGCTGCGTTTATTGTAGGATCTCTGGCAGTTTGCGGAATTGTATTTCAAAAGAGGGATATGAATTAATGAAAGATAAATGGATCATTCTATTCTTAATATTTGTGATTGCGGTCCTCCTGATCGCAATCTATATCTATCAGCGGCAGGTGAAGCTCATCTGCCGCCAGCTTCGGTTTTATCTAAAATATGAAAGTAACTTAATGATTGCAAGAGAGATGGATGGGGGAGGCATTAAAGAATTAGTTCAGTGCCTCAATGACATGCTGGAAAAGCATAAGAAAGAGAAAAGGCGCTATCTGGAGAAAGAACAGATGATTTCAGATATTTATACCAACTTGTCCCATGATATCCGGACGCCGCTTACCTCTCTGGACGGATATTTCCAGCTTTTGGAACAGTGCGGGGATTCCAAAGAACAAAGCCGTTATGTGGAGATTATCCAGGAGCGGATCGCAAGTCTTAACGATATGCTGGAAGAATTGTTTACTTATACGAAACTAAAAAATGAGACGTATCAGATGAAAATGGAACGATGTGTTTTGAGCCGGATCCTAAAAGATACGGTATTTTCCTACTATGATGAATGGATGAAACGAGGGATCGAACCGGAATTTGATATTACGGAAAGACCACTGGCGATTATGGGGAATGCAGAGGCGTTAAAACGCATGATTCAAAATATTATCAAGAACGGTTTGGATCACGGAGAAGGACATATGAAGATCAGCTTAAAAAGAGAAGGAGAAGAATGTTTTCTTTGTTTTGAAAATGATGTGCTGTACCCGGAAAAAATCGAAGAAGAGAGGATTTTCGAGCGGTTTTATAAAGTGGATGAAGCCAGGAGCAAAAACTCGGCCGGGCTGGGATTATCCATTGCCAAAGAGTTTGTAAAACGGATGGAAGGATCCATTTGTGCAAGAGTCAAAGGGCATGTCTTTCAGATTGAAATCAGATTTCCATTGATTGATTAAACGGTTCTATGGTATGCTGAAAGGGTAGAAGGAGGACGGAAAGTGAGAAAAAAAGCGACATTGGAATTGTGGAAAGAATTATTTGAAAAGGCAAAAGAGATCGAAGAGCTGAAACCATGGAACTATTTTTCTGAAGCTAATCTGGTGGCGATTATTTTAGAAGACAGAGAAGAACCGATATTCGTGAGCATCGGCGGAACGGATGGCGGATTCCGTTCGATCAGCGTTTATCAGGGAATCGATGGATATGGCGATTTTGACATGGTAGCGACGGTCGGACAGTCTTATCTTTCAGAAGAATATGTTCTATTTGAACAAAATGTTCTGGCGCTCCATTGGGAAAATATGATGAAGGTAGCCCCGGAACAAAGAGAAGTGATCGATCAGTTGGATGTCAAATTTCAGAACCTTGACAGCTGGATGGAATTTATCTCTTATGAGAAACGGTTGTGGCCGCACCTCCCGGATCGGGAAGAAGTACAATTATTAATTGAAGTCTATAAGAATCTGATCATGGTAATTCGCGCAGTAAGAGACGGGGAGATAGAGATTCATGCAGAGCGGGGAGATTGTGTTTACCGTGTATATAACAAAGAAACATGGCGCTGGAATATGTTTCTGGACGCTGCGCCGGACCTTGAGAAGCAATTCCCGGCAGTGGAACTTAACGATGAAGGTCTGAAGAAAGAGCTGCAGGGAAAAACGCAAAATGATGCGGAGATTGTCCTTGATTTTTGTTACGCAGGTTTTCCTGCAAAAGATGAGATTTCTGATTTGCTGATCCATCCGCTTTTATTTCTTGCGGTGGATGAAGGCAGCAGCCAGATCCTAGATGCCTATTTCCTGTCCATGCAGGACAATGAGATCGATGCAGCGCTGAACTTTTTCATTTCTTACGTTCAGCGTCATGGCAGAATGAAGAAGATTAAGGCACGAAACCCTTGGATCTTTGGCGCATTGACAGATATATGCAGTCTTTGCCGGATAGAACTTGTTCATGATCCGTTGGAAGAGGCAGAAGCAATCGAGCAGCAGATCAAGAAACAAGCAGAGGAAGCTTTGTAAAGAATCAGATTTGGATATAGGTTGACAAAACACTCTGGTATTGATAGAATACTAGAGTGTTTTACGTGCTAGCGAATTAGCGCTTTAATTCGATGAAGTGACAAGGAGTAGAGAAAATGAATAAAAAAAGAGTCCACACACCGGAAGGTGTGAGAGATGTTTATGGGATAGAATACAGACGGCGGAGCAAATTAAAAGAGAAGCTGAAAGACGTTTTTGCAAGTTATGGATATGAAGGAATTCGTACTCCAGGATTTGAATTTTTTGATGTATTCAACAGTGAGAAGGGTACCGTTTCATCCAGAGATATGTTCAAATTTTTTGACAGGGAAGGGAACACGCTGGTTTTAAGACCGGATGTGACGCCTTCCATCGCAAGATGTGTAGCAAAATATTTCAGCGAGGAAAAAGCAGGAATCCGTCTTTGCTATGCCGGAAATGTGTATCTGAATAATTCCAGTTATCAGCTGAAACTGAAAGAAACTTGTCAGCTTGGCGCAGAGCTGATTAATGACGACTCCGTTCAGGCAGACAGTGAAGTCATTGCGATGGCAGTGGACTGTTTTCTGGCAGCAGGGCTTCGGGATTTTCGAATTTCCATCGGAGAAGTAGAATTTTTCCAGGGATTGACCGAATCTATCAAAGACCAGGAAGTTAAAATGGAACTGAGGGAGTTTATTTTAAATAAAAATTATTTTGGCCTGATGGAATATATAGAGAATCTGGAAATCCCTGATCGGGTCAAACAGGTATTTTTGCGGTTTGGGGAACTCAATGGAGATGTATCGATCCTGGATCAGGCAGAAGAGATGGTAGAAAACGAGGTTTCCAAGAAAGCGCTCGCCAGACTTCGGAAAGTCTATGAGATCCTGAAGCTTTACGGCAAAGAAAAATACATAGGTTTTGATCTTGGAATGTTAAATAAGCATAATTATTACACCGGAATCATTTTTAAAGGATATACTTATGGAACTGGGGACGCCGTGTTAAAAGGCGGACGATATGATAACTTGATCGAACAGTTCGGAAAGAAAGCTCCTTCTGTCGGATTTACGATCGTGTTGGATGAGATAATGACAGCTCTTCAGAGACAGGGAATCGCAATGGAAGCGGAATCCGTACATACAATGATCATCTACCGAGAAGAGTTTATGGCGGATGCGATCATGAAAGCCAATGAACTGCGCCGCCAGGGCCGAAGTGTGATTTTAGAGCGGCAAAGTGCTTCTCGTGGAAAAGAAGACTACGAGAAGTTCGGAGAAGAACATCATCTGGGTGAAATTTTGTATTTTGTATAGGAAAGGGAAGATAAGAACATGAGATATATAACATTTGCGCTGGCGAAAGGCCGGCTGGCTAAGAAAACCTTGTCTTTGCTGGAACAGATCGGCATTACATGTGAAGAAATGAAGGACGAAAAGACGAGAAAACTGATCTTTGTCAATGAAGATTTGAAATTAAAATTTTTCCTGTCAAAAGCCAGCGATGTTCCGACCTATGTAGAATACGGAGCAGCGGACATCGGAGTGGTAGGAAAAGATACGATCCTGGAAGAGGGAAGGAATCTTTACGAAGTATTAGATCTGAAGTTTGGAGCCTGCAGAATGTGTGTATGCGGTCCAAAAGAAGCAAAACAATATTTGTCAGGGAATGAAATCATTCGAGTAGCTTCCAAATACCCGCATATCGCAAAAGAATATTTTAACAATCAGAAATTACAGACCGTGGAGATTGTGAAACTGAACGGATCTGTGGAGCTTGCTCCGATTGTTGGATTATCCGAAGTGATTGTCGATATTGTGGAGACTGGAACAACTTTAAAGGAGAACGGATTGGAAGTTCTGGAAGAGATTTGTCCGTTGTCAGCCAGAATGGTCGTCAATCAGGTCAGCCAGAAGATGGAACAGGAACGAATCAGTAAGATTGTAGTTGCACTAAAGAAATTATTGGACGAAAAAGAGAAATAGAGGTATCAGCGATGAGAGTTGTGAAAGTAAATGAAGACGCGATTGAAAATATTTTATCGGATCTGTTAAAGCGCAGCCCGAACCACTATGATGAGTACCAGCAGTCTGTTGATGAGATTGTCGAGAATGTGAAAAAGAATGGAGATCAGGCTGTTTTTGATTATACAGAGCGTTTTGACGGAGCCAAGATTGACAAAGATAATATTTTGGTAACAGAAGAAGAGATTCAGGAAGCCTATGAACAGGTGGATGACGCATTGATTGAAGTCATTCGAAAAGCCATCAGGAATATCCGTGACTATCACGCAAAACAGCGTCAGAACAGCTGGTTTGAGTCAAGAGAAGACGGCGTTATGCTGGGACAGAAGATTATGCCGATGGAAAGCTGCGGCGTTTATGTTCCGGGCGGAAAGGCAGTTTACCCATCTTCTGTTCTCATGAATATTATCCCGGCACATGTGGCAGGAGTGAAAAACATTATCATGACAACACCTCCCGGAAAAGATGGGAAGGTAACACCAAATACATTAGTCGCAGCAAAGGAAGCCGGAGCGGATAAGATTTATAAAGTAGGAGGAGCCCAGGCAATCGCTGCTTTGGCCTTTGGTACGGAATCCATTCCAAAAGTAGATAAAATTGTCGGACCCGGAAATATTTTTGTGGCTTTGGCAAAGAAGGCAGTTTACGGCAATGTAAGCATTGATTCCATCGCCGGGCCAAGTGAGATTTTGGTTTTAGCAGATGAAACTGCTAATCCGCGCTATGTGGCTGCGGATTTATTGTCACAGGCAGAGCATGATGAGATGGCAAGTGCGATTCTTGTAACCACAAGTGAAACACTGGCAGAGCAGGTAACAAAAGAGATCGATGGATTCTTAAAACAGCTTTCCAGAAAAGAGATTATGGAGAAATCTCTGGAAGCTTTTGGATACATTTTAATTGCCAAAGATATGAAAGAAGCTGTTGATGTAGCCAATGCGGTTGCATCAGAGCATTTGGAGATCATGACAGCGAATCCGTTTGATGTGATGACCAGGATCAAAAACGCAGGTGCAATCTTTATCGGAGCTTACAGCTGTGAGCCTTTGGGAGATTATTTTGCCGGACCGAACCATGTCCTGCCGACCAATGGAACTGCCAAATTCTTCTCACCTTTGAGTGTCGATGATTTTATCAAAAAATCCAGCATTGTATACTATTCCAGAGAAGCCTTGGAACCGGTACACAAAGATATCGAGTTCTTTGCAAACCAGGAAGAATTGACAGCACATGCAAACTCCATGAAAGTACGATTTGAGGAAAAGGAAGGGTGATAGAATGGCCAGATGCGCATTTGTAGAAAGAAATACAAGTGAGACGAAGATTAAGATGTCCCTAAACCTGGATGGAAGCGGAAAAGCGAAGATTCATACAGGGATCGGATTTTTTGATCACATGCTCAACAGCTTTGCCAGACATGGATTTTTTGATCTGGAGGTAGAGGTAGAAGGAGATCTTTGGGTAGACTGCCATCATACGATTGAAGATGTAGGAATCGTATTAGGAGAGGCAATCCGGCAGGCAGTCGGCGATAAGAAAGGCATCAAACGATATGGATCCTTCCTGCTGCCAATGGACGAGACTTTGGTCCTTTGTGCCATTGATTTATCCGGAAGACCGTATTTTGTCATGGATTGTGATTTCACAATGGAACGAGTAGGAGAGTTTGATACAGAGATGGTAAAAGAATTTTTTTATGCGGTCTCCTACAGCAGTGCGATGAATCTGCATTTGAAGAAAGTACACGGAGAAAACAATCATCATATTATTGAGGCAGCATTCAAAGCTTTTGCGAAGGCTTTGGACGAGGCGACAGGAATGGATCCGAGAATTACGGATGTGCTGTCTACGAAAGGAGCATTATAGATGAGCAAAATTACATTGATTCCATGTGTGGATCCAAAAGATCCTGTGGGGTCTGCCAGAAAATATAATCACACAGGTGCGGATGTGATTGCATACTATGAAGAGAAGGCATCTGTCGATACGGTGAAAGCAATCAAAGAAGTGATTGACGTACCTCTTTATGTCGGCGGTGGAATCCGAGATCTGGAAGATGTGAAAAAAGTGCTTTATGCCGGAGCGGATAAAGTATGTTTAGGAGCCAGCGTGCTGGAAGATAAGGACATTGTCAAGAAAGCATCAGACCGCTTTGGAAAAGGGCAGGTCATGGTATCTATGGATTTAGAAAAGCTGGAAGATCCGGCGGCTTTCGCAAAAGAAATGCAGCGTTTAGGGGCGGGAGAATTGTTACTTTTGGCTGCAGATGGGTATGATAAAAAAATGGAAGCGGTGAATGCCGTAAAGAGTCAGACCGATCTTCCGATTGTAATCAGTGTTCCATCTGTGGAGGATGTGACAGCGGCAGCAGGTGAAATCTGTGCAGAATCTGTGGCAATCCATGATGCAGGTGATTTTTCTGTTCTGGATCTTAAGAAAGAATGTAAGAACAAAGGCCTGGATGTCTGCCTGATGGAAAGTCCGATTCCGTTTGAGAAATTTAAATTAAACAGCGACGGACTTCTTCCGGTCGTAACTCAGGACTATAAAACAAACGAGGTATTGATGGTCGCTTACATGACGAAAGAAGCCTTTGAACAGACGGTAGAGACCGGCATTATGACTTATTACAGCAGAAGCCGTCAGGAACTGTGGATCAAGGGAGAGACTTCCGGTCATTATCAATATGTAAAGTCGCTTGCCATTGATTGTGACAAAGATACGCTGCTTGCAAAGGTTCGGCAGGTCGGAAACGCATGCCATACCGGTCATTATTCCTGTTTCTTTACGGATCTTGTAAAGAAAGAGTATCGGGAGGACGATCCGATGCATGTATTCGAGGATGTCTATGGAGTCATCATGGATCGAAAAGAACATCCAAAAGAAGGATCTTACACTAATTATCTGTTTGAGAAAGGAATTGATAAGATCCTGAAAAAAGTGGGTGAAGAATGTACCGAGATTGTCATAGCGGCAAAAAATCCGGATCCGGAGGAGATGAAATACGAGATTTCCGACTTCCTGTATCACCTGATGGTGCTGATGGCTCAGCGGGGAATGACGTGGGATGAGATTACAAGAGAACTTATGGAAAGAAAATAATTGTCTTTCTCGCGTCGATTTGATATAATCGTTTCTATAGGACAAGGAGGCGTGATATGACTGCATTTTTATCAGAATTAGTCTCATATGCAATCAAGTTTATTTTTCTTCTGGCAGTGTCTGTGGGCGGAGTGTTCGCCGGCCGGCGTTTGTCTTTAAGGAAGAAGAATAAGAAATAGCCGAAGCGATATGAAAGAAGACCTTTTTACAAGACAGGAGATATGATTTTCCTGTCTTGTAACATGCGGTTTTCTTTTGTCTTATAGAAGAATCGAATTACATTAGGAGGATGAAAAATTGAAGGCATACGGAGTCAATGAACTCAGGAAGATGTTCCTTGAGTTTTTTGAAAGTAAAGGACACCTGGCAATGAAGAGTTTTTCTCTCGTGCCGAAAAACGACAACAGTTTATTGCTGATCAATGCGGGAATGGCACCGTTAAAGCCATATTTTACGGGACAGGAAGTTCCGCCGAGAAAGAGAGTAACGACCTGTCAGAAGTGTATTCGTACAGGAGATATCGATAACGTAGGAAAGACTGCCCGCCATGGTACTTTTTTTGAGATGTTAGGGAACTTTTCCTTCGGAGATTATTTTAAGAAGGAAGCAATCGCCTGGTCTTGGGAATTTCTGACTGAAACGATCGGATTGGATCCGGAGCGTTTGTATCCTTCTGTATATTTGGATGATGATGAGGCATTTGAGATCTGGGAAAAAGAGATCGGAATTGCGCCGGAACGTATTTACCGTTTTGGAAAAGAAGACAATTTCTGGGAGCACGGCGCCGGACCATGCGGACCATGTTCTGAGATCTATTATGACCGCGGAGAAAAATACGGATGCGGGAAACCGGATTGTACCGTCGGATGTGACTGTGACCGTTACATGGAAGTATGGAACAATGTATTTACCCAGTTTGAGAATGACGGTCAGGGAAATTATACAGAATTAGAGAACAAGAACATTGATACCGGTATGGGACTGGAACGTCTGGCAGTCGTTGTTCAGGATGTGAATTCTATCTTTGATGTGGATACCGTGAAAGCGATCCGGGATAAGATCTGTGAAGTAGCAGACGTAACTTATGGAGAAGATTATGATACAGATGTATCCGTACGTGTGATCACTGATCATATCCGTTCTGCGACATTCATGCTTTCTGACGGAATTACACCGTCCAATGAAGGAAGAGGCTACGTGCTGCGGCGTCTGATCCGCCGTGCGGCAAGACACGGAAGACTTTTGGACATCGACGGCATGTTCCTGACAAAGATCAGTGAAGTCGTTATCCATGAGTCAAAAGACGGTTATCCGGAATTAGAAGAAAAACAGGAATTTATTTTCAATCACCTGTCTCAGGAAGAAAAGCAGTTCAATAAGACCATCGACCAGGGATTATCGATCCTTGCGGATATGGAAAAAGATATGGAAAAAGAAGGCAAGAAGCAGCTTTCCGGAAAAGATGCGTTCCGCCTTTATGATACCTATGGATTCCCGTTGGATCTGACCATCGAGATTTTAGATGAGAAGGGATTTACCGTAGATCAGGACGGCTTTGAAAAGGAAATGGAGAAACAGCGCGAGACTGCCAGAAAAGCCAGAAAGACAACGAACTACATGGGAGCCGATGCTACGGTCTATGAACAGCTGGATCCTGCAATGACTTCAGAGTTCCTTGGATATGATGCACTGACCTGTGACGGAACGATTACCGCCATGACAACAGAGACAGAAGTCGTGGATGAGCTTTCCAAAGGAATGCAGGGAACGATCATCGCGGATCAGTCTGTCTTTTACGCGACCAGCGGAGGACAGGAAGCAGACCGTGGAGTGATCTTAAGCGGCGATGCCTCTTTTGAAGTAAAGGACGTTGTCAAACTGTCCGGCGGCAAGATCGGTCATGTGGGAAGTGTGGTAGATGGTACATTCCATTTAGGAGACCAGGCAGTTTTCCATGTAGATGAAAGAAACCGCAGACAGGCACAGAAGAACCACAGCGCAACACATTTGCTTCAGAAAGCCTTAAGAGAAGTGCTGGGAGCACATGTAGAGCAAGCAGGATCTTTGAATAATGCAGATCATCTTCGCTTTGACTTTACCCATTTTTCACCGATGAGTGAAGAAGAGATCCGAAGAGTAGAAGAGATCGTCAATGAGAAGATTGCACAGGATCTTCCGGTCAATACCCAGATCATGTCCATCGAAGATGCGAAAAAGACAGGGGCAATGGCGCTGTTTGGCGAGAAATATGGAGATGAAGTCCGTGTCGTATCCATGGGTGATTTCTCTGTCGAATTATGCGGCGGAACCCATGTCAAGAATACAGGTACGATTACGGCATTTAAGATCTTATCAGAAACCGGAATTGCATCCGGTGTTCGAAGAATCGAAGCCGTTACCGATCAAGGTGTATTCCGTTATTATCATCAGGTAGAAGAGGAATTAAAGGAAGCGGCCGCTCTGTTAAAAGCAGCTCCGTCAGGCATGATGAAACGAATCGAAACTCTTCTTGCAGAGGTCAAAGAATTAAAGAGCGAGAATGAATCGTTAAAGAGCAAACTGGCCAAAGACGCCCTTGGGGACGTTATGGATCAGATTACTGAGATAAATGGTGTGAAGGTATTGGCAGCAGCAGTAGAAGATGTGGATATGAACGGATTGCGTGAGCTTGGAGACGATCTGAAGACAAAGATGGGCGAAGGTGTGATTGTTCTTGCTTCTTCCAAAGGCGGAAAAGTATTCCTGGTTGCTATGGCAACGGATGAAGCGAAGAAAGCAGGAGCCCATGCAGGAAATCTTCTGAAAGAGATTGCCGGATGTGTCGGAGGAGGCGGCGGAGGCCGTCCGAATATGGCGCAGGCCGGAGGAAAAGATCCTTCCGGCATCCCGAATGCAATCGAAAAATCAAAAGAAGTTTTGAAAAATCAAATTTCTTAGTTGACGAACCTAAGAAATATGGTATAATAGTCTAGTGCAGTAAAATAATACCCAAACAGTCCTCTGCACAAGTATGAGACTGGAGGGGAGGTCAGGAATTAAGAATGTCTAACGTAATCGTTAAAGAAAATGAATCATTAGATAGCGCTCTTCGCAGATTTAAGAGGAACTGTGCAAAAGCAGGGATTCAGCAGGAGATCCGCAAGAGAGAACATTACGAAAAGCCAAGTGTAAGACGCAAGAAGAAGTCTGAAGCTGCTCGTAAAAGAAAATCAAAATAATCATTAACATGAAGCATCCTATATCTTTTCAGGTATAGGATGCTTTTTTTCCGCATATATTAAACCAAATGCCGCCGGGAGGTTTGTATATGAGGAAGAAGCCAAAAGAAGCGATCGCAAAAGGCCTTTCACTTCCGCGGGATGTTGTTTTCGGGGATTTCATCATCACCCTGACAGGGAATCAAGAGGTATTTGTGGAAAATTACAGAGGGATCTTGTCCTATGATGAGTGCCAAATCTGCGTCCAGGGCAATCATGTCGTGTTAAAGATCTGCGGAAGAAAGCTTGCTATCGATTATTATTCCCAGGAAGTGATGAAGATCAAAGGGAGAATCGAGCGGCTGGAATATATTTGAAGGAGTAGGAATTGGTAAGGATTTTGCATTTTATCTTTGGCCGCCTCTGCTTTGAGATTACAGGCCAATACATAGAGCGTTTTTTGAACCTATGTGCAAAAAACAATGTCGTATTATGGAACTTGATGCCGACAAAACAAGGTTATACTTTTTTTGTTCGGAAGAAATCTTATGAGGATCTGAAAAATCTGGCGGCGAAAACCAATATAGATCTGAGACTGACCGGCAGATACGGTCTTCCTTATTTTTTAAAGGAACATCGGAAAAGAAAAGCCTTTTTCTTCTCTGCGGGAATGGCAGTTCTAACGGTATTTTTTTTGAGTCAGTTTGTTTGGGAAATCACGATTTCAGGAAGCGAAGTATATTCGGAAAGCGATTTGATGAAGTATGTGACCACCAATTTTTATCGGCCGGGGACATGGAAACAGAAGGTAGACTGTGATTTGCTGGAAGAACATTTAAGGGAAGATTATGAAGAAATTGCGTGGGTATCCTGCTCTTTGCAAGGAACCAGGCTTCATGTAGAAATCAAAGAAACCTTGGATCGAAAAACGAAACAAAATCCTGCAAAACCATGTGATATTGTTGCAAATAAGAGCGGGACGATCACGGCTCTTTCTGTGAAAAGCGGAACGCCTCTGGTTTCTGTCGGAGACAAGGTGAAAAAGGGGAGTACCTTGATTTCCGGGCTGATCTATTATTACAGCGACGATTTTCAGGTCACAGAAACCGATAAAATCAAAGCAGATGGAGAAATTACGATGAAGACAGAGGAATCTTATAAGGAAACGATTCCGATGGAATACTATGAAAAGGAATTTGAAGAAGGAAAGACCAGGATCAAAAGCATCTATGCCGGCCCTTATGAATGGAAGCTGCCATCCAAAGAGGAAGATGACCATGTTGATATTGTAGAAAAAAAGCATCCGCTTAAAATTGGGAAAGCCCTTTATTTTCCGGTAGGGGTTTATATGAGAACCTTTCGCCCGTATACAGCAGTAAAAAAGACTTACACCGACAGTCAGGCAGAGAAAAAGCTGGAAAACAGATTGGAGCGTTATATAGAGAAAAAACAAAAGAAAGGGGTCAGAGTCTTAAAAAAAGACATAAAGTATAAAAGAAAGGGCGGCACTTATATGGCCTACGGAACCATTGTGCAGGAAGAGAAAGTAGGAAAGATTCGAAGCATTCAGGCCTTGACCAAAAAACAAGAAGAAAAGATCGCGCCAACCACTGCTGCGCCGTAAAAGGGCAAAGGCGGGATCGCTTTACAAAAAGAAAAGCGGATGTTAGAATGATAAAGAATATACAACAAAGGAGCAGCGAAATATGAATCCGATAGAAATAGAAATGGAATTTCCTGCAGAACACGGAGGAAATGTTTTTGGGCAGTTTGATGCCTATATGAAGAAAATGGAACAGACACTGCATGTCAGTCTGATTTTAAGAGACGAACGGCTAAAGGTTATTGGAGGGCAGAAAGCCGTCCAGAAGGCGGTGTCTGTGATAGAAGAGCTTTTGGAGTTATCCAAGAGAGGAAATGTGATCACGGAGCAGAACGTAAATTATAGCTTGTCTTTGTCGATGGACGATCAGCCGGCGAATCTGATTGAGCTGGATCAGGATGTGATTTGCCATACGGTTCAGGGGAAACCGGTAAAGCCAAAGACTTTGGGGCAGAAGAAGTATATCGAACAGATACAGAAGAAGATGATTACATTCGGAATCGGACCTGCGGGAACCGGAAAGACGTATTTGGCGATGGCGATGGCAATTACAGCCTTTAAGAGTGATGAAGTCCAGAGAATTATTTTGACAAGGCCGGCAATCGAGGCGGGTGAGAAGCTGGGATTCCTGCCGGGAGATCTTCAGAGCAAAGTCGATCCGTATCTGCGTCCCTTGTACGATGCTTTATATGAGATCCTCGGAGCAGATGCTTTTATGAAAAATATGGAGAAAGGGCTGATTGAAGTAGCGCCTCTTGCCTATATGAGAGGACGTACGCTGGATAATGCTTATATTATTTTGGATGAAGCGCAGAATACGACGCCGGCCCAGATGAAGATGTTTTTAACAAGGATCGGATTTGGATCCAAGGCAATCATAACCGGTGACCTGACACAGAAAGATTTGCCGTTTGACAATGTTTCTGGATTGGAAGAAGCATTAAAGGTCTTAGAAAAGGTGAAAGATATTGGGATCTGCAGGATGACCAATAAGGACGTGGTTCGTCATCCGCTGGTACAGCAGATTGTTGCCGCTTATGATAAATACGAAACCGCCAAAGAATCCAGAAAAAATAAAAAACGGACGAAAGAAAACAAAAGATAGGTAGATTATGAGTATTATAATTGAAAACGAATACAAAGATACAATTGATATCCCATATCAGAAGATTGCAGAGGAAGTGATAGAGGCGTCCATCGACTATGAAGGATGCCCTTATGAATGTGAAGTCAATCTTCTTCTGACAGATAACGAAGGGATCCATGCGATCAACAGAGAACAGCGGCAGATCGACCGCCCGACCGACGTGCTGTCTTTTCCGATGGCAGAGTATGGAAAGCCGGGAGATTTTTCTCATTTGGAAGAAGATCCGATGGCTTTTGACCCGGATAACGGCGAGTTTTTGGCAGGGGATATTGTGATTTCCATGGACAAAGTCAAAGAACAGGCCGAAGCCTATGGGCACAGCAGGGAAAGGGAATTTGCCTTTTTGATTGCTCACAGCATGCTTCATTTGTTCGGCTATGATCATATGGAAGAAGAGGAACGGAAAATAATGGAGAAAAGGCAGGAAGAGATTCTGACAAAGACAAAGTACACAAGAGATGAAAGAGGTACCATATGAAGAAAAGGAATTCATTTTTAGTGCAGGGGATGATCTTGGCCAGCGCCTCGATCATCTGCAGAATCATAGGGCTTTTGTATCGAAGTCCTCTCTTTGACATTATAGGACAGGCCGGGGTTGGATATTACAGTGTTGCCTACAACATTTATAATATTATTCTTTTGATATCGTCATTTAGTATTCCTCTGGCGGTATCCAAATCCGTCTCCGCCAGGCTTGCGAAGCGGGAATATGTGAATGCCCAGAGGATATTTTACGGTGCCTTGATTTATGCAGCTGTGGTGGGAGGAATTGCTTCTCTCGTCGCATGGTTTGGCGCGCCGTATTTTGTCGGAACACAAAAAGGTGCGGAACTTGCGCTGCGCTGTATTTCACCGACGATCTTTTTCTCTGCGATTCTCGGTGTACTGCGAGGATATTTTCAGGGGCATAATACCATGGTGCCGACCTCTGTTTCTCAGATTATAGAACAGATTTTGAATGCGATTTTCAGTATTTTGATGGCTTATGTATTGATTCTTCCGTTTTTGCCCTCTGACAGTATTACCTATCAGATTGCCAGTCGCGGAGCTGCGGGAAGCGCCCTTGGAACAGAGATTGGCGTAATTACCGGACTGATTTTCTGTATGGCGATTTATAAGATGTATCAGCCTAGAGTCAAGATTCAGATGCGCCATGATCGGACAAAGTATATCGAGTCTTATCGGAATATTTTAAAGATCCTTTTGATGACGATTACGCCGGTTATTTTAAGTACGGCGATTTATAATTGCTGTCCGACAATCGATATGACATTATTTAGCTCCATTTTGGTAGATAAAGGCATGCCTTCCTTTGATGTATCCAAGTTATACGGTGTGTTTTCCGGACAATATAATACTTTGATCAATGTCCCGCTTGCTATGGCGTCTGCTTTGACCAGCGCAGTCATTCCAAATGTTTCGGCGGCATACGCACTGGGAGATAAAGAGCGGATGAATGATAATATACAAATGGTCATTAAGATTACGATGATGATCGCTATCCCTTGCGCAGTAGGACTTGGCGTATTAAACGTACCGATCAATGGATTAATCTTCGGTGTCAAAAATGGAGTGGGCCTGGGTGCAGGACTTCTTCGTGCAGGCGCTGTTTCTGTTGTGTTTACCTGCATGTCCACCGTATCCAACGGAATCCTGCAGGGAATGGATAAAATGCGGGTACCGATCTGGCATGCGGCGATTTCTGTTGTCGTAAATATTGTGGTGCTGTATTTTGCACTGACTTACACAGAGATCAATACCTACGGACTGGTTCTTGCTACGACAGCGTTCTCCATCGTTATGAGCCTTTTAAATGCTTTATCCATCCGCAAATACAGCGGATATAAACAGGAGCTGGTAAAGACATTCCTGAAACCTTTTGTGGCTGCAGCTCTTATGGGTGTTGTCGTAGGACTTATCCAGTTTGGCATTATGAAAGTGCTCCCGCTTGGCAGAATCGCTTTTACGATTTGCTTGGTTATTGCGATTCCGGTAGGAGTTTTGGTATACTTTGCGGCGATTATCGGCATGAAGGTCTTTACGGAAGAAGAACTGCAAAATGTTCCGAAAGGCGGGCTTATCATCAAATTGGCAAAGAAACTGCATTTATTATAAATGCAGCGTGACAGCTGTTTTCATCTATGAAAAAATAAATGACAAAAAATCGAATATTTTTGAAATTATGGGAAACACTTTAGCCAAAGGAGTGTTGCTATGATGAACAAAGTGAATCGATTTTTATTCGTCTATATGATAGTGATTACGGCTCTGTGCGGATATATGTGCTATGCGGCCTTTTATAAGCAAGATAAAGAGAAAGTGATTCATCAGGTACAGTCGACGGCTGCAAAAAAAGAGAAAGAAAAGGCCAGTACCGCAGCGCAGATCAAGATTACTTATGGACTTGCAATTAAGGAAGGAAATCTTGTTGTCATCAATAATCAAACCAAAGAGGTTTTCGAGTATACAGATATGAAAGAAGAAGATTTGCCGAAAGATGTCTTGCAGATGCTTCAGAAAAAAGAAGTGTTCGAGAGCCGGGAGGAAGTGTATTATTTTCTTGAATCTTACAGCAGTTAGCCGTATGATAAGTACGAATGAAAATGGGAGATAAGTATGAAATATGACGTGATTGTCGCAGGAGGCGGTCCATCCGGAATGATGGCTGCAATCACAGCGGCGGAGAATGGTAAGAAAGTCCTGCTTTTGGAGCGGATGGAAAAGCTGGGCAAAAAAATCCTGGCCACAGGAAACGGCAGATGCAATCTGACGAACCGTTATCTGGACGAGCATTGTTACCGAGGAGAACAGCCGGGATTTCCTTATAGATTGTTAGAGCGATTTGGGGCGGCGGAGCTGATTCGGTTCTTTGAATCGCTGGGAATGTTAATGACGGAGATTCAGGGATATTATTATCCGGCATCTTTGCAGGCCTCAACGGTGGCTGAGGTATTGATCGGAAAGATCAGGACACTTCCGATTGATGTGGTGACAGGGATTGAAGTAGAAAAAGCAGAGAAACGAAACGATCAATTTCGTGTCTATGGAAATCAAAGATGGTATGAAGGAAAGAATCTGATCCTTGCAGCCGGCGGCAAAGCACAGGAAAAGCTCGGAAGCAACGGAAGCGGATACCGTCTGGCAAAAGGATTCCATCATCGGATCACAGATACCTTTCCGGCGTTGGTTGCTCTGGAGGGGAAGGGAAATTATTTTCCTCAAATTGCTGGGGTACGGAATGTCTGCCGCGTAACAGTCTATGCAAACCGTGAAAAAATTGCCGCAGAAAAAGGAGAAGTGCAGTTTACGAAATATGGAATTTCAGGAATTCCGATTTTTCAGATCAGCCGATATGCCATCGATGCTCTTCGGAGAAAGAAAAAAGTTTCCATTGTCTTGGATCTAATGCCGGATATGTTGACTTTGAAAGAGACGGCAGAAGAATTTCGGTCATCTTGCGGATACAAAAATACCGAAGAATTCTTTCAAGGATTTTTGAACCAAAAGCTGGTTCGTGGGATTTTAAAACGATTGGGAATTCAGCCGGAAGTACCGATTCGAAAATTGCCGGAGAAAGACTTTCGCAGGATTCTTCGCATGATCCGAAAATTTGAGGTCGAGATCTCCGGATACAAAGGGTATGATATGGCGCAGATCACGGCAGGAGGCGTATCGACCAAAGAGATCATTCCGGAAACGCTGGAATCCAAATGGCTGCGTGGGCTTTATATCGTAGGTGAATT
This sequence comes from Candidatus Anaerostipes excrementavium, assembly GCA_019114985.1. Classification (GTDB taxonomy): domain Bacteria; phylum Bacillota; class Clostridia; order Lachnospirales; family Lachnospiraceae; genus Anaerostipes; species Anaerostipes excrementavium. Next base: position 25,947 of record DXEM01000005.1, read on the forward strand.
GCTGGACGTAGACGGTACCTGCGGAGGATACAACCTTCAGTGGGCATTCACTTCCGGGTACATTGCAGGAAAACAGATATAAAAAATAACAGAATCATATAGATTAGGAAAAAGACGCTTGTAAGGCGTCTTTTTTGTTATGGATCGGATAGACCTTATTGAGAGAGAAAAGTGAGCAGTTAGTGACAACTTAGGAAATTATTAATACTTATGATGGAAATAAGAATATCTGTGATACAACACAAAAAGTCGATAAAAACGTATGAATTATCAATATATAAGAAAATGTGGAAACGGAGATCAAAAACAGTAAATTTTTAAACAATTATAAACGTAATATAATAAGTTCAAAAGAAAAAAGGAGGAAGAACAATGAGTTTCAAAAGAGTCATTAATTGCGTTGAGACCCATGACGGTGAACCAATGCGAGTTGTTACAGGTGGTATCGGACATATTCCTGGTAACAGCGTGTATGAGATGGAAGAGTATTTAAGAAAAAACAACGATGGACTTCGTAAGTTCCTGCTCAGAGAACCAAGAGGATATCCGCCGCTTTGTTGTAATATCTTAGTTCCGCCAAAACATCCGGATGCAGCTGCAGGGTTTATTATTATGGAGCAGGTAGAGTATCCGATGATGTCTGGAGGAAATACGATTTCCGTTGCAACAGTTTTACTGGAGACAGGAATTATTCCGATGCAGGAGCCGTATACAGAGTTCAATCTTGAGGCGCCGGCAGGATTGATCGGAATTAAAGCGAAATGTGAAAATGGAAAAGTTACAGAGGTAACATTTAAGAATCTGCCGGCATTTGCGGTTTACACAGACAAAGAAATTGAAGTACCGCATATCGGACATGGTGTGGAAAAAGTAAAAGTTGATGTTGCATGGGGCGGTATGTTTTACGTAATGGCGGATGTCAGACAGTTCCCATGGATAGAACTGACACCAGATATGGGACGTGAAATTACACGTGTATCATCATTAATACTGAAAGCAGCACAAGATCAGTTAGAAGTAAGCCATCCGGATTATCCAGGGGTGGGGATTACAATTTCTCAATTGTTCGGACCAACGGATGATCCTAACGCAGATATTAGAAATGCCGTTACGGTTGCAAGCGGGGAAGTAGATTTCGATAATCCGTCAACATGGATCGGTGCACTGGATCGTTGTCCATGCGGAACAGGAACATGTGCAAGAATGGCAGCTATGTATGCAAAAGGAGAACTGAAACTGAATGAAACATTCCGTCATCAGGGACTTCTTGGGGTTGTCTATAAAGGCCATCTGATCGAAGAAACCACAGTGGCAGGATACAAAGCAGTTGTGCCTACCATTGCGGGAGAATCCTGGATTTATGGATTTAATAATTTGGTATTAGATTCAACAGATCCATTCACAGAAGGATATACAATCGGGGATATCTGGGCATAATCAGATATATGAAAAGTAATACAAAGCCTATTTTATCAGTGAATCTAATAAAATAGGCTTTTTGTTTGATCATCAAATTTCATTAATTCTGAAATCCATTTCTTTAATAAGAACATATTTTATAGATCGAAAAAACACTTATCTGGCATATCCGAGCAGCCCTGATAGTTTCTTGCAAGAATCCATAAGAATTTTGCTGATATTATTTTCTTCTTCTTTCGTAAGACTTGATCCGCTAATACTGATGGATCCAATAGGTTTGTTCGTATAATCCATGATAACTGAGCCAACACAAAATACGTGATACTCATTTTCTTCGATATCTAATGCATAACCTCGCTGTCGTGTTAAGCCCATATCCTGCAGGAAGGATTGAATATCTGTCAACGTATGTTCGGTAAGTGGCTGAATGTTCATTTGTTCCCATTTTTCGATAATTGTACCATTTGGATAAGTCGATAAAAGTGCTTTTCCAGCACTGGTACTGTATAACGGAGAACGATATCCGACACTTGTGTAGACAGAGAAGGAAAGAGATTCTTTTCCAACACTTTGCAGACAGAGCAATTGGTTATTGTCTTCAACAGAGAATTGGGCAATCCGACCGGTTTGGCTGTTTAAATCAACAAGTGTTGAGTTTATCAATGATAGACGATCTATATTTTGAAGTGCATTAAGGCCGACTTCATATGTTTTCATAGTTAATGAAAATTCGTTTGTTTTTTCGTTTTTAACAATATACCCATTTCTTTCCAATGTATAGAGTAAACGAGAAAGAGAAGCTTTATTCACTTTTATTTCCCGATTCAAATCAGCAAGATTTATTGTGTTGACTCGTCCAAGTGTTTCCAAAATATGCAATGCACGATCAACAGCTTGTATTGTCTCGAATTTTGTTTCCTGCGCCATAGGCACCTCCTAAAAATGATATATTTGTTTCACTATTTGTATTATATAAAAAAATAGTGCTTTTTCAAATAAAAAATGAAACAAAAAATGAAAAAAGTTGTTGAAATATAAAATAAAATCTGATAATATGAAACTATAAAGAAAAAAGTGAAACAAAAATAAAAAAAGAGAAACAAAAAGAGGAAGAAAATGGCAAAAGCAAAAGCAGTTGCGGACACAAGTCTTTGTAAAGGGTGCCGATTATGTGTAGGCGCATGTCCGGTAAAAGCAATCGAACCGCTTACAGAGATTAATAAAAAAGGGTATGAGATTATCAGAATTAACGAGGAGAAGTGTATAGGGTGTGGGTGCTGCTATAGAATTTGTCCAGATTATGTATTCACAATTAACACATTAGAGTAAAAGCAGGAGGAAAAAAGCATGAGTGAGAAATTTGAACTTATGAAAGGAAATGAAGCGATTGCTGAAGCAGCCCTTAGAGCTGGATGTCGTTTCTATGCAGGATATCCAATTACACCGCAGAGCGAAATTCTGGAATATATGTCTGCAAACATGGCGAATCGTGGCGGAGTTTTTGTGCAGGGTGAGAGCGAAATTGCAAGTATGAGCATGTTGTGGGGAGCTGCGGCATGCGGCGAAAGATGTATGACGAGTTCATCAGGTCCAGGGTATGATTTGAAACAGGAAGGAATATCTTATCTTGCTTCTTACAATTTGCCGGCAGTTTTAGTGGATGTTATGAGATATGGTGTTGGTGATGGAGAAATAACCGAAGGACAGGATTCCTATTGGGAGGCTGTTCGCGGCGGCGGTCATGGTGATTCCAGACAAATTGTTCTTACACCGGCATCGGTGCAGGAATGTGCAGATCTTACCTATGAAGCATTTGATCTGGCAGAAAAATACCGTACAGTAGTTATTATATTAAGTGATGGCGGAATTAGTCAGATGATTGAAAAAGTAGTATTGCCTGAGGCTAAAGAACATGACAAGGACAAATTTGACTGGGCAATCAAAAGTTATAAAAGATCTGATGAGACAAAAGTAAAGGTTACAAATCTTGACCGTTCCATGGACTATGACGAGTATGATCAGATGATTCGAGATAAGTTCAAGGAAATGCATGACAATGAGCAGCGGTGGGAAGAGTTTATGGTAGATGATGCAGAGATTGTCTTAGTAGCATATGGAATTTCTTCAAGAATTTGTAAGTCAGCAGTACGCCGTGCACGGGAATCAGGCTTTAAGCTGGGACTGATCCGTTTGATTAGTGCATGGCCATATCCGGAAAAAGCATTCAGAAATCTTCCGGATTCAGTGAAAGCATTGGTATCTGTAGAAATGAGTTTATCTGCACAGATGGCACAGGATATTTGTCTGGCTACAAAATTTTCTTTGCCGGTATATGCATATCTAACATCAAAGTATGTGCCGAAAACACAGGGAATCGTGGAGTATTGCAAACGTGTGCTTGAAGGAAAAGAAAAAGAACTGGAGGTATACTAAAATGGCTGTGAAATTAACAAAACCAAAAATGATTAATCAGCAGGTGGGCTGGTGCGGCGGCTGCGGACACGGCATCATTCAAAGATTAGTTGCAGAATGTTGTGAAGAACTGGGTCTGGCAGAGCGAACGGTGCAGGTTGTTGATATTGCTTGTGCCTACTGGTCTATTGATACGCTTAATTGTGATGGGATTGCAGGGCCGCACGGTCGTTGTGCAGCTGTTGCAACAGGAATCAAAAAAGTACGTCCGGAAGCAAATGTATATGTACATGCCGGTGACGGATGTTCTTATGTCATTGGGTTATCAGAGACTTGTTATGCAGCGCAGAGAAATGTTCCAATCACAATGATTGTTGTAAATAATGGAATCTTTGGTATGACCGGCGGGCAGATGTGTCTTGCAACTACTTTAGTGGGAGATAAAACGGTTAGCAGCAAAAAAGGCCGTGATGATAGAGTTGCAGGAGAACCGTTTGACATGTTAAACATCATTCAGAATTATCCGATTGCATATGCAGCAAGAGGGGCTTTGTATGATGCAAAACATATAGAAGAAACAAAGAAAATGATTATGAAAGGTTTTAAAAATCAACAGGAAAACAAAGGATTTTCAATTATTGAAGTATTGTCACCATGTCCTACGAACTGGAAAATGTCAGCAGTAGATGCGATGGAAAAACTAAAAGAGGAAAATTCAAAAGTATTTCCGGTAAAAGTATATGTGGATAATACGAAAGGAGGTAAATAACAATGGCTGATATAATGTTTGCTGGAATTGGAGGTCAAGGAGTTCTGACGGCTGGTAAAATATTGATCCAGATTGCGGCAGAGAATGGGAAAAATGTTAGTTGGACAAGTGAGTATTCAGCTGAAATGAGAGGCGGCATTGCCTTGTGCAGAGTTGTAGTGTCAGATGAGGAAATAGGAAGTCCTTATCCGGATCAATTGGATGTATTGGTTTGTATGAATGAGGATGCGTATAATACGTATATTGATCAAGTAGCGGATGGCGGAAAGGTTATTATTAATAAGTCAATATTCAGTGAAAGAGAGTATCCGGAGCACGTGGAGGTAATTGGTGTAGATGCCATAGGAATATCCAATGAGCTGGAAAATTCCAGAGGAGCAAATCTGGTGATGATGGGTGCTATGATTGAGGCCACGAATATGATGGATAAGCAGCAATTTTCAGATACGCTGAAGGACTATTTTGATCATAAAGGAAAACCAAGTGAGAAAAATGTACAATGCTTTAATTTGGGATATGAAAAGGCGGAAAAAATCTAATAGTTTAATAAAATGAAAGAGGTAGCTATGATGGATTTAAAAAAATTATTAAAACCCAGAACGGTAGCCATTGTAGGGGCAAGTGAAAAAGCAGGTTTTGGAGGAGACACTACAAGAAACTATTTGAAATTCTCTAAGAATCTAGACCGTCTGTATCTTGTGAATCCAGGGAGAGATACAATTTTTGGACAAAAAGCTTATCATTCCTTATCGGAAATTGAAGGGGATGTAGATTTAGTAATTCTCTGTACGCCTCAAAAAACAATTTTACCGCTGTTAGAGGAGGCAGCAGCAAAAAATTGCGGCGGCGCAATTGTGTTTGCCAGTGGATATAGTGAAATTGGAGAAGAAGGTAAAGTATTGCAGGAAGCATTAGTTGAGAAAGCAAATAAGCTTGGAATTGCAGTTATGGGTCCGAACTGTGCAGGTTTTGCAAATTTCATAGATGGAATATTTGCATTTGCTTTTCTGGTGGAGGAGCGAGACAGAAGAGGAAATATTGGCATGATTTCTCAAAGCGGTCAGATTGTGTTGGGAGGACTGGACAGTCCGAATATGGGGTTCAGTCATGTCATTTCTTCAGGCAATTCCTGCAATGTAAAAGTAGAAGATTATTTGGATTTTCTGGTAGAAGACGAAGATACAAAAGTTGTGGCTGTATATATGGAAGGTATCACAAAACCGAAAAAACTTGTCGCTGCATTTGAAAAGGCCGCTGTAAAGAAAAAACCGGTGATAGTATTAAAGACCGGACGATCTGCGAAGTCACAAGAATTGGCAGCTTCTCATACGGGATCTCTATCAGGTGCCGACAAGGTATTGCGCGCTGTATTTGAGCGTTATGGAGTTATTGAAGCGAATGATTTAGAAGATTTAATGAATCTTGCGGCATCGTTTTCATGGCTTGCAGAAGCACCGAAGGGACAAAAATGTGTATTTATGAATGTTTCTGGCGGAGAAGCAGGCATTATGGCTGATCTGACGGATGATTATGGCATTGAGCTTGCTGAAATGAGTCAGGAGACAAAAGCATACTTGCAGACGCTGGTTCCGAGTTATGGATCTGTAAATAATCCATTTGATATGACTGCAGGTATTGGGTACAATACACCGATCATGGTACAGGCTATGGAAGCAATATCCAAGGATGAAAATGTGGATGCAATTGTTATCGCATATACAATTACACCAGAAATCTGGGACGATACAATTTCTCACATGGTAGAAGCTGTCTCTATTGCCAGAAAAAATAAAGATTTAAAACCGATATTTTGGATTCCGTTTATAGAACACACCAGGCATAAAGAGAGCGCAGACATATTAAAAGCATCAGGCACTCCTCTCTTGGCTACCGGAAAGTATGGCTGCAGTGCTCTGAAAAAAATATTAGATTTTTCTACATCCATGTTTGAGCCGATGAAACCTGCAATACCAGATAAAATATATAGAACATCTTATAGCTTGAGCGAATTTGAAAGTTTAAATTATCTGCAGAAATATGGAATTTCTATTCCTCCGCAAAAAATAGCAGCAACAGAGGAAGAAGCTATCGAAGCAGCAAAGGAATTAGGATATCCGTTGTCAGTAAAAATTCACTCAAGAGATATTCAGCATAAGTCAGATGTTGGTGGTGTAAAACTTAATATACAAAATGACGAGCAGCTGCGGACGGCATTTCGGACGATTATAGATAATTGTATGAAAAATGCACCAAAAGCGAGGTTAGATGGAGTACTTCTAAAGCCAATGTTAAAACCGGGAACGGAAATGATTATCGGAGTAAACAACGATAAAGATTTCGGACCAATGATTATGGTAGGAATGGGCGGAGTGTTTGTAGAACTTTTCAAAGATGTACAATTGGCACCGGTGCCGTTGAATCAAAACCAAGCAGAAAAGATGATACAAAAGCTGGCTTCGTATCCTTTGTTAAATGGATATAGAGGCGGAGAAGTGTGCAATAAAGCAGCACTTGCGGATCTTCTTGTTAAAATAAGTGAAATGGCTGCTGAATGTAAAGATACAGTGAAAGAATTGGACATCAATCCGGTATTTATTACTGCAGAGGGAGTGTCGATTGCCGATGCACTTTTGGTGCTGTATGAGGATTGATTAAAGTAGAAACAATATCAAAAATCGTAAGAGACATACATTGGTTGACTTCTTAAAGAATGCAATGAGGGAGAGACGTTATATTACTTGCCAGATATAGCGTCTTTTCTTAAAAAATGGAACGAAAGAAAGGAAATCAAAAATGAAAAAGAAATTGAATGAAATTGTAAGTAATGAAGCTTCACCAGCATTAGGACCTTATTGCCATGGACGAAAATATGGGGATATGATTATTACCTCGGGTCAGATTCCATTAACAAAAGACGGCGAATATGTTTATGAAATTAAGAAGGCAACAGAGTTGGTACTGCATAATCTATTAAGTATTGTCGAAGCTGGAGGCGGATCGAAAGAAAGCATTGCCAGAGTAGATATTTTCATCAAAGATTTAAATGATTTTGAACAAATGAATGAGGCATACAAAAGCTTTTTTGGGGAGCATAGACCAACAAGGGTTTGTGTTCAGGCAGCCGCACTTCCGGCAGATGTCCCGCTGGAAGCGTCAATGATTGCTTTTGCAGATACGGATGAATAAAGAGAGGTTACATAAGGTGTGTGTATGAGAAAAGATGATAAGAAAATAAATAAATGGGCCTTTTGGCCGGCGATTGTAATATTGATTGGATTTATTCTGGCAGGAATTATATGGACAGAGCAGGTAGGGGCAATCATGACAAAGCTTCTGTACGCAATGGCAGATTATTTTGGAGCATATATTAATATATTATCGTTAGTATTCATTGTCTTATGTGTTGTGTTTATTATAAGCAGATATGGGGATGTTGTTATTGGCGGTGAAAATGCAAAACCGGAATATAATATGGCAAGCTGGTGTGCGATGTCGATTTGTTCAGGGATAGGTACGGGATTGCTATTTTGGGCAATGGGGGAACCGATTTTTCATTATATGAGTACACCAATGGCAATTGGAGAAGCAGGAACAAGGAGAGCTGGTATTTTTGCGGTTGCTCAGGCGATGTGGGATTGGAGTTTCGTGCAATATAGTATGTATGCAATTTGCGGAGCAGCGTTTGCAATTATTTGTTATAACAGAAAAAAGAGTCTTTCATTTAATTCAATTGTTGAATGCGTAACGGGAAAGAAAATTAAATGGCTAAATACACTTGTGACAGCGATTGTAATTTTTTGCCTTATGGGAGCAACATCGAACTCTATGGGAGTAGGATTGATGCAGATTGGAGCAGGTCTTGAAGCGGCATTGGGAATCCCGCAGTCAGCATTGTCCTGGCTGGGAGCAGCAATATTTGTAACGGTGATATTTGTATTATCTTGTGTATCGGGAATCGGAAAAGGGTTAAAGTTAATATCATCCGCATGTATGTATTTTTTCTTTTTCTTGCTGGCATATGTGTTTATATTTGGAAATACTCAGTTTATTACCAAGATTACTTCTGAGTCTATTGGATTTCTTGTTGATAATTTTGGGACAATGACAACGATGACAAACGTGATGACAAACAATGAAAAATGGTTTGCAGACTGGATTGTTCAATATTGGGCGTCATTTATTGTATATGCGCCGGTAATAGGTATGTTTCTGGCGCGTATGGGAAGAGGACGGAAAGTTCGAACGTTTATGCTGGTACAGATACTGGTGCCGTCTATTTTTTGTATTGTATGGATCGGAATTTTTGGAGGACAGACAATTTTTCTGCAAACATCAGGTACTTTAGATGTATGGTCAGCGGTAAATGAGTTAGGAATGCAGGCAACTGTGTTCCAGATTTTAAATACTCTTCCGTTTGGAAAAGTGATTACACTTTTGTTTTTATGTACAGTTACTTTGAGTTTTTGTACATTGGCAGACCCAATGTCTTCCGTAGCTGCAACGTTGTCAGTGAATAATATATCAGCGGATGATGAGCCGCCAAAAAAACAGAAGGTGCTTGTAGGATGTATTCTGGGAGGAACAGCATATACATTGGTTGCGACAGGTGGTATTAATTCTGTAAAGGGGTTGTTTACTTTGGTGGGATTACTGCAAAGCATCGTATTAATTATGTGTGCTGTTGTCTTGTTTAAATATGGGAAAAAATGCTATTACCTTCCAAACTCCGGATATATTCAAGATAAAAAAGAAAGTACAGATAAAAAATCGTTTGAAGATAAGAGAGAAGATTGAGGCAATAGAGAATGAAAAAAGAATTATGTATAAAAGAAGGAGTAACAATACTGAAAATAGTAATTGGCTGTTTTCTATATGCGTTGTCTGTCGTATTGTTTATTGATCCGGCACAAATTATTCCGGGATCTGTAACAGGAATCGGAGTAGTGGTGAAAGCCCTGACAGGATTTCCGATTGGTACATTAAGTATTATAATAAATGTTCCGTTAGTAATTATTGGAACAATCATATTGGGAAAACGTCTTTTAATCTATACTGGAATAACAGTATTGTTATCTTCGCTTATGATTGACTGGCTTACATTTTTAAAACCTTTTACAGAAGACCTTTTATTGGCATCTGTTTTTGGAGGTGTGATAATGGGAATTGGGTTGGGGATGATTTTGGATGCAGGAGGGACAACCGGGGGAACAACAGTTGTAGGAAGACTTGTACTGAAGAAATTTCCGCACATTCCAATGGGAACAATCTTGCTGATTGGTGATTTTATCATTATAACCGTGGGATCGTTATTGCTAAAAGATTGGGATCTTTTATTGTATTCCATTATTGATCTGTATATTTGTGTAGTGGCTCTGGATAAAGTGATGTATGGATTTAAAATCAATAGTTTCGCAGAAATACGAACAGAAAATCAAATAGAGGTGGAAATTGCACTATCAAAGGCCGGATTTAAAAATGTAAGAGTTGAAAAAAATTGCAGAATTGTAGTAATTTGCAGGAAAAAAGAGGTAAGTAAAATTCAGCATATCGTTTTGGCAATTGACTCTAGGGCAAGCTGTACAGCATATGACATAGACTATTCATTTGGAAATTTGTACAAAGGCTATGTAGAGGAATAAATGTCATCTTGAAACATCAAGAGATTGTAAATGATATACTCCCTTCTAAGCAGACAAGTGGAATAATAAAAAAGTTTGTTTGCTTAAGAGGGAGTATATTTATGTCAAAGGAATATGAGACGGGCGGTTTGAAGAAGCAAAAATTAATAAGTGAAATTCTTTGCCCAGTTTTTGATATGAGATAAAAAAACATTTGCCGAAGCAGAGGTATAGTAAGTATCATTTGTAGCAATTACAAGTGAGCGGTAATAATGTTCTTTAAAAGGTCGGATTAATACATTTGCGTGGTTTGGAATACTATCAAGGAAAAACTTTGAAAAAATACCGACACCAAATCCTGCTTCAATCATTTTTAATGCTACCATTTCATCGTAAATCTCCAGTTTATGGTCAGGATGAATTTGAAGAGCGTTAATGATATTGCCGATTTCGAAATTAAATTTTTCGCCGGAAAGAATGTAAGTCATATTTTTGTAGTCGTGTATAGAAATTGAACTTGAAGATGAGAGTTCATGGTCAATGGGCAATACAGCCATAAATTCGTCCTTTATTACTTCTTCAAAATTAAATTCCAGTACAGAATCTTTCGAGGTGAAAGCGACATCAATATCACCATTAGATAATTTGGTGTATATTTCATCTTGATTTCCGGTGAAGATATCAAATTTGATATGAGGATGCTGATCGGAAAAATCTTTGAGTATTCCCGGAAGATATGTAACGGCAAAACTAAAAAAGGATCCTATACGGACAGTTCCGTATTCTGACTTTGTCATTGCATCAGATAAGTGCGATAAATTTTCCTGTGCACGCTTCATCATCTCCAATGACTGAATCACGTTTTGAGCGACTGGAAGCAGCTTTACCCCGGAATTTGTACGTTTAAAAAGAGGAAAGCCCATCTCGGTCTCAAATGCTTTGATTGCCTGACTGACTGCAGATTGACTGTAATTTAAATTTTGTGCAGTTTTTGTAAAATTCTGAGTCTTACACACATCTAAAATAATATCATATTTGTTCAAATTGTTATATCCTCGATTCTGCATTTTTTAACAAATTAGTGTTATATTTATTATCTGAAAAAAGGCGAATGATGTCAAGAATAAAGTGGAAATACAGGAAAAGATGGCATATGAATAATGTCGGATATTAGAATACTTATGGCCAAAATAAGATTTAATGATTGCCAAACCTTTTAGTTTAAGAGAAGTCATACATTGGTTCTGCTATAAGAAAAAACGGAAACGGCGATCAAGTATTGTTAGTTTATTAACAAAGAATTTGAGCTTATAATTCTTAATAAATCAAGCTTGATTAAAGTGATTTGGGAAAGCTTAGAATGTAGAAGAAAGGACATAGGAACTATGAAGTTGTTTTCAGAAGAACAAGTAAAACAAGTTTTGAATATGAAAATGGTCATTTCAGCAATTAAAGAAGCATATATCGAATGCCAGCAAGGTAAATTGTATGCTGGAAAACGTATTTTTATGCCAATTAGAGGGGAGGAAAATGTAGGACAATGGTTGGTTGCAAATTGTACAGATAAGCCGTTTTTTGGTTCAAAATTTTCATCAGTATTCCCGAAAAATATTAAAAAGGGACTGCCGAGTACACTTTCAAAAATCAGTCTGTATTCAGCGGAAACAGGAGATTTATTAGCTATTATAGATGCAAACTATTTGACTGCGATTAAAACAGGCGGCAGCGCGGCGGTAGCCACTGATTTGATGGCAAGGAAAGATGCTTCAAAACTGGCAGTTATAGGTACAGGATTACAAGCTTATTCACAGGTTTTAGCAATTCAGGAAGTGAGAAGTATATCAAAATTATACGTCTATGATTTGGATGCAGAACGTATCAATAATTTTTGCAAAATGATTGAGCCGGTAAGAAATCGTTCGTATGAAATAATCGCGGCACCTTCTGCTGATAGTTGTGTTGCGGATGCGGATATAGTTTGTACATGTACAACGTCTTCGAAACCGGTTTTTCAGGGAGAGATGCTGCAGGAAGGAACTCATGTGAATGCAATCGGTTCTTTTACATCTTTTATGCAGGAGATTGATGAAGAAACAGTAATACGATCAGCTAAAATTATCACAGAGCATGTGGAAGGGGTATGGGAGGCTGCCGGAGATATTATTATCCCGTTTCAAAAAGGAATGATAACGAAGGATAAGGTGACAGGTACAGTTGGTGAAGTATTGACAGGGAAAATATCCCGGAGAGAAAGCAATCAAGAAATTACGCTGTATGAAAGTGTTGGTTCAGGTGTATTGGACATTGCACTCTCGATTGAAGTATATAATAAATTAAGCAAAGAAAAAAAGGAGGAGAGATAGAATATGGATTATAAAAATGCACCCCTTTCTAAAATACATAAATATGTTTTTCTATGTTTTATATTAGGACAGATTGCCTGCGGCTATGCATTGGGAATCGCAGGTACTGCGGTAACAGCAGCTATTGAGCCCTTAAAATTAAATAGTTTTTGGGTTGGCCTTTTGGGAGCAGGAACATTAATTGGATTAATGGGGAGTATTGTAATTGGGAATATTGCAGATAAAGCAGGCAGAAAACTCCTCTTTTATGTCGATATGATTTTGTTTACAGGAATTTCACTGCTGCAGTTTGTTGTGACAGAACCAGGATTATTGTTGGTGCTCCGAATTGGGTTGGGAATCACGATTGCAATTGATTACACAGTTGGCAGCGCATTATTGACAGAGTGGTTTCCAAGAAAGCAGAGCGCAAGATTCCAAAGTTTGCTGATTATATTTTGGACAATTGGATTTGTCGCATCATATTTTGTAGGAATATCAATTAATGGCTCTGGAGATAGTACTTGGAAATATATTTTTATTTCATCGGCTATACCGGGGCTTGTTACTGCCGTTGTAAGATTGATTGTTAGAGTTCCAGAGTCACCAAGCTGGCTTGCAGCAGTAGGAAGGAAAGAAGAAGCTGATTGTCTGGTAAAACAATATTTAAGCAAAGAATATATCGTAATGAACGTTGTGAAGGCAGAGGAAGTCGAAAAAGTGTCATGGACAGAACTGTTTGATAAGAAAAACAGAAGAAACACGATGGTAGGGGGACTTTTCTATGCGTGTCAGGTTTTTCCATACTTTGGCGTAAGCATATTCATTCCTATACTTGTCGAAAATATGAATATGACAAACCCGAATGCATCAGGAGCGATATATAATATTTTTGTAGGAATTGGTGCAGTGGCAGGTGTTATCCTGTTTGATAGAATATCCAGAAGAGCTTTTTTAATATCTACATTTTATATTTCTGCGATTGCGGCATTGGGTATTGTTTTGGGACAGCATGCACCTATGGCATTTACAATGGTATGTTTTTCGGTGTTTGCAATCGGAATGTCAATTTCAGTTGTTGCAGAAAACCCATATCCCCCAGAATTATTTGATACACGACTGCGTGCGTCCGGTGTTGGTGCAGTAATTGCAATGAGCAGGATAGGTGCAGCGCTTGGTACATTTTTGCTGCCAATTATCGTAGACAAAGCAGGAGTATATGTGACGCTGATTGTTTGTATGGCGATTTTGTTAGTGGGTGGTATTGTTTGCCAGTTCTATGCTCCGGAAACTTCTTTGAAATATCGGGCAGATGGAAAATAAACAAAGGATTTTGCTGTGGAAGAACAGAAATATATAACTGAGAGAAGATGGTTGTTAGCCATCTTTTTCTTTTTAGGGGAATCATATTAGAGAAAAATCACAATGCTGTGATAAAGTTTCCTGCCTTTTTTGTTTTTGTTATAATGATAACAGAGAAAACTGCAATAGAGGCATTGGAGGTATGGTATGAAAAAGATTTTGATCGTTGAAGACGATCGAGAGTTAAATGAAGGAATTGCTTTTCATATAAAGAAGACAGGATATCAGCCGATCCAGACATATGATTTAAGAACTGCCGGACTTATGTTTCGAGAAGAAAAACCGGACCTGATTTTATTGGATGTTTGTCTTCCGGATGGAGAAGGCTTTCAGTTTTGCCGGCAAATCAAGGCAAAGAAAGATATCCCTATTTTATTTATTACGGCACGCGATTTAGAGGAAGATGCGCTGAAAGGATACGAATATGGTGCAGATGATTATGTTATAAAACCGTTCTCTGTGCGAGTCTTGATGAAGAAAATAGATGTCGTTCTTCAAAAAAGTCCAAGAAAGGAATCAGAAGTTTTTGATGACGGTTTTTTATCCATTGATTTTCCTGCAATGAAAGTGAAAGTAAAGGGGGAGGAATGTTCCATTACTCCGACTGAATTTAAACTGCTGCGTACGATGATAGAAAATAGAGGACAGCTCATGACATATAACGTGCTGCTGGATCGTTTGTGGGATTCCAATGGACAGTTTGTGGATAAACATGCCCTCGCTGTCAATATCAACCGTCTGCGAAAGAAGATCGAAGATGAAGAACATAAATATATTACTAACGTGTATGGGATGGGATATCAATGGGTGAAATGATCGTAATCATAGTTCTTTTAGCCGCTCTATGCATAATAAGCAGCAAGTTCTATTTTTTAAAAAAAGATGTGTATGATTTTGGGAGATATTTGGATGAATGTCTGGATCAAATGATTTCCGGGAAAGAAATGCGGCAGATGGAGGAAGCGGAAGAATCCATGTGGGGGAAGACATATGATAAATTAAAAAAACTGGATTATATCTGGAAAAAACAACGCAAAAAAAGTATCGATGACAAAAGAAAAATGAAAGAATTGATTTCTGATATTTCTCATCAGACGAGAACCCCGGCGGCTAATATGAAATTATATTTGGAAATTCTTAAACAGGAAGATCTAACCCAGGAAGAGCGAACTTATTATTTGGAAAAACTGGAAATGCAGGAAGAAAAACTGGAATTTTTTATGGAAAGTCTTGTGAAAATGTCGCGTTTGGAATCAGAGGTTTTAACGCTTCATATGGATGATCGTGCGGTCAGTGTGACACTTGGAAAGGCCGTTGCGGCGATTGTTCCAAAAGCGCAAAAAAAGCAGATCTCAATCTATGTCGACTGTGAGGAATTCATTCGACTGTATCATGATGCAAAATGGACAGAAGAAGCTATTTTTAATTTGTTAGACAATGCGGTAAAGTATACAGAACCGAAAGGAAAGATTCGAATTTCTGTGAAAGAACAGGAAATTTATACAAAGATCAGTGTTTGTGACACAGGAAAAGGAATCGAGCAAAGCCGTCAGGCAGAAATCTTCCAAAGATTTTACCGAGAGCCGGAGGTCTATCAGGAGGAAGGGATCGGAATCGGGCTGTATCTGGCAAGAAAGATCATTACGATGCAGAATGGATACATGGAGGTACACTCGGAGCCTGGGAAAGGATCAGAATTTCAGATTTATCTGCCAAGGGAGGAATTGTAACAGAATCGTGATCATTGGAAAATGAGACTATTTTGAGAGAATTGGCTGTTATGCTTGTAATATGAAAGAAAGGAGAAAAGAAGATGAAACAGTGGATGGTAAAAACAGAAAATCTAAAAAAATATTACAAGCTGGGCAATCATACGGTAAAGGCTTTGGATGGAGTCAATTTTTTAGCAGAAGACGGAGAATTTGTTTCCATCATCGGAAAATCCGGCAGCGGCAAAAGTACACTCCTTCATTTGATTGGGGGATTGGATACGCCTACGGAAGGGAAGGTATGGATCGGCGGAAGAGAGCTTTCCGGAATTCATCGGGAAAAACTTGCAGTATTTCGCAGAAGAAATATTGGATTTATTTTTCAAAATTATAATTTAGTCCCGGATTTAAATGTTTATGAAAATATTATCCTGCCTTCGGAACTTGACGGAGCGCCTGTAGACGAAGATTTGGTGGAGGAAGTTCTGTGTTGCTTAAAACTGCAGGATAAAAGAGAAGCGATGCCCAATACGCTGTCCGGCGGACAGCAGCAAAGAGCGGCAATCGCCAGAGCGCTTGTGATGAAGCCATTGCTTGTCTTGGCAGACGAGCCAACCGGAAATTTGGATACGGAGACGAGTCATGATGTCATTGGTTTGTTAAAAACAATGGCGAAACGGTTTCAGCAGACATTGGTTGTTATTACTCATGATCAGGATATTGCCCAGATGGCGGATCGGATCATTCATATGCGGGATGGGAAAATCGGAAAGGGGTGATGGCCATGAAGAAATATAATGATAAAATCTTATGGAAAATGGCAGTTCGCTCCCTGCAGCATGATAAATCCCGTACACGAACGATTCTGTTGGCGATTATATTATCTGTCTTCTTAGTATTTACGATTTTAACGGTAGGCAGTACCTATTGGAAAATGGAAAAATTACAGACGATACGACAGCACGGGGCGAAATTCGATGCGGTTTTGATGGGTGGAGTCACACAAAAACAGCGGGAAATCTGTAAAAAGGATGCAGGTATTGCAACGATCGGATTTCAGGCTTACAGTGGGTATTCGGAAGCGACGGAAAAAGATGATACACTTCACAGTGGTCTGATCTGGTGTGACGAAGTCTTTTGGGAACAGCAAATGGCGCCTGCAAGGGAGTGGGTGAAAGGAAGCTACCCTCAAAAAGAAAAGGAACTGATGGTTACCCAAACAGCGTTGGAGGACTGCGGAATGGGGGATTTGACAGTCGGGGATTCCTTTGAATTGACATACGGAGATAAGAAAGGGCTCCATACGAAGACCTTTACCATATCCGGTATCTGGGATGGTTATGGAGATCGGCAAGTATTCTTTGTATCAGAAAAGTTTTTTGAAAATTCCGGATATTCCATGGATCAGACACGGTCCGGAAGCATGTATCTGGATTTTCGGCAAAGCTATTTAAGCGATGAGGAACAGCAGAAATTTCTCAATCGATTAGAACTGGGAGAACAGCAGTATCTTCAATTTAACCAGGAAATGAGCAATTCCATTGAAATCATGATTGGAGCAGCCGGATTGATTATTGCAATTTGTCTGAGCGCCTATCTTTTCATATACAATATTCTTAGTCTTTCCTTGTCTTCCAATATCAGATATTATGGTCTTTTAGAGACGATTGGCATGACTGGTTCGCAGATCAGAAAATGTCTCAAACGGCAAATGGTGTTATTGGCTAGCGCAGGGATTGCAATTGGAATGATATTAGGAGTCATCGTTTCTTTCCGTCTGGTTCCTTTTATTGTAACGGCTCTCGGAATTCATCAAGATGATGTCCATGTCGTATTTCATTTGGCTGTGTTTCTGCTGGCGGCAGGGATCGCCTGCGCAACGATTTTTATCGGAAACCGGCATGCAATGAAAACGGCGGGATCTGTGTCACCGGTAGAAGCGCTTTCTTATCGAGGCATTTCCGGGAAACAGCGGTCACATAAGACAAGAAAAGGCCATGTCCTTTGGAGAATGGCAGCAGAGCAGCTAAGAAAAGACACCAAAAAATCGATTATCGTCGTTTTGTCTCTTGCAGCTAGCTTTAGCATATTTGTTTGCCTGATTACGCTGATTCAAAGTCATGGTGCAAGAACGGTTTACACAAACTACATGAATCAGGATCTCATCATACAAAATGATACGCTGTTAAAGGAGAAAGAATCTGACTGGAAACAAATCATGGATGAAGATTTCCTGGATTCCATCCGGGAAATACCCGGCGTAGAAAACGCTGTTTCCTTATCCACTGCGAATATAATCGTTCCGTGGGACGGGGATCTTACAAAAACATGGATGACAAAATTTTACGAAAAATGGATGGAGAATCCTTTTGGGGAAGAAGAACAAAAAGAATACCAGCAGCATCCGGAACATTTTCCGTCGGTTCTCTATGGAATCAGTCACAAAGAATTTGACTACTTGAATAAGACGCTGGAAGAAAAAATCTCATGGAAAGATTTTAAAAATGGGAAAGTATGTCTTTTGTATACCAGCGGAATGACATTGGAGGAGAAGGATTTTATAGGGAAAACCGTCGCATACAGCGAAGATCGAGAAGAAAAATCCATGGAGAAAATGAAAATAGGAGGATTGATCCAGGAAGAATATTATGCTTCCGGCAGAGGAGAAGGTCTGGTTCTTCTGACCAGTCAGAAGCATATGGAAAAGGTCTTAAATTCCTTTTTGTTTCGAATCGGCGTAACTTATCAGGAACCATATGATCAGGAAACAGAAGAAAAGATTCTGCGGCAGATGGAAGAGACTCCCGGATATCAAGATTTTTCTTATGAATCAAAGATCGAGGATATGGAGGAAGCAAAAAGAGCACAAGGCAATATGATGGGAGTAGGAATTGGCTTGACCATCATTCTCGCCTGGATCGGTATCATGAATTATATTAATACGGTATCAGGAAATATTTCCAGCCGTCAAACGGATTTGGCGATTTTGGAAGGAATCGGCATGACCAGGAGGCAGATAAAAGGAATGCTGATAAGAGAAGGACTTTTGTACAGTCTGGGATCCTGGGGAATAACGGCAACGATCGGTATGGGAGCAACCTACTTGATTTATCAGAAGATGAACAGCAATCAAATCCAATTTGAGATTCCATGGCCTTGGATTCTCGGAATGGCAGGAACGATCTTGATTATGTGTGTACTGGTTCCGCTTTTTTTCTATCATATAATCGGCAAAAGAAAGAGTTTGATCGACAGAATCCGCGAAATACAATAAATTCATTTTAATGAGAATGGGGAACAAGTCTTTTTCGTATATGACTTGTTCCTTTTTTTCAGATACGCTATACTGTTAAGTGAAACTTTTGGAAAGGATAAGAATATTTTCTTTTAAGATAGAAGAACATGATCAGAATCAATCAGTTAAAACTGCCCGTGGATCACAGCCCGGAGCAGCTTGAGAACAAAATAAAGAAGAACTTGCGGGGAGCATCCATAAAGACCTGGAAGATTACGAAAAAATCCATCGACGCCAGGAAGAAGGATCAGCTTTGTTATGTGTATGCCATTGATGTGGAGTTGGAACAGGAGAATCGATTTTTAAAGAAAAATAAAAATCGAAATATCCAAAAGATCGAGCTTCCACAGTACCGGTTTCCGGAAGTCAAAGGAACATGGGAACATCCGCCGGTAGTGATCGGCATGGGACCTGCGGGACTGTTCGCAGCGCTGATGCTTGCCAGGAGAGGTCTAAAGCCTCTTTTGCTGGAGAGGGGAAAAGATGTCACAGAGCGTATGAAGGATGTAGAACGTTTCTGGGAGACCGGCGTACTGAATCCGGAATCCAATGTTCAGTTTGGAGAGGGAGGAGCCGGAACTTTTTCCGATGGAAAGTTAAATACATTAGTGAAAGATAAGTTTGGGAGAAATCGTTTTGTCCTGGAAACGTTTGTAGAATTTGGAGCGCCGGAGGAGGTTTTATATGAAAGCAAGCCTCATATTGGGACCGATTTATTAAGAGATGTAGTTGCCAATATGCGGAAAGAGATTCTGCGTCTTGGAGGTACGGTTCGTTTTGAGGCGAAAGTGACAGATCTGATCGTAGAAGAAGGACGCCTGCAGGGACTGATCATCAATGGAGTGGAAAAGGTGGCTTGTGAAAAAGCGATCCTCGCTCCCGGTCACAGCGCCAGAGATACTTTTTCCATGCTTTGCAATAAGCATCATGTCTCCATGGAGGCGAAAGCATTTGCGATGGGGGTACGGGTTGAGCACCCAAGAGAGATGATCGATCGGTCTCAATATGGGGAAAAAGCCGATCAATATCATCTGCCGACAGCTTCCTATAAGCTGACCTATCATGCCCAAAATGGACGGAGCGTGTACTCTTTCTGCATGTGTCCGGGAGGATATGTGGTGAATGCTTCATCTGAGGAAGGAAAGCTTACCGTAAATGGCATGAGCAATCATGATCGAATGGGGAAAAACTCTAATAGTGCGATTATTGTCAGCGTAGGACCGGAAGATTTTGGAAGGAAAGAGCCTCTTGCCGGGGTTGCTTTTCAGCAAAAATGGGAAGAAAAAGCGTTCCGGGAGGGAAATGGAAAGATACCGGTACAGCTTCTTCGGGATTTTCGCAGCAAAACAGTATCGAAAGAATATGGAGAGATAAGGTCCAACACAAAAGGGGAGACAACATTCGGCAATCTAAGAAATTGTTTGCCTGAGGAAGTCAGTGATTCCATTTGTGAGGGAATGGAAGCGTTTGAGCGAAAGATCAAAGGCTTTAACCGGCCGGATACGATTTTATGTGGGATTGAGGCAAGGACTTCATCTCCGGTGCGGATTTTGAGAGACCGGCAATTGGAAAGCAGCATTCGCGGATTATATCCCTGCGGGGAAGGAGCAGGATATGCCGGCGGGATCACATCGGCGGCAATGGATGGAATAAAGGTTGCAGAAGCGCTGGTTACCATGTAAAATATTAGAATCAGAAAGAATCAGGACTTGGGAAAAGTCATGAAAAGGAGATAAGGATGAAGAATCGCGAGAAACTAAAAGAGAAAAAGAGGGTCGTCGTGAAAGTGGGGACGTCCTCTCTGATCCATAAAAAGACCGGAAATATTAATTTGTTTCGTTTAGAGAAGCTGGTTCGGGTTTTGACAGATCTGCACAACAGCGGAAAGGATGTCATACTGGTATCTTCCGGAGCAATCGGAGTTGGGTTTAAAGCTTTGGGGCTTCCGGGACGGCCGGATTCTCTGCCGCTGAAACAGGCTTGTTCTGCAGTGGGACAGGGGCAGCTCATGATGATCTATCAGAAATTGTTTTCGGAGTATAACCAGGGATCGGCGCAGATTTTGATCACAAAAGAGACAATGTTGAACGATGAACGCAGATTTAATGCGAAGAATACCTTTGAGCAGCTGCTGGAACTTGGAGTGATTCCAATTGTAAATGAGAACGATACGGTATCAACAGAGGAAATTGAGTTTGGGGATAACGATACCCTCTCTGCAGTTGTGACCTCTGTAGTCGGAGCAGATCTTTTGATCCTGCTGACCGACATCGATGGATTGTATACAGATGATCCCCATAAGAATCCAAAGGCGAAACTAATCTTGGAAGTACCGGAGATTGATGAAAAGATAGAAAATATGGCAAAAGGAGCAGTAACCAAGGTCGGGACCGGAGGTATGGCGACAAAGATCGCTGCGGCTAATATCGTTACCGATGCGGGAGCCGACATGGTGATTGTCAACAGCGACAATTTGAATAATGTCAACCGAGTCATCGAAGGAAAAGAGATCGGGACCCTGTTTTTAGCACATAAACGCAAAGATTTTGATTTTAAGAAATATTTATTAGAAAGACCGTATTTTCAGAAAGGATAGAAAAGAAATGGATGCAAAAAAGATTCAGAGAATCAATGAACTTTATCATTTGGATAAGTCGGTAGGGCTTACGCCTCAGCAGAAAAAAGAACAAAAAAAGCTTCGTGCAGAATATATTCAGGCTGTCCGGGCCAATTTGAGAGGGCAGCTTAACAACATCAGCATTCAAAATGAGGATGGATCTGTCACTCCGCTGAAACCAAAAGGAAAAAATTAGCAACTATGATGCAAGGAGGTATATTTATGTTAGAACAGCTGGGAAAACAGGCAAAAGAAGCTTCGGTAATTCTTGGAACTGCCGGAATTCTTGACAAGAATGCGGCGCTTAAGGAAACGGCGCAGGAGCTTGTAAAGGAACAAGCCTATATTTTGTCTGAAAATGAAAAAGACGTAGAAAACGCAAGAAAGAATGGAATGACAGAAGCGCTGATTGATCGCTTGTCTCTGACGCCGGAGCGAATTGAGGGAATGGCAGAAGGAATCCGTCAGGTGGCAGAACTGGACGATCCGATTGGATCTGTGAAATACATGAAACCAGCTCCAAATGGAATGTTGATTGGGGAAAAAATTGTACCTCTTGGAGTGGTAGGAATCATATATGAGTCCAGACCGAATGTAACAGCAGATGCTTTCGCACTTTGTTTCAAGACCGGGAATGCCTGCCTCCTGCGCGGCGGAAGTGATGCGATTCACTCTAACTTGGCGATTACAAAAACGATTCAGAAAGCATTGGAAGCGTGCGGAATGCCGAAGTACAGCATTCAGCTGTTAGAGGATACAAGCCGTGAGACAGCGACAAAGATGATGCAGCTAAACGAGTATCTGGATGTGCTGATTCCAAGAGGCGGCGCAGGACTGATTCAAAGCGTGGTAAAAAACAGTACGGTGCCGGTGATTGAAACAGGTACGGGAAATTGCCATATTTATGTGGATAAAGATGCAGATAAAGACATGGCAGTGAAACTGATTGTCAACGCTAAGACACAGCGTCTTGGGACATGCAACACCTGCGAATCCCTTGTCTTCCACAAAGATATCGCAGAAAGCCATGGATCGGCGATTATTGAAGCTTTGCTGGAAAAAGGAGTGGAAGTCCGTGGAGATGAGACTGTCTGTGCACTGAATCCAAAAGTTATTCCGGCGACAGAAGAAGACTGGGGAACGGAGTATCTGGATGCAATCATCTCGATCAAAACAGTGGATGATTTCGATGCTGCGGTGAAACATATTAATCATTACAATACCGGACATTCCGAAGCAATCGTTACCGATAACTATCAGGCCGCCCAGGCATTTTTGGAAAAAATCGATGCGGCAGCAGTTTATGTCAATGCTTCTACCAGATTCACGGACGGGTTTGAGTTTGGGTTTGGAGCAGAGATTGGAATCAGTACCCAGAAGATTCATGCAAGGGGACCGATGGGATTGTCTGCGCTGACGACAACGAAGTTCATCATTTACGGCAATGGACAGATTCGTCAGTAGGCTGCGGTAAAGATTTGTAAAGAGAAGCGAAAAAAATGTTGAAATATCTGTGAATTTATGATATTGTAATAAATGGTTTCGAAGGAGTTTTCATTTTATGAAAGCTCCTTTTATTGTTGGAATGGGAAATATTTCCAATAATCGGAATAAAAACTTCTTTAAGTGAGACGGTCGTATAGATTTTAAAAGGAGAAGATTGTTTGAAATCCGGTACATTGATTGATTTTCTTCGGCAAAAATCTTATGATAATCATGAATGAGAAAAAAGAAAAGAAAGGAAGGCTTAAAATGGCATTGTTTACATTTAGCGGCGGAGTACATCCGGATGATGGAAAAGAATATGCGAAAAATTCGCCAATCACCGAATATCTGCCAAAAGGAGATGTTGTTTTACCTGTAGGACAACATATCGGCGCCCCTGCGAAACCAATCGTAAGCAAGGGTGATTATGTGCTTGCGGGTCAGAAAGTTGCAGAAGCTGGAGGATTTGTATCAGCGAATATCTTTAGTTCTGTTTCCGGAACCGTAAAATCGATTGAGCCAAGAGTAACTCCTGCGGGTACAAAGGTAAATGCAATCGTAATTGAGAATGACGGAGAATTTAAGGAGGCTGCATTTCAGGCAAAACCTTATGATTCCATGTCAAAAGAAGAGGTATTGGATGCAATCAAGGAAGCCGGTATCGTAGGTTTGGGAGGTGCCGGATTCCCGACGCATGTAAAATTGGCTCCAAAGAACCCGGATGAGATCGAATACATCATTGTCAATGGCGCAGAGTGTGAACCTTATATCACAGGCGATTACCGGATTCTGATGGAAACACCGGAACTGGTCATTGAAGGACTGAATATTGTACTGGATCTGTTCCCGAAGGCAAAAGGAATCATCGGAATTGAGGATAATAAAAAAGATGCGATTGCGAAGATGGAATCCCTTGTAAAAGGTGACAGCAGAATCAGTGTTGCTCCTTTAAAAACAAAGTATCCACAGGGAGCGGAGCGTTCTTTAATCTACGCAACAACAGGCAGAAGCATCAATTCCAGCATGCTTCCGGCAGATGCGGGATGTATTGTAGATAACGTTGCAACGATTACAGCGATTAAAGAAGCAGTAAAAGACGGAAAACCTCTTTTCTCACGTGTTGTAACAGTGACTGGGGATGCCATTGCGAATCCTGGCAACTTCCTGGTTCGTACAGGAACCAATGTGAACGAACTGATCGAAGCTGCAGGAGGATTTAAGAATCAGCCGGAAAAAGTAATTTCCGGAGGTCCGATGATGGGTATGGCAATGTTTACGACAGATGTACCGGCGGTCAAGACATTTTCATGTTTCCTGGCAATGACAAAAGATGAAGTCTCTGCCAATCAGCCAAGCAACTGTATCCGATGCGGAAGATGTGTCAGTGTCTGTCCGCAGAAGCTGATGCCGATGAAGTTATCTGTGCTTGCCGATCATCAGGAATTTGATGAATTTGAAAAGCTGCACGGAGCAGAATGCGTGGAGTGCGGATCTTGTTCTTATATCTGTCCGGCAAAACGTAATCTTGCCCAGTCTATGAAGACAGGTCGAAAACAGGTATTAGCAAACCGTAGAAAGAAATAAAGGAGAGAGATACATATGAGCGAATCATTATATCATGTGTCAGCCAACCCTCATGTCAGGGATCATGGCTCCACACAGAAGATTATGCTGGATGTCATAATCGCATTATTGCCCGCTACGATCTTTGGTATCTATATCTTTGGCGTGCCTGCGGCGAAAACGATTGTTATTTCCGTCGTTACCTGCGTTGCGGCAGAATATATTTACCAAAAACTGATGAAACAGCCGATTACCATACAGGATCTGAGTGCTGCCCTGACCGGTCTTTTGCTGGCTCTGAATCTGCCGTCTGAAGTACCGTTTTGGATGCCGATCTTAGGTGGATTTTTTGCAATTATTGTTGTAAAACAGTTATTCGGAGGCTTGGGACAGAACTTTATGAACCCTGCGCTTGGTGCCAGATGTTTCCTGATGATTTCCTTCGCTGCAAGAATGACGACCTTTACTTATGATGGTGTGACGACAGCGACACCGATGGCTTCCTTAAAAGCAGGAGAAGCAGTCGATGTATTAAAATTATTCGAAGGATTTATTCCGGGTACGATCGGAGAGACTTCTGCGCTCCTTCTGATCATCGGAGGAATTTATCTGGTTGCACGTAAGGTGATTTCACCGATTATTCCTTGTGTTTACGTTGCAACAGTTGCCGTTTTCGTAGCGATTTTCGGCGGACATGGCCTGGATCTTTCATTTATTGCGTCCCATTTGTTCGGAGGCGGATTGATGCTTGGTGCGATCTTCATGGCAACTGACTATGTAACATCACCAATCACAGATAAAGGAAAAGTAATTTATGGAATAATTCTTGGTATTCTGACAGGCGTTTTCCGTTTGTTCGGACCAATGTCAGAGGGAGTTTCTTACTCTATCATTATTGCCAATATTTTGGTTCCTTTGATTGAGAAAGTAACCGTTCCTGTTCCGTTTGGAATTACAAAGAAGGGAGGAAAGAGCAATGAATAAGAGCATTATTTCTGATTGTATCAAATTATGCGTTATCACTGTAATTGCCGGTTTCCTTCTTGGTCTGGTATATAACGTAACCAAAGCGCCGATTGCGGCACAGCAGGAAAAAACAAAGCAAGAGGCTTACAAAGCTGTATTTGAAGACGCAGCAGAGTTTCAGGCAATGGACATCGATGAAAAAGATATTTCCAAAGTTCTTGATGAAAATGGATTGGGACAGAATACTATTACTGAGATTGCCGAGGCAGTAGACAAAGACGGAAATGTTATCGGACATGTATTTTCCGTAACAAATCCGGAAGGCTATGGCGGTGATATCTCTCTTTCTGTAGGTGTAAGATCTGATGGAACCGTTAACGGATATGAGACACTGTCCATCAGCGAAACGGCCGGTCTTGGTATGAAAGCAACAGAAGACGAGTTTAAGAGCAATTTCAAAAATAAAAAGGCAGATACATTTGAGGTCGTGAAAGATGGATCCGGAGCGAATGATGACGCTAAAGTGGATGCCATCAGCGGAGCGACAATTACAAGCCGTGCTGTGACCAGCGGTGTTAACAGCTGCGTCGCATACGCAAACAGCCTGAAGGGAGGGGAATAAAACATGAAAACAAATCCGATCGAGCGTTTGATCAACGGTATCATTAAAGAAAATCCAACCTTCGTTTTAACACTGGGTATGTGTCCGACGCTGGCGGTTACCACATCTGCGATCAATGGTGTAGGAATGGGACTTTCCACAACCGTCGTTTTGATGTTTTCCAACATGGTGATTTCCGCACTTCGGAACATTATTCCTGATCGTGCCAGAATCCCGGGATATATTGTAGTCATCGCGTCTCTGGTAACGATCGTGCAGTTTTTGCTGGAAGGATATGTTCCATCTGTTTATTCTGCATTGGGACTTTATATTCCGCTGATCGTTGTAAACTGTATTATCCTTGGACGTGCAGAAGCATTTGCTGCAAAAAATAATCCAATCAATTCTTTCTTTGACGGACTCGGAATGGGATTTGGATTTACCATTGCCCTGACTTTGATTGGAGCATTCCGAGAGATCCTGGGTGCAGGACAGATCTTTGGCATGCAGGTGATGCCGGCGTCCTATGAGCCAATCACGATTTTCATTCTGGCGCCGGGAGCATTCTTTGTTCTGGCATGCCTGATTGCGGCTCAGAACAAGATCAGAAATAAGAAAATTGAGAAAGGTCTTCCGGTACATCCTTCTGCAGGATGCGGAGACTGTGCATCTTGCGGAAACCATGCCTGCGGTACAAGATTCTTTAATCTTGATGCGGATCAGAAGAAAGAAAATTAAGGAGGATACATATGAAGGAATTATTGTTAATTGCCATAGGTTCAGCATTGGTAAATAACGTTGTATTGAGCCAGTTCCTTGGATTATGTCCTTTCCTTGGTGTTTCTAAAAAAATAGAAACCGCAGGAGGAATGGGAGTTGCTGTAATCTTCGTTATTACCATTGCATCAGCGGTAACGAATTTGATCTATACATTTATATTGGTGCCGACTGGTTTGGAATATCTGGATACCATCGTATTTATTTTAGTTATCGCGGCGCTTGTACAGTTCGTAGAATTGGTATTAAAGAAATCTATGCCTTCCTTATATGAGGCATTGGGAGTTTATCTTCCTTTGATTACAACGAACTGCGCGGTACTTGGTGTCGCTTTGACAAATGTTCAGAATGGCTATGGGTTTGCAGCCAGTGTCATAAATGGAATCGGTATCTCTGTAGGATTTACGATTGCGATCGTAATTCTGGCAGGTATCCGTGAGAGAAATGAACACAACAATATACCGGAATCTTTTAAAGGAATGCCGATTACTCTCGTAACCGCCGGGCTGATGGCAATCGCTTTCTTTGGATTCTCAGGAATCATATAGGAGGTAGATGGAATGGATGTAACAGCGATTATTCTGGCGGCTGTTGTCGTTGGAGGAACCGGACTGATCATTGCGATACTGCTTGGAATTGCTTCCGAGAAATTTAAAGTTCCTGTTGACGAAAAAGAGGTTGCGATTCGAGCAGAGCTTCCAGGAAATAACTGCGGAGGATGTGGTTATGCAGGATGTGACGGACTTGCAGCAGCAATCGCAGCAGGAGAGGCACCGGTCAATGCATGTCCGGTCGGCGGAGCGCCAGTGGCAGAGAAAATCAGCGAAATCATGGGTGTAGAAGCCGGAGATTTTGTAAAAATGACAGCATTTGTAAAATGTGCCGGAACTTGTGAAAAAGCCGGAGATAAATTCAAATATACCGGAATCGAGACTTGTATCGATGCGGCAAACGTACCGGGCGGCGGACCAAAAGGATGCGAATACGGATGCATCGGTTATGGAAGCTGTGCAGATGTTTGTCCGGAAGATGCGATTTCTATTATCAACGGAGTGGCATATGTGGATCAGGAAGCATGTGTTGCATGCGGCAAATGTGCGGATATCTGTCCAAAAGGACTGATCGAACTGGTGCCGTATGATAAGAAATGCCGTGTACAGTGCAGTTCCAAAGACTTTGGAAAAGCCGTAATGTCTGTATGTTCTGCCGGATGTATCGGATGCCGTGCCTGCGAAAGAGCCTGCAAGTTAGGTGCGATTACCGTAGAAAACAATATTGCGAAGATCGATTATGACAAATGTGTAGGCTGCGGATTATGTGCCGCAAAATGTCCGAAAGGCATTATCACAGGCAAGAGAGAACAGCCAAAGAAAAAAGAAGCATAACAAAAAATATGGGAAAAGAGAAGTCTGTCAGAGATTTCTCTTTTCTTTCATTTTGAGGAGAAAAGAGGAATAGATTATAAAAAAAGCAGGATGGTTCCTATGAAGTTTCTTGAGCTGCGGCAAAAAGATGTGATTAACTGTAATACAGGAGAAAAACTGGGGTTTGTCATTGACTTGGAGTTTGAACCGAAAAGCGGCTGTATTACCTGCCTGATTGTCCCGCGCATCGGGAAGGGAATCCGGTGTTTTGGCAGAAACCAAGTATTTCGCATTCCCTATAAATGTGTGGTAAGAATCGGAAGAGATACGGTGCTGGTAGATATTGATGAAAAACAGTGTTTGAAGTCATAATTGAAAAATGATATACTGCAAGCAGAGAAAATTGGAGGTATAAGAAGATGAAGTGTCCATACTGCGGAAGTGAAAGCTCCAGAGTCGTCGATTCCAGACCGTCAGAGGATTTGAATGCGATTCGAAGAAGAAGACAGTGCGATGACTGTGGAAAGCGATTTACAACCTATGAAAAGATTGAGACAGAACCATTGACGGTAATCAAGAAAGATAAGAGAAGACAGCCATTTGACCGGAATAAGATTCGTCATGGAATTGCCCAGTCTTGTTATAAACTTCCTGTTTCCATCGATCAGATCGATCAGGCCGTGGATGAGATCGAGGCAAAGGTTTATAATCTGGGATTAAGAGAAGTGGAGACATCCCAGATCGGAGAAATTGTCATGGATAAGATCAAAGATCTGGATGAGGTCGCTTATGTGCGATTTGCGGCGATTTATCGTGAATTTAAAGATGTGAATACATTTATGAGCGAGCTGAAGAAATTATTAAAATAATTGTAAATATTTTCCTGATATGATAATATAATACTATCATTTTGGAGCCTTCCGGGAAGGAAGGAGTCGATTATGTTGTATCAGGAAGTCCTTAGCGGCATCGTAAGCGGTGTTGAAGGTCAGTTGATTCATGTTGAAATTGAGATTCGAAACGGTCTGCCGTATTTTATTATGGTAGGCTATCTGTCCAAAGAAGCGGCAGAAGCAAAGGAGCGTGTTGCGTCTGCCATGCGTTCCATCGGACACCCGCTCCCGTCCATGCGTATTACGGTGAATTTATCACCTGCCAATATAAGAAAGAAAGGTACAGCATTTGATTTCCCGATTGCTGTGGCCTTTTTGGCATGCCTAGGATTGATTCCGGCCTCTGAATTAAAAGATATCTGTGTTCTTGGAGAACTCGGTTTAAATGGCAGGATCCACGGAACAAGAAATTGTCTTCCGATTGTCCTGGAAGCCAAAAAGCAGGGGATCCGGCGTTTTTTTATTGCGGCGGAAGACCAGGATTCTGTCGATGCAATCGAAGGTATCGAGATCATTTTAATGAACAGGCTGTCCGATGTACTGGAATATTTTCAAGGGAGAAAGCCCAGGATGCTTCGGAGGAAAAGGTTGGGGGAATCGGTACCGGAAGCGGAAGACTTTTATGATATGAAAGGGCAGGAACATCTAAAAAGAGCCATAGAGATTGCGGTGACCGGGAGACACCACCTGCTGTTGATCGGATCTCCTGGCTCGGGGAAAACGATGGCGATTAAGCGGATTCCTTCGATTTTATATCCTCTGACAGATAGAGAACGGTTTGAAGTTCAGAGCATTTATGACGCTTCCGGGATTCCGAGAAAGATTGCAGATCCCAGGCGGCCTTTTCGAGAACCGCATTCGTCCATTCCTTTTACCGCTTTGCTGGGAGGGGGCAGGGACCCGCGAGCCGGGGAAATCACGCTGGCACATCGAGGAATTCTCGTATTAGATGAATTAATGGAATTCCGCAGGGAATGTCTGGACGCACTCAGACAGCCGTTGGAAGAAAAGCAGATACAGATGAGCCGCTTGGATAGGAATTATGTCTTTCCGGCGGATTTTCAATTGATAGCGGCAATGAATCCATGTCCTTGTGGATTTGCCCTGGAAGATGGCAAGTGCAGATGCAGTCTCGCACAAAAACAGCGTTATCTGCACAAATTATCCGGTCCGCTTCTGGATCGTTTTGACATGGTGCTCACTGTGAGAGAAGAGAGTGAAGATCTTAGAGGAACACGGGAAACTTCCAAGGCCATAAGAGAGAGAATCCGGAATAATGTAGCGTTAGAGCATCAGGCGCTTGCAGGAACAGGATATTCTTTCTTCAGTGAGATCAAACAAAGAGACATTGAAAAGATTGGTAAGATTGCAGATGAAGGAATGGAATTTCTGCAAAAGGCATATGATTTAAAAAAAATAACAAAGCGGGGAGCTGATAAGATTCTTCGGCTTGCCATGACCATTGCTCTGATCGATGGAACAGACGAGATTCTCCTGCCTCATATAGCAGAAGCGATGACATTCCGCAATACAGAGTTCGTGCGGGAGGGATAGGCGATGGAAGATAAATTATACTGGTATTGGTTATCGGCTATATCCGGGATTTCCTGCAGAAAGCAGCATCAGCTGATGAAAGTATTCCTGCATCCAAAAGAACTATTTCTCACACCTTCTCATATAATAGAAGAAAAAATAACAAGAAAGATCCTGCCTCGATTTTTGGAAAGCCGAAGGGAAGATCTGATTCAAAAGAGTTATGATGCTTTGGAAAAACAGCAGATACAATTCCTTTTATACAACGAAACGGAATACCCGAGACGCCTGAAAAAGATTTATGATTATCCCTATGGAATGTTTCGGAAGGGACAAGCATGGGAAGAGAAAGCCTTGACGATTGCAGTGGTTGGTTCCAGAAATCCAACCGCTTACGGAATGGAAGTGACAAAGTATCTGTCCCGGGAATTAACGAAGCTGGGTGTGGGGATTGTAAGCGGTCTTGCGAAAGGAATCGATGGGGCCGCCCATCGGGGCGCTTGCATCATCCAAGGCTCGACCGTGGGAATCTTAGGCTGCGGCATTGATCGGATCTATCCATGGGACAATTATCAGCTGTTTTATGAGATGTACGAGACGCAGACTGTCTTTTCGGAATATCCGCCGGGAACAGCGCCCAATCCATGGCGTTTCCCGGAGCGGAATCGAATCATCAGCGGTATGAGCGATGGAATTCTAGTTACGGAGGCGGAAGAAAAAAGCGGATCTTTAATCACAGCGGATTTGGGATTGGAACAAAATAAAGAGATTTTTGCGGTGCCGGGACCGATTACTTCGAAGAAACATGAGGGCTGCCATGGGCTGATTAAACAAGGGGCAAAACTTACGGAGACAGTAGAAGATATCCTCTCTGAATTCCCGAATTTCACAAAATCTTCGAAAAACATCCGGCATTTTCAGAAAAAATCTCTTGCGAACCCAGAAAAAAAGGTGTATGATGTGGTAGATTTGTATCCGAGACACTTAGATGAAATCGCCGGCGCCGCAAAACTTTCTTTTGGCGAAACGGCTGCTGCTTTATTCTATTTGGAGTCGGAAGGATATGTAAAACAAATCCACCAAAATATCTATATAAAAAATATTTACAAGGGGTAATTGTATATGCCAAAATATTTAGTTATTGTCGAATCACCGGCAAAAGCAAAGACAATTAAAAAATTCCTTGGTAAAAATTATGAAGTAATGGCATCCAACGGACATGTGCGTGACCTTCCGAAAAGTACGCTGGGTGTAGATATTGAAAATGACTTTGAACCAAAATATATTACGATCCGAGGAAAAGGGGAAGTACTGGCTGCTTTGAGAAAAGCAGTGAAGAAAGCAGATAAAGTATATCTCGCAACTGACCCGGACCGGGAAGGAGAAGCCATTTCCTGGCATCTTTATCACGCTTTGAAACTGGAAAACAAAAAGTGCAGCCGAATTACCTTTAACGAGATTACAAAATCTGCAGTGAAGGATTCGATCAAGCATGCACGGGAGATTGATATGAATCTGGTCGATGCCCAGCAAGCCAGGAGAGTGTTGGACCGTATCGTTGGATATCAGATCAGTCCGATTCTTTGGGCAAAGATCAAGCGAGGATTAAGCGCCGGGCGCGTACAGTCCGTAGCCCTTCGGTTAATCTGTGACCGGGAAGAAGAGATCAATCTTTTTATTCCGCAGGAATACTGGTCCTTAACAGCGCTTCTTGATATGAAAGGAGCCAAAAAGCCTTTGGAGGCAAAATTTGTTGGGAACCGGGACGGCAAGATGGAGATTCATAGTAAGGAAGAGATGGAACAGCTGCTTTCTGATCTGGAAGGAAAAGAATTTAAAGTAGATAGCATCAAAGTAAGCGAACGCCTGAAGAAGAATCCGCTTCCGTTTACAACCAGCACCATGCAGCAAGATGCTGCCAGCAAATTAAACTTTGCAACACAGAAAACGATGCGGATCGCCCAGCAGCTTTATGAAGGCGTCGATATCAAAGGAAAAGGCACCGTAGGTTTGATTACCTATCTTCGTACCGATTCCACCCGTATTTCCGTTGAGGCAGATGCCAATGCAAAGAATTACATTACAGAGCATTACGGAGAACAGTACATCGGAAAAGCTGCGATTGCGAAGAAAGATGATAAGAAGGTTCAGGATGCCCATGAAGCGATCCGTCCGACGGATATGAGTTTGTCGCCGGCAAGCATCAAAGAACAGCTTTCAAGAGATCAGTTCCGTCTGTATCAGCTGATTTGGAACCGCTTTCTCGCAAGCCGTATGGCGCCTGCCAGATATGAGAATACTTCTGTGAAAATCAGTGCGGGAGAATATCGATTCAGCGCATCTGCATCCAAGATTGCATTTGATGGATTCCTATCCGTTTATAATATCAATAATGAGAAATCCGAAGGAAATGGAATGATCAAATCCATTGATAAGGATACGGAATTAAAACTCCATGATTATGAAAGCAAACAGCACTTTACACAGCCGCCGGCTCATTATACGGAAGCATCTCTCGTTCGAACGCTGGAAGAGCTTGGAATCGGAAGGCCGAGTACGTATGCGCCGACGATTTCAACGATTGTTGCAAGACGGTATGTGGTAAAAGAGAAAAAGAATCTGTATGTAACGGAGCTTGGAGAAGCCGTCAACAGCATGATGAAAAAAGCATTTTCATCCATTGTGGATGTGAACTTTACAGCCATGATGGAAGGGCTTCTCGATATGGTGGAAGAAGGCAAAGTCAGGTGGAAATCGGTTATCGAGAACTTCTATCCGGATTTTGAAATTGCAGTCAAGAGTGCGGAAAAAGAACTGGAAAAAGTCAAGATCGAAGATGAAGTAACAGATGTTATCTGCGATCAATGCGGAAGGAACATGGTTGTAAAATACGGACCATACGGAAAATTTCTGGCATGCCCGGGATTCCCGGAATGCCGCAGCACCAAACCTCATTTTGAGAAGGTCGGAGTTCCATGTCCTCTCTGCGGCGGGGAAGTCGTTCTTAAGAAGACGAAAAAGGGCCGGAAGTATTACGGATGCGAAAATAATCCGGAATGTGATTTTATTTCATGGCAAAAGCCTTCTACTATAAAATGCGAAAAGTGTGGAAGCTATATGATTGAGAAAGGCAAGAAACTTGTATGTTCTAATAAAGAATGCGGCTATGTATGCAGTCGTCCCGAAGAAAGCAAACAGGAACAAGCCTCTGCAAATTAAGGAGATAAGACATATATGAGTAGTATACAGTTATTAGATAAAACCAGAAAGATCAACAAACTGCTTCATAACAACAGCTCGCAGAAAGTCGTATTCAATGACATCTGCAAAGTTTTAACAGAAGTAATGAATTCCAACGTTTTGGTAGTCAGCAAAAAAGGAAAAATTCTCGGAAAGAATGAAGCAGAACATATTTCAGTCCTGCATCAGCTGATTTCCGGCAATGTAAAAGATTATGTGGATCATTCATTAAACGAAAGACTTTTGACAATTTTATCGACCAATGAAAATGTCAGTCTTTCCACATTAGGATTTGACACAGATATTGATGATTATTATGCAATCATAGCGCCGATTGATATCGCCGGGGAACGATTTGGAACACTTTTTATGTATCGTCAGAAAGAAGAATATTCCATCGACGATATTATTCTGGCAGAATACGGAACGACAGTCGTAGGACTAGAAATGCTTCGTTCCGTCAGTGAAGAGATGGAGATGGAACGGCGCAAGAAACATATTGTAAGTTCTGCCATCAGTACATTATCATTTACAGAACATAAGGCAGTTTATCATATTTTGGATGAGCTGGAAGGAAATGAAGGAGTTTTGGTTGCCAGCAAGATTGCCGATCGTTTCGGTATTACAAGGTCTGTTGTCGTCAATGCGCTGCGCAAGTTAGAAAGCGCGGGGGTCATTGAGACAAGATCCTCCGGAATGAAAGGAACATATATTAAAGTAACCAACGATTTCATTTTTGACGAGATCACAAAGCAGCCATAAAAGAAAGACCTTGCATTTCAAAGCAGGGTCTGATATACTGTCATAGGTAAAAATAAACACGCCATTGGAATTCTGGTAAGTGCCGCAAGGTTTGCCAGGACGTTGAAAGTGGCGGAAGCACAAACTAAAAGGAGATTTTATCATGAGCGTAATTTCAATGAAACAGTTACTTGAAGCAGGTGTTCATTTCGGACATCAGACAAGAAGATGGAACCCTAAAATGGCTCCGTACATCTACACAGAGCGTAACGGAATCCACATCATCGACCTTCAGAAATCTGTAGGAATGGTTGACGATGCTTACAACGCAGTCAAAGAGTGCGTAGCAGAAGGCGGAAAGATCCTCTTTGTAGGTACAAAGAAACAGGCACAGGATTCTATCCAGACAGAAGCAGAGCGCTGCGGAATGTTCTATGTAAACCAGAGATGGTTAGGCGGAATGCTGACAAACTTCAAGACCATTGAATCAAGAATCGCAAGATTAAAGAAAATCAAAGAAATGGAAGAAGACGGAACATTTGACGTACTTCCGAAGAAAGAAGTCTTAGAACTTAACAAAGAAAAGAACAAATTACAGAAGAACTTAGGCGGAATCGAAGAGATGGGCGGACTTCCGGACATGATCTTCGTTGTAGACCCTAAGAAAGAAAGCATCTGTGTTCAGGAAGCACATAGTTTAGGAATTCCTCTGGTTGGTATCGCAGATACAAACAGCGATCCTGAAGAATTAGATTACATTATTCCTGGTAATGATGATGCGATCCGTGCAGTAAAACTGATTACCTCTGCAATGGCTGACGCCGTTATCGAAGCAAATCAGGGAATCGATGCTGATGCAGAAGAAGCTGCAGAAGATGAAGAATAATTAAAATCTATTTTTAGGAGGAAGAAAATCATGGCTATTACAGCAGCAATGGTAAAAGAGTTACGTGAAATGACCGGAGCAGGTATGATGGATTGTAAGAAAGCTCTTACAAATACCGACGGTGATATGGATGCAGCCGTAGAATATTTAAGAGAAAACGGTCTTGCAAAGGCAGCAAAGAAAGCTGGACGTATTGCAGCAGAGGGACTGGTAGCAGTAGCCCTTTCTGATGATGCAAAAGCAGCTGCAATCGTAGAAGTAAACTCTGAAACAGACTTCGTAGCAAAGAACGATACATTCCAGGCATATGTTGCAGAAGTTGCAGACCAGGCTCTGACAACAGAAGCAGCAGACATCGAAGCATTCTTAGCAGAAGAATCTAAAGCAGAAGCTGGAAAAACTGTAAAAGAAGCATTAGATGGCAAAATCGCAGTGATCGGTGAGAACTTAAACATCCGCAGATTCAGCAAAGCAAGCGCAGAAGACGGATTCGTTGCTTCTTACATCCATGCCGGAGGAAAGATCGGTGTATTAGTTGAAGTAGCTACAGATGTAGTAAACGACGAAATCAAAGAGATGGGCAAGAACGTTGCAATGCAGGTTGCAGCGATCGCTCCGAAATACACAAGCAGAGATGAAGTTTCTAAAGATTACATCGAGCATGAAACTGAGATCTTAAAAGTACAGGCTAAGAATGAAAATCCGGACAAACCGGACAACATCATCGAAAAGATGATCATCGGACGTCTGAACAAAGAGTTAAAAGAAGTATGTCTGCTTGACCAGGCTTATGTAAAAGCAGAAGACGGAAAACAGGCCGTTGGAAAATATGTAGAGCAGGTTGCAAAAGCAAACAATGCGAATGTAACAATCAAAGGATTCATCCGTTTCGAAACCGGAGAAGGAATCGAAAAGAAAGAAGAAGACTTTGCAGCAGAAGTAGCAAAACAGATGGCTGGAAACTAAGTGAATCAAGCCCGTAGTGGTATATAAGCAAAGTTTTCCGTTTAATTGAATTGAAATAGTTTGAGGCTCTGAAGACCTTATAAACACTGTATTTTTCAGTGATGCTAAGGTTTTCGGAGCTTTTTCTATTTACAAAACAATTTTTTGGTATGCAAGTAGTTTGTCATTCATCATAGGATGATCTTTTGAATCAGAATATGCCGGAATTTTTTTACGGCACATTGTTGCGAATAAGAGAAAGATTGGATATACTTATCTTAAGGACGTATTGTTATGATATTTTAACAGAAAGGACGACAATGGTATGTTAAAGAAATTTACTGTTATAAATTATAAAAATTTTAAAGAAGAGATAAGTGTAGATTTTAGTCATATAGCAGGGTATCAATTTAGTTCAGATTGTATTTATGATGGTTTAATTAGTAAAATGTTAATCTATGGCAGAAATGCAACGGGGAAAACGAACCTAGGGAAAGCTTTGATGGATATACGTTCTATCGTGTTCAAAACACCGCAAAATGATGGAGTTTTACTTAATGCTGATTCTAAGAAAACAGCTGCAGTATTCATCTATGAATTTATTTTTGATGGACAGAAACTTCTTTATCAGTATGAGCGACTTTCTAATTTAGAATTACAACGAGAAAAATTGGTAATTGATAATCAGATAATTTTCGATTGTGATTTTGTTCAAAAAAATTTTAATTTTGATAATTTGAAATTTATTGGTGCAGAAACAGCAAATATAGAGAGGTATAAGCAATCGTTGGAGGAAGGAGAGATGGAGGATATTATTGAGTTGAGGCTTCCGTTTTTAAGGTGGCTGATTAGTAATGTTGCATTAAGAAAAGATTCCATATTGCTAAACTTGTCTAGTTACGTTAAAAGGATGTCTGTCATTTCTACAAGTGATATCATACGATCTCAATCAAACAAAGTGTACGACATTTTTTTTGAAAGTTTAGAAAGGAGTAGTAGATTAAAAGATCTTGAAGACTTCTTAAATTCAATGGGAATTAAGTGTAGATTAGCTTTAAAAAAATTACCGGATGGTCAAAGAGAATTGTATTTTTCTCATGAAAAACTTATCCCATTTTTTGAAACTGCCTCTAGTGGGACGCTTGCATTGTTTGATTTATATCGCAGATTAATTCCTTTGGTACAAACCCCATCTTTTATTTATTTAGATGAATTTGATGCATTTTATCATTATGAAATGGCAGAGAATGTAATAAAGTTTTTTAAGAGAAAATACCCAAAATGTCAAATTATTATGACGTCACATAATACTAATTTAATGACAAATCGCCTGATGAGACCGGATTGCCTTTTTATTTTATCAGGATTAGGGACTTTAACAGCGCTTTGCGATGCAACAGGAAGAGAATTACGTGAAGGACATAATCTTGAGAAAATGTATATAAGTGGGGAGTTTGAATTGTATGAATGATTATATTGGAGAAGCGAGAAAACGCAGGCAGAATTTATTAATTGTAGAAGGGAATCATGAAAAGAATGAATTATTTATGCTGCTTTTTCGTTGTTTCCCGGAAATGAAGATT
Source organism: Candidatus Anaerostipes excrementavium (assembly GCA_019114985.1). Classification (GTDB taxonomy): domain Bacteria; phylum Bacillota; class Clostridia; order Lachnospirales; family Lachnospiraceae; genus Anaerostipes; species Anaerostipes excrementavium. The sequence goes on from DXEM01000005.1 coordinate 64,067, forward strand.
TCAATAGATGATATATGGATTTATGGTACAAATATTTATATGTTATATGACGATATCGTCAATGAATATGGTGAAGAGTGGGAGGAAGATGATATAGATCTGCCCTTTATAATAAGCAAAAAGCAAGGGTTTATACCTCTGCGTTATAAAGAAGACTTTACGAACATTATTTTAGTTTTTGATTATGAGCGGCATGATGCAAAGTTTTCAGAGAAAAAAATTGTTCAGATGCAAAGATGCTTTATGGATTCAACAGATATGGGGAAATTATATATTAATTATCCAATGATCGAATCTTATCAAAATTTATGTTCTTTACCAGATGAGAGTTACGCAGAGAAAAAAATTCCAGTGACATTACGGCCAGGAAAAAAATATAAAGCTTTTGTAAGGAAAGATTCTGTAGTCAATAAATTTATTGATTTTCCACATAAGATCAACGATCTTCTAGAAAAGCACTTTAAAATATTCAATTCTAAAAAAAGGAAGAAATGTTGTGATGAGATTTTAGAAATCAAGACAAAAGATAATTTGCTTGAACAAATTCAGTGTATTTTGGACGGTAACATAGAAAAGGATTTGGGAGATACAGCAAAATACCAACTAAAAGCTATGATCAATCACGTGGAATATGCAAATCGTGGACAAACTTATTGGCAGTATATGCGAAAAATTTTTATTCAAATTATTTTTCATAATATTTATAAAGCAGTACAAATTCAGTGTAATGACCATTTTAAAGAGTCGGGAAAAAACAAAGAACAGTTTAATAGGATTAACTTAGAAGAGATTCTTACGGAACAGAATATAGTAAGTAAAGACTATGAAAAGGGTTTTATATGGGTTTTATGTACCTGTATTTTTCTGATTCCAGAGTATAATTTCAATCTCATATCTGAAGGATAGTCATACGTTGACTTTGGATCTGGAAACAAGATATTTTAAAGAAGATAAGGAAGGTGTTGCAGCTATGTGTAAAGTGATGGAAGATATGGTATTAGAAGAAATTACAGAAAACAAAAAAGAGATTGCCCTTTCCATGATTAACGATGGCGTATTATCTTTGGAAAAAATTGCATCGTATGTAGGTTTGACAGTTGAAGAGATCAAGAAACTTGCAAAAGAAAAAACAAAATAAATTAGAGTGATTACATAGCCGGAAGGTTTTCAGGAACGAAAATCTCCGGCGATTTTCATAAATGCAATATTCTTTCCTGTGCAGTAATTTATTCCATCAGTTTCAAAGAAAATATCTATTTTTTATCGAATAAAAGATGGCATGCAGAAAGAGGGTGATGTTGACACTCTTAATGAGAGGGATTTATAATAAAAAAGACATATATAAATGTTATAATCAATTTAAATTACAGCGTAATTTTATGTTGGAAAGGATTTTTATGAGGAACAAATCGGCATCGCTGCTCCGAATTGGCGGCAGGCAATCAAAAGCAAAAATTTTTGCACCAGTTCTATTGCTAATTATCATTGTGCTTACATACATCATATTTATAACGGAAAACAGGCGGTATATTTTGGATTTGAATGAAAAATATATCGAGGAGACATCTTCGCTTACGGCACAGCGTGTTGACGAGCTGCTCCATGCCCGTCAGAAAAGTCTGGATACTCTTGCGATTACTGTTCAAGGGTGGCTGAATGAGCCGGAAGTTGATTCTGAGATGCTAAAGTTTTTACAGGATAATTCAATTTTTGATTATGTTGAGTTTATTGATTCCTCAGGTTTAAATCACAATGCTTACGGTTTAAATTCAGATTCAACTGATCGTGAAAATTACCTAAAGGGTATCGACGGGGAGAGCGGTATCTCTGTCATTTTTAATTCAAGAATCACATCGGAAACTTTAATTTGCTTCTATACTCCTCTATATTATAAAGGAGAGATTTTTGGTGTGCTGAACGGAATGTACAGAGAAGAAACACTGTTAAGTACCATTGATGCAGAACTCTTTGGAGAATCCGCAGAGTCTTACTTGTGCATGAAAGATGGAAATGTTATAGCATGCAGGGAAGAAGACCATATTACTAATATTTTTCGCCTTTTTGAGGAAGGCGGAAGCCATGTTGTTTCTGATGAGACTCTTTCAGACATTCGCAGCTCATTTAAACAGCATAAACCTTATAATTTTACCTATGAGGACGACTCCGGAATCGGAAATGCATCCATCGCCGTTATCTCAGATAATGATTGGATGCTTGTGCATGTTTTTCCAAGCTCCCTTGTTAAATCTATGCAGCGGGATGCCAATAAATCAGGTACAACGCTGACAATAGTCATTACAATTTCTTTTATAGCGGCTGTTATACTCTTAATCTTAAGCAATACGAGACGAGAAAATGAAATGCTGCAGCATGCGCAGACGGATCAGATGACCGGATGCTTAAATCAAACTGCCATAAGATTGGTAATTGACGATTTGCTGCAAAAAAATCCGGAGAAGCTGTTTGCTTTTTATATTTTTGATATTGATAATTTTAAGCAGGCAAATGACAAATTTGGTCACGCCTTTGGTGATACGGTAATCTGCAGATTTGCTGAATTGATTCATTCTTGTATTTCTAAGGACGATGGAGTCCTTGGACGAATTGGAGGAGATGAGTTTGTTGCGCTGATTCCTGTCCTGGGTGATGAATATGCAAAGCAAAAAGCATCCTTGTTAAATGAGATTCTGGATACTGACTGTGTGAGCGGTGATGTATGCTGGCATATGTCAGCAAGTATCGGTTTTTGCTTTGCTCCAAAAGATGGAGATTCCTTCCATGAATTATACAGAAAAGCCGACGCTGCTCTGTATATGTCAAAGCACAAAGGAAAAGGCACCAATTCCATGTTTTGTTAAATTTTGCTGTCGAACTATGTCGAATTAGCATAACGGATATTCGAAAAATGTATTATATTATTATGAAATATTCAGGTATAATCGGATCAGAAACATATAAATGAATATAAGGGCAAAACCGTCGAAAGGCGGTGACGCAAAGCTATAGGGTCTGAAACGATAAGGAGTATGACAGCCAGCTGCCGATATATACCAAGTCCGTATATCGTTCTTCAGAGGATAGTTTTGCGCGTATTTTTATACAATTGCTGTTAATGAAGGAGCGATACTATGGACTTTTATTTATTGATAACATCTGGTGTTTTACTGGGCTTATTTCTTTTGGCAAAGATAAATAAAAGGTACCGAAAAGGTTTGATTATTGTTAATACGATAAACTGTCTGTTTTACATAAGCTGGAGAGTGACAACGATTCCCTGGAGTGAGGGGATCGGGAGCATTCTGATGGGTGTAATGCTGTTCTTAGCGGAAGTACTGGGACTGGTGGCATTCTTTAATTTTCAATATCTTTTTATGGGAACCTATCGGCCGGAGAAGAAAACTTTGGATGATTTTCAAGAGAAAGAGATTCCGTTTGTGGATGTGCTGATTTGTACCTATAACGAACCATTGTATCTTTTGGAGATGACCATTGCAGGGGCAGTGAGTATGAGGTATCCCAAAAATCGTTTTCAGGTTTATGTCTGCGATGACGGGCATAGAAGCGAGCTGGAAGAACTTTGCCGTAACTATCAGATTGGATATATTACGCGCGAAGATAACGAAGGCGCAAAAGCCGGGAATATCAATCATGCGTTGTCGCTGATTCAGGGGGATCTGTTTGCGGTTCTGGACGCAGATATGATACCGACAAAAGAATTTCTTGAAAAAACGGTGGGATATTTCAGCAATTCCAATCTCGCCTTTGTTCAAGTACCGCAAGTCTATTACAATCAAGATATGTACCAATATAATCTTGGAAAAAGAATACCCAATGAGCAGGATTTCTTTATGAGAGACATCCAGGAAGCGCGTGCTGCACGAGATGCAGTACTCCATGTGGGAACCAATGCAGTGTTTCGCCGTGAATTCGTGGAGGAAATCGGAGGATATCCAACCTGTTCCATCACGGAAGATATGGCGATTGGCATGCAGCTTCAGGCGCATGGATATGACTCAGTGCTGGTAAATGAAGAACTTGTATACGGACTGTCGGCCACAACATTTCCGGAGCTGGTCAAACAAAGAGATCGTTGGTGCAGAGGAAATCTTCAGGTGCTGAAGCATTATAATCCAATCTTCATGAAAGGTTTGAGTTTTTCACAGAAAATTGCGTATCTGGATGGAGGAATCTACTGGTTTGCCAATATTCAAAAGATGATTTTTATCTTGTGTCCGCTGTTATATCTGCTTACCGGAATTCCAATCTTGAATTGTAAATTGAACACCATCATTTGTGCTTACATTCCTTATATTCTTGGACAGGTTTTAATGTTTCGTGCTTTGACACCAAAGACAAGAAGTATGAAATGGGCACACTACTATGAGATGGTAATGGCGCCATATCTGTCGATTTCCATATTGAAAGAATTATTGAATTTGAAACATTCTTTTAATGTCACATTGAAAGAAAACATTTTGGAAAAACGAACCTTTCAATTAAAGATCGTGATCCCGTATCTGATCATATTAGCAATCACAATCGGAGCTTGGGCGGCAGCTGCCGCAGCGCTTAAGAGTGGGAGTCTTCCGGCAGCGGCTGTAGCAGTGAATATCGGATGGAGCCTTTATAACGTTTCCGGTATCTGGATCGCTATTAGAGCTGCGATGCAAAAGCCTATTTTCAGGAAGACAGAACGGCTGCCGGTAACAAATTCAAAAGATATGAAAGCAGAATTAGGAAATGAATGCATAGAAGTGCGGCTGGAGGATATATCCGCACAAGGGTGCCGGATATCTGTTCCTGAAAATTTGAATATCAATCAGGGGTGTTTTATTCAAATTATTTTAGATAAAATCAAAATTCCGGGGAATGTTGTGCGATTATCAAAGGGAATGGCAGCATTGAAATTTAAGGAATTATCTCCGGAACAGATGAAAGCGGTTATGAATATTTTTGTAGGGAATATAAAAGCACATTATCAAGTAGAAGGAAAATAGCAAAAGGGAGAGGGAGTTATATGGCTGATAAGGGGAGACTGATTCAAAGAGGTAAAATGACCTTAAAGAAACCAGTTATTTTGAGTCTTTTTGCAGGCACAAGTCTGCTGGTGCCGGTGATGGCGCTGCTGTTATATCAATCGATCTATAACAGCAATATTCAATCGGAGATAGAACATCTGGAAAGTACGATGAACCAGATACAGAGTTTCATTCAGTCGGAAAAGTTTCTGGAATTGATTCCCACAGAATGGCATGGAATTATCCATGAATATGTTTCGGATTTATCGGTTCTTTCGTCTGCCTCATGGAAAAGCTTTGGGATGGGTCTGTTTGTGATACTTGCAGCAAGTGGTTTTATCTTATTTTTCGTATATTGGATTTTGGGACATATGGTGATAAATGACCTAAAGATGATCAATCAAAAATTGACGGAAGAAATGTTAAAAAATACAAAGGATTCTCTGACTGGTCTGTATAATCGGAATAAAGTTGAAGATGAGGCGCAGGAAATTTTCCGGAAGAAAACTCCTCAGGGAATGTTAATTCTCATTGATCTGGATAATTTTAAGAAGGTCAATGATGAAGCGGGGCATATAGAAGGCGACAGGGTACTGAAAACTTTCGGACAGATTCTGGACAGGCAGTTCCGCGCCACAGACACAAAAGCCAGATTAGGCGGGGATGAGTTTGTGATCCTGCTTCAGCAGGAACTTACAACGGAAGTATTGCAGATGAAGCTGAATCGTTTTCTGGATGAAGTGCGGCTGGAATTGAAAGAATATTATAAGAACTATAAATTATCTGTCAGCATTGGTGTGGCAGTAATTACTCAGGACATCCGCTCCTATACAGAATTGTACAAAAGCGCTGATGCGGCAATGTATGTCGCAAAGCGGAGTGGAAAAGACAGATTTTATGTAAATAAGGATAATAATACTTGTATGCGTGAAAACTGTATTTGCTGCAGAGCAATTTGTGATCGGAGAAAGACCCTGTTTGGTGAGAAAAGAAGGTGTAAGACATGATGAATATTTCCTGGCTGATGCAGTTTCTGGAGATTGTGGACAAAAAAAGTATTAATAAAGCGGCAGAGACACTTTTTGTCAGCCAGTCTGTGCTTAGCAGAAATATGAAAAAACTGGAAGAGTATATGGGATATTCACTGATGAATCGATCCAATCAAGGAGTCAGTCTGACAAAAGAAGGCCGTTTGTTATATCAATATGGTCAATCTCTGGCAAATGATATAAAATCCATAGAAGCGCTGAGGAAAGAAGAAGAGAGGGCAAAATGTTCAGAACTTCATGTATATTTGTTTTCGCTTTACATGAGATCGAAACTATTGCTGGATTATATTTCAAAAGACAGCAGTGTTTCTATGATATTAAAAATTTATGACGCCAAGCTGGAAGAATTGCTGCAGGGAGTTCAGGAAGATGAACTTGCAGTCGGGATAGCGGTGCTCAGTGATCCGGAGATCTTTTCACTGGAGAAAAAGCTCTCACAAAAGAATTGTTCTATGGAGATATTAAGCCGAGGGGGACTGTATCTGCAGGTTCGGGAATCCTGCACAGATGTTGAAAAGGATGGAGTCCTGCAGGGAGAGGTTCTGGAAAATATGAGATTTGTCCACTTGGATTTAGACATATATTCTATTTTGCGTTTGAGCATTAAGCTGAATGGAATGGCTTTGACGAATCTAAAGCAGGTAATAACGGTAAACAGTTATCCTATGCTGGTGGAAGTATTAGCGGAGACAAACAGTTTCAGTTTGGGAAATAAGTGGCAGATCGAGGAAATGAAGCGTCATGGAATCAGATGTATAGAGATACCGGATGTCGAAATAGGAATGAATTTGGTACTATTCAAAAATAAGGCGTCGGTTTCTCAGGAAGTGAAAGATTTTATCAAGGCATTCAAAAAAGTGTACCAAATTTCATAAGTTCTGCGATGCAGATCGTATTTAACCGGATGGTTTTCAAAAAAGAAGACCATCCGGTTCTTTTTTTACAGGGAAACTTTGTCCTTATTCAGAATCGGATTTTGACTTATCTGTCTTATTCTATAGTATATTTAACACAAAAGTGGAGAGACTGGTGAATACGATACGAAACTTAATGGATTAGACAGAAGGGAGAAGAATGGATGGACAAGAAAAGACAGATGACGGAAAGAGATTTGATCAATTTTGGAAACTATCTGATGGAACGGGAGAATTCTCCTGCTACCATTGAAAAATATATGAGGGATGTACAAAAATTTTATGAGTTTTCTTCTGATGGCGCGATCTGCAAAGAAGAATTGCTGCGGTATAAAGAGTGGCTGATAAAAAAGTATGCCGTCAGCAGCGTTAATTCTATGTTGGTGGCACTAAATCAGTTCTTAGGATATATGGAGCTGGGCAGTCTGAGATTGAAACGCCTAAAGGAACAAAAGTCTTGTGTAGAAATAACGGGACGTGCGCTAAGTAAGAAGGAATTCCGGAAATTAGTGCAGATGGCGAGACAGAGAGGGAAAGGACAGCTTGCCATAATGTTGGAAACTATGTGTGCAACGGGAGTCCGAGTCAGTGAATTAAAATATTTTCTGGTTAAGGATATATCCAAGGGAATCGTTCGGGTGTGGAACAAAGGGAAAGAGCGGATTGTGGTATTGCCGGATATCTTGAAGAAAAAATTACTTCTATATATAAGGAAAGAACATCTTACAACGGGACTTTTGTTCTGTACCCGATCCGGACGAGAAAAAGACAGATCAAATATATGGAGGGAAATGAAAGAATTGGCTCGATGGGCGAAAGTGAACGCAGATAAAGTATTTCCCCACAATTTGCGTCATTTATTCGCAAGAACATTCTATAAGGAAACGAAAAATCTAATCAATCTTTCGGATATTCTCGGACACAGCAGTATCGAAGTAACAAGAATTTATGCCTCTGAGGGAGTTAATGAGTGGAAAAGAGATCTGGAAAAAATGAGGATTCTGGATCTGACAACATAATATTAATTACGTTGTAAAAGAAAACAACATAATATTAATTATGTTGTAAAAAAATACATAGTTCGAGAAATGAAAATCTGTTACTACTTTATTCTATACAAGAAACAAATAAATGTCAATAAATGCACAGAAGGAAAAAAAGAGGATTTTCTCTTTTTCAAATTGTGTGCTTTCTTTTTTTATCTTTTTTTATAGTTGATCGCCTACAAATAATGAATCATAGGACAAACGAACAGACGCAGTTCTAAATGATAATTCCTTTTTATCACAATGGTTACAACATAATTAATATTATGTTGTTTTCTTTTACAACGTAATTAATATTATGTCGTAAATTGAAATGCAGACATCTTTTGGACAGGCAGGAAGCGGAATCGAGGAGTGAGAAAATAACAAAGAAAGGAAAGGAATTGCGTAATGGGAGGAAGAAAAATTACGTACAGAAGGAAAAAACCGCGAAGGAAAAAGATTCTGTTTGCTGCGATTGCTCTCTTTCTCGTAACGGCGATGGGAATAGGCCTGTTCATGAATGCAGGTACAGAACCCTTGGCGGCAGAGAAAACTTATACGGCAGATGACCAGACACTGGATGATTGGAGAGATAATCTCAGCACGACGACAGAGAACATCGGGCGGATCTGGACAGACAAATCCGTAGCAAAAGAAGATGTGAAATTGGAAGGAGACAGCGGAATCGAGATCGAAAAGGATGCAGATTCTGATTTCCTTGTGTCCCTGTCTGCATTGTCAACGGCGTCATCCCTCACAAGTACAACAACCACACCGCTGGATATTGTGCTGGTGCTGGATCGATCAGGAAGTATGGATGATACACTCTACACTTATACAGAAGTTTATTCAGGAGAGCTGAATACAAACAGTACTTATTATATTAGTGTAAATGGAAATTGGCAGTCAGTGACATATAGCAGGTTTTCTGGATGGGGTTATGGACAAGGCCTTAATCGTACGAGTGTAACACCTAAAACAAGTGCGGATGACGATAACGCTGACCATGTACAGTTCTATTCACGTGCTCGTGGTAGAACAAAGATGACGGCGCTTAAAAATGCAGTCGGCAATTTTCTGGATCAGACTGCTACAGCCAATGAGGGAGTCAGTGCGGACAAGCAGCATCGGATTGGAATTGTATCTTACTCAAGTAGTGCAAGGACAGATCAGAGTCTGAATTATTGTACCAGTTCGACTGTTGAAAATATGAAGAATACGGTTAATGGTCTCGATGCCGATGGTTCTACTGGTGCGGACTATGCCATGGAAGAAGTAGAAGGTGTACTTGGAAATGCGCGGACTGGTGCGAAAAAGCTGGTCATCTTCTTTACCGATGGTGAGCCGAATCACTGGAATGGTTTTGACAATACGGTTGCACGTGATACTGTAAATGCGGCAAAAAGTATAAAAGACAACGGTGCAACCATCTATACGATTGGTGTTTTTGAAGATGCTGACCCATCAGACACTAACAGTAACTTTAATAAATATATGAATGCGGTTTCCAGCAATTATCCGTCAGCTACAGCAAGCGGAAATAACTTTAATGTAACATTGGGCAATGGTTCTGCCGACAGTGGCTATTATAAAGCTGCTTCCGATGCCAGTGGACTAAATAGTGTCTTTGACGATATTTTCGATTCAGAGGTGACGGGCTCCGGCGCGCCGACTCAGGTAACAGAAACCGAAGGTTTTGACGCAACCAACAGCGGTTACATCACCTTTACAGATACGTTGGGAGATTATGTTCGTTTTGATGATCTGAATACGGTCGTGTACGGCAATACGAAGTTCCGGTATGACAGAAAATCAGAGGATGGAGATAAGACCACCTATATCTTTGAGAGTCGGACGGTAGAAAGTGGAGTTTACGACGGAAATATCAAAGATCTGGTTGTGACTGTAACAAAAGGACAGGGAAGCTCCGGTGATGTAGTAGAAGTTAAAGTACCTGCATCTTTGATTCCATGTCGGTATTTTGATGTAACAACAGAGGACGGTCAGACTGAGGTAAAAATTACTCATGATGCAATGCCGATTCGTATTTTCTACGACGTGAGTCTGGATAATACAGTGGACGAGCAGGTTATGAATGGGAATATCAGCGAAAGTCTTCAGACTTACATCGATGGACACAAGACCGATGATGGTAAAGTAAACTTCTATTCCAACAAGTATGAGAGTGGGAATGTGGGAACAACGACTGCCAGGTTTACACCGGGCACGGGAAATTCTTTCTACTATTTCACGGAAGATACGCCGCTTTATACAAGTGACAATACAAATAGTCCGGCAACAGGACAATTCAGTTCCTCTGCGACTTATTATTATCAAATTACCTATTACGATACAGCAGACAACAGCCAGAAAACAAAATGGGTTTCCACAAGAGGATTGGACAGCCAGTATATCGGACGGGATAACGGTCAGCTTTATGTTCGGTCAGGAACGAAGAGAATAAGCCGTGCCAATGATTTCTCTGACACTAAGGATGATAATAAGACAGGAACAGCATCTTCCTATATTTCTCCGGCATGGCAGACAGATGGAGATGATGTCATTGTATCCCTTGGAAATAACGGACGCATCCAGCTTGAGCTTCCGGGAACGTTGTCTGTTGCCAAAAATGTAGAGGCAGATGCCGGATTTACTGCACCGGAAGGAGAGGAATTTACCTTTATCCTGAATCTTAAGGATGGGGAAGGCGCTGATTTGACCGGTAATTACACGGCTAAGATTTTTGACGATGATGATCAGGAACAGCAGGCGCAGGATTACACAGTAACAAATGGTTCTTCCTTCACTTTGCAGAAGGGATGGCATATGGAAGTGTATGGACTTCCGGATGGAGCTTCTTACACAGTGGAAGAGACTGCAAAAGATCATTATGATACAACAAATGACAGCCGGGATGGAGCAGCAGATACTGCGGAAGGAACCATTGCGGCAGGTACTCTAAGCAACGTAACATTTACGAATACTTATGGATTAGAGCCGATCACTGTCGATACGACCAATCTCTTTACAGCAAACAAGGTTTTGGACGGCCGTGACTGGGAGGATACAGACAGCTTTACTTTCCGAATGGCAGCAGGAAATGATAACGCAAGAAGAGTTCTCACAAGCGATAAAACCGTTACTTTATCCGAACAAGGACATTCTTATAAAGACGGAGATGAAATTGCCATTGATTATGGAAATATAACCTTTGACCAACCGGGTGAATACTGGTTCGCTCTTACTGAGGATGTGCCGGATCCTGGAAGAATTCCGGGAATTTCTTATACAGAAGCCAGATACCGGGTAGTCGTAACGGTTACGGATAACAATGGAACTTTGGAGGCTTCTTCTGTAATGTATGTACTGACAGAGGAAGACGGTACGGAAGTAACACCGGAAGATAATCCGGTAGATGACAAGAAAGCAGTATTTACAAACCGCTTTTCAGCGGATTCTGTCAGATCCGGTCCTACGGGAGTAAAAATTTATACCGATCATTCCGGAAATAAACCGCTTGAATTAAATATGTTCCAGTTTGAAGTAGAAGCGCTTGACGGCGCACCGCTTCCTCCGGGAACGGACGATGACGGAGACAATAAGATTACCGTATCCAATGCAACAACTACGGACAGAGCGGAAATTTCTTTCGGATTAATGGAATTCACCTCTGATATGGTAGGTGACGTTTACAAATATAAAGTGACAGAAAAAATTCCAGTCGAAGCTGCTCCGGGCACAGACCCTGATACGAAAGTTTTAAACGGAATGACCTATGATGCTCACACCTATTACTTCGTGATTGAGATCGATCATGAAACCGGAGGATCCGGCAGTGAAGTTGTTGTTCCAAAGTATACCTATTGTACAGATCCGGATGATCCGACAGGAACAGAACTGAAAAATCAGGACGGAGATGCACAGGGAACGCTGATTTTCCGCAATGAATACAATGTAGAGCCGCTGTCCTTAACAGGAAATACCGGTTTGCATGGAACGAAAACTCTTGACGGAAGGGATATGCTGGCAAATGAAGAATATACCTTTACGATCGAAGGTGCAGACCAAACGACACAGAATGCGATTACCAACAAGGTTGTTACAATTGCCGACAACACAGCCAAAGTATCAGGCGGAACAGACGGCACAGCAAAAGATTTCCGTTTTGGTGATGTAACATTTACGCAGCCGGGAACCTATAAGTTTAACATAAAAGAAACGATTCCGGCACAAAATCCGGGCGGTATGACCTATGACAGACATACGGCCGCTGTGACAGTGGTTGTAAAAGATCGTAATGGAACACTGGAAGCAGAGTCTGTAACTTATGATAACGGCAATGTATCTGACGATAATACACAGGCAGTTTTTGTAAATACCTATGCAGCCAGCGGCACATTGACCGGAGCAGCCAACCTGTCCGTGACGAAAAACTTTACCGGAAGACCGAACGATGCATGGCTTTCAGGCGATACTTTCACCTTTGAACTTGCAGGATATGATGAAACAACCAAACAGGCAATAACAGACAAGAAGATTACCTTGACAAACGATAAGGTGACAGCAAATTCCTATAATAAAACCGTAAGTTTCGGAGATATTTCCTTTACAGAGCCGGGAACCTATCAGTTTGTGGTCACAGAGGAAAAAGGCTCTCTTGCAAATGTTACCTACGATGGCAGAAAAAAGGTTGTGACAGTAAAAGCAGCAGATAATGGCAATGGAACACTCAATGTAGAAGTTGAATCCATAACGGATGCTGATACACATGCAGATACAACTCTGACCTTTGAAAATGTTTATGAACCGGATGAAGCGACATTAACCGGCGAAGGAAATCTGGATATTACCAAACGCCTGATCGGACGTGAAGACAATCAGTGGTTGGATACAGATGCTTTTTCATTCCAAATGGAAGCAGCAGATGATGTCACAAAACAGGCATTTGATTCCGGAGAAATCCGCTTTAAGGATGGAGGAAAAACAGATGAGATTACCATCAAGGCAGATGTGAAACCGGATGACAGAGACAGAAGAACCGGAAGCTTTGGAGATATGATATTTACCAAAGCAGGAACCTATTCCTTTACCGTAAAAGAAACAACGAAAACCGGAGAGATTGCAGGAGTAACCTGTGATGATGGAACAGGAACGATTACCATTACCGTACAGGATAATGGAGATGGAACGTTAGATCCTCAGGTTAGCTATACAGGAAGACGGAATTTCGTCAATACCTATGAAGCATCCGGAACCTATCATCTGACCGGTGAAAAGCAAATCACCGGAAGAGATTTCCAGACCGGAGACAGCTTTACGTTCCAGGTAACAGGAGAGGAAGATGCTCCGATGCCGGATAAAGTGGATGCAGATGGTAAATTGACAATCGAACCGACATCCGGAAAAACTGCCGCTTTGGATTTCGGCACTATGACGTTTGATCATGCCGGTACTTATACTTATCAAGTGACGGAAGAATCAAAAGATGCGAACGGTGTCATTTCCGACAGTACAGAATATACCGTAAAAGTTACGGTAAAAGATGCAAATGACGGAACCTTGACAGCCAATGCGGAAATTACCGGCGGAGAAGGAGATGCAGTTGTATTTACCAATGTTTATGCACCTGGAGCAGCAGCGCTCGACGGTAATGCAAATTTGAAAGTTACCAAAGAATTAACCGGCGGAAGCCGAGGCTGGAAAGAAGGAGACAGTTTTACCTTTACACTGGAAGGCTATGCAGATGACAAGGCAACCATGGATGCAATCGACGCCGGAAATATCATACTTCCGAACAATGCCGGAGGCATCACGATCACAGATGAAAATGATCCGAAAGAAGCCGCATTTGGAAATATTATCTTTAAGAAAGCCGGGAAATATGTATTTAATATCCGGGAGAAAAAAGGCGATATCGGAGGAATTACTTATGATGAAAAAGATCATCTTGTGAAAGTGACGGTAACCGACAAATTAGATGGTACGATGACAGCGGAAGCGACAGACGGCGCCAATCCAACGATCACCAATACCTATGCGCCTGGCGGAACAACCCAAGTAACTTCCGCAGACTTTGATTTGAAGAAAGTGCTGGAAGGAAAAGCATGGAATGGTGATAAGTTTACATTTACCTTGGAAGCGGTAAGCGGAAAAGAAGGCGGAACAGATATTGCCGCAGCGGATATTCCAATGCCAGACGAAACGAAAGTCACGGTAGATAGTCCGGATCAGAAAGACGGAAAAGAAGCCGTATTTGGATTTGGGCCAATCGAATATAAGGCGGAAGGAACTTACGTATATAAAGTAACAGAGGAAAAAGGCAGCAACGGCGGAATGAGATATGATACTCACGAAGCAACGATTACGGTTACGGTAAAAGACGATCAAAACGGTGGATACGCTGCGAGTGTCAGCACAGAAAACGGTATATTTACTAACACCTACAGCACGGCGCTGGACTATAATGCAAAAGGCGGTTTAAATCTGACCAAAAACTTGACAGGACATGACCTTGCTGCAGGACAGTTCGCATTTACCGTTACGGCAGCCGATGAGGCTTCCAAAGAAAAAGCCGGATTTGATGGAATGAGCAAGGCCATCCAGACGACGGCCGCTTCTATGAATTCTGCCGGTGTAAGCTCAGCTGCTATGGCTGTATTCGGAGATGGCACAATGGAATTTGATGCTTCAGACGATGGAAAGACTTATCAATATGAAATTTCCGAGACGAAAAAAGGCGGCAGCGGCTACACAAATGACAGCACGAAATATACGGTAACGATCAAAGTCAAAGATAATGGAAACGGTCTTTTGACAGCGACTACAACCGTAAGCGGCGGCGGGGAAGAAAAGACTTACACTTATACGAACGAATCTTCTCAGGCGGCAGCAGCAAACGTAGTCTTTGATAACCGCTATGATGCGTCAGGCAGCCTTGGCGGAAACGGAAAAGTTTCTGTAAAAGCGACAAAGAAATTAGAAAATGGAAATCTGGATGCAGGTGAATTCAAATTCCGTATCACAAATAAGAATCATCCGGGCGGCGGTGCAGCTGCTTCCGGAACCAATGCAAAGGACGGAACGATTACATTCGGCGAAATCAAATATGATATTGACGGTATGAATCGGGATGTACAAAATGGTTATGCGGCAAAGGAACAAAATAGCAAAGGAAATTATGTATACACCTACAGCTATACGGTGTCAGAAGATACTGCAGATCTTCCAAATGGCGTTACGGCAGTTGACAGTCATTTCGATATTACCGTCAATGTAACCGATAACGGAGATGGAACTTTGGATGTAAAAGTAAATTATCCATCCGGAGCAGACGCGCTTACTTTTGTAAACAAATACAGCGCTGAATCAGCTCAGATTCTTATCAACGGAAGTAAGGTGATCAAAACAGGATCCGGCAGTCATGCACCGACTCTGGCAGAAATCGCAAACAAATACGAATTCACGATTTCTGCGGAAAAAGGAACGCCAATGCCAAAGAATACAACCGTGAAAAATGATGCGGCCGGAAATATCAGTTTCGGAAGAATCAGTTATACGGATGATATTTTTGACGGAGTAGAATACAATGATGACGGAACTCGTGAACGCACCTTTACCTATACAGTAAAGGAAAGCGGAGGAAAGGTTTCCGGAATTACAAACGATACTTCGGAAAAGACAATCAAAGTAACGGTGAAAGATGACGGAGAAGGAAAACTCAGCGCAGCGGCAGAACCGGCACAAGGAACGCTCTTTACTTTCACAAATACATATCATGTGACACCTGGAATGAGCACACCAACAGACGGAAGCCTGACCATCAAGAAAGAGTTGGATGGAAGAAATCTGAAGGAAGGCGAGTTTCATTTCCAGATGACGAATGCAAACGGAACCGTTGTTTCAAAAGGAAGCAATACAGCCGACGGCAGTGTAGCATTCTCAAAAATTAAATTTGAGAAGCCGGGTACGTATGCGTACACGATCTCTGAGGTGAAAGGTGATCTTGGCGGCGTGACCTATGACGGAAGCACCTACAAAGCAGCTGCTCAGGCAGAGGACAACGGCGACGGAACGATGAGCGTAAGCTGGAAAGTGACAAATGCCGATAACAAAGAGATTCAAAAGATCACTTTCAAAAATGCCTACAAAGCAGCTCCTACAAATGTGACCCTTGGAGCGGCCAAAATATTAAAAGGCCGTCCGGCAAAAGCAGAAGAATTTACTTTTGCACTGAAGGATGAAAATGGAAAAGTCATCTCCGAGGCATCCAACGATAAGAACGGAAGTGTACAGTTTGAGACAATCAGCTACGATAAGACAGGAACTTACACATACACCGTTTCTGAAGTAAAAGGAAGCGATCAAACAATTACCTATGACAATACGGCATATAAAGTAACTGTAAAAGTCACAGATAATGGAAAAGGTACTCTGGAGGCGTCTATAGACAACGGAGGAAAAGACGTAGTATTTCATAATGTTTACACCAAACCTGTAAAACCACAGGAAACACAAAAGCCGGAAAAACCAAAACAGCCGGATATCATTACCGGTATCAAGACAGGAGATCCGGCAGTTATTGCTCCGCTTGTGCTGATTATGGCAGCATTGGCAGCAATTTTAACAGGAGCGATCATACGCAGACGCCGCAGATAATAGAAAATATGTTGATTCGCAAAAAGCGGGTATTGGACAAAAGTCCGATATCCGCTTTTAAAATACGTCTAAATGAGAAAAAATCACAGTTGAACGTTGATTTTTTGGAAAAACTGGATATAATAGATTACAAAAGGAAAGGTGAAAGCTATGTTGATACAATTTAACTTTAAGAATTTTAAATCATTTCGAGATGAAGCTACGTTGGATCTATCTGCAGCTAAAATGACAGAGTTTTCAAACCGTGTTATATCTGTAGGCGGCGAAAAAATATTGCCGGTAGCTGCTGTATATGGTGCAAATGCAAGTGGAAAATCTAATGTCTACAGTGCATTTGAATATATGAGCGAGTATGTAGTACACTCTTTTAAATACGGAGATGAAGGAAAAGATTTCGACGATATCCGACCACTTCCATTTCTTTTTGATGTTTCCTCTGAAAAAGCAGAAACAAGTTTTGAAGTTTATTTTACTGTACCAGGTGACGAAACCGAAAAATGTTATAATTATGGATTTTGCATTGGGCAAACTGGAGTTACGGAAGAATGGTTAAATTATAAAGCAAAAACAGCTCGTAAGTATTCCAATATTTTCTACAGGGATGAGGAAACGCTGGAACTTGCCGGTATTCCGGAAAGAAGCAGAGAAAATATCAAAATTGCGTTGGAGAAAGAGGTTTTGATTGTTTCTTTGGGAGCAAAACTGAAAATTGCAAAATGTAAACTTGTAAGAGATTGGTTTTTGAACAATGAATTTACAGATTTTGGAGATGCAGTTACTAATTTCTTTATGTCTCATGTCCTTCCTGCTGGATTTATTGATGACGAAAAGATTAGAGAAAATGTAGTAACATATTTTTCTTCTTTTGATGAAACAATTAAAGGATTTGAAATAACGAAACTTCCTGCACAAGAAGATTCGAAAGAGGAGAAATATCTGATCGATGCTCTTCATAATAAAATAGGATCTGAAGAAATGGCTAAAATTCCGCTTGGCCACGAGTCAGCAGGAACATTGAAAATGTTTGCGCTTTATCCGGAATTGCAGTCTGTATTGCAAAATGGAGGCGTGTTCTTTGTAGATGAATTGAATGCTCGGCTGCATCCGCTTCTTGTTCGCAGTTTTATTCTTACTTTCCTTAACCCGGAAATTAATGTTAATCATGCACAGCTTGTATTTACAACACATGATACATGGCAGTTGTCCAATCAGCTGCTTCGTCGGGATGAAATCTGGTTTACAGAAAAAGATGATAGGGGATTATCTACATTATATTCGCTGGCTGATTTTGTCGATGAGGATGGTTCCCGTATCCGTAAGGATGAAAGCTATGAGAAAAATTATCTGTTAGGAAAATATGGAGCTATTCCATCCTTAAAGACAATTGATTTTTTTTAGGAGGGATAATGAATGGCACGTAAAGACAGAATGGGGAATAGGAGAACAAGAGAACAGCGTGCGGTACGTCGTATTCCGTGGATTGTATTCGATCGTGATCAAGTTCATAATTTTGATCAGATTATCAGTGATGCAGAAAAAAGTGGAATTAATGTAGGATGGTCGAATCCATGCTTTGAAATCTGGATGTTCGCTTACTTTGGAAGAATGCCGGTTATTTCTGAATCATGGACGTGTTGTTCAAAATTTAGCAAACTATATAAGACAAAAACTGGTCAGAATTATTCTAAAGCAGATTTGGATATGTACCGGCGCCTCCGTCAACATGGAGATGAAAATAAAGCACTGCAAATTGCTGCTCAGAAATATCAACAGTGCATAAGAGAAGGTAAAAATACTCCATCAAAAATGTGTCCGGCAACAACGGTATATAAATTGGTGGGTGAAATCCGAAAAAAGACGGAATAACGTTTTCAACGAATCAGCATTGTTCGCTTAAATATTGGGATATTAAGTTGAGAAAGCGTTTTAAAACCGGATGTTTATGGTCGTCTCGGTAATAGATCCCAAAAGAAATCTTTGGAAGATCTGTTACAGGGATATAGCACACGCCTGATTCTCTCGCCGGAGGAATATCAAAATATAAAGTATATCCCATTTGAGCTTTTACAAGAGCAAGTGCTTCATCGATACCTTCGGTCATCAACCGTTGTTCTGGTGATAAATTCAAAAAAACCTGATTCTGGACAGCAAAAACACTGTCTGGAATCTGACGTGGAGAGCATCCAATGAAATTTCCGCTTAGTTGTTTCGTTGTAAGCGATGAATGCTGGGCGAGAGGATGTTCCGGAGAGCAGATGCAGGCCATCGGTGCCAGAGAAAGTTTCTGAAAGAAAAGAGAGGAACTTCTCTGGTTATTTTTTGTGCCTAAAGTTGCGGTGATTTGACTGTTTTCTACCATATTAAAAATAGAAGGAAAAGGAATCTGATGGATGGAAGGGCGCAGCAGAGGAAACTCTTTCGCTAACTGTTCCAAAACCGGCGGCAGCAGATTCAATTCCATATGGTTATGACACCCTAATTCAAAAGAAATGAGACGTTCATTTCTGCCCAAGCGTTCCTTTGCGGATAAAGCAGTCTTTAAAATCAGATGAGCATCTGCGAGAAATAGAAGACCTTCCTGAGTCAGCGTTACATTTCGGCTTGTCCGATGGAATAATTTTACCTCCAGCTCTTCTTCCAGATTGTGGATTTGATGACTCACTGCTGGCTGTGTAATTTTGAGTACTTTGGATGCTTTTGAAAAATTCAGGTGTTCTGCTACGGTAACGAAACATTCTAATTGCACGGTATTCATAATAATTTCCTTCCATTTACAATCGGTGTGCCTGACAAAATAATTGAACAACTTTATTGATTGTATCATCTTTATTTTAAGGGCGCAAGACAAGATATAACAAAACAAAATAGATAACTATAAATCTTTTTTATAGAATATAAGATATTTGAATTTCACATTTGGAGCAATTCGCATTAAAATCTTTTATGGGCAAATAAATAATTAGGCGGCGAACAATTTTGTCCCGAACAAATCCAAACAAAGAAGGAGGTATATCTGCCGTGAAAAAAATCTTACAACAACTGAAACAGTATAAGCGGGACACCTTTCTATGTATTGGTCTGACTGCACTTGAAGTAATTATGGAGATCTTAATGCCGTTTGTTACCGCTATGGTCATAGATAAAGGACTGGAAGCCGGTAATCTGCCGGCTGTCTATCGTTTTGGCGCTGTAATGATAGTTATGGCTATTTTGAGCCTGATATTTGGAGCTCTGGCAGGAGGCAAAGCCGCCAGCGCTGCGTCTGGATTATCTGCCAATTTGCGAGAAGCGATCTATGCGAATATTCAAACATTTTCATTTTCCAATATTGATAAATTCAGCGTGCCTGGCCTGGTGACCCGAATGACTACCGATATTACCAATGTACAAAATGCATTTATGATGGTGATCCGAGTAGCAGTACGTGCACCGCTGAATCTGGTCTTTAGCTTTGTTATGTGTATGATCATCAGTCCGCGTTTAAGTGCGATGTTTTTGATCGCCGTTGTATTTCTTGTTATCGTGATTGGTTTGATCATGGTGGTCACATTAAAAATCTTTAATCAGGTTTTTCGCAGATATGATGATTTGAATGCCAGTGTTCAGGAAAATATATCTGCAATAAGAGTCGTAAAAGCCTTTGTTCGTGAAGATCATGAGAATTTGAAATTTTCAAAAGCATCCAAAATGCTTTACGATCTTTCGGTAAAAGCAGAGAGTCTTTTGGCGTTTAACAATCCGGCAATGATGGTTGCTGTTTATTTCTGCATCATCTCCGTATCATGGTTCGGCGCTCAGTTTATCGTTGGAGGAACGATGACGACCGGAGATCTTACGAGTCTGTTTAGTTATATTATGTCACTTTTAATGAGTTTGATGATGCTTTCTATGGTCGTTGTTATGATCAGTATGTCTCTGGCCAGTATTCGGCGTATCAGTGAAGTATTGAATGAAACCCCGGATCTGAAAGACCCGGAAAATCCGGTGATGACAGTAGCGGATGGACGGATTGATTTTGACCATGTGAATTTTTCTTACAAACATGGGAGCGGAAAGAATGCATTATCAGACATCGATCTTCATATAAAAAGCGGAGAAACAATCGGTGTCATTGGGGGAACAGGAGCCGGAAAAAGCAGCCTTGTCAATTTGATTTGCCGTTTGTACGATGTTGATGATGGCTCCGTTTCTGTGGGCGGCGTTGATGTTCGGAAATATGACACAGAAGTTCTGCGTGATCAGGTTTCCGTTGTGCTGCAGAAAAATACACTTTTTTCCGGAACGATTCTTGACAATCTTCGCTGGGGAAATCCGGATGCGACAGATGAAGAATGTATCGAAGCCTGTATAGCAGCATGTGCAGATGAGTTTATTGATCGGATGCCGAAGGGTTATCAGACAAAGATTGAACGAGGCGGGGCGAATGTTTCCGGCGGACAGAAACAGCGGCTATGCATTGCCAGAGCTTTGCTTAAAAAACCGAAAGTATTAATTCTGGATGATTCTACCAGTGCAGTTGATACAGCAACAGATGCCAGTATCCGAGCGGCATTTGCAAGACAGATTCCGGGTACGACAAAGATTATCATTGCTCAGCGTATTTCCAGTGTTGAATCTGCGGATCGGATTCTTGTATTGGATGAAGGTAAGATCAACGCTTTCGATACCCATGAGAATTTACTGAAAGAAAACGAGATTTATCAGGAAATCTATCATTCACAGCTGGAAGGCAGCGGTGATTTTGATCAGCCTGCATAAATGAATAGGAAGGAGGAAAATGGATTCATGAAAAAGAAAAAGACAAAGGCTCAGTTTCGTTCCGCTTCAGATATTATCAAGCGGGTTATTCAATATATGCTTCATTATTATAAAATCCCATTTTTGCTGGTGATTGCCTGTATTTTGATTACGGCAGTTGCAACAGTAGTCGGCGCCACCTTCCCGCAGAAATTAGTGGACGATTATATTACACCGATGCTTGCAAATGGTTCCAATGATTTTAGCAGCCTTGCATCTGATTTGGTTCAGCTGGCATGCGTTATGGCAATAGGTGTTGTTACAGCATTTGCTTATAACAGGATTATGGTCAATGTAAGCCAGGGTACAATGCGTCATCTGAGAGACGACTTGTTCCGAAAGATGGAGGCGCTGCCAATTAAATATTTTGATACTCATGCCCATGGTGATATTATGTCTGTTTATACCAATGACGTCGATACGCTAAGGCAGCTATTGAGCCAGAGTATTCCACAGATTATTAATTCCGTAATCACAATGACTGCTACGTTGGTCACAATGATCGTGTTAAATCCTATTTTAACGATTATTTCGATTTTGACAGCATTGGTTATGTTATCGGTGACAAAAAATTTCTCCAGCCTGTCCGGACGTTACTATGTTCATCAGCAGGTTGATTTGGGAAAAGTAGATGGCTTCATTGAGGAGATGTTGGATGGACAAAAGGTCGTAAAAGTCTTTTGTCATGAGGAAGCCGCGATGGCAGATTTCCATAAAGTTAATGAAAGGCTTAGGAACAGCACAAATAAAGCGAACGGATATGCCAACCTTTTAATGCCGGTAAATGCCAATATTGGATGGATCAGTTATGTGCTGATGGCAATCGTGGGAGCGATTTTAGGTATCAATGGACTGGCAGGAGTCACGATCGGTACGGTCGTTACCTTTGTCGGTTTGAACAAAAGTTTTACGAACCCGATTACCCAGGTCAGCCAGCAGATTAACTTTGTTGTCAATGCCGCAGCCGGCGCTCAGCGTGTTTTTGATTTGATGGATCAGGAACCGGAAGCGGACGAAGGTTATGTTGAGCTGGTCAATGCAAAAGAAGATCGAGACGGCAATTTGATCGAATCTTCCACACGGACCAATGTGTGGGCGTGGAAGCATCCGCATAAAGCTGACGGAACGATTACTTATCACAAAGTGGAAGGAAGTCTTGTTTTAGATGACGTAGATTTTGGATATACAGATGACAAGATGGTTCTGCATAATATCACACTTTTTGCTCAGCCGGGACAAAAGATTGCCTTCGTAGGTGCGACGGGAGCAGGAAAGACGACCATTACGAATCTGATCAACCGTTTTTATGATATTGCGGACGGAAAGATTCGTTATGACGGCATCAACATCAATAAGATTAGAAAGTCAGACCTGCGCCGTTCCTTGGGAATTGTGCTGCAAGATACCCATTTATTCACCGGAACTGTCATGGACAATATCCGTTACGGAAAATTGGATGCGACAGACGAAGAGTGCATCAATGCGGCGAAACTCGCCAATGCAGATGGGTTTATTGGGCGTTTGCCGGATGGTTATCAGACGATGCTGACCGGAGACGGCGCAAATCTAAGCCAGGGACAAAGACAGCTTCTTGCCATTGCCCGTGCAGCAGTAGCAGATCCGCCTGCGCTGATTTTGGATGAGGCAACTTCCTCGATTGATACCCGTACAGAAAAACTGGTACAGGAAGGTATGGACGCATTGATGAAAGGACGTACGACTTTTGTGATCGCCCATCGTCTTTCCACGGTCAAGAATTCTGATTGTATTATGGTTATGGAGCAAGGTCGGATTATTGAACGTGGTACTCACGATGAGCTGATCGATGCGAAAGGAAAATATTATCAATTGTATACAGGAAATTTTGCTGAATAAATGAGCAGAATTCAAAAAGAGGTCACAGAAGACCTATGAGATGCTTCCCCTTAAGCAGATAAGGTAATCACCAAATATGCTTAAGGGGTTTTTTGATGCAAAAAAGAAACTATCCCAAAACCAGATAGCGTGGTAAAATAATATTTAGAAACAAAGTATGCCGTCGATCAATAGACAGCGGAATGGAGATTCTATGAAAACAAAAACGAATGGGAATAAATTTGAAATTGATATGTGCAATGGGTCGATCATGGACAAGCTGATTTCTTTTTCTCTTCCGTTGATGCTCTCCAGTATCCTGCAGCTGATGTTTAATGCGGTGGATATCATCGTTGTAGGAAGATTCAGCGGAAGACAAGCTCTTGCAGCGGTAGGCTCTACGACAGCTTTGATCAATATTTTTACAAATTTGTTTATTGGAATTTCTCTTGGAGCCAATGTCCTGGCGGCAAGATATTTTGCGGCAGGACGTGACAAAGAAATGTCAGAAGCAGTACATACGGCAATCACACTTGCACTGATCAGCGGAATTATGATGGCGTTCATTGGAATCGGGGCATCTGGTTTCGCACTTCGTTTAATGGATACGCCGAGTGATGTAATCGGACAATCTGCGATTTATATGCGGATCTATTTTATGGGGATGCCATTTTTTATGCTTTACAATTATGGCGCCGCGATTTTAAGAGCGGTAGGAGATACAAAAAGGCCATTGCTTTTTCTGATTGCAGCCGGTATGGCGAATGTGGCGCTGGATTTATTGCTGGTCATTGCAGTACCCTTGGGCGTAGCCGGTGTGGCAATTGGAACCGTAGCTTCACAGCTGGTTTCTTCTCTTCTTGTTCTTCGGTGTCTTTACAAAGCGGAGAGCAGTTATCAGCTTCGATTTTCTAAGCTTACGGTAAAAATAGAATATTTAAAACGTATTTTTCAGGTAGGAATTCCTGCCGGTATCCAGAGCACGGTCATTAATTTTTCCAATGCGATGCTGCAGTCCTCGGTTAATTCATTCGGAGCCACGGCGATGGCAGGCTATACAGCTGCCAATAATATTCTGGGATTTTTATATGTATCAGTGAATGCAGTAACGCAGGCGTGCATGAGCTTTACCAGTCAAAATTACAGCGTGGGCAAACAAAAAAGAATGGACCGTGTGTTTTTAGATTGCATCATTTTATCAGCTGGTGCAGCAGCATTTCTAGGTGTTGGAGCCTATGTGTTTGGATCCAGACTCCTGCAAATTTACACGGCGGATATGGATGTCATTCAATGTGGATTGGAAATCTTGTCCATTACTACGGTTCCCTATTTTCTGTGTGGCATCATGGATCTGATTCCGGGAGCGCTTCGCGGGATGGGACATTCTGCTGTACCAATGATTTTATCAATCATCGGAACGGTAGGTACCAGAATCCTATGGATCTATGGATTCTTCCCACAGCATAGATCACTGCATTTTCTCTTTATCTCTTATCCGGGATCGTGGATCTTTACGATTCTTATGCAGGCCGTTTGTTTTTACTTTGTGCGAAAACAATGTATTTTGCATTTGAATAACCGGAAAGGAATTGCATAGAACAAAAAAAGAGACGTCAGTCAAAAATTACTTTGACGAACGTCTCTGTTTTGTTTATAAATCTTTTCCTGTCAGCATCTTATATGCCTGGAGATATTTTTCAACAGTTTTATCAACGATTTCCTGTGGGAGTTCCCAGTCGTGTTCGTTTTCTTTTAACCAGTCACGGGCAAACTGTTTATCGAAAGATGGCTGTCCGTGTCCCGGCTCGTAGCTGTCTGCCGGCCAGAAGCGGGAGCTGTCAGGAGTCAGCATCTCATCACCGAGGATGATATTTCCATCTTCATCCAGACCAAACTCAAATTTCGTATCTGCGATGATGATGCCGTGACTCAATGCATAATCTGCACATTTCTTATATAATGCGATGGTATAGTCACGAAGCTTCTCGGCATATTCCTGTCCTTTTCCCGGGAATTCCTTTTCCAGCACGTCAATGCTCTGTTCAAAAGAAATGTTCTCATCATGATCACCGATTTCTGCTTTTGTAGAAGGAGTATAAATCGGTTCCGGCAGTTTGTCAGATTCTTTCAAGCCTTCCGGAAGTGTGATGCCGCATACCGTACCGTTTTCCTGATAGCTGTTCCAGCCGCTTCCTGTGATATAGCCGCGGACGATGCATTCGATTGGCAGCATGTTTAATTTACGGCACATCATGCTGTTTCCATCAAATTTCTCCTGCTGGAAGTATTTCGGCATGTCTTTTACATCTACAGAGATCATATGGTTTGGCAGGATATCTTCTGTCATATCGAACCAGAATTTAGACATCTGTGTCAAAACAGTTCCTTTTTTCGTTACATTATTTTTTAAAATCACATCAAAACAGCTAATACGATCGGTAGCAACCATGATCAGGCTGTCGCCGTTATCATAGATCTCACGTACTTTCCCTTCTTTGATCGGTTTTAATTCTTCCATTCTTATTACCTCACTTATCCAATGTTAAAAAGTTCATGAAGATATGAAAATCTTCTTTTCCTCTATTAATATACGGTAAATGAAAGAAAAAATAAAGATGAAATCAAAAGAAAGTACAAAATAAAAGGAAGATAGATGATAGTTGTGAAAATTATACAAAAAAAATGCCTTTTTTTAGGCACAATCATGAAAGTGATCGAATGAATTGACAAACTTAAAAAGATATGATATTGTCTAAATAAAGATATATCTTTTAGAACCAAAAAACATATTTTATGAGAAAGAAGGATTACAAATGGGAGGAAACAACAAATTTATTGACAAGTTTTCTAACGTAGCCATGCGTGTCGGAGGGCAGATTCATTTAAAAGCGCTGCGAGATACCTTTGCAACGATTATGCCGCTTTATATTTTGGCTGGTCTGGCTGTTTTAGTAAACAATGTCGTGCTTCCGTTTATTTTGAAAGGAGCAGCACTGGAAAATGCACAGTATTGGGGAACGGTTATCACAAACGGAACTTTAAATATTTCAGGACTTTTGGTTGCGCCAATCGTAGCTTATATGCTTTCACAGAGCCGAAGATTTGAAAATCCGCTTGCAGCAGCGCTGATCGCACTTTCCAGTCTGGTTGTAATGATGCCGAATGTTTTAGAAGTGACACCGTTAAATGCAGAAAAAGCAGTTGCGACAACAGGAGTACTCGGATATAGCAACATTGGAACGACAGGATTATTTGCAGGAATTATCATCGGTTTGATTACCGCAGAATTATTCATCAATATTTCCAGTATTGATAAATTAAAGATTAAGCTTGGAGATAATATTCCGCTGGCTGTTTCAAATTCATTCAACGTTTTGATTCCGGTTATCCTTGTATTGGCATTCTGGGGAATTATATCTACGATTTTATATGTTTCATTTGATACAAATTTAGTTGCATTGATTTCACAATTTATTCAGGAGCCATTAAGAAAAGTAAATACAAGTTTGGTTGGCGTATTGTTCTTATACAGCCTTGGAAACTTTTTGTTTACCCTTGGAATTCACCAGACAGTTATTTACGGAACATTGCTGGAGCCATTGCTGATTGCAAATATCAACGAAAATATGCTGGCATATGCAAACCATCAGGCGATTCCGAATATCATGAACGTTGCTTTTGTTCCTACATTTGGAATGATCGGAGGATCCGGATCAACCATCGTACTTATAATCGTTACTCTCTTATTCAGTAAAAACAAAGTATCAAAGAGTATTGCAAAATTAGGACTTGCACCTGGTATCTTCAACATCAATGAACCGATCATCTTCGGTTATCCGATCGTATATAATATTGCACTGATGATTCCATTTGTGCTTTTGCCGGCAATCGGAATTGCTGTTGCATACGCGGCTACGGCGATTGGTTTTATGAATCCTTGTGTAGTATATATTCCATGGACAACCCCGCCCCTTGTAAATGCTTATTTAGCAACAGCAGGAGATTGGAGAGCCGTCATCGTACAGCTGCTTATTATCATAATCGGAGTATTATTATATCTGCCGTTTGTTAAGATCAATGACAAAATTGTGGAAAAACAGATGACAGAAGGAGAAGCAGAAGAAGCTTAAAATTATTTAGGAGGAGTTCGATCATGAAAAATATTTTATTGGTATGTAATGCAGGAATGTCAACAAGTTTGCTGGTACAGAAAATGCAGGCAGCAGCAAAAGAAGCAGGAATCGAAGCAAAGATTGGAGCGAAATCTGTGGCAGAAGCTGCAAACGAAGTAGATCAGGCCGACGTTCTTTTGTTAGGGCCTCAGGTGGGATACCAGAAAGCCGAAATGGAAAAGATCTCTAACGGCAGAATCCCGGTTGAAGTCATTGATATGAGAGATTATGGAACAATGAACGGAAAGAAAGTTCTTCAATTTGCTTTAGATTTAATAGGAGAATAGTTTGTTATGGAAGGTATGGAATTAACTTGTTTTGAAATAATTTCCAACGTAGGAACTGCAAAGTCATGCTATATTGAAGCGATTCACAAAGCAAAAGAAGGGCAGTATGAAGAAGCGAAAAAACTGATCGCTCAGGGAAATGAATGTTATGCGCAAGGGCATAAAGTACATGTAGAGATGATCCAGAAAGAAGCATCCGGTGATTCTCTGGAAATGGGACTTTTATTAGTTCACGCGGAAGATCAGATGATGTCAGCGGAGACTTTCCAGGTTCTGGCAGATGAATTTATTGATCTTTGCAAGATGATACATAATAACAAGTAAGAAGATAAGCGGCAGTTATAAGGAGAAAAAATAATGAGATATGCGGCAGGAATCGATATTGGAGGAACCAATACAAGAGTGGCTTTGATTGATGAAAACTATAAAATATTAGATCGAGTACAATTTCCTACAGATAGCGAAAACCCGGAACATACACTGCAAAAGATCCGGACAATTCTTTTACAATTTGAATACCCAATCGAAGGAATCGGAATTTCCTGCCCGGGACCTTTAGATTTGATACATGGCACCGTATTAACTCCGCCTAATCTTATTGGATGGCACCAATTTCCTCTGAGCAAACGCTTGGAGGAAATCACCGGTGTCCCGGTATGCCTGGAAAATGATGCTAATCTTGCATGTTTGGCAGAGGCAGTCATCGGTGCCGGAAAAGGAAAAGGTTTCGTACAGTTTTTAACAATTTCAACCGGCGTCGGCGCTGGATTTTGTATCAATGGAAAAATATTTCATGGAGCAAGAGGATTTGCGCAGGAAGTAGCAAATTCGATTTTATGGAAAAACGGGCCGGCTCAGGGAGATTTGAAAAAAGGATCCATTGAATCGATTGTCAGCGGAACAGCGATTACAAAAAGAGCCAATGATGCCGGCATCCCTGCAGCGCATGCAGGTGAAGTATATCAAATGGCAAAGAACGGGGATGAAACTGCATCCCGGATTTTGGAAGATGTATATGAGTATTTATCCAATTTCCTTGGTATATTGTATGGAATATTAGACCCGGAAATTATCGTTTTAGGCGGCAGTGTGGCGCTGAAAATACCGGGCTTTATAGATGAAATAGAGATAAGAACAAAGCAGAAAGTGTATGATACGTTAAAAGATCATGTCAAAGTTATTCCTGCAGCATTAGGAGAAGACTGCGGGCTGATTGGAGCGGCATGTCTTATTTTAAACGAACAGACAGGAAGGAAGTAAGCATATGGACAAAAAAATTTTGTTTCCGGAGAATTTTTGGTGGGGAGCTGCAATGAGCGGACCTCAGATGGAAGGAATGTTTGATAAGCCACATGAAAATGTGATGGATTATTGGTACCGAACGAAAAAAGAAGATTTTTTCCATCAGGTCGGGCCGACGATTGCTACAGACTTTTATCATCATTATAAGGATGATGTTAAAATGATGAAATCAATCGGAATGAATTCCTTCCGGACTTCGATTCAATGGTCTCGCTTAATCAAAGATTTGGAAACAGGGGAGCCGGATGAAGCAGGAGCGGCTTTTTATCAAGATTTGATTGATGAGTGCAAAAAAAATGATATTCGGCTTGTGCTGAATCTTCATCATTTTGATTTGCCGATCAAATTATTTCAGCAGTACGGCGGATGGGAAAGCAAACATGTCGTAGACTTATATGTGAAATTTGCAGAAACAGCATTTCGTCTTTTCGGAAATCAGGTAGAGTATTGGACAACCTTTAACGAGCCGATGGTAATACCGGAGGCAGGATATTTGTGTGGATTCCACTATCCGAATTATGAAAATAAAGGAAAAGAAGCCATGCAGGTTATCTATAATCTGAATCTTGCCAGCGCAAAAGCCATTCAGTCATTCCATCAAATGTGCGGCGGGAAAATCGGAAATATTCTGAATCTGACTCCTGCGTATCCTGCGACAGATTCAAAAGAAGATCAGGAAACATCTAAAATTGTGGATGCATTTTATAATCGAAGTTTCCTGGAACCGGCAGTACATGGTGTATTTCCGGAAGAAATGATTTCCATTATGAAAGAAAACAATGTTTTATGGGATCAGACAGAAGAAGAACTTGAAATTATAAAAAACAATACGGTAGATTTCCTGGGAGTAAACTATTATCATCCGAAACGTGTCCAGACAAGAAAGCATCCGCTTGAGGCAGACACCTGGTCACCGGAACAATATTATGAAGAATATGATATGCCTGGAAAACGAATCAATCCTCACAGGGGATGGGAGATTTATCCAAAGGCAATTTATGATATTGCGAAAAATGTACAGGAAAATTATGATAACATTCCATGGTTTATTTCTGAAAACGGTATGGGAGTTGAAGGGGAAGAACAGTATATTAATGAAGAAGGAAAGATAGAAGACGATTACCGAATTGATTTTTATGAAGAACATCTCATAGAATTGAAAAAGGCGATGGATGAAGGAAGTAATTGTTTTGGATATCACGCATGGACCGGAATCGATTGCTGGTCATGGAATAATGCATATAAAAATCGTTATGGTTTTATCGCACTTGATTTGGAAACACAGAAAAGAACAGTAAAAAAATCAGGGGAATGGCTGAAAAAGCTTACAGCGGAAAATGGGTTTATTGCCAAAGACAGTTATCAATAGTTAAATTTATCATATGAACTTTTTGCTTCCAACCAATATATTGTGTATAATAAGACTGTACTTTTTCAAAAAAAGTTATAAGTTATTTGTAGAAAACTATGATATATAGATCCTAAAGTATGCTGTAACAAGAAAAAGGATGGAGGGAAGCAAATTGACGAAATATGAAAATATTGCAATTGATATGAAAGAAAAGATAGAAGCCGGTGTATATAAGCCAAATGAACAGCTTCCATTTGAGTCGGAAATGTGCGAATTTTATGGCGTAAGCCGGATTACGGTAAAGAAAGCGATGGATCTTTTGGTAAGTCAGGGATTGATTGTGAAACGAAGAGGCGCAGGAACTTTTGTAAAAAATATAACTCTGCCTCAAAAAAACGAACATTCTCAATCCGTTTCCAGTCAATTTGCCGGTTTTGCCAGTACGGAAGGACACAGGAATGTTACCTCTGTTATCCATGAATTCCAAGTTATGAATCCGCCGGAGAATGTAGCGCAAAAGCTTAAAATCGATCAGGAAGATTTTGTGTATTATATTGAACGAACCAGATGTTCTGAAGGAGAACCGCATGTCGTTGAATATACGTATATGCCTATCCAAGTGATACCGGGAGTAAAACGAGAAATCTTGGAGAACTCGATTTATCAATATATTACGAAGGATTTAGGATTGAAGATTAACAGTGCTCATCGCATTGTACGGGCATCCCTTCCTACCAAAAAAGAAGAAGAGTACTTAAAGATAGGACATTGTTTTCCTATCTTAGAAGTAGAACAAGTCGCATTTCTGGACGATGGACGGATTTTTGAATATTCAAAGTCGAGACATCGGGGAGATCGATTTGAATTGAAAACAGTCAGTGTAAGATGATACATGGTCCTGTCTCTGCAAAGATAAGAAGAATCTTATTTTTGCAGAGACTTTTTTGAATGCTTCCATTTTGAAATGGAGTAGAAATAGTGGTATCATAAAGGATACATAGAAAAAAATGAGGTGATAATTTATGAAGCCAGTCAGCATCATATCCAAAGGCAGTTACCACATTGGAGGCAGAAAAGTTACGATTGAAGGAAGTGCTCCGGTGGAGACAAGATTTTGGCCGGGAGGCCCTCCGGTGACCTACGATCCCAATGGAGATTTTCAGGCAGGACAAATGTATGTACAATATACCAGATTAGAACATCCGGTGATTCCGTATCCGGTATGTATGATTCATGGAGGCGGCGCTACCGGTGCATTGTGGGAAAGTACACAGGATGGACGGCCTGGGTGGGAGTTTCGTTTTTTGCAAAATGGTTTGAATGTCAATGTTTCTGACGGAGTAGAGCGTGGGCGGTCTTCCTGGGCACAATATCCGGAGATCAATGAGGGACCGCCAATGTTTAACAGCTATGGAGAACGGTGGACAACTTATCGTCTGGGTCCGAAAGCGGGAGTCCCTTATGAAGGCAGCCGATTTGATTACAGCAAATATGATCAATTTATGAAGCAGCATGTGCCAAGATGGACAACATCAAATGCCATGGTGCAGGCAGCTTATGACGAATATTTTTCCAGTATGAAAGATGGAATGATCGTCTTGGCCCATAGTCAGGGAGGCCTGTTTTCACTGGAGGCCGCACTGAAAAATGCAGAAAATATAAAAGGGATCATCATGGTGGAAAGTTCCTCTGATTTGGATGTAGATAAAACAGATGTATCTGTTTTTAGAGATATTCCGTTTTTATTTGTATATGGTGATTTTCTGGGAGATGCATACTGTATCGACGGATATAAATGGCCGGGAGCATTTGCATGGGAAGGAAGTATGAGAAACCTTCATCATAAGATATTGGAAATGGGCGGTGACAGTACCTGGATGGAACTTCCAAAACTTGGAATCCGAGGCAATACCCATGCGCTGATGATGGAAGATAACAGTGATGAAATCGCTGATTTGATCTGTGATTGGATTAAGGAGCATATAGGATCGTAAGGAGGATCAGAACATGGATTACAAAAGCAGCAGAATCTTAACAAGCGTGATGATGCGGCAGAAAATAGATATGTTGTATCTTGCAAAACAATTTCATGTATCTGAGAGAATGGTCCGAAAATGGATCCGTGAATTGAATGATGAGCTGTGCGCGGAAGGATTGCCGCCGTTAATGCCGGATGAAGCGGGGTTTCTTGACTTTCAGGAAAAACCAGATCGTCTATACGATGATTTAAAAAAATTTTTAATGAAAGCAGATTTTTATATTTATCGGCTGAATGGAGAGGAGCGAAAGACAATCTGCGCCATGATTTTGATGAATCGAGAAGGATATGTGACAGCAGCAGAATTATCTGAGCGTCTAAAGATCAGCAGGAATACAGCGATTGCAGATCTCAACGAATTAAAAGACTGGTTTTCTTCTGGACAGATGGAATTAAGCTCCCAAGTTCAAAAAGGGTATAAGGTCAAAGGCAAAGAAATGGATATTCGGAATGGAATTTTAAAACTTATGGAGTTAAATCCGGATTATTCCAATTATAAAAACGGAGAAATTTGGGATGTTTTTAATCATTTGCTGCTTCGAGAACTGGAATATGAAGACAGGATGCCGGTGATTCAAAAAATTGTTGCAGAAGAAGAAAACAAACATGGCTTTTATTTCTCTGATTTTTCTTTTATGGAAGTTGTATTTGAGATTCTAATCCTTTTGAAAAGGTTATCAAAAGGAAAGTATCTGGATGAAATGGACGATTCCATAAAGAAAAGTTCGAAATATGAATTTAGCAGAAACATATTGGATCGTGTTGGAAATGCCTGTTCTATTACGATTCCGGAGTCAGAAAAGAAACATTTTGTACAATGTCTGCGAAGGAAGAGCTATCTAAAAAGCAGTACGACCAATGTAGATGAGATCGCCATTCCTGTCATTATAGGAGAAGCCATTTATCGTATTTGTGAGAGCTTTCATATTAGTTTTTATTTAGACTTTGGCTTGTATGATGTATTGGTAGACCATATGAAATCAGCGATTTATCGGGCAAGATCCGGAGAATGTCTGAAAAATCCTTTTGGTGAGGAAATTGAGAGAAAATATCCGGAGATTTTTCAAGTAGTTGCGGATTGTGTGAAACCACTGGAACGTTATATTAGAAAAAATTTTCAAAAAGATGAAATCTCTTTTCTTACCATGTATTTTGCCTCGATGGTGGAGAAGAAAAAAATGGAACAGGCAAAGGAGCAAAAAATTCCCGTAATGCTGGTAGGAGCCATGGGAAGGGGAACCATGAAGCTGTTTGAGACAGAAATGGCGTATTTTGATGACATTTTAGAAATTGCAGAGATCAGGGCTTCCCATGAAAATATAGACATAGACACAAGTAAGATAAAAATGATCATTTCCATGGTGCCATATCAATGCAAAGAGATTCCATGCATCAAGATCAATGGCCCTATCTTAAACAAAGAAGAGATCTATCAGATCCGCATGACAGCCATGGATATTCTGGAGCAGATGCAGGAGGAAAAGAAATTACCAAAGGAGAAGAAAAGGGAAGTAGTCGCCAAAAAAGAAGGAGAGTCTTTTTTAATGGAAGAAGGGATTTCTTTGAATGTATCGGCAAAATCATGGGAAGATGCAGTTCGGATTTCAGGACAGCTATTATACCGAACCGGGATGGTGAGGGAATCTTATATCGAGGCAATGGTCGATAATATTCGGGAAAACGGAGACTATGTTGTCATTTATCCGGATCTTGCAATTCCTCACGCAGAAGCCTGGAAAGGAGCGGTCAAGGAAGGAATCAGTTTTGTCCGTTTGAAACAACCGGTCTTGTTCTTGGATCATAAGGATAAGGCTGTCACTTATGTGATTGGTTTGAGCGTAATCAGTGCAGACAGCATCAACGATATTTTATACAATCTTGTAAAAATGTTCAGCAATGAAGAATTCAAAGCGAAAATGGACGCTATACAGACAGAAAAAGAAATGTACGAACTGATGAAA
The DNA here is from genome assembly GCA_019114985.1 of Candidatus Anaerostipes excrementavium. Classification (GTDB taxonomy): domain Bacteria; phylum Bacillota; class Clostridia; order Lachnospirales; family Lachnospiraceae; genus Anaerostipes; species Anaerostipes excrementavium. Next base: position 98,493 of record DXEM01000005.1, read on the forward strand.
GATAAGATATAAGGAAGAAATCATGTGCGGAAGATACTATATTGATAAAGGAACGATCCAAAGCCTGGGAGAGTTCCCGGATTTTAATGAAAGGCAATGGTTTGGAAAGGATGGGGATGTCTATCCGTCAGAGGCAGCTCTCGTTTTACGAGCAGGAAATTCGATCTTAACTGCAGATCAGATGATTTGGGGATTCCCTCGTTTTGACGGCCAAGGTCTGGTCATCAATGCCAGAGCGGAAAGTGCAATGGAGAAAAGAATGTTCCGAGAAAGTATTCTTTACAGACGCTGCGTTATTGTGGCAAAAGGATTTTATGAATGGACAAAAACAAAAGAAAAATATACTTTTGAGCGGGAGAATGGAAATGTGATGTTTATGGCAGGATGTTTTCAGTCATTTCAGGGACAGAATCGATTTGTGATTTTGACCACAAATGCCAATGCTTCTGTCGAACCGATCCATGACCGTATGCCTTTGATTCTTGAAAAAGAAGAGGTAGAGAATTGGATATGGGATAAGCGATCCGCAGAACATATTTTGAGGAAAAGGCCGGCAGAATTGAAAAAAGAAACCGAATATGAGCAGTTGAAGCTGTTTTTATGAAGTGAGAAAAATACATATAGGAAAGAAAAAGGAAGATATCACGAAAACGCGCACACCTATAAGGAAGCAATTTCAATATCGCAGGGCGGCATAGTCAAAAGGCTATGCCGTTCTGCTTTTTCTTTGTCGTTCAATGGTCTGTTCGTCCTCGCCCTGTTCCAGTTCCCCGATAAAGTTCCAGACAATTTCAATCTTCTGTCTGCGGTGTCCGCTGGACTTATCCGGCGCGTGAACAATGATTTTCTTTACAAACTCATTGACGATAGCAGGCGTTAATTCTCGTATTCCCACATACTTGCGGATAACGGCGGCGAAGCTGTCAAAGTCTGTTTTATCCTGCTCGTAGGTATCAACGGCGGCTTGCTCCGTCTTAACAAACTCTGTCAGTTCCTTTTGTTCCGCTTCATACTCGGCGGACAGTTTCAAAAATCGCTCGTGACTGATTGTGCCGTTGATGTCGTCCTCGTAAATCCGCTTGAAAATACGGTCAAGTTCGGTAATCCGTTTCCTTGCCTGTTCTAATTCTTTCTTTTGCCGCTTTACTGCTTTTTCTGCTTCCTCAAACCTCTGCTGATAAACCATGTTTTGAAATCTCTGTATATCGTCAAAGAACATAGCCGTTACATCAAATATCCTTTGCAGGACGAACAGCTTTAAGGTTTCTTCTCGGATAAAATGCGCGGAACAAGTACCTGTATTGCTCTTGTAGTTGGAGCAGACATAATGCTCTTGTTTGGGCGTAAAACTGTTTGTTGTGCAAAAGTACAGCTTTTCGCCACAGTCAGCGCAATAAAGCAAGCCGGAGAATAAGCCTTGCCGTCCTGTCTTTGTAGGGCGGCGTTTGTTTGCCCTTAATTCCTGCACCCTCTCAAATACCTGTTCCTCGATAATCGCAGGTTGCGTGTTGGGGAAGATACGGTAATTTTCCGGCGCATTTTGCAGACGTTTTTTCAGCTTGTGGGATTTGGAATAGGTTTTGAAATTGACTGTACACCCTGTATATTCTGGGCGTTCCAATATCCCCGCTATGGATTTGTAATCCCAACGATAGAGATTATCCGGCATAGCCTTTCCGTCACGCTTTGCATAGTAGGCTTTGACTGTCAACACTTTGTCCGCTGTTAGCGCTTTTGCTATCTGCTTGGGTCCTTTTCCGGCAATACACAAATCAAAAATTTTCTTTACCACAGCGGCAGCTTCCTCGTCTACAATCCATTTCTTTTTGTCGTCTGGATCTTTCCTGTACCCATAGGGCGGATTGGTACAAAGATGTTCTCCGGCATTGCCCTTTGACCGCATGACTGCGCGGATTTTTTTGCTTGTATCGCGTGCGTAAAAATCATTGAACAGATTACGGAAAGGGGTAAATTCATTATCGCCTTTGTCACTGTCTACTCCGTCGTTGATTGCGATATAGCGAATATCACGCTCCGCAAAGAAACTCTCGGTATAGTAGCCGACTTTCAGATAATTGCACCCCATGCGGGACATATCTTTGACGATAACCGTTTTGACCTTTCCGGCTTCCGAAAGCCTTATCATTTCATTCCAACCGGGGCGGTCAAATAATGAGGTGTGATAGCGATAGCGGCAAAAAGCTAATAAAATCAATGGTTTTGCGGACAGCGGATAGACAGGGAATGTGTTAAAAACTGAATACGCACACAAACGGCGTTACCTTAACCCCTTTGGG
>DXEM01000040.1 GCA_019114985.1 Candidatus Anaerostipes excrementavium
GGCTGTAATGTTACAGCCGCAACATTCGGCTGGTCACCGAAGATCATAGATCCGGACTGCAGGATCCCTTTGGCAAAATCGCCATGTGTAGCAAGAATAATTCCTACCATTTTTCATATTCCTCCTTTTCTAAAAATATTAAGCTATTTATATGTTCACAGAGGCGGTCTCTCCTCTGCCTGAAAGAACTTATAAAAGATCTTTCAAATACAAAAAAACCTGATTTGACCATATCATCTCCTCGGTTTCGCCTCTCCCTTTGACATCGCTTCAAAAGAAATGCTTAACAGCATTCCCAATACCAGCTAAAAGCCGGCAGACTCCGTCTGAAAGGAAACGCGCAGTTCATCCCCGGGGGATCCAACGCTCAAATCAAGTTTAGCCTGCATTACCAGTAACAATCCTGATATATTCAAATATAAACTTTTATTTCTTTGTAGTGACTCTCTTCACATGCACCGTAAGGTACATCATCTCTTCATCCGTCACATCATGATTGCATGTATCTTTAATATAAGCCTTAATTTTCTCAACACAGTCAATACAATCCTGATACTTATTCCGGATAATATCCTGGAATTCCGTATCATCGCTCTCTACCTCTTTTCCGGCAAAGATCCGCTGTGCAAAAAATTTCAAATGCGTAATGAATCTTTCGTAGAAAACAGAATCCTTATTAATCTGATCTCCAAAACATTCATCAACAATCTCTAAAATGTGATCCACAAGTTTTGTCATCGATACCATCTCTGTCATATCCAGATCCAACTCGGCATTCACAATATGAAGCGCAATAAATGCAGCTTCATCCTGAGGCAATGTTACCCCGAGCTTTTTCTCAATCATTCCAATGGCTGCTTTGCCGATGATATATTCCTGATAATAAAACTTCTTAATTTCCCACAAAAATGGATTCTGAAAGGGAACTCCAAGCTGTACACGCTCAATCGCAAAATTAATATGATCCGTCAAGGAAATATAAATATTGTCATTAATATTCTTCTGCAGACGATCCTTTGCGTATTGAATAATCTCATTGCATACTTTCAAACGCTCAATCGGGATATTAGCCGCCATTTCCTGAAACCGATGAAGCATACCGTGATCTTTCATAATATAAGTCTTCTCGACCTTCTTTGCTTCGATCACATCGCCAATCCGCTTCTGGAAACCAAGTCCTTTTCCCATTAGCACAACTTCTCGATGGCTGTCATCTCTTGAAACTACAATATTATTATTGATAACTTTTGTAATTTTCACAGCATCCACCCCATGCCTAAGATTTTAAAGACAGAAAACAGCATAAAAAATAGACCTTGCCCATAGAGTTCTCTTTCCCAAAATCTCTTAGCTGGTCTAGCCTGCATTACCAGTAACAATCCACCTGTTGTCCCCTCTTAACTTGTATTTAATTCTAATAGATACAATTTTCTTTGTCAAGAAGTTTTTAGATTTTGTTTATTGTTTTTTTAGATTTATATACCACATTTCGTCGTGGTTTTCAGGCCCCTGCCTGATCATCCCAGCGCCACATCTAATATCATCATAATGACAAACCCTGCGGCAAAGCCTATTGTCCCCAAATTCGAATGTTCTCCCTGGGATGATTCCGGAATTAATTCTTCTACTACGACAAAAATCATTGCGCCAGCTGCAAAAGATAACAAATATGGCAGCGCCGGCATTAATCTTGACGCGAACAAAATCATCAAAAAGGCTCCGATCGGTTCTACGACACCTGACAATACGCCGTATAAAAAGGCTTTCCATTTTCCTATTCCGGATCCGATCAAAGGCATGGAAATGATTGCTCCCTCAGGAAAATTCTGAATCGCAATTCCCACGGACAAGGCCATTGCGCCTGCAATCGAAATCTCCATATTTCCTGCCACTGCTCCCGCATATACAACGCCCACCGCCATACCTTCCGGAATATTATGCATTGTTACTGCAAGAACCAGCATTGTAGATTTTGCAAGAGATTTCCTCGGTTTCTCCGGTCCTTCCGGCTCCTCTTGGTCTAGATGCAGATGGGGGACACAGTGATCCATTAGAAGTAAAAAGAGAATTCCAGCCAAAAAACCTGCCGCTGCCGGTATAAATGCAAGTTTCCCCATTCCTTCTGACATTTCCATTGCCGGAATCAGCAAAGACCAGACAGATGCCGCTACCATAACTCCGGAAGCAAATCCTAACAAAAGTTTTTGAGTCAGCGAGTTTATCTCTCCTTTTAAAAAGAAAACCCCTGCAGCACCTGCGGCCGTTCCCAAAAACGGCACCATAATTCCCATAAAAATATTCATATTTTCTACCTCGCTTTGCGATTATTTTTTGATTTTTCGGTAATATATTATTATATATGCTTACTACCCGAATATCAATCCTCCAATGCTTCCAAAACTTGTATATTTTTACCGATTATGCTAATATGAAAACGCAGTCGTTCCTATCAACATAAAGGGGTATCTACTATGCTAAAAATGATTTCTATGATTGGATCTATTATTGAAAAAGCGCAGAAAGATCATATCACCGCTTTTTCCGCTCAGGCAGCTTTCTTTACTGTTTTATCATTTTTTCCGTTTTTGATCGTTGTGCTTAGCCTGATGCGTTTTTTCCCGATCACGCCCCAGGATATGATCAATCTGGTGGAAACTTATCTGCCGGAGCAATACAGCGGAGCCGTTATACCGATCATCCATTCGCTGAATGGGAAACTGACGACCACCTATATGTCCCTCACGATTTTGACCTTATTATGGTCTGCTTCCAAGGGTATTTTGTCCATGATGACCGGATTAAATACGATTCATGAAATTGAAGAAAAGAGGAACTATTTTGTACTGCGTTTTATCTCCAGTATTTATATCGGTCTGGTAGCAGTTGCTGTCCTTTTAGGCATGATTTTGCTGCTCTTTGGGAATTCCCTTCTGATGCAGCTTTATCGTTTTCAGCCGGTATTGGAAAATCAGCATGTCGTATTTGCAGTGATTCGTTTTCTCATTGCGTTTTTTGTATTTATGATCGTATTTATTATTATGTTCCGGTTCCTGCCAAGCGATAATTTTAAGACGAAACAGGTTCTCCCCGGCGCTTTGCTTGCGTCCCTTGGATGGATTATTTTATCTTTCCTCTTTTCCATGTATTTCGATAATTTTTCGATTTACAATATCATGTACGGAGGACTTACCAGTATTCTTTTAACACTCTTGTGGCTTTATTTTTGTATGATGATCCTTTTTATCGGAGCGGAGATCAATCAATATTTCCTAAGTCCGAAAAGCAAGAAAAAATATTTAAGCAAGCAATAAAAAATGCAGGATGGAACTTCTCTTCATCCTGCATTTTTCATTTCAGCTATTTTATAAAATAAAATGTTTTGGTACGCCGTTTTCATATGGAATTTTTACTTCTCCCTGGATCAGCGGCGTAAGATATTCCATCAGCTCTTCTTTAATATCCTTTCCATCTTCTGTGATCCATTCCAACGGAACGGTTTTCTCATAATTGGCAATTTTATCAAGATCCGCTAATTTGATCTTTACCTGATATGGATGATTGGAAATCCGTTCAATCACAGACATCTTTCCGCTCTCTCCCCGAACAGCACTGATTGCGGCAAACGCTCCCAGGTTCCTGGATTCCATAATGTCCGTTTCGCTTAACATATATCCTGCACAGCGCTGAAGAACATTCAATTCGACCGAACGCACTTTGCATCCGATTTTTTCCCCTACCAGACCTTCCAAATATTTTCCGATGCCGGAAAGATATTTATGTCCAAATGCATCTTCTTTCCCGGATTTTGTCTCTTCTCCGACATAATGACCTTGTGCGTCTTTAACGCCTTCGCTGACTGCTATGATAATATTATTCTCTTTTTTCAACGCTTCCCTGACGTCACTTAAGAAACGCTCTTCATCAAAAACCTTCTCACACAGATAGATCAGCTGGGGAATTCTTCTTTGTTCTGTTCTTGCCAAAGCCGCGCTGGCTGTCAGCCATCCTGCGTTTCTTCCCATGACTTCCACGATCGTGACAGAAGGAACATCATAGACAAAGCTATCGCAGCCAATCTCTGTGAAAGCTGTCGCAATAAACTTTGCGGCAGATCCAAATCCCGGACAATGATCCGTCTCTCCCAAGTCGTTATCGATCGTCTTTGGAGCTCCCATGACCTTAATATCGTCGATTCCATGTTCTTTGCAGTATTCGGATAACTTATGCACTGTATCCATGGAATCATTTCCGCCTGTATAGATGAAATATCCGATCTGATTCTTCCTTAAGACTTTGATGATCTTCTCAAATTCCGCTGCATTTTCCTTCGGATCTTTTAATTTCCATCTGCAGGATCCTAATGCCGCAGCAGGGGTCACAGCAAGCAAATTCCTTTTTTCTTTTGATTCAAAGATCTCATCTAACATTACAAAATTCTCATTCAGAACTCCCTTGATTCCATGCAGGGCTCCGTAGACATGGCCTACTTCCTTACTCTCTAATCCTGCATCGATGACTCCGGTAATCGTAGCGTTAATTGCCGCGGAAGGGCCGCCTGACTGAGCAACCAATAAATTCTTCATATATACCTCCTTGCGTATCTGCTAAATACTTTTATCAATTATACTACATTTTGTCAAGTTGTTCTGAACAATTGAGTGAAATGCTGCGCAAAATCTCTGGCGCATCCTTTAACCGTAAATACGCTCTGTCAGACGATCTGCAATCTCCCGGATCTTTCCTTTTTCCACTGCCAGCGCTAAAATGCTATAGCGGTCACGCACCTGATACCCCTCTATAATACTTCGATGGAACAAATCTTTTCCGATTCCGATTTCTTTTGGATCAACAGGCGCATGAACACGGCGCAGCAATTCCTCACATATCTCTCGTTTTGGAGCCTCTTTTGCCACATCTTCAGGGATATATTCCTTCATCTGATCAAAAATATCCGCAATGATCGGAGTTGCAATTCCGACTTTGATTCCATGCAGTTCCGGAAATCTTCCCTGCGCAATAAAATCCATTTCCCAGTAATGGCTCAGCATATGTTCTGCCCCTGACGCCGGGCGTGAAATGCCCAGCAGTCCCATGGCAACTCCTGTTAAATTAAGCGCTTCAATCAGATACAAAACTGCATCATCTTCTCTTTTTGCAAGGCCGTCTGCATGATCAAGTACTTTTTGCAGCGCTCTTTGCACTAAGGTCACGCAAGTCTGACAATAGTACTCTCCCCGTAATTGCTTTGCGAGACTCCAATCAGCCAAGGCTGTTAATTTTCCAAGCACATCTCCGAATCCAGCCTGGATCATTCGCTCCGGCGCCTGTCTCATCACATCCGTATCTCCTAAGACCCCGTACGGCAAAGCCGCAGGAAAGGAAATCTTTTTGCCTTCCAGGATCAGCGGCGCCCCATCCGCTACATAGCCATCCATAGAAGGAGCAGTACATACGATCACGTATGGCACTCCGGTTCTGGAAGAAATATATTTTACCGTATCATTGATACTTCCGGATCCTACCCCGATCAAAAGTTTCGTTTCCTTTTCCATGTGAAGCAAAACTTTTCCGACAATGCTTTCATCCGGAATCAGAATCTGATCTTTAGAATCAAACATCAGGCTTTTTACGGAAAATCCATCCTCCTCCAGATATTCCAAAACTCGTTTCCCCGCCGCTTGAAATGTATTTTGATCGCTGACCATTAAAATCGGCCCCTCTCGAAACGGCTGTGCAATCTCGGTAATTTGATGCAAAACTCCTTTTCCCATTACCAGCTTTTGAATGTTCATTTTATGATGTCGTCCACAGCTGCAGTCAAAATCCGCCAGTCCCATCTCTCCGACGGAAGTTTTTAAAATTTCGTCCATCCTATCCCTCCGTCCTATTTTGCAAACTCTTTTTCATAATACATAATCCGCTCTACTTTCGGTGTAGAAGGACCATCTTGAAATGTCAGTCCCATCCAAAGATCTAACAGATAAACCGCCAGCTGCGGCGCAACGATCCTGGCTCCCATACACATGACATTGGCATTGTTGCTTAAAATAGATCGTTCTGCAGAAAAAGGATCATGGCAGACAGCGGCGCGTATGCCGGATATTTTATTTGCCGTCATCGCCATCCCAATCCCCGTTCCGCAGACCAGGATTCCTCTGTCACATTCTCCATTCGCCACTCTTTCACAGGTCTTTGCGGCAATATCCGGATACAAAACAACTTCCCCTGCCCCGGCTCCGTTGTCAATCACTTCATGACCTGCCGCTTCCAAATGCTTTCTTATGATCATTTTTAATTCATATGCAGCTTCATCGCATCCTAAAGAAATTCTCATAGCGTTCCTCCTAACGTTGCATGTTGTTCTCTTGATGCTTCTATCTTAACCGGGCATATAGTCATATTCAATTATTATAATAGGACATTTGTTTAAATTCTTTTTCGCACTCTCCCTATGTGTCCATTTGTTTTTCATCATCGGAGGCAATCATCGCTTTCGCACAGGCAATATCTGTAATCAGCGTATTAATTACATTCGCCCGAATCGCTCCCTTGACTGCATCTGCCTTCTTGCTTCCTCCGGTAATGCCGATTCTGATCTCAATCTTTTCCAGCTGCTCCTGCTCAATTCCTACAACTCTCTCATTAAATTTGCGAAACGGATCCATGTTTCCGTGAATATCATAAAATCTTAATGCAGATTCTCCCACTGCTCCCTGATCCAAATATCTTTTCAACGTTTTCGCATCTAGATATCGCTCATAAAATATGCCCGTTTCTCCTGCTTTTGGAACTCCGATCCCCAGCAAAGCGATTCTTAACCGATTCAAGTAGCGGTAAATATATCGAATCGTCTCCTCATTTAAGAAAACATCCTTCACTTTCTTGGAAGAAAATACTGCGGGCGCCAAAAACTGTACATAGTCTCCGCCAAATTTCTCCGCGAATTCCACAGCAATCCGGTTGGACTGAACGTCCATACGATTCGTTCTTTTTTGGGACATTCCCCCATACATCGGCACAAACACCAGATTCTTTCGATCAAAATCATACTGTGTCTCCACCTGAGTAATCGAATGCAGGGTTCTTCCCATGCTGACTCCCACATAATCTCCATCTCTTAAAATTTCTGTGAGATAAGTAAATGCCGCTTCGCACAATTTCTCCTGCTGTGCCTGAAACGAATCCAAAGGATCGCTGTCCACAACAATGACTTCTTTCAAATGATATTTTTCCTGCAAAATCTGCTGCAGCTGTCCATAATGAAATGCGAAAGGATTGTGTATCTTAATCTCTACAATTCCTTTTTGCCGTCCGAGTTCCAGCATTCTGGAAACACTGGTTCTTGACAATCCCAAAATCCTGCAGATATCCATCTGCGTTTTACGCTCTTCGTAATACAAATAGCAACATTTATAAATCAGACGTACGTCATCAATAATCTTTTTCATCTGCTGCCTCCTTCCTTTGATTTTTTCATTTTATCACCAAATGCTTTTATCCTCAACTCATCTACAGAACATTTGTTTAAATGTGTATTTTAATTTTCTGGACGTAGATTACCAATTCATGTATACTGATTATGAAGCTATGAAATAGCTGATAACAAAACGAAAAAGGGAGGTTTCAAATGAAAACAAATTTATCAGAATTGCAGGCATCATTGAATGAAGACGGCATCGCATATTATTTAATTCCTACTGCGGATCCGCATCAATCTGAATATATAGACGATTCTTTTAAATTCAGAGAATATATTTCCGGTTTCACCGGTTCCGCAGGGACTCTTGTTGTATCCCCTAAAAGCTGCTGGCTCTGGACCGATGGCCGGTATTATACACAGGCAGAAGAACAAATCGATACTTCCCACATCCAGCTTATGAAACAAGGCACCGACGGGGTGCCGACAGTGTTAGAGTTTCTGGATGAACATTTGGAACCGGAACAAATCATCGGAACCAACGGCAAATACATCTCCGAAGATTATGGGAAGAAAATTTCCCGCATTGCCAAAAAACACAAAGCAGTTTTTCGGGCGAACATGCATTACGTGGAAAAGCTGTGGATCAACCGTCCGTCCACGACGAAAAATCCTATCTATATCCATGACATTTCATATGCCGGAGAGACCATTGATGAGAAAATCTCCAAAATTCGTGCAGTCATGGAACAGGCAGGGGCTCAAAGTTATTTCTTATCCGCGCTCCCTGATATTGCCTGGCTGTTTAATTTAAGAGGGGATGATATCAAATGTACGCCTGTTTTTTATGGATATGCCTGGATAACAGAAGAAAAAATATACCTTTTCATCCATGAAAATTGCTTAAGCGCTACTGCAATTCCTTACCTGAAAGAACATCAGGTTATCGTCATGAATTATGAAGAAATTGTTCCTTTCCTTGAGAAACAGCGGGGCACAGTCATGTTGGATTCCAGATCGACCAACTATCTTCATGGACAAACTTTATTCAAATGTAAAATTATGGATCAGCCAAATCCGACAGAATCTTTGAAAGCTGTTAAAAACGAAACGGAAATCGCAAATCTTAAAAAATATCATCTTTATGATGGAATCGCGATGACAAAATTTATCTATTGGCTAAAAACGCAAATTGGTCAGATTCCTATGACAGAGAGATCAGTAAGTCAGCGTTTGGAAGAAGAACGGCAAAAACAGCCGGATTATATGGGGCTGAGTTTCGATACCATCTGCGCGTACAAAGAACACGCTGCTATGATGCACTATCAGTCTGATGAGGAGTCCGATGTTCCATTGGAACCAGAGGGCATGCTTCTGATTGATTCCGGAGCTCAATATTACGGTGCGACTACAGATGTAACCAGAACCTTTATTCTGGGCCCGATCTCTGAAGAAGAGAAAAAGCACTATACCTTAGTCTGCAAATCCATGCTGCTCTTGGCGGATGCTAAATTCTTAGCCGGCTGCCGAGGAAGCAATCTGGATATTATTGCCCGGGAACCTCTCTGGGCAGAAGGTATCGATTATCGCTGCGGTACCGGTCACGGAGTCGGTTATTTTCTCGGTGTCCACGAAGGCCCAAATGCCTTTCGGTGGAGAAGCAATCCGGAATCTTTGGACGCAGTCCTAAGACCGGGCATGGTCACGACCGATGAGCCTGGAGTCTATCTTCCGGGAAAATACGGTATCCGTACAGAAAACATGCTGCTATGCAAAGAGCAGCGCCAAAATGAGTACGGTTCTTTCCTGGAATTCGAACCATTGACTTTAGTCCCTATTGATCTGGACGGTATTGATTTTACTTTGCTGAATGAAAAGGAGAAACAGCTTCTGTCCGAATACCAGCAATTGGTATATGACAGGATTTCACCACATTTGACACAAGACGAATCCGCCTGGCTTTTCGAGCAGCTTTGCTGATAATTGAATTCAAGCAGGATTGAAGTTTCCTAATGACACAAAAAAACGCCGGAAGATATCAATGATTCTTATCCTCCGGCGTTAACTCTACCTCTGTCTTACTTATAAAGCAATCTATTCTTTTGTACCCAGCCAATCTTCTTTGATCTCCTGGTAATCCCCTTCGGTATTCAATACCTGCAGCGCCACATTGAACTGATCCAAATATTTAAAATCTTTCGGGAACATAATTCCATAATTACTTTCCTCAGAATTCAGTTCCTCGCTCAGCGCTTCGATCTTGGTGTCTTCATGATGCTGTAAATAATATTCCACCCCTGTAGTGTCATATAATGTTACATCAATCTTACCTGCCTCCAAATCTTTAAATACATCGGACATGGAATTGTAATACTTGATCGTATTCCCTTCCTTCATGTAGCTCTCAACATATTGAGCATTGGACGTTCCTTTTTCCACACCAATCTTCTTTCCTGTGATGTCCTTACGATCTTCAATTCCGGAATCTTGATTCACCGCCATGGAAATCGTATTCTCAAAATAAGAATCGGTAAACAGAAAATCTTTCTGACGAGCATCTGTAATCGATATTCCGGCAATTGCGAAATCCAATTCCTTGTTCTTAATCTTCTTCTCAATGTCTTTCATAGGCAATGGTTCCATCTCATAATCAAAACCAAGGTAATTGCTGATCTTCTTTAAAATATCGATATCAAAACCGGTAATCTCTTTTTTATCTTCATCGTAAAATGAAAACGGAGCCATCTCTTCTGACACGCCGACTTTCAGCTTCATTCCTTTCATCGTTCCCTTTACCTTAGCCGCTTCCACGACCTGGGATTTCTCCGTCTGTGTATCTTCCTGCTTCTGCCATGGCAGATTGCATCCTCCGAGACATAGTGCAAAAGCAATCATGAATATTGAAGTTAATATTTTTTTCATAAGAAATCTCCTTTGTTATTCTTTTGCTTTGTTTATCATATCACCGAAAAATATAGAAGTCAATTTTCCTGGCAATTTTTTCAACGTATAAAGGCGGCTCCATTGGTAAATGATTTTACTAGAACGATTTACAATGGAGGAGCGAAATTATGGCACTGAACAAAGTTGAAATATGCGGCGTAAACACTTCGACTCTGCCGCTTCTTAGCAACGAAGAAAAAGAACGATTATTTGAAAGAATCGAACAGGGAGACCAGGAAGCCAGAGAACAGTACATCAAGGGTAATTTAAGACTGGTATTAAGCGTTATCCAGCGTTTTTCCGGAAGCAGCGAAAATGCGGACGACCTATTTCAAGTCGGATGCATTGGCTTAATGAAGGCCATTGACAACTTTGATCGGAGCCTGAATGTAAAATTTTCTACCTACGCAGTCCCGATGATCATCGGCGAGGTCAAACGTTATCTTCGAGACAACAACGCCATGCGGGTCAGCCGTTCTTTGCGTGACATCGCTTACAAAGCCATCAACGCCAAAGAAAAACTCACTAAAAAGTTTAACAAGGAACCGTCATTGGAAGCAATTTCGGAGGAAATCGGCATAAAGAAAGAAGATGTTCTATTTGCGCTTGACGCCATCGCCACACCGCTTTCCCTTTATGAACCGGTCTACCAGGACGGCGGAGATGCTCTCTATCTGATGGACCAAGTAAAGGATAAGAAAAACAAAGAAGATCTTTGGGTCGAATCGATCTCTCTCAAAGAAGCAATGGATCGGCTGCCGGAACGGGAATACAATATCATCCGACTTCGTTTCTTTGAAGGAAAGACCCAGACGGAAGTTGCCGATGAAATCAGTATCTCCCAAGCACAGGTAAGCCGTTTGGAAAAAAATGCATTGAAACATATGAAAAACTATCTGGACTAGCAAAAAGGAACCTGCAGTTAAAGTCAGGTTCCTTTCTTTTGTATTTACAACAAATTCTTTTTCTTCAAGATATAAACCGCGATCAGACACACAAGCACGGAAAACGCTGCTATGATCCAAAATCCATAAGCGCTTTGGGCAAACGGCATTCCGGATAGTTTTACATTCATCCCATACAGACCGGAAATCATGGTTGGAAGTTCTACAATAATCGTGACAGCAGCTAAAAACTTCATGACCTGGTTCAGATTGTTGTCAATAATCGATCCAAATAACGACATCGTACTTCTTAAAATATTGTGATAGATGTAGGTCATCTCCATCGCCTGCTTGTTCTCGATGATAACGTCTTCCAGCAGTTCCTGATCTTCTTCATAATGCCGCAGTCCGATATGCTTCCTTAACTTCTCCAACACTACTTCATTGGATTTCAGCGCTGTTGTGAAATAGACCAGACATTTTTCCAAATCATAAAGCTGGATCAAATCACTGTTCTTTGAGGTTTCATGAAGCAGCTCTTCGATCTGATTCGCTCTCTGATCAATAATTCTTAAGTAATGCAGGAACAAAGATGCATTATTGTACAAGATCTGATAAACAAATCTCGTTTTCATGTAAGTGTAAAATCCCGGTACAAGTCCGTCTACGAACTGTTTTAGGATATTGGTCTCCTCCAGACAAACCGTAAATACAATCTTTCTTGTAATAAAAATTCCCAAAGGAATCGTCTCGTACCATTTCTTTTCATTCTCTTCTTCTACGACCGGAATATTAACCAAAATCATCGTATAATTTTCTTCATTTTCCAGACGAGAACGCTCTTCTGGATCCAGCGCAGACTTCAAATCATCCAGATCGATCTGATAATCTTCCGAAATATGTACCAGCTCATCCATGGTAGGGTTTGTCAGCATAACCCAGGATTCCCGCTCAATCTCTTTTATTTCCTGAAAACGATTCTCGTTCTCATAGGATTTAAAAATCCGAACCATCCGTTCTCCTCCTTTTTCATCGTCTTAACCAGTATACCGTATCCAAGGCACCTCGTCCAGACCTAAGAAAGAGTCAGATCTACAAATCATAATCTATTCAAACGGATATTTCATACCCCACTGTGTCTTTACACTGGTGAGAATATCCATAACGTCCTTTGTCACTTCCTGACAGTCATCTTTATAATCTCCGGCAATGGAGCCTTCCATTGCTTCTACTTCGTATTGGAGCGCATCCTCTGTCTTTCCTGCTTCCACCGTTTCTACTTTGCCTGTCTCCGTATCGGTGATCGTTGCCTTACATGCTCTCGGATATTCATAGACTTCTATATATCCCTTATCTCCGGTCACAACGCCTCGTTTCGGCTGCTTTGCACGCAGCGTCAGACACATCACGGCCATCTCTCCTTTTGTATTCTTCAGGATAATTCCTGACTGCTCATCTGCTCCGGTCTCCAAATATTCTGCCGTCGTCAGAACGGTGTTCGGAGCTTCGCTTAAAAATGTACGTGCAAAAGACGTCGCATAAACACCGATGTCCAACAGAGCACCTCCTGCTGCTTCCAGCGCAAAAAATCGATTGGTGGAATCATATCCCTTATTGCTTCCGAAGTTCACCTGAATCATCTTCACCTTGCCAATCGCTCCTTCTGCAATTTTCTCTTTCAGCGCTTTATACAGCGGCATATGAGAGATTGTCATTGCTTCACGAACGACAACGCCTTTTTCCCTGGCAAGCTCCATAACTTCACGAAGCTGTCCTGCATTTACTGTGATTGCTTTTTCACACAATACATGTTTTCCGGCTGCTACAGCTTTCATCATGTTATCGTAGTGCATGCTGTGAGGCGTGGCAATATAGATTACATCAATCTTATCATCCTGAAGCATGTCTTCATACGCTGCATAAACGTGCTCCACCTGATATTTTTCCGCAAACTTCTCCGCCTTCTCCAAAGTTCGATTGCTGACTCCGTATATTTTCCGCCCCATTTTCTGAAATGTCTCTGCCATCTCATTGGCAATCGTTCCGCATCCTAAAATACCCCATGTACTCATTCTTTTTCCTCCTGCTATTTCTCTATGATCCTTATACCATTTGTTCCTGCAACAATCGCTTTTGTCGCCACATGATAAAAAAGAGATGTCTCAATGACTCCCGTTATCATCTTCAGTTCCTGATCCAGCCAAGAAAGATCCGGCTTTTCTTCAAACAAGGTCTCCAGTAAACACTCATTTCTCTTTTTGACCGTACCTCCCATGGCTTGTACTTTCTTCGCCACATATCCATATGCCTCCGGAACGATCTCAAGAACGATCGATATATCATATCCTAATTTCTCCGCTGCTTTCGTCTCATCCGCTAAAAGCACATAATCTTTGGCCATCCTTGCAATGACCTTCTCCAGCGTATGAATTCCTCCGGCGCTTTTGTAAGCATTCAAATCCTCATCCAACCGGTCACATCCATCAAATGCAATCTCTACCTCTGATACGTTTGCTGTCTCTTCCAATGTAAGCCCTAATTGGAGGCAAATCTCTCTTGTCTGTTCTGACGGAGTTACGACCGTAACCGCTTTCCCTGCTTCTTTTATATTTTCCGCAAGATAGCGAATCGTCTCTCCCCCTCCTAATCCGATGATTCCATGTTCCGGCACAAGTTTCAAGGCTTCCCTTGCACATAAACGTTTCAAATGGTTCCTCCTTCCAATTCATAAAATATATTTTCATTTATTATTTTATCACGAAATTATATTTTGTCAATACTCCGTTGCTTTTTCTACTGATTCATATTAAAATGAAATCAGAAAAAACGAAAGGGGTCTTTCTATGAGAAAAAAATTTAAAACCTTATGCAAGCTGCTCACTGCTCTCATCACGATCGGAGGAATTCTCTACATTGCCAGAGACCAGATCAAGGCCATCTTTGATAAGATCAAAGAACTGACCGGAAAAGAAGATACGGAAGATGATGATTTTGACGATGACATCTTTGACGACGATGATATCTTCGATGACGATGACATTTTCCCAGAATCATCCAAAGACGACCGCGATTACGTTTCCATCCATATCAACGGAGATGATGCGGACGATATTGCACCAGAGGATGACGCTTCTGCAGACACAGAAAAAGAAGAATAAATGTATCCTTTTTGCTCAATAAAAATGGGAAGGTCCTATGTGTTCACTGGACTTTCCCATTTTTTCTTCTGTTATTGATCTTTTTTCTTTATCTTGCCGCCTGCGCAAGCATTTCTTTCAATTCATCGACCGTATATTCATAGCTGGTATTGCAGAAATGACAATTTACCTGGATTGGCTTTCCATCATCAATCATGGATTGAATCTCCTCTTTTCCAACACTGATCACAGCCCTTTTTACCCGTTCCTTTGAACAATTGCAGGAAAACTTCGTCGGCATGGTTCCGTATATTTTCATTCCCAGATCTCCAAGCAAAAGCTCCATCATCTCTTCCGGTGTATGTCCGTCTTCCAGACAGGAAGTAACAGAGCGAAACTCTGCAATCTTCTTTTCCAGCGCACTGATCGTCTCCTCTGATGCAAACGGCATCAGCTGAATGATAAATCCGCCTGCATGGCGCACTGTATTATCTTTGTTCATCAAAACGCCCAGAGCAACGGATGTTGGAATCTGCTCACTGGCGGCGAAATAGTATGTGAGATCCTCCGCGATTTCTCCGGAAACCAAATGGGTCTGTCCGGAATATGGTTCTTTTAATCCAATATCTTTTATCACTGTCAGTACACCCAGATCGACTGCCTTTCCCACATCTAATTTTCCTTCTTTGCTCGGCGGCAGCATAACATCCGGATGATTCACATATCCTTTCACATTCGCTTTGGAATCCGCCGTGACTGTCAGCCCGCCGATCGGACCGCTGCACTGAATCTGAAGGGTCAGCACATCACTGTCATTTTTGCACATGCTTCCCATCATCGCTCCTGCCGTCAGCAAACGTCCCAGAGCTGCGGTAGCTACCGGGCTGGTATTATGCCTTTGTCTTGCTTCCTCTGCCACATCTTTTGTATATGCCGCAAAAAAACGAATTTCATCATTTGCGGCTGTTCCTCTTACTATATAATCTTTCATTTTATTTCCTTTCTCTTACTTGCATCTCTGCGTCCCGTCTGTTTCTTACCACGCAATATAACCGATCCGCTGGCTTTCTTCTGCCGGTTCCTCCAAACTCTCCGCATCCAATGCACAGACTTTTTCAAAGCCTGCCCGATACAGCAAATCTCTGACTTCCTCTATCTCATAGGCTTTCTGAAAATGATCTTCTTCAAATTTGTCATATGTTCCTTCCGGATTCCGAAGGAACAGGCTGATCTGATATTCGTTGATCCGTTCTTCCTCATCGTAGAAATTATCCCAGATAAAACTTGCATCTTCCCGATCTTCGGCAAATGTATTCTGCGCTAAAAGATGTTCATATTTGTACCTGGAATTCATATCAAAGAAAAAGACTCCTTCCGGTTTCAAATATTTTCTTACCCGGCGAAAAGTTTCCAGCAGATCTTCCTCTTCCAAAAGATAATTCATACAGTCACAAACACTGATGGCTGCATCGACTTTTCCCGGAAGTTCCAGTTCCGTCATATCCTGATACACATAAAGGATCGGATCTTCTGTCTTGCTTCTTGCAATCTCCAACATATCCAGAGAGTTATCGACAGCCGTCAGCTCATAACCTTTTGCCGCCAGTCTCCTGGTCATCTTCCCGGTCCCGCATCCAAGCTCCAAAATGCTTCCGTTTTGCGGAACATGATAACGAGAAAAAATTTTTAAAATATGATCACACCACAGATCGTAAGGCGTCTGATCCATAAATTCGTCGTAAACTCTTGCGAAATTCTCATAACTTCCCATTGCTCATCCTCCTATAAAAGCGGCGCCAGAATCCTTAGCATGCTCTGTGCAAGCCTTTTTGGCAATGTTCCCGCACACATCTCTTTTGTAATCAGCTGGCTTTGCTCAAAGGTCTCAAACATATCCTCTTTCAATTGAGGGATGACTTCTGTTTGGTACATAAAGACTCCGTTTTCAAAATGAAGATAAAGACTTCGAAAATCCATATTGATCGTCCCTACTGTCGCAATCTTATCATCACATAAGAAACATTTTGCATGGATAAATCCCGGTGTATATTGATAAATCTTGATTCCTGCCTCCACCAGCTGCCGATAATAAGACTGGGTCAGCAAAAAGACGGCTTTCTTATCCGGTATCGCCGGAGTGACGATCCGCACATCCACGCCTCGTTTTGATGCCAGACACAGCGCCGTAATCATTTCATTATCAATAATCAAATATGGCGTATACATATACACATAGTGAACAGAAGAATTAATAATATTTAAATATACGTTTTCTCCCACAGTCTCCCGATCCAAAGGGTTATCTGCATATGGCTGGACATAACCCTTGCCCGGAAAATCCGCTTTATGGTGCTTATGAGGAAGAAATGCCCCAAAGCCTTCATCCGTCTTGCGGATAGCATTCCATACCTGCAGAAACATTACAGTAAAATTCCAGACAGCATCTCCGGTGACCTGAAGTCCGGCATCCTTCCAATAACCAAAACGTTCGATTCGATTGATATATTCGTCCGCCAGATTCAATCCTCCCGTATAGGCCGTATGTCCATCTACGACAACGACTTTTCTATGATCTCTGTTATTCCATGCAGTGGAAATCAAAGGCTTGATCGGATTGAACGCCACCGCCATGATACCGTACTTCTCTAATTCTTTGTAATATTTATATGGGAGCTGATCTACACATCCCACATCGTCATACATAAAACGGACTTCCACTCCGTCATTGACCCGGTCTTTCAAAATCTCCAGAATCGTATCCCACATATATCCCTGAGACACAATAAAGAATTCCATAAAAATATAGTGTTTGGCGCTTCGAAGAGATTGAAGCAGATCATCAAACATCGCTTCCCCGGAAGCGTAATACTTTGTATTAGAATTCTGATAAATCGGATATCCTCCATATTGATCAATATATACTGCCTGGCTTGCAGCCTGAGGATTTTCCCGTTTCAGATTCTCAATCACATGATATTCCTGTCCGAGAAGAAACTCTGTCTCGGAAATCGACTCTTCCAGCCGGAGCCTTAGATCTCTGGCCGGCTGTTTGTCTCCCAATACCAGATACATCAGTCCGCCAAAAAGAGGGAAAATCAGAATCGGTATTGTCCAGGCTAGCTTATAGGCGGGATTCTCTTCCTTATTCACAAGATAGATTACAACGACCAGACTGAACAATTCCAAAAGCATCTGAACGAGTTTATAGTTCTCCCCGATGACTGTTACCATATAGGTCATCCATACGACCTGAATCAAAATCAAAAGAACAACGATAACCAGCCGTCTCTGCAGAAATTTTAAAGTTTTTGATATAATTTTTGCCAGATTTTTTGTTACTTTCATACTTTCTCCTTTATGTATGCCCCTTATCATAGCATAAATTCTGACATCATACAAACCCCTGCTGCTCCTGCGTCCAGCACTTCCCGGTAATTATTTTCGTGTATTCCTCCGATTCCATAGACAGGAAGATCCGAAGCTTCTAAGACTTCTCTTAAAAATCCAAGTCCTCTGGGTTTTAGACCTTTTTTACAGTCTGTCCGATAAATGTGTCCGGCAAACACAAAATCTGCGCCCAGTTCTTTCGCCGTCCTTGCTTCCTCCGGTTTATGAATCGATGTGCTTACGGACTCAAAATCACTTAAATTCCCCGCTTCCTTTAAAAATACCGGATACGGCAGATGAATACGGGAAACTCCCAGATTCCTTGCCGCCCCGACAAAATTATGCAGCGTCAGGACCGCCTGATTCCTGCGGCAGATTTCAAGACACTGCCCTGCTAACTTTTCATATTCTTCCTCTGTCAAATCCTTTTCTCGAAGAACAATCGTCTGAAAGTCTCTTTTCGCAAGATCTTCCATCACTTCAAGAAAAGGCCTGGTACATAATTTTCTATTTGTAATTGCGATGATCTGTTTCTCATCCATGATCTTCTATCCTTCCGTTTCTCCTAATATCAGCCGTACCGCCATATTCGCCTCATGCCCCGCGCAGACCGCCACTCTGGCTGCGGTCAGGGATTCTTCCTTTGATACTTCATGGGTTTCATCCCCGCAAAGATAAAAACGCTCCATCACTTTCCTGGTCTGCACAAGATTAGCGCTGTAACTTCCCGCCATACCGCTTCCTGAAATCACGACAGATTCCGGCATCTCTTCCAGCACTGCATGCACGAGCATTGCTTTTTCTTCTGCCCGATCAAAGGCCTCGCAGACAATCGGATATCTGCCGAATATCTCTGCTGCATTGTCTTTTGTTACTTTCCCCTGGAAAAATTCCAGCTCAATCCATGGATTTACCTGACGAATCAGCTGTTCCATTGCTTCTGTCTTAGCCATTCCGATCTGGTCCATAGTATAAGCCTGCCGATTCAGGTTGGAGATATCCACATGATCAAAGTCTGCCAGCAGCATCTTTCGGATGCCGGTCCTGGCAAGCATTAACGCGATATTGGATCCCAGTCCGCCCAGTCCCGCAATCGCCACACGGCCTTCCTTCAGACGATCTCGAACCTTCGCTGTCTGCCGCTCTTCCAGCGCTTTTTCAAACTGTTCTTTCGTTATCATGTCCTGCTCCTTTCCGCTGTTATGCTATTATAGCAGGAATCTTTCCAAAGGGAAAGCCGGATATGCGATCTCTCCCATATCCGGCCTGCTGTTTATCTTTCGTTGTTCTTCATCTTCTTATTCATGATCCCGCCGATTCTCCCGGTCTCACTTGCCGATAATGACTTCCATCCGTCTTTCATCAGACGATCGGCCAGTCCTAATTCTGTGGCGGTCTCAAACTTCAATCGTTCATTTTCATCCATCTCGTCGAACGACTTCTCTGTAAAATCTTTTTCCTTTGCCATATCTTACACCCTTTCTTCATTCATGCTAGAACAATAGTTACCGTCCTTAGCATTCCCAAAAAGGGCCTATCCATTCACTTGTTGGATGATAATCGTTCCGTGATTGCTTTCCTTTACCTGAAGTTTATCTTTAATCACGGAAAGGTTGGATGTACCTGCAATCAAAGTTGCTGCTAATGCAAACTGAAGGCTCTTCTTCATTAATTCTTCCACGGTTAAATGACTCTGTTCCATGTAGGTATCACTCCTTTCTGATGATTCTATCTTACCAGAAAGTTGTGACTTGTGTATGTTTTCTTCCTTAAAATTGTATGAGGAATTGTTAAATCTTTATAAAACGATGGCTCTTTTTTGATAAACCGAGTAAATATAACATTCTTTGACATTTTTCCCTGTCATTTGTTCCAGCGCTTTTCGATAATAATCGAGCTGGGTCTGATAGCGCTCAAAGAAAGTCCGAGTCCCTTCCTGCGAAATCCGATCTGTCTTATAATCTACCAGAACAAGCCCATCCTCTTCCTCAAAATACAAGTCAATGATTCCCTGCACCACGACATAAGAATCACTGTCAGGAGCATCTGCCATCTCAGAAAACGGAACTCCCATGACAAATTGTTTTTCCTTGGAAACCTTTTGATTTTGCGCTGCTTTTTGGATCCTCTTTCCAAGATCCGACTGCAAAAAAGCCAGAATATTTTTGCGCCGGATGACCGGATCATATGCAGCATCGATTGCTCCTTGCTCCACCCACTGATGAATCTTTTCATCCAGATCTCTGTATGTGTAGTTTTGAGACATATCCAATAACTCAAAAACTTTATGAATCGCAGTTCCCCTGGATACTGCCGAAACCTTTTCTTGCCCGCTGATAAATTTCGGAATTCTCGGTTCTTCCTCAAAAGGTGAAAGCATCGGCTCTTCCTGTCTGCTTTCTGCTGCCTGGCTCATCCGCTTGATCTCGGAAACAGAGTATTTCAGCTGTCCTTTCGTCTCTGCCAAATTGGCATACTGATAAGAAAATTCTTTCCAAAGTTCCTTGACTTTATCCTCTTCTCTGCTTTTTTCCAATTTTGAGAAAAAGATCTGCCGTTCCAGCGAAACATCAATTTCTTCTTTTTCCTGCAGCCATGCAAGATCTTCCAAACCATACAGCTGTAAATGAAAATGTTCCTTTGGCACATGAGGAAGAGCCTGCGCCAGCCATTCATAGTAGGAACCAGCCTCCAACAGACCAATATAAGAAGGATGTCTGTTTTCTTCCCATGGAATTTCCCCTTTTTTTATGCCGGTCAGGAATAATTTTTCTTTTGCTCTGGTCATCGCCACATAAAGTACACGCAGTTCTTCTCCCAAAGCCTCTTTCCTCATCTGGCGCCGAATCAAACTTTTCGTCAGCGTTGCGCTTCTTGTTCTGTGAACCGGATCAATCAGATCTGCTCCTATAAAATAATCCGGATGGAAAATCAGACTTCCGTTGCTGTCCATCAAATTAAATCTTTTATGGATATTGGACACGAAAACAATCGGATATTCCAGACCTTTGCTCTTATGAATACTGGAAATATGCACCAGATTCTGATCTTCTCCCAGCACATTTGCCTCCCCGAAGTCCATTTCGTATTCTTTGCATTGTTCAATAAAACGTACAAAATGGAACAGCCCTTTTACCTGACGGTTTTCAAAGGCCTTTGCCTGCTCCACCAGCATTAAAATATTTCCCTGCCGCTTTTTCCCCTGGGGCATGGACCCGGCATAGTGAAAATAGCCGCTCTCATCCAAGGCCATCCATAAAAGCTCATGCAGCGGCAGAAACGTCTTTGCCTCTCTTAAACGCCTTAAAAAATCCAGCGCCTTGCCGGCCTTCTCCATCTCTTCTTCCATCTGCATCAAACAATCATATAAATGCTCTTTTTTTCCTTTGGCTTTCAGCCACCCTAATTCTTCCTCATCCATTCCGATGATTGGGGAACGCAGCACTGCCGCCAGATCAATGTCCAAATAAATATTATCCACCGCTGATAAAAGACTAAGCAGCGTTCGAATCTCTACCGTGTCAAAATATCCCTTTTGACTGCTGCAAAAGGCCGGAATTCCCGCATCCATCAGCTCTTTTTGAAAAATCTCCCCGTTCCCCTTCATGGAACGAAGCAAAATCACAATATCACGATATTCGGCTTTTCTTAACTTTTTCTTGCCATCCTCATCTTCCCCCATAATCATCAGAGGTTCCGGTCCGTCTACGATCTCATGGATTTTTCTTGCCGCCATTCTCGCTTCCAGAACCAATTGATCCTCCTCCGACTGCTTGGCTTCCTCCTGATCGATCAACAGAATCTCGGAAGTCATATCGCTTTTTTCCAGAAATTCCATCGTCGGAACTAACGCGACGTCTTCCGTATATTCAATATTCCCCAAAGAGGCATGCATAATCTCATAAAAAACATCATTTACAAAATCAAGCACTTCTCTGCGGCTTCGAAAGTTATTGCGAAGCTCAATCAGCTGACTGTGTTCGTCCATATGCTGATAATCCTCATATTTCTCTAAAAACAGCTCCGGACGCGCCAGACGAAAGCTATAAATACTTTGTTTTACATCTCCCACCATAAACATATTATGGCCGCCGTTTGCCTTCTGGGATACGCTTTTCAGAATCGCATCCTGGATAAAGTTGCTGTCCTGATATTCATCGATATAGATTTCCTCGAAATCATCTGCTTTTTCCAAAGCAATCCGGCTGGGCACAGGCTGTCCGTCTTCTTCAAAATGGTCGATTAGAAGTCTTAAAGCAAAATGTTCCATATCATCATAATCCATGACATTTTCCCGGATCTTTCTTGCCGAATACCGTTCCATAAATTCCTCTGTCAATGTAATCAAGGCATCTAACGGCCGATGAATGATCTTCATTTCCCGAAGGAGTTCTCCCAATCTGCGATAAAAATAAGCTCCCTGCATTTCCTGTACCAGTTTATACGCCCGCGTCCTGAGATCCTTGCATCTTTCCTGAAGTCTCTCATCGATCACATCCGCCTTTTTCTTTCGTCCGCTTAACCGCGGCTTTGCAAAAGATTCAAATCTCCGGCAGCATTCCCCAAAAGAAGGCGCCTTTGCAAGATTGCCTATAATTTCTTCATCTTTCTTTAACTGTTTGAGATAGAAATAGGGGCCGCCTTCCATCGAAGCCGTCATAACAGCGTCCTGAATCATCTGAAGGGCGCTTTTTAACACGATGCCGGCATCTTTCCAAATGGTCTGAATAAAAGAAGATTTTTCAAGATCTTCCCCGGTTTTTACATTTAGATTCTCTCGGGCATCCGAAAGCCACTGCTCGGGCCGGACATGGCTTCTGGCTTTCTGGTACAGGCTCATCACATATTGTCCGAGGATCTGATCGTTTCTCCCTGGAGAATAAGATTCTACCAGCTCAATAAATCCAGGATCCCGTTTTTCGTAAGCTTCTTCCAGGATCTCATCCAGCACTTCTTCTCTCATCACAGAAAGCTGTCCTTCCTCCCCCGGTGTAATATTCGGATCAATACCGAGAACATAGAAATAATCTCGAATCAGATTCATACAAAAACTATGGATCGTCGTAATCTGCGCCTTATGGATCAGAGACAACTGACGGACAAAATGATGGTTCCCCGGATTTTCCTGTACTTTCCGATCCAAAGCGGCTTCAATTCTTTCCCGCATTTCTCCTGCTGCTGCTTTCGTATAAGTCACAACGAGAAGACGATCCACGTCCAAAGGATGTTCTTCGTCTGTGATCTTTTGTATGATGCGTTCCACCAATACCGCTGTTTTTCCGGATCCTGCGGCAGCAGAAACAAGGATATCCGCATCTCTTTGATCAATGACCTTTTGCTGTTCTTTCGTCCAAGGCATGTTTTCCCTCCTCCAATGACATTTTCTTTATTCGATTCACCGGATCGACTCCTTCCTCATAAGCACAGACATGGCGAAAACTGCAGTATTTGCAAGGCATCATTCCCTGATATTCATAAGGTCGGATGGAAATATCGCCCTTGATCAAAGCATTGCCCAGCTCCTGCATTTTCTCTTCTACCATAGTCCCAAGTTTCAGCATCTGATTAGTATCTAAAATCGAAGACTGTTTGTGATAGCCGGTCTTTGTCTTTCGCACAGGCAGGGAAAGATATCCTTCTTGTCCCGCATGCTCCATCTTGGAAATCAGATCAAAATCCTCATTTGCTACGCCGCTCATTTTCATAGAACGCAGAAGTTCTGTCTCCGGCTCTTTTCCATCTTCGGCATCCACCATAGGATCATTCATATGAAAGTAGAACATTCCAGCCGGAAGAACTCTTTTTTGGCTCTTTTTTTCATACAATTCCAGCATTGCATTCATATAAATGATTAACTGCATCTGAAGGCCATGAAATATTTTGGCAAAATCAAAGGTCACATTTCCCGATTTGTAATCGATGATCTTAATATATTTATTTTCTTCGTCTTCTGTTCCATCCATACGGTCCACAACTCCGGAAAAGACCATTTCTTTGCCGTCATCCAAAGCAAACCGCATAGAGTTTAATTGATCTTTCTCAGAAAAGGCAATCTCGTATTCTTCCGGTGTAAAATCCCCTCTTCGGATATATTGTTCCATCGCCCAGACGGCGCGCCTGGAAATCCGTTTCATACGATCCATAAGATAATGGTTTCGGCTGCTGCTGTCGAGAATCTCCTGCTGTGCTCCGGAGACTGCCTCTTCCACAACCTGATCTACAAAAGAATTTCTGGCCTCATCATCGGCAAATTTCCAATCGGTCTTTTTCCCTACCAGTTCCATCGTTTTGTGGAAGACCTGCCCCATATCCATCGGAAGGATCTTATGCTCGAGGCGCTCTTTTAATCTGAGCCCATACTGCATGAAATGAGAAAAGGCGCAGCCAGCGAAGCTCTCCATTCTGGTCACACTTCCTCCAAGCACATCTCCGTAGAGACTCTTTATAAGTTCCTGACTGATGGGTTTTGCCTGATTAATGTAGAATTTGGCGTTCAAACATTCATCCAGCGGCCGCCAGCTTTTCAGCGCATAGATAAGCGCCGAAAGCTCATGAAACTCTTTCTCCCCCAGCTCTTCCTCTTCCATCAGCGCAACAGCACGATCTGCTGCTGCCTCCGGCGTAAAGCCAAAGATTCCTGCGCCTTCTTCTTCATAAACTTTCAAATTTGGGAAAAGCGTTCTGATACGGTCCAAAAAATAAGACGGCTGGTGGCTTTCTCCCGAAGCCGTCATGGTACTGTAGGAAAGATACAGCCGATCTGTCGGCTTTGCAGCCGCAAGATACAAATAAAACTGCTCCATATACGCCTCTGTTTTTGCCGTAGGCGCCATCACGATCCCCTTTTCTTTGAGCATCTCTTTCTGGGAGTCACTTAGCACCGCACCTTTTTGCTTCTGTTTCGGAATCGCATCATCGTTGACCCCAGCAAAAAAGAGGATTTTGACCCCTTCCGTTCTCGTACGCTCCATATCTCCAATCAGAACCTGATCAAGGCTTGGAGGGATCACTCCCATGGTCATCTCTTCCATTCCCGTCTCCAAAACATTGACAAAATCATCATAGGAGAGCCGCTCTTCTCCCAGGATCTCTGCCATCTGCTCCATCAGATCCAAGACCTGATCATACACTTTCTCATAGGTTTTCGCCTGCGCCAGATCCCCTTCCTCTTCAAACTTTTTCCGGTAAGCTTCCATCTTTTCTCTGATTTCCAGACGCTCTAAAAACTCATATAAACAAGTCAGCTTGGCAAGCACATTGCTTCCTCGTTTCTTTAATCCTTCTTTTAGCGGACGGATCTCCTCCATGAATCGCAGGCGGCATTGTTCGATCTGTTTCATTTCTTCTTCTGAAAAGAGATCCGATGCAAACGGACGCTCCCATCTGGCATATCCTCGAATTCCTAAAGCTGTCACATAATTTTCCAGCAAGTCCGCCTCTCCCTGTTCTAAACAAGAGAACCCGGACTTCAAATAGCGAAATACCATATCAAACGAAAAATCTGCCTGAATCATTTTCAGCGCCGCCAGAATCGTCTCAATACAAGGGTTATTTTTCAATTTTCGGTTGGCATCCACAAAATACGGGATATGAAAATCCCGGAAACTTCGTTCCAATTCCCCCTCATAGCTTTCCAAATCCGCCGTTAATACGACAATATTTTTGTACAAATACCCTTTTTTCCGTACCAGCGTCTCAATCTGGCCGGCAATCATCCGGCTTTCCATTCTTGGATTCATCACTTGGGAAATCTGCAGATCCTCGCATTTTCCCTCCCATCTGCCGCATGGGTATCGAAACAAATTCCTCTCCAGGTGCCGCAGTTCCTTGGATCCTGAAGCATCCGGACGGCAAATAATATCCGGATCTATCCGAATTCCCATCTCTTTTGCATCTAAGATCAGCATCCTGCGTTCCCGCTTCGGCATGGCAAACAGCTCGTATTCCCGATATTCTCTGTAAATCGAACTCTCATCTGCCGTCAAGGTCACATAGACTTGTTTCCCGATCTTTAGCAGCTTCTTTATGACTTTTCTCTGGATCGGTGTGAAACCGGTAAACCCATCCAAATAAAATACTGCATCCCGAAGCTTTCCGGAATCCTCGATCTTATCTGCCAGCACATCCAGCAGCTGCTCTGAAATCAGATAACGGCCTTCGATATATGCCTCAAATTCATCCATTACGAGCAAAATATCATCCATCTTTGCTCTAAGTCCCGGATGTTCCATATTCCCGGCTGCCTCTTCCAAATCTTCTTTGGAAATATCATATTGATACATTTCCGCAAAAAAAGACTTCAGTTCTTCGATAAAACCGGATTTTTTCATACTAGGGCCAAAAATCTTTAATTTCTTTTTATTTTTCTCCATGACTTTCCGAATTACCATGGATTTTCCTTCATCTTCCAACAGATCTTCGGGAACATAAGACAATTCTTCAAAAATACGATATGCCAGACGAAAGAATCCGACCACGTCGATATTCATCGTGCCATGGTTCGGATGACGAGCTACCAATTCCCTCTGCGCATTTAAAGTAGACTGATCCGGCACCAGAAGGAAAAATTCCTGTTTTGGATGTTCCATGGATTCCCGGATGATTCTTTCATACACACAAGAAGTCTTTCCGGATCTTGCCGGTCCTAAAATAAATTGTAATCCCATAATCTCATTTTCTCCTTACAGCATAGTATACCTCACCGGACAAACAAATTCCATCCAATGCTTTCTGAAATTTTTTGGAATATCCATAGATTTTTTCTCATATACTAAAATAGAATCTTTTTGGGAGGAAATTATGTCATCTAAAACGAAAATTGTCGTATTCAAGGCCAAAGAACTCATTTACACCGGTATTTTTATCCTGCTTGGAATCTTACTGATCCTTTTATTAATTTTTATGTTCGCTCCGTCGAAAGATACGAAGAAATCGGCCCAGACATCCGGCTACATAGATGGATCCTATTCTTCTCCTCTGACCCTTGGAGAGAATGAATTAGAGATGCAGGTAACGGTAAAGAACGGAAAACCTCAGTCCGCGGCTTTGAAACATTTAGATAAAACAGTCAAAACCATGTATCCCCTGGTAGAATCTTCTCTAAAGGAAATCAACAAGCAGCTTCCGAAGGTAAAAAACATCGATGATATTGAATTCGACGATCAAAGTCAGTATACCAGCACCATCTTAAAACAGGCGATGAAAAACGCTTTAAAAAAGGCGCAGGAATAAGCCGAAAAGAAAAAACGGCGCAGCCATATGCGCCGTTTTCATCTTTTTCGTTATGATACAAGCAAATCTTCCATGCTTCTTAAACTAATTGCCAGAGTCGACATGTTATGAAACAATGCTGACGTCGTTGGCTGGATCGCTCCTCCGACTCCAAGCAGGATCAGCATCGCATTGATTCCAACGATCATTCGATAATTCTTATGAATCCGCTTCATCAGCAGATTGCTGATTTTCTTTAAAGTCACGATTTCATATAAGCTGTCTGCGCCAATTGTCACATCTGCGATCTCTCTGGCAATTTCTGCACCGTCGCTGACCGCAATCCCAACATCCGCAGCTGAAAGCGCCGGAGAATCATTGACTCCGTCCCCAATCATAATGACTTTCCTGCCCTTGCGTTTTTCCTCTTCTACAAAATTCGCTTTATCTTCCGGAAGCACCTCTGAATCATATTCATCGACGCCTACCCGATCCGCAATGGATCTGGCGGTTCTCTCGCTGTCTCCGGTCATCATGACAACTTTCCGAATCCCAAGCTTTTTCAGATCCTGAATGACATCTGCCGCTTCCGTTCTCAGTGGATCCTCGATACAGATAACCGCAGCCAGTATATTTTCAATGGCCAAGTATAAATGAGAATGCTCTGGTTTTAACTGATCGAACGTCTCCTGCATACCTTCCGGAATCTGACAGCCTTCATCCTCGAACACAAAATGATAACTTCCAATCACAGCTTTTTTCTGATCAATGGTCGTAGAAATTCCATGTGCGACAATGTATTCCACCTTGGAATGATTTTCTTCATGTACCAGATGTTTCTTTTTGGCTGCATCGACCACTGCTTTGGCCATGGAATGCGGAAAATGCTCTTCCATGCAAGCCGCAATCCGCAGCAGTTCATCTTCCTCCTCGCCGTTAAATGAGATAACGTCTACAACGGTTGGTCTTGCTTTTGTTAAGGTTCCCGTTTTGTCAAAAACAATCACATCCGCCTCTGCCACTGCTTCCAGAAATTTTCCGCCTTTGACTGTGATATCATAAAGACTTGCTTCTCGAATCGCCGATAACACAGAGATCGGCATCGCAAGTTTTAAGGCACAAGAAAAATCCACCATTAGGACGGACAGTGCTTTTGTTATATTTCTTGTCAAAAGGTAGGTAAGACCGGTTCCCGCCAAAGTAACCGGAACAAGCCGATCTGCAAGATGAGCAGCCTTTCCTTCCATCGAAGACTTCAATTTCTCTGATTCTTCGATCATCGCCGTGATTTTCTCGAATTTGGTAGAACCTCCGATTTCTTTGACACATACCGTAAGTTCTCCTTCTTCCACCACGGTTCCCGCATAAACATATCCGTCTTTCGTTTTCCGAACCGGAACCGATTCTCCGGTCAAAGAAGACTGATTCACCATGCCTTCCCCCTGCGTCACAATTCCATCAAAAGGAATGACATTTCCCATATGAACAACGACCTGATCATCTTTTTGAATCTCTGAAGAAGATACCAAAATCTGCTGCTCATCTTTTAACAGCCACACTTTCTTTACATTCAGTGACATGCTCCTTGCCAGATCATCCACCGATTTCTTATGGGTCCACTCTTCCAGGATTTCTCCAATCCCAAGAAGGAACATGACAGAGCTTGCGGAATTCATATCGCCTCGAAAGACGGACATGCCAATCGCTGTCGCATCCAGTACCGGAACTTCCAATTTCCCTGCTGCTAACACTTTTGCCCCCTGCTTCAGATATTTCACTGATTTTACTGCTGTAATGGCAGCCCGAAGCGGGTAAGGGAAAAATATTCTGCTTCCCGTCCAGCGAATAATATGCATCATCAGCTTCTGTCGATAAGATTCATTTAATTCTCTTCCTGAATTCTGAAGGAAAGATTCCGGAGCTTTTACGCGTTCATAAGAAAATTGCCGCAGCAGCTGTATGATTTTCTCTCTGCCGCACTGATAAGATATTGTGACATCCTGCGTCTGCTGCCTTACTTTCGCCTGGAGAATGGATGCTTGGCTTATCAGATAATAATATAACGTATCCGCTTCACGACAGGTCATACGTCCCTGTATTACGTGTATGCGGATACGTCCTTCAATTTCATGTTTTATTATGAACTTCATACCCTATTGCGCCGTACCTTCTTCTTCAAATACGTTTTCTGAAGCTTCCTCTTCATACACCGTATCTTCTGCTCTTTTCTCATTGATCTGCTGTGCTTCCGCATAAATATCTTCTGCGTTCTCCTGAACCGCTGTGGCTGTCTTCATAACACAGTCTTTTGCGCGCAGAGCCGCTGCTGTACAATTGGTGTATACCTTCTTCGCATCTTTGCTCGCAAGAATCTTAATGCCTGCGGTTCCAAACAACACTCCCGCCGCAAAGATTCCTCCTAATTTTAAGTTCTTTTTCTCAAAAATATCCATTGTTTTTCTGCCTCCGTTCTTCTATTGATGTTCGTATCCGGTATAGACGGTCATGATCAAACAAATGACCATCGCCCATGCCCAAAATTTATGTTTTTTCATGCTTTTTCCTCCTGTCTTTGAAAAAAACATTCGATTTGATACTTTTCCATTATATCACAATTGCCCCTTGCCTTATCGAGAAAAACTCTCAATAAAACAAGGGGCAAACGCTCTATTTTAATACCTTTTTCAATACTTCATCCACCGTTTTTACCGGCAGAATTTTTAATTTTTCTTTTACTTCATCTGCCACTTCATCCAGGTCATCTACATTCTCCGCCGGAATCAGAACTTTCGATATACCGGCTCTCTGTGCAGCCATTAACTTCTCCGGAAGACCCCCGATCGGCATGACTTTCCCTCGAAGGGATACTTCTCCGGTCATCGCATATTCCGGAGATACCGCTTTATTTGTCACCAGAGACGCAATCGCCGTCGTAAGGGTAATTCCCGCGGATGGACCATCTTTTGGAACTGCTCCTGCCGGTACATGCACATGCAGGTCATTTTTTTCAAACATCTCTGCTTTTTCCGGATATCTGGCTTTCACCAACGTAACAGCAATCTGCACGGACTCTTTCATAACGTCTCCCAACTGTCCCGTTACCTGTATCTTTCCGGAACCTTTCGTAAACATTGTCTCGATAAACAGGATTTCTCCTCCTGCCTGGGTCCAAGCCAATCCCGTCACGATTCCCGGCTGTTTTTCTTCCAAGATATTGTCATGATGTATCGGTTTCTGATCTAAAAATTCCTGCAGCCGTCTTGGGCTTACCGTAAGGCTCTTTTGCTCTCCTTTTACCAGCTTAACCGCCGCATATCTGCACAGCGTATCCAACTGTTTCTTTAAGCCTCTGACACCGGATTCCATTGTATAATCGCTGATCACCTTTTCGATCGCTTCATCGGTCACTTTCAGATTCTGTCCTTTGATTCCCATGGCCTTCATCGCTTTGGGCAGCAAATGCTTCCTGGCAATCTGGAACTTCTCTACCGCCGTGTATCCCGGAAATTGAATGACTTCCATACGATTCAACAGAGGTTCCGGTATTGTATCCATAGAGTTTGCCGTACAAACGAACAATACATCCGACAAATCATACGGAACATTCATATAATGATCGGTAAACGTATTATTTTGCTCCGGATCTAAAACTTCCAGAAGCGCGCTGGCCGGATCCCCGCTGAAATCTTTGGACAATTTGTCCACTTCATCCAGCACCATGACCGGATTTGAGGCGCCGCATCGCCGCATGCCGTCCATAATCCGTCCAGGCATAGCTCCAACATAGGTTCTTCGATGTCCCCGGATCTCTGCTTCGTCCCGGACACCTCCCAGACTAACCCGGACATATTTTCGATGCAGGGCATCGGCAATGCTTTGTCCAATACTTGTCTTTCCTGTTCCCGGTGCTCCGACAAACAATAAAATGGAACCTGACTGCTTCTTATTAAGCGCCATAACCGCCAGCTGCTGAATAATCCTTCGCTTTACCTTTTTCAATCCATAATGTTCTTTATCCAGTACCTGTTCTGCTTCTTCCAAATCGACATCTGTCAGTTCTTCCTTTTCCCAGGATAATCCTGTCACAAAATCCAGATAATCATAAAGCATGCCATATTCATGGCTGTCTTTTCCTTCCTGCTTCATTCGATTCAGGATCTTATCGGCCTCTTTCCTCGCCGTTTCATTCATCCCGGATTCCTTGATCTTATTCTCAAACTTGCGAATATCGGAAACATTTTCCGGATGCATCTCATCTAACTGGCGCTGGAGAAAATCGATCTGTTTCTTAATCGCATCTTCCCGGTAAACTTTCTCGTGGCTTTCCACCTGCTCGTTTTCCGCTTCCTGACCGACCCTGGTGATTTCCATGAACTCATAGACTGCCCGTTCCATCAAATCTGTACGCACGGAAATCTGATCTTCCGCCAGAATCTCATATTTCTCCTCGCTTGTCAGACTCAAATATCCTGCCAAGGAGGAAACCGTTTCCTCCATACTCTTCCAATGAAGGATATAACCCCGCGCCATGATTCCCCACTGGAATCCCTGCACGAATTTCAGCAAAGAATCTCTCAGTTTCCCATAGCGTTCTTTTCGCTCCTCAGGGCTTAGATCTTCCATATCTTCCCGAAGCGTTATAGAAGCGTGGATCCCTGTATCATCCACTTCAGCCTGCATGATATTCACTCGATCTGTGGTACGCACACTGATTGTTCCATTGTCGTCACTTGATAAAAATTTTCCACGGACTCCAATCGGATAAAAATCATCCGCTGTGATTTCTACTCGTTCCTTATCTTCTTTAAGTATCAAAAATAATACTTCGTCATCTTTCTTGGCATCTTCTATATGTAATTCCTGAAATACATCGCTTTTAAAATAATAGACGATGTCAGGCAAAATGATCATATCATATACTGGTATCGTAATCATAGAGATCCCTCCTTTGTAATATTGTTAGCACTCTTACTTGATGAGTGCTAATTCAAGGTAAGAATAACACACTTTTTTTCATTTGTAAAGAAAAAGGTCCTGTTTTCCTGGATTTTCCGGGGTATCCCCGGTCTTCCTGAAAACAGAACCTATTGGCTCTTATTTTTTATATTCTTCTATTTTATTCGTGTCTTTATTCTTTTGATAAATCTTTCCGGTATCTTTGTCTACATAATAATCTCCGTATTTCTTTCCGGAATCATCTTTCGTATCGTAGACTTCAAAATAATATCCTTCGGATCCATCCTGATATTCTGTCGTATCTTCTGTCTTATTACGTACTTCATACCGGCCGTCTTCTTCATCGTTGCCCAGCTGATTCAGCAGATAATCATGGGCATCGCCGTAATTATCGAAACCATTGGCAATATCATCAACTGCGTCTTCTGCTCCGTCGATGATATCATCCGCTGCATCTCCCACGTCATCTGCGACGCTGTCCTTATCGGTGGATGAACGATCTGTTTCTGTGTTCTCCGTGGCCGAAGTATCGTCGCCGTTGTTATTGGAACAACCGGTAAAGATCATGGATGTTCCGAAAACCACAGCCAGTGCCATACATAATGTCCATAATGTCTTTTTCATGTGAACTCTCCTTTTCTTCTCAACTTTTTATACACCTATTGTCTCCAAAGAAAAGGAATTTATGAGCAATTCAAAAAAATTTTTCAAGAACAACTGCCGGTTTTCTCAAACACAGCTTTTTATTTTCTTGTGAGCGCCATGGCGATCTTATCTCCGATCCACTGTCCTAATTGTACGATGATAATCAGCACAACGACCGTTACCAGCAATACGCCGGTCTGATAACGGTTATATCCATACATGATCGCAAGGTTACCGATTCCGCCGCCGCCGACAGCTCCTGCCATGGCAGAATATCCAATGATGCTGACAAACGTCACGGTAAGGGCACGAACCAAGGCCGGCATAGCCTCCACAAACAAAACCTTACGAATAATCAGGAAGGTTCCTGCTCCGGCTGCCACCGCGGCTTCAATCACTCCTTTGTCAACCTCACTAAATGCATTCTCCACCAGTCGGGCAAAAAAAGCAATGGATGCGATAGATAAAGATACGGATGCTGCAAGAGCTCCAATGGAAGTTCCTACGAGAATCCTTGTTACCGGTATCAATACAATAATTAAAATAATAAACGGCATAGAACGGATAATATTCACAATCGTACCTGCAATCCCGTTAATGATCCGATTACGATAAAACAGGGGATTGGACGTTAAATGAAGTACCAATCCAAGCAAAGTTCCAATCACCGCTGCCGCTGCCATAGAGATAAACACCATCTCAAACGTCTCAAAAGACGCCTGGGCAAATTCTGACCGGATAATCTCAAGAGTTTCGTTCATCTTACTTTCCTCCTAACTTTTCCATCTTATAGACATTTTTTTCAATATAAACCAAAGCCTTCTTTCTCTCCGACTCTTCACCTCTCAGCATAACAATCAGCACGCCGAATGGTTTGTCATGAATGTAATCCACTTTTCCGCTGATGATATCCATTGTAATATCATAATTTTTGGAAGCCATGCTGATGACCGGATCATAAGAATCATCGCCGGTATAGCTAAGCCGCAAAAGTTCTTCATCGTTTCCTACCTTAAGCGCTTCCGGAACAGAAACATTCAAAACTCTCTCTACCAGACTCTTGGCAATTGGTTCCCTCGGCTCTGTAAATGCCGTATAAATATCAGATACTTCCTTTATTTCCCCTTGTTCCATAAAAGCAATGCGATCAAACAATTTCTTAGCAACTTCCATCTCATGGGTTATAAAGACAATCGTAATCTTTGTTTTCTGATTAATCTCTTTCAGCAGTTCTACAATCTCTTCTGTATTTTCCACATCCAGAGCTGATGTAGCTTCATCACAAAGCAGAATTTCCGGATGATTGGCCAATGCTCTTGCAATCGCCACCCGCTGTTTCTGTCCACCGCTTAAATTCGCCGGATAGGCATCCGCTTTTTCCGGCAGATGGACAAGATCCAGCAATTCTTTAACCCTTTCCGGGATCTTATCTTTCGGATATTTATTCGCATAGAGGGAAAATGCTACATTTTCCGCAATAGTAGAACCACTGATCAAATTGAAATGCTGAAAGATCATTCCCATATTCAGGCGGACCTTTCTTAATTCCTTGCGGTTTAACTTTGTGATATCCTGGCCGTCAATCAGAACCTGACCTCTTGTCGGCTGCTGCAGCATGTTAATGACCCGAACCAGCGTACTTTTTCCTGCGCCGCTTGGACCAACGATTCCAAAAATCTCTCCTTTTTGGATCGTCAGATCCGCATTCTTCACTGCTTGAAATCTCTGGCTTCCCTGTCCGAATTCTACATCGATATTCTTTAATTCAATCACCGTTCTTCTATCCTTTCTCCATCGTCTAATATGAAAAAAAGCCATAATACCGATGCCTATGATCAGTACCACAGCCTTTCTAATGAGCGTGCGGGGATTCGAACCCCGGACAACTTGATTAAAAGTCAAAAGACTTAATGCCGTTGTACGCCTATAAAATAAGCCATTTCCCCACAAAAGTGGAATAAAAATGGAACTTCCTGTATTATATAAGACGTATAAATCTTTGTCAATAAGAAAATCCTAAAAACACCACCGGGGATTTTTGAATAGCGCAGCTAAAATCACTGCAATCATAAAAGCAGAAAGATATTCGGTGGGTGTGCCCCTTCCCACATTTCTTTTGACCCAAAGGGTGTGTAGCAGCACAATCTCTACTTCAAATATCTCTCTGCTTATTGTATTTATATTATAGCGTTTTTATCCCTTTTTGTAAAGAACGCTATCTTTTCCAATTAAACCGCTGTTTTTTTCAACCATTTTTCTTAAGTTACGTTCTCTAATTCTATAAAACGTCATTACAGAGTTTTTTAATCCTTCTTCATCTGTCTCAAGAGCAACTCTTACCACAACATTCAAATTCGTATTAGGTAGCTTTCTTATCATAAAAACAGTTCCCTCATTTTTCCCATCCTTGATTATAATATCTGGATCACGAACTGTTTCTGCTCCATATTTGATGAATAATTCATAGTCTTCCGGGTGTCTTACCTTTATATGCTCTTCTCGTTCATTTGTTACAATTATCTCATCTGTTTGAATTTTCCCAAATTCTTTCTCTATAATCATAACCTCTTTTTTTATCTTGGCCAAAAAGCGTATCTTATTCAATTCCGCCCCCTCTTTCGCATCAGATAAATTAATTATATCAAAATTAAAATCTTTTGCAACTATTTGAGAACAAAAAAAGGGAATATTTGTAACAAAAAAAATTAGAACTATGAGATGCCGGAAACCCGCATAAATACAAGAAAAACGCTGCTTCCGGTATCTTCCAGAAGACAGCGTTTCCGATGAGCGTGCGGGGATTCGAACCCCGGACAACTTGATTAAAAGTC
>DXEM01000006.1 GCA_019114985.1 Candidatus Anaerostipes excrementavium
CATCCAATCCGGAATATACAAGAGCAAATGAAGTTATGGACGGAAGAGAGAAGTTCATCTTCGGAGAATGCAAGAAGATCATTGAAAGCGGAACAGCAGTAGGAAGTGCATTCGAGCCGGATGCTCACGCAACTTACATTGTAGACTTAGCATGTGCAATCGCAGAAAATACCCAGGAAAGATTCCTGTTGATCGTACCGAACGAAGGAGCTGTAGAGAACTTCGATCGTACGGCAATGGTAGAGATCCCATGTATCGTAGGAAGCAATGGATATGAGAAGATCTGCCAGGGAGCGATCCCACAGTTCCAGAAAGGATTAATGGAACAGCAGGTAAGCGTAGAGAAGCTGACAGTAGAAGCATGGATCGAAGGAAGCTATCAGAAGTTATGGCAGGCACTGACACTGTCTAAGACAGTACCAAGTGCGAAAGTAGCGAAACTGATCTTAGATGATCTGATCGAAGCAAACAAAGACTTCTGGCCTGAGTTAAAATAAAGAGATGATAGAAACGTGTGCATTGGATGAAAGGTGAAGAGATATGTTTTTTAAAAGAAAAAAGAAAAATGAGGCAGTTGAAGTAAAAGCATTTTTCCAGGGAACAGCGTTTCCTTTAGAGCAAGTAAAAGATCCGCTGTTTGCAGATAAAGTCATGGGAGATGGAGTTGCGATCGAGCCTCAGGATGGAACTTTATACGCGCCGGTTTCCGGAACCGTTGCTACAATTTTTGATACGAAACACGCCATTGGATATAAACTTGATAATGGAGCCGACGTACTAATGCACATCGGAATGGATACGGTAGAACTGGAAGGAAAAGGATTTGACCTGGATATTTCTGTCGGAGATAAAGTACAGGCCGGTCAATTGATTGGTAAGGTCGACCTTTCCTATATAAAATCCCAGGGAAAAGAAGTAACGACTCCGGTCTTGCTTACCACAATGGATGAGTATAAGATTGAATTCGTGAAAACAGAGGGATCAGTGAACGTAGGAGATGTTTTGTATAAAATATCAAAACAGTAGGCACAAAGGTTTCTGAAGAAATGGCATCGGTCGGGATTGGTTCCGGCCGGTGCTTTTCTACTCGATTGGAGGGAGACAAGATGAGAAGAAAAGACAGAGAAATAACAGATTTTGATCAAATGATAGAAATTATCAACAAATGCGATGTATGCAGAATCGCACTAAACGATGAGGGATTTCCGTATATTGTTCCGTTGAATTTCGGAATGGATATCGAAGAAGATCAGCAGGTTGTATTTTACTTCCATTGTGCGATGGAAGGGAAAAAATTGGATCTGATCCGGAAGGACAATCGGGCAACCTTTGAAATGGATTGTGAACATAACTTTATCCTTTACGAAGAGAGAATGAGCTGTACCATGGGGTTTGCCAGCGTGATCGGACACGGAACCATCGAATTCGTACCGGATGAAGATAAATATAGAGCATTGAAAATTCTGATGCGGCAGTATCACGCAGAGGATTTCAAATTTAATACCGACATGATAGGTGTGACGACGGTATTAAAAATGACAGTGACAGATATGGTTGGAAAGAGAAGAAATAATATTCATTAGGAGAATGAAAGAAATGAAAAAAATGATGGCGGTTATCGGGGTTGTGCTGATTGGGTTCTGTGTGTTTTTGTTAAAACTTTCAGGATTTGGAACGGATCCTTTCAGCAGCATGAATATGGCAGTCAGTGAATATTTGTCCATTAGTTTTGGCATCTGGCAGCTGGGTGTAAATATTGTTTTATTTAGCATTAT
Source organism: Candidatus Anaerostipes excrementavium (assembly GCA_019114985.1). GTDB lineage: Bacteria > Bacillota > Clostridia > Lachnospirales > Lachnospiraceae > Anaerostipes > Anaerostipes excrementavium. Next base: position 1,776 of record DXEM01000006.1, read on the forward strand.
GGCTCTGCGCCGTAAGATTCTGCATATCAGAGGAAGATATGGATTGATGGGATTTGGCACAATTGTTAACATGGTTTTTTGCGGGATTCTGGTGGACTGCTTTCAGTCCATCTATACTTGGATGGGCGGCGGAGAGCTGGAATTCGGAGCACGTTGCGTAGTTCTTATCCTTGCAGTTTTTGGGATCTGTCTGGGATGTTCTCTCTATATCACAGCAGATCTGGGCAGCGCTCCTTATGACAATTTGGGACAGGAAATTGCGGATGGAATCGGAAAATCTTTTCGCATATGCCGAACAGTAACTGATTTGATCTGTGTGACAATCTCACTGATATTTGGCGGGGAAGTCGGAATCGCAACCCTGATCATTGCCTGTGGAACAGGATCGTTGGTTCAATTTTTTCATACTAAGGTTTCAAGGCCGCTGTTGTATCGATGCTATGTAAAAAAGAAGCAGAGAAGAATGGCATAACATTGGAAAGCCTCCCAATTTTATGGTATGATGACCATAATATTGGGAGGTTAAAATGCGTTTAGAGGAATTAATGAACCAATATAGTGATCGTCTGAGCGAGAACGATCTCTATATTTGGGACTATGTAGAAAAACATAAGAAACAGTGTGAGAATATGACCATCGAGCAGCTGGCATCCAAATGCAATGTGTCCAGGACGACAATCCTGCGTTTTACAAAGAAATTATCGTTAAAAGGATTTGGAGAATTTAAAGTTCATTTGAAGATGGAAAATGATGACAGCCGGAGAGAGACCAGCAAGGCAGTGAAAGTTTGTATGTCTTATGAAACGATGATGCGTGATATGATACAGCAGGATTTCAGACCGATCATAGAGACGATCTACCATGCGGATCGAATTTTTGTGTACGGAACGGGGATGGTTCAGAGGACGGTTGCCAAAGAGATGAAGCGTTTATTTTATCATGGACGGAAGAATTTCTTTGATTTTAACGGAGGAGATGAGTTCCGAGCGCTCTTGAAAGAGCTGAATAATCGAGATCTTCTGATTATGATTTCCGTCTCAGGAGAAAGGGAGTCTTTGCTGGAATTTGTACAGAAAGCAAAAATTAAGAATGTGCCGGTAATTTCCATTACGGAACGATTAAAGAATCCTTTGGCACAGCTTAGCGATTATAATCTTTATATTTCTACAACGGCTGTAGAACAAAATCTTAGCAGCGTACAGTATAAGTCGATGACATCGTATTTTATTTTAGTTGAGATGCTGATGCTTAGGTACCTGGAATATTTGGAGGAGAAAGAAGAACTATGAAAGCCAGAAATATGGAAGAGCTGATTCAGAAAAAATACGATGAGCTCAATGAAAACGATTTAGAAATATGGAAATATATTATCTCCAACAAAGAAACCTGCAAACAGGTTTCCATCCAGCAGCTGGCAGTTTTTTGTCATGTGTCTCATACGACGATTCTTCGTTTTGCGAAAAAGCTTGGATTCTCCGGCTACAGTGAGATGCGTTCTTTTCTGAAATGGGAGGAAAAAGCGGAAATTCTCTATGAAGAAAAAGATATGGAGCGTAATGCCAACAACTTTGTTTCCATGATTCGAAGAATGGAAGATATGGATATGAGAGATATTTGTCAGATGATTGATGAAGCAAAAAATATCTATGTCAATGGCACCGGTGATGTGCAGAAAGAGGCGGCAAGAACGCTGAAAGGGAAATTCATACACCAGAGGATTTTTGTGAATACGGTGGAAGGAGGGGCAGAGTTTTCCTTGGTAAATGAAATGCTTTCACCGAATGACCTGATTATTTTTATTTCTTATTCCGGAAATAACCCTCTGCAGCTTCAAAAAGCAAGAGAAGCCAAAGAAAGAGGCTGTAAAATTGTACTGATTGCCATGGAAGGCAAAGGGGAATTCTGGTCACTGGCAGATGCGGTGATTGAGTTCCACCCGGAAGAGATCCATACGGTGGGGTATGATTATACTTATTTTCCTACTTTGCACTTCTTTATTATCATAGAGTTCTTGTCTTTAAAATATATGGAATATGTAACGAAGAAGAAAGGCAGATAAGAGCCCTGTTTTGCCTGTGAAAATTCACGGATTTTGTGAAAAGTTACAACATCCATGAGAAGTTCCTGAATGGTCCGAATCTATTGTCCTGGGAGGGATAGAGGAGTATGATAAGAACAACAAAGAAAAAGTAATCAAGATTCAGGAGGGAATAGAAATGGCAAAGAAAAAATATTCTATCACAGTCGCAGGCGGAGGATCTACCTTCACACCAGGTATCGTACTGATGCTGTTAGATCATATGGATCGTTTCCCAATTCGTTCTATCAAATTCTATGATAACGATGCAGAGAGACAGGAAACCGTCGCAAAAGCATGTGAGATCTACTTAAAAGAAAATGCTCCGGATGTAGCATTCGCTTATACAACAGATCCGGAAACAGCTTTCACAGATATCGATTTCGTATTAGCCCACATCCGTGTCGGAAAATACGCAATGCGTGAGAAAGACGAAAAGATCCCGCTGAAATATGGTGTTGTTGGACAGGAAACATGCGGACCAGGAGGAATCGCTTACGGAATGCGTTCCATCGGCGGAGTTATCGAGATCCTGGATTACATGGAGAAATATTCACCAAACGCATGGATGTTAAACTACTCCAACCCGGCAGCCATCGTAGCAGAAGCAACCAGAAGATTAAGACCGGACTCTAAGATCTTAAATATCTGTGATATGCCGATCGACCTGATGGAAAAGATGGCAGACATGGTAGGATTAAAATCCAGAAAAGAATTACAGTATGGTTATTATGGACTGAACCACTTTGGATGGTGGAACAAGATCTACGATTCCGAAGGAAACGACTTAATGCCGCAGATCAAAGAACATATGGCAGCCAACGGATTCGCAGATGCGCTTTCAGATTCCAACCAGCATGTAGATGAGAGCTGGGTACATACCTTCCAGAAAGCAAGAGATGTATATGCAGTAGATCCGGAAACGATTCCGAATACCTACTTAAAATACTATCTGTTCCCAGACTATGTAGTAGAGACATCCAATCCGGAATATACAAGAGCAAACGAAGTTATGGATGGAAGAGAGAAGTTCATCTTCGGAGAATGCAAGAAGATCATTGAAAGCGGAACAGCAGTAGGAAGTGCATTCGAGCCGGATGCTCACGCAACTTACATTGTAGACTTAGCATGTGCGATCGCAGAAAATACCCAGGAAAGATTCCTGTTGATCGTACCGAACGAAGGAGCAGTAGAGAATTTCGATCGTACGGCAATGGTAGAGATTCCATGTATCGTAGGAAGCAATGGATATGAGAAGATCTGCCAGGGAGCGATCCCACAGTTCCAGAAAGGATTAATGGAACAGCAGGTAAGCGTAGAGAAACTGACAGTAGAAGCATGGATCGAAGGAAGCTATCAGAAGTTATGGCAGGCACTGACACTGTCTAAGACAGTACCAAGTGCGAAAGTAGCGAAACTGATCTTAGACGATCTGATCGAAGCAAACAAAGACTTCTGGCCAGAATTAAAATAAGAAAGAGCAAATGAAAGGAGTAAGGAATGAAGGTTATCAATAATAAGGCAAAGACAAGTTCTGTTGATCGAATTTTTACGATCATGCGTGGTTTGCTGATTTTAAGTCCGTTTGTAGCGCTGGGGTATCTTACAGTAGACAGTGCAAGAGCGGGAGGAGTGGCAGATTGGCAGACGATCATCGGCAGCAATCCGAATAATACCGTTATGTTCATTGTGGCAATGATGAATCCATTTATTGCATATCTCCTAGGGTTTGTCAAGGATCACTTAAATATGGGGGATTATGACTATGGCATGCTGAATCTTATCCTCATGGTCGTAGCAGAAGTTATGCTCCAGAACTTCATCTATGCATTAGGTATCGCATTCCTTACTTATAAATGCTCAAAAGTCTATCAGGCTCCAATAAAAGGATGCCTGAAACGCAAAATAGGAAATCACTTATTCCGAGATATTTCCGGCAGCATCGTTGTACTGGCTTTAGCAGGGCTTTGCATGTTCGCGATGCTGAGATTAGGATAGAGAAATCCATATAAAATACTTCCATAAAGATAGAGAGGCTGTGAATTCACAGCCTCTTTGTTTTTTGGAAACAGGAAAATATTTAAGAACTTAAATATTTGATGATAATTTCAATAATGATCATAAGTGAGATATAGGAATATGAAATCAGTCCTTTTGATTTCATAATAATTTCTGAGTGCCCCAATAATAAAATATCCGAATATTTTTCTAGTTCTGTGGGAGACTTACAGCAGCAAACCACAATCTTTGTTCCAATCCGCCGAGCCATGCGGGCAGACTCTGCCAGGGCTCTTGTAGAATTGCGATTCGAAATAATAAAAATCATGTCTTTATTTGTCACGATCTTATTTGTCTGTTTCATCCATTGTACATCACTTACAAGAATTGTGTGATACCCCAATAATTGAAGATACATCTGAAATTCTTCTGCAATCTGCACCGTAAAACCCCTTGCATAGAGATATATTTTTTCAGCCGATTTTATATATTCAATCGTTTTTAAGATGGAAGTAATCTGCAAATTATCAATGGTATGGGTTGCTTCCTGATATATTTGATCTAATATTTTATTGATTGCGTAAGGAGATTCTTCTGTATTCTTGTTATCAGATTGCTGCGAAATACGATATCTTAGATCAGAAATTCCTTGAAAGCCACATTTTTGAATGGTACGCGATACGGTGGCAGAAGAAGAAAAAGTTTTATCCGCAATATTTGTAATAGATAGAAAAGGAATTTTTTCTTCGTTTTCAGAAATAAAGTCTACAATATATTTTTCTGTCTCAGATAATTGGTCATATAATTCTTTGCTGATTTGAAAGATCATGTCATCTCCTTGTAGATATGGAAAATAATACAGGTTTCATTTGTTACAAAAAGATTATAACATAGGTAAAAATAAAACAGGACCAAATTAATGAAAAGAATTTCTGAAAGAAGAACAGAGACCGTTGATTCTGAAAAGGTTTTCAGGCGGTGAATATTTTTTTTTGTGTTCGAATGCTATATGATGAAAACATGAAAAAGGTACCGAAGCAATAAAACATGCAATTTTTATGGCCATAAACTGCAGACACAAAGAAAAAGGAGTGAATATGTATACAACATTAAAAAAAGTGCTAAAGGAAGCAGAGGACCTGAATATGGCAATTGGTGCATTTAATACACATAACCTAGAAATGCTTCCGGCAATCATAAAGGCAGCGGTAAACCAAAGAACACCAGTGATTATACAGACAAGCTGTGGAACCGCCAATTATGTTGGACATAAAAATCTAGTCAGTATTTGCAAATCAATGGCAGAAGAGTATGGTGTGGATATTGTTCTTCACCTGGATCATGCAAAAGATTATGATGAAATAAGAAAAGCAATTGATGCAGGATATAGTTCTGTTATGTTTGACGGATCATCACTTCCGCTGAAAGATAATATTCTTGGTACAAAAAGAGTGGTAGAGTATGCCAGAAAATTTGATGTTAGCGTAGAGGCGGAACTGGGAACTGTTGGCGGAACAGAAGACGGCATTGTAGTAGAACAAAAGGATGTACAGTACACAGATCCTGAAGATGCTGTTGAATTTATCCGTCAGACCGGAATCGATGCTCTTGCGGTTGCAATTGGGACAAATCATGGACAGTATAAATCAAAAACGAAGATTAATTTTAAACGATTAGAAGAGATTAAAAAAGCGGTTGATATTCCTCTTGTGATTCATGGCGGAACAGGAGTGAAAGAAGAAGATGTAAAGAAAGTTATCCGCCGGGGAATTCGAAAATTTAACGTGGGAACAGAACTTCTCGTTGGATGGAATCGGAAAGCCAAAGAGTGTTATGACAGCCACAAAGAAAATGTTTCTAATCGAGATAATGTAGTTCCATGTCTGAATGTCATTGAAGAAATTGTGGAGAAAAAAATCAATTTATTTAAGAATATCGGTTGATAATGAGGAGAAGGATATGAAAGCTGGATATTATATGGGGGATTTTACCTATCAGGTTCAGGATATCCCTGATCACAGGCCAACTGGGAATGAAGTGAAAATAGAAGTTGCCTGGTGTGGGTTATGTGGAACAGATATTCATAAGTTTCAGGGGAAAAACGGCGCAAGCAAAGTGATTCCGCCGATTATTCTAGGGCATGAATGTTCCGGAATTGTAACCGATGTCGGCGAAGAATGCAAATATTTCAAACCGGGAGATAGGGTGGCATGTGATCCAAGCTGGAGCTGTGGGAAATGTATATGGTGCAAACAGGGATTTCCTAATTTCTGCGAAGAAAGACATGGAGTTGCCAAGGGATTTTCCGAATATGTATATCCTCCGGAAAAAAATGTATATCATATTGCGGATTCCCTTGATTTGGAAGATGCTGCATTTGCAGAACCCCTTTCTTGTGCGATTCACGGAATGGATTTGCTGCAAATAGCAAGCGGAAAACGTGTTGTTATGTACGGAATGGGAGCCATTGGGTCTCTGATGCTGCAGCTGATTGGCCTAACAGGAGCGAGAGAAATCATTGTGGTAGAAAGGGAAGAGGAAAAAAGAAAACTGGCGCTGGAGTTAGGAGCTACAAGAGCCGTTACCGATGCGGAGATTGAAGCAATTGCATCCGAAGAAAATATGGATTATGTGATTGAATGTATTGGCCTGAAAAAGACCATGGAGCAAGCGATTCATATTGCAGGAAAAAATGGGAAAGTTTTATTATTTGGATTGGGAGATCCAGATCAGCCGGTAGCATTTAACCAATTTGAAGCATACACAAAAGAGGTCAGCATTTATACCTCCTATTTAAATCCAAGAACAACAGAACGTGCGGTTGCGCTTCTGGAAAGCGGAGCAATTCAAACGAGAAATATCATCAGTGCCGAACTTTCTTTGGAAGAGATGGGAGAAGAATTGAAAACACAAACATATGCCAGAAAAGGAAAGGTAATGGTTTCCTTAAGCGGCAAACATTAAAAAGAAAAAGGAGAAAAATATATGATAGTATCTGCGATTTTAGTTGCATTATTAGCAGCCTGCGGACAATGGTGGTTCTTTGGTCCGATTACAAAATGCCTTGTTTATCCGCTGACAACAGGAACGTTAGTGGGAGTTTTTATGGGGGATCCTATGACCGGTATGATTGCCGGAGCGTCCATTCAGCTTATTTATCTTGGATGGATCTCTGCCGGAGGAACAATGCCAAGCAATACAATTGTGGCGGGTATTTTCGGAACGGCAATGACAATTTTATCTGGTGCGGATCCAACGATGGCAGTAACCTTTGCAATTCCATTTAGTATGCTGGGACTTTTGTTAAACCAAGTATACATGACAGTGAATGCGGCATGGATTCATCGTGCAGATAAGCTGCTGGAAAAAGGAAATATAACCGGCGTTCGATTGATGAATTTTGTACCGTCATTTTTTATGGCATTTCTGCTCTATGGAGTTCCGGCTTTTGCGATGGTCATGTTTGGAAGCCAATGGGCGGAAAGCATGCTGAGTGCGGTACCGGAAAGCGTGATCAGCGCTCTTCAGGTAGTCGGTGGAATTATGCCTGCATTAGGTATTGCGATGCTTCTTAATTATCTTGGAAAGAAGAAACTGATCCCTTGGTTCTTCGGAGGATTTTTCCTGACAGAGTATGCGAAATTAGACTTAACGGCAATCTCTATCTTTTCTGCAATCATCGCTATCGTTTTATATTTGAATCAGGAGAAAACAGAAGTGAAAACAGAAAAGAAAAAAGTAAGAAGATTATCTTTGAACAAGAAAGTAGAAGTGAAAGAGGTCGGAGAAACAAAAGCAGAGACTGTGCAGGAAAATACAGAGTCCACAGAGCCAAAGAAGAAATTATCGAAGAAAACGCTGATCAAAACATGGCTTTGGACAACCAGTACAGAAGCTTGTTATAATTATGAAAGACTTCAGGCTTTGGGAATTGCAAACTTGATGATTACACCGATTCGCGAGCTTTATCAGACAAAGGCTGAACAAGTACGGGAATTGAAAAAGTATATGGTATTTTACAATTCTGAGGTGTTTACGATAGGGCCGATTATCAATGGAATTACTTGTTCCATGGAAGAAGCCAAAGCCAATGGTGAAAATATTACAGAGAAAGATATTAACTCCGTAAGGACAGGTCTGATGGGACCGGTAGCAGGTATTGGAGATACGGTTATGCAGGGAATTTTATTCCCAATCCTTTTCGGCATCGGATGCTCCATGGCATTAGACGGAAGTTATCTTGGACCAATCTTTGCGACAGTGGTATTCGAGCTGTTGATCTTCGGATGTGGATATTTTATGTTCATGACAGGATATAAGCAAGGAAAAACTTCTTTATTGAAAATTTTAAAAAATGGGACAGTGGATAAGATTATCAATGCATTTAGTATTGTAGGATTGATGGTTGTAGGTTCTATGGCAGCAACCAGAGTTACGGTCAATACACCGCTTGCGGTGAAAGTAGGACAAGGAGTAACAAAACTTCAGAGTGTATTGGATTCATTAGCACCTGGATTGATTCCATTGGGAATTACAATGCTTGTATGGTGGATGCTCCGTAAGAAAGTGAATACCTTAGTCATCATCATTGCGATTTTTATTCTGGGAATTTTGGGATACTATACAGGAATTCTTGGTTTTGCCGGATAATCGAAGAAGGGAGAGATTATGGTAAACATAGTTTTAATCAGTCATGGTGAGTTTTGTGAGGGACTGCTGAAATCATTGAAAATGGTAACAGGAGATGATTTCGGAATTAAAACAGTACCTTTATTTCCAGGGGAAACAGTGGAAACATATCGCAGGAAGCTGGAAGAAACATTAGAAGAGGTGAAAAGTGAACAAGGGACTTTGATTTTGGCAGATATTATGTTCGGTACTCCATTTCAGAGTGCTGCATATGTTGCCCCAAAATATAAAGCCGGAGTTGTTACAGGAATGAATATGCCGCTGCTTGTTGCAATGGCGACAGAGCGGACAGAGGCAACCACATTAGAGGAACTGGTGGAGAAAGCAGCAGATCCTAAACTGCATGGAATCAGCGGAACAACATTTAAGGAAGGAGCGAAGAAACGTCGTGGAAAACTTAGTATTAACAAGGATTGATGACAGATTAATTCATGGACAGGTGATGACAGCTTGGATTAAGAATAAGAAGGCAACGCAGGTTGTGATTGCAGATGACCAGGTCGCTGAAGATGAGTATATGATTGAGGTATTGGAAATGGCAATCCCAGAAGATATTGCGATTGGAATTTTTTCAAAAGAAGATACGGTGACCTTTCTTTCACAAGGATTGGACGAACCAACGATTCTTCTTGTAAAAGGACCGGAGGTTTTAAATTACCTGGTAGATCATGGAATTGAAATTGACGAGGTTGATGTAGGGGGCATGGGTGCCGGAAATGACCGCAGTGTTCTTTACAAAAACATTTCAACCAGTGAAAAAGAAAATGAAGAATTTAGAAAACTTTTGGATAAAAATGTCAATGTATTTATTCAGGTGATGCCACAAAATAAACCGATGAATATTGCGGAATGTTTGAAATAGCAGGAGGGAGTATGAATACAGAGAAATTAACGGGCAAAATAATTGTCATTACAGGAGCAGGAAGTGGAATGGGCGCCGCGATGGCAAAAGATTTTGCTTCCAGAGAGGCAAAGGTAGCGCTGTTTGATTTGAATGAGGAAACCGGAAAAAAGGTACAGCAGGAGATTGTGGAAAATGGAGGATGCGCTGCGTATTATAAAGTAGATGTCACGAAAAAAGCGGAGATTGAAGAGGCAGCAGATGATGTGGAAGAAACCTTAGGAAAGATTACATCTTGGGTAAATTCTGCAGGAGTTTCCAGAATGAAGCCGTTTCTCGAATGCAGCGAAGAATTATGGGATCTGACGCTGGATGTAAACCTGAAAGCAACATTTTTATGCTGTCAAGTGGCAGTCACAAAAATGTTGTCCAATGGAGGGGGCAGCATCGTAAATATGTCGTCTCTATCCGGAAAGAAGGCAAGTTCCTGGCAAACCATTTACTGTGCAAGTAAGTTTGGAGTGCAGGGCTTGAGCCAGTCAATCGCCAAAGAGTTTGCGGATCAAAATATCAGAGTGAATACAATTTGTCCGGGCATTGTACATACAGAAATGTGGGATAGGCTGAAATATGAGTATGCCAAAAAACGGAATTTAGATCCGGAAGAGGTACTGCCTTATTTTGAAAAGAATATTCCGATGCATCGATTGGTGGATCTTCAGGATGTCATTCAGGCTGCAATCTTTTTGTTAACCGATTGTTCTTCTTATTTGACCGGTCAGTCCGTAAATCTGGTCGGCGGAGAATGGATGGATTAAATGAAAAAAATGATCATTCTTTTGGCCGGATATCCAGGAACAGGAAAATCCTATTTGGCAAATATAATTTTGGAACAATTTCCTGAATTCCAAATGCTGTCTCCGGATGAGATAAAAGAAGAGTTTTGGGATCGATATGGATTCGATAATCTGAAAGAGAAAGAGGATTTAATCTGCCAAAGCTGGAAGGAATATTATCAGCGGATGGGACAGGCATTAAAACAAGGCGTAAATCTGATATCAGATTATCCGTTTAGCCAAAAGCAAAAAGGGAAAATCGAGAAGATGACGCAGGAGGCCGGATATCAGGTACTTACAATACGTCTGGTAGGAGATCTTGATATTTTATTTGAGCGGCAGAGAAAGCGTGATCTGGATGATGCAAGACATTTGGGACATATTTTATCTTCGTATCATAAAGGGGAAAAAGAAACTCAGAGAGCAGAAGCGGATTATTTGCTGACATATGAAGAGTTTTATAAAAGATGTACGCAAAGAGGATATGGAGAATTTTCACTTGGCGAAACGATAGAAATAGATGTCAGTGATTATGCCAAGATTCCATACAAAATGATTTTAGAAACAATTAAGAAAAAACAAGAGATGCCGACATAATAAAAAGTTTTTTGGAGCGTCAATCCATAGAGGAGTAATCCATCTATGGATCAACGCTCTTTTTTCTTGTTTAAAAATAGAAAACGGGATCCGGAAGAATCGCATTTGGATGTTGGTATGTTATAATATACGAAGAAGTCAAAAGAGTAGGAGGTTTTCCGGATTGAAATATTATGGAACACTTGGTCCGTCCTGCGCCGACACGGAGGTGCTTCGCAGGATGATGCAGGAAGGAATGACAGGAATACGGCTGAATCTGTCTCACAAATCTTTGCAGGAGAGTGAAGAATGGATTTTTGATTATTTTATGGCCGCTGATCAGGAGGGAATCAAGGTTGATTTTCTCATTGATTTGATGGGTCCGGAACTGCGAATCGGAACTTTAGAGGCAGAGATGATCTTGGGAGAGAAAGGCAAGGTTTTGCTTGGAGGGAAGCAGATCCCGATTCCGGAAGTCATCAAGCCTTATCTGGTGAAAGGACAGAGAATTTTATTAGATGATGGCAAAATTGAGCTTCAAGCAGCAGAGGATGGAAAAGAGCAAGGTGTTGTCTGTCATGTGATTCAGGGAGGCGTGTTAAGATCAAATAAAAGTATTCTGCTTCCCGGCTGTCAGATCGATCAGCCGACTTTGACGCCGATGGATCTGGAGAATCTGTCATTGGCAAAGAAATATGGTGTTACTGAAGTCATGCTCCCATTTGCGAGAGGGAAAGAAGATCTTCGCAGCTTACGCTGTACACTCAATGAGATAGGAAGCAGAGACATTCGTATTTTTGCTAAGATAGAGAATCTGGATGGAGTAAGGAATCTGGAAGAAATGATTCCAGAGTCGGATTGTATCGTCATTGCCAGAGGAGATTTGGGAAATGCAGTTCCGCTAACGATGCTGCCATGTATCCAGGATCAGATTGCCACGATATGCAGGAAATATAAGAAAGACTTTATGGTTGTTACCCAGATGCTGGATTCCATGATTCATCATCCCTATCCCACAAGGGCAGAGGTCAGTGATATCTTTCAAGCTGTAATGCAGGGAGCATCTTCATTGATGCTGACCGGTGAGACGGCGGTGGGAGAATATCCAATCAAAGCGATGGAAATGCTGGCGCAGACCGGCAGGCACGCCCAGACCTATCGAAAAGAGAAAGAAAAGCAGGAAAATCATTGGGTTTAAAAAGAAAACTCAGAGAAAATCTCAATCCCCATTAGATGGGGCAAAGATTTCCTCTGAGTTTTTTATTTCTATGTTTTATCTTAATTCAAAATTGTTCTGGTCAGCCAGAATACAGCGGATGATGTAGGCGATTCCATCATTGGCATTGTCTCTGGTGCGGTATACGCAGACATTCTGAATCTCCTCGGTAGCATTTGCCATAGCGACGGAATGAATGCCAGGCAGGGAAAGCATAGAATAGTCATTTCCGCTGTCTCCGATCGCAACAATCTCATCAGCCTGATAGCCTTTTGTTTTGGCATAATCCATTAAACCGATACCTTTTTGTGCATGGATCGAAGTAATCTCAAGATCGGCAACGGAAGTGTTGGCAACAGCAAGATCCGGGACAGCTTTCAAAGCTTCGCGAAGATCGGCCAGCCGTTCCGGCTGCGTGGTATGAGTCGTGACTTTTAAGATCTGATGATCGCTCTGGAAAAGAGTCTCCTCACTGTCAATAAAAATAACTCGTCCCATCAGATCCTGGAGATCCTGGTCTGTATATACAAAATCCGGATGACTGATCTGCATAGAAGGGATCATGACATTTCTCGTGTAGTCTTCCAGTCCCTCTTTGGAAAGGAAAGAAATACGGCCTTGCTGGGAAAAAACGTTAGGAACAAAATCCAATTTTCGGAAAATCTCAAAAATCTGTTTTACGGAATCAGAAGGGATAAAGTGCTGGAACAGCATCTTGCCGTTCTCATCATATCCGCTGGCTCCGTTGCTGCAGATCATGCCGCAGGTTAAATTGGCTTCGGCAGCGATGTCCACAACATTTTGATAATCTCTTCCTGTGTTAATAATAAATTCAATGCCATGTTCCTGAAGCATGGCAATGGCTTCTCTATTCTCGTCGGTAATCCTGCGGAAAGTATCAAGCAGGGTACCGTCCAAATCTGATGCGACCAAACGTATCATCTCAATTATCCTCCTTTAAAAGATCGAAATACTTCTTTCTGTTTATACTATCATAAGAGGAAAGAGAACATCAAGCATAACACGGAAGTTTTATATACCAAACACGTAACGGCGGTCCATTTCATAAAAACAGCGTTCCATGACAAGTCCTTCCATTAAGACCGCGACGCCATCAGCATCATTCGATAAAGTCTGTGCCCGGCAGATCTGCTGGATCATAGGAGAAGCATTTGCCATGGCTACAGTGCTGCCAAGATTCAGAGAAAGCATGGAATAGTCGTTCTCGCTGTCGCCAATGGCCAGGATCTCTGAAGGGTCAATGGACTTCTGGCGGGCATAGCGCAGGAGTGCATATCCTTTCTGCGCTTTTTCCTGAGTGATTTCCAGGTTCGTAGGAGCTGTGGAAGCAATATGAAGCCCGTCGATTGTTTCAATTTCTTTTCGAAGACGGGCAGTTTTCTCTTCATTACAAAAGGTGGTAGAAATCTTATAAACTGGGATTGGAGTTTCTAAAAGACTATCTGCATTTTCAAAATATTGAACAGCGGAAGCCATTTTTTGAAATTCCTTTTCTGTCCGGAAATAAACCTTTTGTTCTTTTACAAGGGCTGGATCAACTTCTTCTCTGTAATATCTGAGAAATTGTTCTGGATCAGCAATGGAAGTTTTTCCACTTTCTGTGGATATATCAGCGAAAGCTCCATGCCGTTCAAAAATCTCAAGAATCTTTTTGGCAATGCTCTTTGGAAGAGAAGCAATGTTGCTTGGGTTGCCATAGCGGTCATAGGTACAGGCGCCGCTGTAACAGATCATATCACAGGAAATCCCGGCGGCATCCAAAGCATCCTTAGCGCTTTGATATTCCCGTCCGGTGTTGACGATAAACTCAATCCCACATCGCTGCAGTCTGTGGATCATATCGGCTGTGTATTTGGAAACAAAGCCGGAGCTGTTTAATAAAGTTCCATCCATATCGGAAGCAAATAAACGAATCATAGGTAGTCTCCTTTCAAAAAAATGCAGCTTTATCGTAACATCTGCAATGAGGAATTACCGTGATGGTTGTGTAAAAAGTATGTTAGATTGGGAGGGAAAAGAGCAGTATTTGTTGATAAGCTGTGTCGAATTTTGTATAATTTCCATGGGATATCGGATTATTTAATTAGGAGAGGGAATGGATTATGCAAAAAAATATGAGGCACAAAGATATATTACGATTATCTTTTAAACTATTTATCGTCGCTGCGGTTCTTTTGGCTGCCGCTCTTTTTGTCTATTTTTACAGATTTGAGGCTGTGATAGAAAATCAAGCGGTAAAAGAATTGGAAAATACGACAAAACAGAACCGAAAAGCAGCTTTGTATATCTTTCAGAGTAATCAGCCTTTGCTGCAAAGGATCAGTGATACGAAAAATGAAGAAAGGTATATGGAAGACAAAGAAGACTTTTTATCTGTTTTAGAGTCCTGGAAAGATTTATATGAATTTAAAGATATCGGAATCATAGATCTTTCCGGAAAGGCTTTGAGCGTTACAGGACAGGAGTTTGATTTTTCAAAGGAAGAGTTTTTTCGGCGCAGTGTCCAAGGACAGATCGTGTTGTCATCGACTTCAGAAGACAAAATCGACAAAGAACATATTATGATATACTGTGCTCCTGTTTTCAGCAGAGGGAAAGTGCTGCGCTGTGTTTATGGTGTTATAGATGCGGAGCATCTGATGGAGGCGTTTGCCTCACCTTTTGCGGATAGCGGTTATTCCTATATCATAGACCAAGACGGCAATATCATGTCATCTAAGAATGGTCAATATGGAAATTTTATGCAGAATATTTCGGGCATATCAAAGAAAAATTCGGAATCGGTGAGACTTTTACGGGAAAAATTAAAAGCAAATGAAAAGGGAAGTTTTTCTTATACGGATGGGGAAAAACAATATGCCTATTACAGACCGCTTGGTATCAATAACTGGTATGTTGTTTCCACAGTGTCCGAAAGCGAGGTAAAGGATACATACAAAGCCATAATAAATATTCTAAGCAGTCTCTATATTTTTCTAATTGTTGTTTTTTGCGGAGGAATTATCTATATCCTTATATACCAGGAAAGGCAAAGAAAAAAACTGGAATATTATGCTTATGTGGATCGGGTGACCGGGAAAGATAATGATACAAAATTTATATTAGATGCTGATGAAGAGCTGAAAACTTCGAGAAAAGGGATCCGGGCTATTTTAGCCGTGGATATCAATCGATTTAAAATGATCAATGAAGTATATGGCGTATCAAAAGGAAATAAGGTAATTATCAGTCTGGACAAGGCGCTTCGAAGCCAATGCAGAGAAGGCGAATATTTAGGCAGGCGGTATGCGGATAATTTTCTGCTGTTATGGAATGCTCGGGACATGGAAGAATTGGAGGGAAGAGTGAAGGCTCTGTGTGATGAAATCATTTGTCTTTCCGATAATCCGGATAATGTACATTTCCAGTGTGCGGTCGGAGTCCATGTGTTGGGAAAATATGAGAAATCAGACGTCGATCAGGATTTTGTGGAGCTCCTTAGCAGTTATGCAATTTTGGCGAGCCAGGAGGCGAAAGGCGGCTACACGACAAACTACAGTTTCAGCAGTTTGCGCATAAAAAATGTGCAGCGTCAGAATAAGATCTTTGAAGGAGAAATGAAAGCAGCTCTGAAAAAGGGAGAATTTGTTCCGTGGTTCCAGCCGAAGGTGGATATTCATACCGGAAAAATCAGCGGTGCGGAAGCTGTGGTGCGTTGGCAGAAGGAAAACGGAGATCTTTTGCTTCCGGGAAGTTTTCTCCCCTTTTTCGAAGGGAATGGCTTTATAGAAAAAGTGGATCAGGAGATGATGAGAAAAGTCGGCGAATATCTTAAGGCGTGGAAGAAGAAAGGACTGAAAGTTTTTCCTGTATCCATCAATCTGTCTCAGGCATATCTAAGGTCGGAAGAAAGCGAAAAAAGATGGTATGAGTATATGAAACAAGAGGATATCGACAGCGAATATATTCAGTTTGAAATCACAGAGACATTTTCTGCCGGAGAACAGAAAATTTTAAAACAAGTGATCAGCCATCTACACGACCGGGGATATAAGGTCCTTTTGGATGATTTCGGCATTGGCTATTCTTCGCTTCAAATTCTTCAGAAGTTAGAATTTGATATTCTCAAACTAGATATGAACTTTGTGAAAGGAATCGGAGAAAACCGTACAGAACAGATTTTAAAATCTACAATAGAGCTTGCGGCGAATCTCAATATGGAAGTAATCGCCGAAGGGGTCGAAACCGAAAATCAGGTTGAGTTTTTAAGAAAGCAAGGGGTGACGCAGGTACAAGGGTTTTATTACTATAAGCCTATGCCTGCAGATGAGTTTGAAAAACTTTTGGATTATGAAGGGAAAAAGATCGAAAAAACCGTGTAGAAAAGGGAAGAAAGGCTTATAAAAAAGAATCCTGGAAGGCTCCAATGTCATGATGAGGTGATATGAGAATGGAGTCAAAACAGGATTCTTTCTTGTTTTACATATTTTATATAAGTTTTTCAAACACAAAGGCTGCGCCGTCTTCTTCGTTGGTCTTCGTCTGGAATTCACAGATCTCTTTGATCTTCCAGGAGGAATTGCCCATTGCAATGCTGCGGACATAAGGAAGAGCGAGCATGGAATAGTCATTCAAACCATCTCCAATGACCAGCGTATCTCTTAAAGAAAGCTTCTCACGCTTCACATATTCCATAAGCGCCACACCTTTTTGTGCTTCGATGGCGGTAACTTCGATGCCGTATGGAGTATCTTCTGATACTGCCAGTTCCGGAATCATCTGCTGGATCTCGTTCCTTAGCTGTTCCAGCTTCCAGGTATCATTGGAACGGGAAGTAATCTTGACGATTTCGGGATTCTCATCTAACAGAAGATGGATATTATCATAAAATTTTGTCCCGGCAAGAATCTGATCAAAAACTTCCTCTGTCATAGAAAAGTTCTTGTCTTCTTCTAACATAGAAGGGAAGACTTCGCCGGTCAAATATGCCTCATAGGCTTCCTGTACACCCAAGATACAGCGTCCCTTGGTGCTGTAAATCTCATAAAAAGCGCAATATTTTCCGAACAGGCGCAGCATAGGTTCAATCTTGTCCCGTGAGATATAAGAGGCATGACAGGTCTGTCCTTCCTGATCTACAATGTAAGCTCCGCCGGAACAGATCATATCGCATTGAATTCCCATGGGATCCAGAATCGTCTTGGCGTCAAAATATTCACGTTCGGTATTTAAGAGGAAACGAATCCCTCTTTGCTGAATTTGTCTAATTGCATCGGCTGTCCGTGGTGTCATCTGCTTTTTCTCGTTCAGCAGGGTTCCGTCCAGGTCAGAGACGATCAATTGAATCATTTCTTCTCTCCTCCTTTAATTTTCTATCTCCATGGTATCATAAAAGATACAAAAAATATAGTAGAAACTCTCTTGAGGGGCAGGCATCATTTGTGTATAATGGATAAATAGCATAGAAGGTTGAGAAATACGGCTTTGCAGTCGGTATGCCTATCGTGTGAGGTGGAAACAAATGAGGAAATACGTGGCGTTTGACCTGGAAACGACCGGTCTGTCACCTGAGAGTGATCAGATTATTGAGATCGGGGCGGTAAAAATCCAGGATGGGAAGATCACAGGAAAATATAACTGCATCTTGTATCCTGAAATTCCGGTAAGTGATTTTATTGTTGAGCTAACCGGAATCTCAAGAGAAATGTTGGCGAAAGGGATACCGCTTCAGCAAGGTGTCGAAGGCTTTTTAAGGTTTAGTGAAGGGTTTCCGGTTTTGGGCCATAATTTAAATTTTGATTACAGCTTTATGAAAACAGCTGCGAAGGCAATGCAGAGACCTTTTGAAAAAGAAGGGGTAGATACGCTGGCAGCGGCCAGGAAATTGCTCCGCGGACTGAAAAATAAGAAGCTGGAGACATTATGTGCCCATTATGATTATGTAAATCAGGCAGCTCATCGGGCCTATGATGATGCTCTGGCGACGGCGGTCGTCTTCGAACAAATGAAGAAAGAATTTCCGGGAGAAGAAGAGGCCTTTCAGCCGAAACCGCTTCAATATCGTGTAAGAAAAGAGCGGCCGATTACAGAAAAGCAAAAACGATACTTGAAGGACTTGAAGAAATATCATACAATAAAAGATGCTATAAATATCGATCAGATGACCCAGAGAGAAGCGTCGAAAGAGATCGATCGTATTATTTTGAGGTATGGAGTGATGAAACGATGAAGAAGCGACGGATCGCAGCGATGATCATGGCGATATTTCTTGTGATTGTTATGATTATTACAATGGTAGCAGGATATGTAATGTAAGTAAATGAAATAAGGAGTGAAGGTAGAAGAAGATGAAGAAAAAAGTTGGTATTGCAGCAGGCATTTTGGCAGTTCTGATCCTTGTATCAGTTGGTGTATTTGTATACCTGAATATGTCGATCAATAAAGTCTTGGCAAAAGGACGTATTATGGACGGAGTAGAGTGTGACGGCATTGACCTGAGCGGCATGACAAAAGATGAGGCAGAGAAGGTTATTGAACAATATATCAAGAAATTGAATCAGGACAAGATGACGTTTTATGTGGATGATGAGAAGGCAGAAGCATCCATTGATGAGTTCGGAGCAGGACCGAATGCGAAGAAAACTGCAGAAGAAGCATATAATATAGGAAGAACAGGAAGTATTTTTACCCGTTATTCCGAGGTGAAGAAAACCTATCATCAGGTGTTCTTATATCGATCATTTGACAAAGCTTTATTTAAGAAAAAGATCAAAAAACTTACAAAAGATTTTGTCTCAGAACCGAAAAATGCGACGGTAAAACGTGAGGATGGCAAGTTTGTCGTAACGAAAGAAAAGACAGGCTATGTTCTTGATGTTGATGAGACGTTCTCAAACTTCAAACAGGCTCTGGATCGTGAGGAGACCGAGTGTGAATTAGCGGTTGTGAAGAAGAAACCGAAATTTACAACGAAGGACGTAGAGAAAATCAAGGATGTCATGGGAACATATACAACGGAGTACGGTACTTCTGCTGCAGGACGAAAAGCGAACGTGGCAGCAGGAACGAAAAAGATTAACGGAACCGTGATCTATCCGGGAGAGACATTTTCTGTTTATAAAAAAGTATCTCCATTTACGAAGAAAAATGGATATGAACTTGCAGGTTCCTATGAGAACGGACAGACCGTGCAGACCTATGGAGGAGGAATTTGTCAGGTATCTACAACTCTGTATAATGCAGTAATTCGAGCAGAGCTTACGATCAAAGAACGGCATCCTCATTCTATGACTGTGGCATATGTGCCTCGATCTGCCGATGCGGCAATTGCAGGAACGTCCAAAGATTTGAAGATCAAGAACGACTTTGATTTCCCGATTTACATAGAAGGAAAAGCAAATGGTTCTTCTGTGACCTTTACCGTCTATGGAGTAGACGAAGATCCGAACCGAACGGTAGAATTTGTTTCTGAGACGACTTCTGTAAAAGCAAGCAGTGAAAAGACTGTCAAAGATCCTACCTTAAAGGAAGGAGAGAGGGTTCTGGAACAGGCAGGACATACAGGGTATACAGCGAAACTTTGGAAGATCGTTAAAGTCAATGGAAAGCAGACAAAGAAAGAAGTCTTTAATACATCAACTTATATGGCAACGCCGTCAACTTATCGTGTAGGTACGAAACAGGAAGATGAGGATGACGACGATGACGGAACGACATCCGGAACCAGAAGAAGTACCTCAGGAGGCAGGAGATGGACGACCCGAAGAAAGAAAACTACCACAGAGGGAAATAGAACGACAGCAGGGGATGAAGGAAACACAACAGAAAACAAGACAACACAGGCGACGGAGAGCGATCCGCCGGAAGAAGTACCGGATGATAGTAATGACAATGGCGGTAATACTGACAGCGGAGATGGAGAGGCTGAAGAGTAAGACATCGAAAGGCAGGAAGAGATATGAAGATCGGAAGATTATCAGAATCTGCGCTTAGAACAATGGCGGCGAAGAAATTCGATATTCGATGCAGAGAAGTCCCGAAAGGATCCGGAATTGGCAAGGATTGTGCGCTTCTTCAATTAGAGAAGGATGCATCTATTGTTATAACAGAAGATTTGCTGCAGAGAATTCCGATGGCATATATGGGGCAGTCAGGGGTTTTGGCATCAGTGAATCATCTGGCGGCCGCAGGAGCCAAACCAATCGGAGTGATGGTGACGGCCCTGTTTCCGGAGGATACAAAGAAGCAGCAGATTGAGCAGGTGATCCGGGAGATCTGCGGAACATGTCAAAAACTGTCGATGGCAATATTAGAAGGACATACAGAAGTGACAGAAGCGGTAAATCAACCGCTTCTGTCTGTTTATGGAGTCGGAAAAAGTGCCGGAGACAGGAACTTGTACAAAAAGGCATTGCCGGGACAGGATATTGTAGTAACCAAACAAATTGGACTGGAGGGAACCGGAATTTTAGCATGGGATCGAGAAAAAGAGCTTTCTGATCGTTTCCCATCGCTTTTTTTGGCCCGGGCAAAAGATTGTTTGGAAGATCTTTTGGCAGCAGAAGAAGCAAGGATGGCACAAGAATCTGCTTCTTATATGGCTGCCTTAGGAGAGAAAGGGATTTACGGTGCGCTGTGGGAGCTGAGCCGTGAATCCGGAGTCGGTCTGGAGATTGAGATTGAAAAGATTCCGATCAGGCAGCAAACGATTGAAATTTGCGAGTTTTATGATTTGAATCCTTATCAGATGATGTCCGGGGGATCCCTTATCATTGCCGCAGAGGATGGCCAGGGATTGGCGCGCAAGTTACATGAACATGGAATTCAAGCGGCAGTCATCGGACGAACGACTGCATCGAAAGATAAATTGATTTATCGGCAGGGAAAGCCGGCAAATCTTGAGATTACAAAGCAGGATGAATGCCATCGTCTGTATGCAGAATGGAAGAAAAAGAAAGAATAGAAATGGAGGATGAGGCATGAATACGGAACTGAGAGAGCTGATTTTAAAACTGATTGAGAAGAACAGCCGATTAGAGATCCGGGATCTGGCAGTTATGCTGGACGTACCGGAAACAGAGATCGCAAATGAGATTGCAGATATGGAAAAAGAACATATTATCTGTGGTTATCACACGGTCATCAACTGGGACAATACCGGCAAAGATCAGCTGACTGCAATGATTGAAGTAAAAGTCACTCCGCAGAATGGTCAGGGATTTGATAAGATCGCGGAACGGATCTACAACTTCCCTGAGGTAAAAGCGGTTTATCTGATGTCCGGCGGATATGATTTTATGGTAATGCTGGAAGGAAAGACAATGAAGGAGATTTCACTGTTCACCTCATCCAAATTAGCGCCTTTAGAATCTGTTGTCAGTACAGTGACGCATTTTGTGCTGAAAAAATATAAAGATCATGGGACGATACTGGAAGGAGAGAAAGTTGATCAAAGACAGGCGGTGACGCCGTAATGAGAAATTATTTGTCAGAAAAAGTTGTTGCCTTGGAGCCTTCCGGAATCCGTAAATTCTTTGACGTCGTAAGCGAGATGCCGGACGCCATTTCTCTTGGCGTCGGAGAACCGGATTTTGATACGCCGTGGAGTGTTCGGGAAGCCGGAATCACTTCCCTGGAAGGCGGAAAGACATTTTATACATCCAATGCCGGGCTGAAAGAGCTTCGCCATGAGATCAGCAAATATATGGAACGAAAATATCAAATGGTGTATCATCCGGATCATGAGATCCTGGTCAGCGTAGGCGGAAGCGAAGGAATCGATGTGGCAATGCGCACGATTTTAAATCCTGGGGATGAAGTCATCGTAGCACAGCCATGTTTTGTGTCTTATCTTCCTTGTGTGATCATGGCAGGGGGCGTACCGGTTACCGTTAGTCTTAGAGAAGAAGATAAATTCAAATTAAAAAAAGAACAGCTGGAAGAAGCTGTGACGGACAAAACAAAGGCAATTTTTATTTCATATCCAAATAATCCTACAGGGGCGATCATGACCAAAGAAGATTTGGAACCGATTGCCCAGTTTGCGGAGGAACATGACCTGATGGTCATTTCCGATGAGATTTATGCTGAAATGACATATGGCAGAAAGCATGTAAGTATAGGATCGCTTCCCGGAATGAAAGATCGGTGCATCATTATCAACGGGTTTTCCAAAGCCTTTGCGATGACCGGATGGAGACTGGGATATGTGGCAGCGCCGAGAATGATCATGGAGCAGATGGTTAAGGTTCATCAGTACTGTATTATGGCGGCGCCAACGACTAGTCAGTATGCGGCAATTGAGGCGCTTAGGTCTTGTGATGAAGAAGTAGAAGAGATGTGTATCTCTTATGATCAGCGGCGGAGATATCTGGTTCACGCACTGAAAGAAATGGGATTGGATTGTTTTGAACCGGAAGGAGCTTTCTATATTTTCCCTTCGATTAAGAAATTTGGAATGACTTCGGAAGAATTTGCGACCAGACTGCTTCAGGAAGAAAAAATCGCGATTGTGCCGGGTTCTGCATTTGGGGAATGCGGAGAAGGATATCTCAGAGTATCTTACGCTTACTCCATCGATGAGCTGAAAGAAGCCCTGAGTCGTTTGGAAAAATTTATCAAAAGATTGGAGAAATAAATGTTACATATTGTATTGCATGAACCGGAAATGCCGGCAAATACCGGAAATATCGGACGGACTTGTGTGGCCTGCGGAGCAGTCCTTCATTTGATCGAGCCGTTAGGCTTTCGCCTGAATGAAAAAATGATCAAACGTGCCGGGCTGGATTACTGGGAGCATTTAGATGTGCGGACCTATTTGAATTTCGAAGATTTTCTGGAAAAGAATCATAATCCTAAAATTTATATGGCGACGACAAAAGCACGGCATATGTATTCGGAGCCGGCTTATGAAAACGAGGAAGACGTCTATGTGATGTTTGGAAAAGAAAGCGCCGGGATTCCGGAAGAAATTCTTCTTGATTATGAGGAAACTTGTATTCGGATACCGATGCTGCCAAAAATCCGTTCTCTGAATTTATCAAATTCCGTGGCAATCGCAGCCTATGAGGTATTAAGGCATCAGGGATTCCAAGATTTCCAGACAGAAGGACAGCTTCATAAGTATCACTGGTAAAAGGGGAATCAAGATGGACATTTTTGAAAAACAGCATAATGGGATGCTTTATGTGCCAACGGATGAGACAATCGTCCGTGAACAGGCAAAATACTTGGAATTTTTGTATGATTACAATCATACCAGACCGTCCCAGCAGGAAGAAAGAACGGCAATGCTTCAGGAAATGCTTGCGGAAATCGGAGAAAACAGTTACATAGAACCTCCGTTTCGCGCCAATTGGGGCGGACATTTCCTGCATTTCGGGAAGAACGTATACGCAAATTTTAACTTGACGATCGTAGATGATACCCATATTTATGTTGGAGATAACACAATGTTCGGACCGAATGTGATGATCACGACAGCAGGTCATCCGATCCTGCCTGAATTGCGCGGTGAGGAGGCGTACCAGTTTAACATGCCGGTAACAATCGGACAAAATTGCTGGATCGGCGCCAATGTTTCCATTATGCCAGGCGTAACGATTGGAGATCATACGGTGATCGGTGCAGGAAGCGTCGTAACACAGGATATTCCGGCTGATGTGGTAGCCATGGGAGTTCCTTGCCGTGTCATCCGTCAAATAAACGAACACGACAAGGAATATTATTACAAAGACAGAAAAATTGACTGGGATTCCATAGATCGATAATCTATGGAGTCTTTTATTTCTTTTCTTAAAAAATCCCAAAAGCTGCAGGAATATCTTGCCGGAAAACTTGAAAAGTCCATAGATTTACAGTAATATTAGGATATTAGAGTCAAAAGCAAATGGCTCACAAAAGGATAGCTGCAATTATGCAGAAAAGAGAGTAAAGGAGAAGCGTTTCGAATGGCAAAAGAAAAGAAATTAGTTGAGGCAATTACCGCGATGGAAGATGATTTTGCCCAGTGGTATACAGATGTCGTTAAAAAAGCAGAACTGGTAGAATATTCCAGCGTCAGAGGATGTATGATCCTGCGTCCGAACGGATATGCAATCTGGGAGAATATCCAGAAAGTATTGGATGCGAAGTTCAAAGAGACAGGGGTTGAGAATGTGGCAATGCCAATGTTCATTCCGGAAAGTCTCTTGCAGAAAGAAAAAGATCACGTAGAAGGATTCGCACCGGAAGTTGCCTGGGTAACTCATGGAGGAAATAAGAAGCTGGAAGAGCGTCTTTGTGTAAGACCGACTTCCGAGACATTATTCTGTGATTTTTACTCTAAGATTATCCAGTCTTACAGAGACCTTCCGAAGTTATATAATCAGTGGGTATCTGTCTGCCGTTGGGAGAAGACGACTCGTCCGTTTTTGAGAACTTCTGAGTTCTACTGGCAGGAAGGTCATACGGCTCATGCAACGGAAGAAGAAGCAGAAGAGCGTACCGTACAGATGCTCAATGTCTATGCAGATTTCTGTGCAGAATATCTGGCAATTCCGGTGGTAAAAGGACAGAAAACAGACAAAGAAAAGTTCGCCGGAGCCAATGCGACTTACACGATTGAAGCTCTGATGCACGATGGAAAGGCACTGCAGTCCGGAACCAGCCACAATTTCGGAGATGGATTTGCGAAGGCGTTTGATATTCAGTATACAGATAAAGACAACAAACTGCAGTATGTTCATCAGACATCCTGGGGAATGTCAACAAGAATCATCGGTGCGATCATCATGGTGCATGGAGATGATTCCGGTCTTGTTCTTCCGCCAAGGATTGCACCGGTTCAGACTATGATTATTCCGATCATGCAGAAGAAAGCAGGCGTGCTTGATAAAGCAGAGGAGATCCGCAAACGTTTGGCAGAAGCTGGTTACAAAGTAAAAGTAGATGATTCTGATAAGAGTCCGGGATGGAAATTCAGCGAGCAGGAAGTGCAGGGAATTCCGACAAGAGTTGAGATTGGACCAAAAGATATTGAGAAGAATCAGGCAGTCATTGTCCGCCGTGATACGAGAGAGAAGATCGTTGTATCTTTGGATGAGCTGGAGACGAAACTCGGAGAGGTTTTAGAGCAGATGCAGAAAGATATGTTCGAGAAAGCTAAGAAACATCTGGAAGAACATATTGTGGAAGCAAGAACATGGGATGAGTTCAAAGAACACATCGATAAACAGGATGGATTTGTAAAAGCAATGTGGTGCGGAGAGACAGAATGCGAAGAAGCAATCAAAGATGAAACCACAGCGACTACCAGATGTATGCCGTTTGAGCAGGAACACATTGGGGATGTTTGCATCCACTGTGGAAAACCGGCGAAGAAGCTGGTATACTTTGGAAAAGCATATTAAGAGAAAGACAGCCGGCACTTTCAGATCATTGAGGGTGCCGGCTTCCATTACCCAGGCAAAGACGATAAAAGTGCTGGATTTGGGTAGAATCATAAAAAAGGAGATTGCCTATGGAAAAGATAAAAATGCCGGTGCAGGCAAGAGAAATCATCGAAAAGCTCCGTTATGCCGGTCATGAAGCCTATATCGTAGGCGGCTGTGTCAGAGATTCTATATTGGAAAAAGATCCGGCGGATTGGGATATTACAACGTCCGCGTCTCCGGTGGAGATCAAGGAGTTATTCCCTTATACGA
Organism: Candidatus Anaerostipes excrementavium; assembly: GCA_019114985.1. GTDB lineage: Bacteria > Bacillota > Clostridia > Lachnospirales > Lachnospiraceae > Anaerostipes > Anaerostipes excrementavium. The sequence goes on from DXEM01000006.1 coordinate 27,691, forward strand.
TTGATACGGGAATCGAACACGGAACGGTAACGGTTATGATCGATCATCAGCCGTTTGAAGTCACCACGTATCGTGTCGATGGGAAATATCAGGATCATCGCAGGCCGACGCAGGTGCATTTTACCAAATCTTTAAAAGAAGATTTGCTGCGAAGAGATTTTACGATCAATGCGATGGCTTATAATGACGATGATGGATTGATTGATCTGTATGGAGGTCTTGCAGATCTGAAAAATGGGATGATCCGATGTGTCGGGGAAGCCGCCCAGAGGTTTGACGAGGACGCTCTTCGCATCCTTCGGGCACTGCGGTTTCAGGCACAGCTGGGATTTCAGGTGGAAGAGGAGACAAAGGCGGCGATTCGGCGGCAAGCCCGCTTCCTAAAGGATATTAGTGCAGAGAGGATCCAGGTAGAGTTGGATAAGCTTCTTGTATCAGATCATCCGGAAGTTTTGATTGATGCCTATAAGCTTGGAGTGACGGAAATTGTTCTTCCGGAATTTGATATCATGATGGAAACGCCTCAGAGTAATCCTCATCATAAGTACAATGTGGGGATGCATACAATAGAAGGATTGAAGCAGATTGAAGCAGATCATATTCTAAGATGGACGATGCTGCTTCATGATGTGGGAAAACCGGAAGCCAGAGTGGAAGGAAAAGAGAAAGATCATTTTAAGATGCACCCGGTGATTGGTGAAAAAATCGCAGAGAAGGTTCTGCGAAGATTAAAATTTGATAATCAGACGCTTCGGCAGGTGAAAACATTGGTTTTGTGGCATGACCGCAGGTTTGGCGGCGTTAAGGAAATCAACATAAGAACCGTGCGCCGCTGGGTATCTGAGATCGGACCGGAGATGTTCGAGAAACTGATGAAGATTCAAAAAGCGGATATCTCTGCGCAAAGCGATTACCAAAGAGAAGAGAAAGAAGCAATTTTATCCGGCACAAAACAGCTGTTTGCCAAAATCCTGGAAGAACAAAACTGTTTAAGTGTGAAACAGCTGGCGGTCGGAGGAACCGATTTGATTGAAGCCGGAGTTCCCCAGGGAAAAGAAGTCGGGGAAATGCTTCACTGGCTTTTGGATCAGGTACTGGAAAAGCCTTCTTTGAATACGAAAGAAACTTTAATGGGTCTGGTAAAAGAAAAGAGGGGGAATATATGAAGAAAAAAATAATTCCACTGGCATTGTTTGCTTATGTCGGAATGATGTATCCCGGCAGAAAAAGAAAGGATCCGATTCTTAACGTAAAACATTATGCGCATCGAGGGTTCCATTCCGAAGAAGGAGTTCCGGAAAATTCTATGGCAGCATTTCGCCGCGCAAAGGAGCTTGGATATGGAATTGAAATGGATGTGCAGCTGACAAAAGACAATGTTATGGTCATTCATCATGACTATCATTTAAAAAGAACTTGTGGTGTCAACCGATATATCAAAGATTTGACTTACGAAGAACTCTCAAAATATCGTTTGATGGGTACAAGAGAACGAATTCCAAGGTTTGTAGATGTTCTGCGGGAGATCGACGGTGCGGTACCGCTTTTGATCGAGCTTAAGATGGAGACATTCAACACGACCCTGTGCAGACTGGCGGCAGAGGCGCTGGACCATTATCATGGACTTTACTGTATGGAAAGTTTTCATCCATATGCCTTGTATTGGTTCAAAAAGCATCGGCCGCAGGTAATTCGAGGACAGTTAAGCGAGCAGTTTTTTAAAGAAAAAGAATGGAAACACGCTCCGGGATATTTTGCAGTCAAGAATCTTCTGACGAATTTTGTAACAAAGCCGGATTTCATTGCTTATCATTACAAATACAAGGACTGTCTGCCGCTTAAGATCTGCCGGAAACTTTATCATATGCCGATCTATGGATGGACCTTCCGCAGCAGAGAAGCTTATGAAGAAAACCAAAAGTACTTTCATGGATTTATTTTTGAGAAATTTATGATATAATGACTCTATGGCACGTCTGAAAATGCCGAGATGCGGGTGTTTTTGGCGTCCGTGACAAAGAAAAAAGCAGATCCACTGAAGGAGATGAGATGATTATGAAGAGAAATGTTGTTGTGATCTTTGGAGGAGATTCTTCTGAACATGATATTTCCTGTCTGTCCGCACAGACAGTCATCAGTAATATGGATCAGGAGAAATACAATATAATTTTAGTTGGAATTACAAAAGAAGGAAAATGGCTGCTTGTTGACAGTGTGAAAGACATCAAAGACGGCAGCTGGAGAGAGGGAGAGGTCAGAGCTCTGATTTCACCGGATACAGCTACCAGAGCGCTGATCATTCTTGCAGAAGGAACTTATAAAGTGCAGAAAGTTGATGTGATCTTTCCGGTACTCCATGGAATGAATGGGGAAGACGGAACCATCCAGGGACTGTTTGAGCTGTCTAAGATTCCGTATGTAGGATGCGGTGTCCTGGCTTCTGCGGTGTCTATGGATAAGGTATATACAAAAATTATCGTAGACCGGCTAGGCATTGATCAGGCAAAATTTGTACATGTAAGAGAAAGTGATTTTCAGGATGATGATTTGACAGATGCAATGGATCGTGTAGAGGCCGAGCTTTCTTATCCGGTCTTTGTGAAGCCATCCTGTGCCGGTTCCTCTAAGGGAGTTTCCAAAGCGAATGACCGCAAGGAATTAGAAAAGGCATTATATGAAGCGGTGAAACATGACAGGAACATCCTGGTAGAGGAGACGATCATAGGAAGAGAGATTGAGTGTGCAGTGCTGGGAGACCGCACAGAAGCCAAAGCTACCTGTGTAGGGGAGATCCTCGCGGCCGCGGATTTCTATGATTTTGATGCAAAATATAACAATGAAGAGTCAAGGACAGTGATTGATCCGGAGATGCCGGAAGAAGCAAAAGAAAAGATCCGCAAAGATGCATTGGAGATTTTCCATGCAGTGGATGGATTCGGATGCTCCAGGGTTGATTTTTTCCTGGAAGAATCCGGAAGAGTTGTCTTTAATGAGATCAATACGATGCCTGGATTTACATCGATCAGCATGTACCCGATGCTTTGGAAATCCTGCGGGCTGGATGTACCGCAGCTGATTGATTCTCTGCTGGACCTGGCAATGACCAGATATCGCTAGAAAGGATGGATGGCTATGGATAACGCGCCAATCGGAGTATTTGATTCCGGGGTTGGAGGATTGACAGTAGCAAGAGAGATCATCCGTCAGCTCCCGGAAGAGAGCATGATTTATTTTGGAGATACGGCAAGAGTGCCTTACGGAAGCAAGTCAAAAGATACGATCATTCGTTATTCCAGGCAGATCGTGAATTTCCTTTTGAGCAAAGGCGTCAAGGCAGTTGTGATTGCCTGCAATACTGCCAGTGCTCTGGCTTTGACGGAGCTGCAAAGAGAATACATTGTGCCGATTGTCGGTATGGTACAGCCGGGAGCGACAGCGGCTATGAATGCAACGAAGAATAAAAATATTGGAATTATCGGAACCAACGCAACGATAAAGAGCGGACAATACGGCGCTTATTTAAGAAAGCTGGATCCAAAAGTAACCGTGGTGACAAAGGCGTGTCCGCTGTTTGTGCCATTGGTGGAAGAAGGGCTGATTGAGGATCGGATCACCGAAGATATGGTTTCCAGATACCTTCGGGAATTTTGGCAGTATGATATCGATGCCCTGATCCTCGGGTGTACCCATTACCCTTTGCTGATCAATCCGATTCAGCGATTTATGGGTGATGGGGTTACTTTGGTGAACCCTGCTTTCGAGGTGGCGAAATATTTAAAACAGCTGCTGAAGGAAAACGGAATGCGAGCTGAGAAAGGACATGAAGCAAAGTACCAGTATTATGTAAGTGACCTTGCGGATCAATTCCTTTCCTTTGCAGATGGAGTCATGCCGTGCCGGGTGGATTCTGTACAGACAGTAGAGATAGAAAAATACTAGGAGCAGATTATGACAAAAGACGTACTGATTAATATTTCCGGGATTCAGATACAGGCAGATCCGGAAGAGCCTATTGAAATGATTACAACCGGAGCATATTACTTAAAAAATGGGAAACATTATATTCTGTATAATGAGATCGAAGAGGATCATGGGATCATTAAAAATATTTTAAAGATCGGACCTGAGACAGTGGAAATTTCTAAAAAGGGAAGCACAAGCTCCCATATGGTATTTGAAAAAGGCAAGGAAAATTTGTCTTATTATGATACGCCGTTCGGCAGTATGCTGCTGGGGGTCAATACCAGCGACATTCGGTGGCAGGAGCAGGAAGACCGGATGAATCTGCAGGTAGATTATGATCTGTCGATCAACTCAGACCATATATCAAAATGTAAAATAGATGTAAGCATTCAATCAAAAAGAGCGTGACGCATTTTGGAAGCATGCGCTTGATGTTTGGAGGTTTTGTATGAGACGTTGGAAAGATTTTGGGATTTCAGCAGGGCTGCTGGCAGCAGCTACGGTGATATCCCATATCTTTTTCTTTCAAGATTTTGACAGTAATATTCCGATGATTTATGTCCTGGCGACTTTTTTGATTTCCAGGTTTACAAGAGGATATTGGTGGGGGATCCTGTCATCGGTTTTCAGTGTCTTGTTGATTAATTGGAGATTTACTTACCCCTATTTCCGAATCAATTTTATGATTGACGGATATCCGATTATGTTTATCAGCATCTTGGTGATTGCCATCATAACGAATATGACAACGACCAGTTTGAATGTTGAGAAAGAAGAAGCAATCGAGAGGGAGAAGAAGCTGGAGAAACTAAATGAATATAATCAGCAGATCAATGAGCTTAAGATTGAACGGGAAAAGGAAGCCATGAGGTCCAACCTTTTGCGGGCAATTTCTCATGATCTGCGCACGCCATTGACGGGAATGATCGGGGCCAGTGGGACTTATTTGGAGGCAAAAGACTATTTGGATGAGGAAGCCAAAGATCAGCTGATTATGGGTATTCAGGAAGATGCGAATTGGCTGCTGAATATGGTGGAAAATTTGCTGAGTATTACACGGATTCAGAATGATAATGACGGAGAGGCAGCGCATGTGAAAAAGACTCCGGAACCATTGGAAGAGATTGTTTCTTCTGCGGTCATAAGATTCCAGAAGAGATATCCGGAGGGGAAAATCAATGTGAAAATTCCATCCGATTTCTTATTGGTTCCAATGGATCCGATGCTGATTGAACAAGTTATAACGAATTTATTGGAAAATGCCTGGATTCATTCAGGCCGGAAGTCAGACATCGACTTTTTGGTTCGCCAAGAAGGAGATAATGTGATATTTTATGTGAGAGATCACGGCGATGGGATTGAGCCGGAACAGATGAAACATCTTTTTGATGGATGTGCAGGTGTGAAAAATAAAGAAACCCGCAAGGGAATGGGGATTGGTCTGACAATATGCAAGACAATTATTCAGGCCCATCAAGGTTGGATTCAGGCCAGAAACCATGAAGACGGCGCGGAGTTTTATTTTAGTCTTCCACTGGAGAAAGAAAACGGAGGATCAAAAGATGACAGAATTTAAACGAACTGCTTTAATTATCGAAGATGAAGAGAATATCGGCAATTTTATGTCTGCAATTCTAAAAGCAAACAATTATAAGACGATCCTTTGCACAACAGGAGAGCAGGGGCTGCAGTGCGCAGAATCTTATTGTCCGGATGTTATTCTTCTGGATCTCGGACTGCCGGATATGGATGGTATGGAGGTGTTGGAGAAGATCCGCCAATGGACAGTGATACCAATCATTGTGATCTCTGCGCGTAATCATGAAGAAGAGAAGGTACGTGCGTTGGACGGCGGAGCAGATGATTATATTACCAAGCCATTCGGAAATCAGGAATTGCTGGCAAGAATTCGTACAGCGCTTAGACATCGGAGACAACCGTTGGAAACATCTACGGGAATCCCGGCATACAAGGCAGAAGAGATGAAGATTGATTTTGACAAAAGAAGGGTATTTCTGGCGGGAAAAGAAGTCCGGCTGACCCAGATTGAGTATAAGCTGGTCTCTCTGTTAGCGGAAAATGCAGGACGAGTCATTACATACGAGGCAATTATTCGGGATATTTGGGGGCCTCACGCAGATACGAATAATCAGATCCTTCGAGTGAATATGGCCAATATTCGGCGCAAAATCGAGAAAAATCCGGCGATGCCTCAGTATATTTTTACGGAAGTAGGCGTTGGATACCGCATGCTGGAAAATGAATTGGTGCGTTAAAAATCTGCTAAGATTTATATGAATGGCGTTAAAAAAATGTTAAGAAAAGTATTGACAAATAAAAAATGTGAGCATATAATGGCTGACATAGCAAAGGTGTTATGAATTTTGGTTCATAGCACCTTTTTTGTTTTGCCGGGAAACTTGGTTCCCGATGGAATAAAAATGCTTTGCAATTTCATGAAATACATAAAAATTAAAAAAGGCGCGCGTCTGTTCATTAAAACATATGTTTATGAATGGAGGAATGGATTATGACAAACAAGATTTTAGAGACGATCAACAGCCAGATTTTCGGCGTTTGGTTTTTAATAGGAGCAGCTTTAGTATTCTGGATGCAGGCAGGATTTGCCATGGTTGAGGCAGGATTCACAAGAGCAAAAAATGCCGGCAATATCATCATGAAAAATCTGATGGATTTTTGTATCGGTACTTGTGTTTTTATTTTGATTGGATTCAGCCTGCTGTTAGGCGAAGATATCGTTGGATTAATCGGGAAACCGGGATTTGATATCTTTACTGCATATGCTGATTTTGATTGGTCTAACTTTGTATTCAATTTAGTATTTTGTGCCACAACGGCAACCATTGTATCAGGTGCGATGGCAGAGAGAACAAAATTCTTGTCTTATTGTATTTACTCAGCAGTGATATCCGCATTGATTTATCCAATCGAAGCCCATTGGATCTGGGGCGGCGGATGGTTGTCTCAAATGGGATTTCATGATTTCGCAGGGTCTTGTGCCATTCATATGGTCGGCGGACTTTCCGCATTGATCGGTGCAAAACTTCTGGGAGCGAGAATTGGCAAGTTTACAAAAGACAAAGATGGAAATATTACAAAAGTCAACGCTTTTCCGGGACATAATATTCCAATCGGAGCTTTGGGAGTGTTTATTCTTTGGCTGGGATGGTATGGATTTAACGGAGCGGCAGCGACAACGGTGGAACAGTTAGGATCCATTTTTGTAACAACAACAATTTCACCGGCGGTAGCAACGGTAGTATGTATGATTTTAACATGGGTGAAATATGGAAAGCCGGATGTGTCAATGTCATTAAATGCATCTTTGGCAGGTTTGGTAGCGATTACAGCTCCATGTGATGTTACAAATGCTTTAGGAGCAATTATAATCGGAGCTGTTGCCGGAGTCTTAGTTGTCTTTGGTGTTTGGCTGTTGGATTATAAATTAAGAGTCGATGATCCGGTAGGAGCCGTGGCAGTTCATTTTATGAATGGTATTTGGGGAACCTTTGCAACCGGTTTATTTGCAACAACAAGCGCACCGGAAAGTGAATTAAGCGGTCTTTTCTTCGGAGGCGGATTTGATCTGCTGAAAATTCAGGTAATAGGAATTTTAGCAGTTTGTGCCTGGACGGCAGTAACAATCAGCATCACATTTTTGGCCATCAAAGCTACGATAGGTCTTAGAGTAACAGAAGAGGAAGAAATCATCGGTTTGGATGAACCGGAACATGGATTAACATCCGCATATTCAGGATTCAGCATGATGGATATTTCAAATACAATGATCATGGAAGAGAATGAGAATACCGATCTCGGACAGGAAAACTATGAAGCTGCTTCTGAAGTACAGAGGGCGGCAGCGGTACCGGTAGAAAAAGAACTCGGACCGATCACAGGAATCTACAAAGTAGTCATTATTGCGAAACTGACAAGATATGATAAACTTCGAAAGGCAATGAATGACGTAGGAGTCACGGGAATGACTGTAACACAGGTCATGGGATGCGGAATTCAGAAAGGTTCCGGAGATCGCTACAGAGGGGCAGAAGTCGATGCTACATTGCTTCCGAAGGTAAAAGTAGAAGTCGTTATTGGAAATATTTCAATCGATGCAGTCATCGAAGCGGCTAAGAAATCTTTATATACAGGTCATATCGGTGATGGCAAAATCTTTGTATATAACGTGGATAAAGTCATCAAGGTTCGTACAGGAGAGGAAGATTTTGCAGCCCTTGCAGATGTAGAATAGATATAATTGTTCTAAAATAAATACAGCGAATTTTCAAAAAAATCCTTGCAATCTTAAAAATAGTCTGCTATTATAGGACTCGACGAAGAGGTCTAAAGCATATTAGAAGTGTGCTTTGGATCTCTTTTTTTATTTCATTAGGAATTTTGTTTCGATGAAATAAAAACAATCTCTCGAGAGGCTGGCCGCGCCTAGCGGCGTCAAATGAAAAGAATGAATGGAGGAATTGATTATGAACGCAGGAGATACTGGATTTATTTTACTCTGTGCATCATTTGTATTTTTTATGACACCAGGACTCGCTTTCTTTTATGGGGGCCTTGTACGGAGAAAAAATGTTGGGAACACAATGATGCAATGTGTATTTATTATGGGAATATCTATTGTGATGTGGATATTATTCGGATATGCATTGGCTTTTGGAGGGAATCACGGCGGAATCATCGGCGGAGCGAAGTGGTTTTTCTTCCAAGGTGTAGGAATGGAGCCGGGACCATATGCAGATACGATTCCAAACCTGGCTTTTGCGGCATTTCAGATGATGTTTGCCATGATTACGCCGGCTTTAATCACCGGATCTGTTGTAGGAAGAATGAGATTTAAATCTCTTGTATTATTTATCATTTTATGGTCACTGATCGTATATTATCCGATGGCTCATATGGTATGGGGCGAAGGAGGCTTCTTGGCTGAAATCGGTTCTGTAGATTTCGCCGGAGGAAATGTCGTACATATCACATCAGGTGTCAGCGGATTGGTGTTGGCGATTCTTTTGGGCAAACGAAAAGGATATGACCAGGGAGCTTATCATGTACACAATACGCCGTTCGTATTCTTGGGAGCAGCGCTGCTTTGGTTCGGATGGTTTGGATTTAACGCAGGAAGCGCATTGGCTGCCAATGGACTTGCAGCACATGCATTCATGACAACCGCCATTTCCGCAGCAGCAGGTTTGGTTTCATGGATGCTGATCGAGACATTTACAGCAGGAAAGCCAACCTTAGTGGGGGCTTCCACCGGTTTGGTTATTGGATTGGTAGCAATCACCCCGGGAGCCGGTTTCGTACCGATCTGGGCATCTTTGATCATAGGACTTTTGGTAAGTCCGATTTGCTTCTTCGGAGTTAAATTAGTAAAAGGAAAACTTGGTATTGATGATGCGTTGGATGCATTTGGATGTCATGGAATCGGAGGAATCTGGGGAGGTATCGCAACCGGTTTATTTGGTCTTAACTCTATCAATGACGTGGCTCGTTGGGATGGTCTGGTATTTGGTGAAACAAAATTGTTTGTGGCTCAGATCATTGGAATTGTTGTATCCATTGCGGCAGCAGTCATAGGAACTCTGATCTGCGCATCTGTTGTGAAATTGTTTGGACCAATGCGCGTAACAGATAAAGAAGAACGAATTGGACTTGATATATCAGAACACAATGAAAATGCATATCCGTCCTTTAATGGTTTAGATTAGAAATAGCGGAGGGATTTTGATATGATAATGAAAGTAGAAGCCTTTGTAAGGGAAGAAAAATTTGAAGATGTAAAAGAAGCTTTGAATCGGATTGATGTTAACGGAATTACGGTTTCCCAGGTTATGGGATGCGGGGCGCAAAAAGGATCAACAGAGGTCGTCAGAGGAACGAAAGTAGACATGATGATGCGTCCGAAGATCAAGTTTGAAATTATTGTTTCTTCAGAAGAGTGGGCGAAGAAAACGATTGAGGCAATACAGGATGCTGCCTTTACCGGAGAAGTTGGAGATGGAAAGATCTTTAGTTATGAAGTAAAAGACGTCATCAAGATCAGAACCGGAGAGACTGGAATCGACGCTTTACAAGACTAACTTATAAAAAGGAAGAGACCTGCAGAAGGGGCGGATGAAGCCTTGTTTGCAGGCTTTTCCTTTTTTTGATGAGAAAAGTTTCTCTGTTTTATAAAATATCCGAAAAACTTCTATTAAAATATAGAATAACGTGTTATAATACATCACGCGTTCCGGTGCAGGAAGCATCCGGGCGCATTGGAATAAAAAACCAGACAAAGAGGAAAGATAATATGGCTACGGTAACATTAATATCAAACCACATGGGAGTAGATACATATTTGGAACTGAGGAAAGCCGTTGGATTCAAGCCTCTTTCCAGGACACAGGCCCGAAAAGCGCTGGATCACAGCTTATATATTGTCTGTGCGTATATCGATGCCCAGATTGTGGGTATGGGGCGCCTGGTTGGAGACGGCGCTGTGATCTGTTATATTCAGGATCTGATGATTCATCCGGATTTTCAAGGATATGGGATCGGAGGAGCCATCATAGAAGATCTGATTGCACAGACAGAAGGAATGTGCGAGGCAGGTACAGAAATCATGTTAGACTTGATGTGCGCAGCAGGCCGGGAGCCGTTCTATCACAAGCATGGATTTCTTTCCAGACCGACGGACAGTCTTGGACCGGGCATGATACGGTATATCAGAAAGGAATAGGAGGATAATCTGTTTCATGGAAGAGAAACATTACGACCCATATACGGGATACGAGGTGGATGGAGATACACCGCAGAGAGAAGAAACTTCAAAGGACCAGGAACAGCAGGAGGGAAGTCACGGATTAACGGTGGCAGCCATGATCCTTGGCATCGTCTCTGTTGTATTGATGCTTACTTGCTGTTGTTCGCCATTTGCTATTTTTACAGGAATTGCAGCGATCGTTTTGTTCGCTGTGTCTCCGAAGCGAAATGGGAAAAAAGAGCCAAAGGCGGTTGCAGGATTGGTATGCGGCATTGTTTCTATTATAGGAACTTTTCTTTTGATTGCGGTATTTGTTGTTAATATCGTATGGAGCGATGAGTTTCAGGATATTTTAGATGAGAATCTGCAGGATACTTATGAACAGCAATATGAACATCATGATGATTATGATGAAATTTTTTAGTGTTTTTTGGAGAATGCCTTGTTTTTTTAAGGAAGTCACGCATTTGTACTGCCCTGCCTGCGGAGGAACCAGAGCGGTAAAAGCGCTGCTGCGGCTGGATCTAAAAGCATCGCTTTTTTGTAATCCGATTGTGCTTTATGGGGTTCTTATATGCCTGTGGAGTGCGGTATGGTTTATGATCTGGAAGTTTTCGGGAAGAAAAGTACAGACTTTTCAGCCTGGATTATGGATGCTGTATGCAGGCATTGTATTATTTTTTGGATTCGATGTGATCCGAAATATTGGGGTATATCAATTTGGATATGATTATTTAGGAGATCTGCTTCTGTAAAGATGTCTCCGCCGGAACGATTACAAATCCGGCGGAGACGTTTTTTATTACGACAAAACTTCAATCCTATGAAATAAAACGCTTTGCGAGGGCGCAAAATGTCCGGTGGACATTTGCTCTGCGCCGACCGGAGTGGAACGAAGACGCAATGCAACGATGGGGAGAATCCTGCAAAATTTTGGGAAAAACAGAAAAATTGGCATAAAATATTGACATTTACAACAAAAATACATAAAATAACAATATAAACCAAAAGAAAAGCAACACAAAGAGGTGCCGAATGAAACAGTGGAAAACCTACCATTTTATTGTGAATGGATTTGAAATGGAAGCGGTCTATCATGTAAAAACGATTCAGGAAATCTTTCTTCCGATGCTCCGCAAACTAACAAAAATGCAAAAAGAAAAACAAAAGAGATTGGTGATTTTTGTGGCAGCGCCTCCGGCGGTGGGAAAAACAACGCTATGCCAATTTCTGGAATATCTGTCCAAAGAGCAGAAAGATATAACAGAGATCCAGGCAATCGGTCTGGATGGATTTCATTATCCGTCTGATTACATCAATTCTCATAACGCGATCGTTTGTGGAAAAACCGTTCCAATGAAAGAAGTAAAAGGCTGTCCAGAGACCTACGATACAGAGAAACTTGAGCAAAAACTGCAAAAGATCGGACAAGAGGATATTTTATGGCCGATTTATGATCGAAATATTCATGATGTGGTGGAAGATGTGGTCAAAGTGGATCAGGATATCATTTTGTTGGAAGGCAATTGGCTGCTGTTGGAGGAAGAGCCGTGGACGTCTATTAGAAAATGGGCAGATGGAACGATTTTGATCCGCGCAGAAGAGGAAATGCTGAAAGAAAGGCTGATTGGCAGGAAGCAAAAAGGAGGACTATCCAGGAAAGCGGCAGAAGAATGGTATGAAAACAGCGATCGTGTGAATGTGCGAAGAGTGCTGAATGACTCTGTCAAGGGAGATCTTGTGCTGTGGGTAGAGGAAGATCAGGATTATAGTATGAAATAGGAGGGAATGAAAAAATGAAATCAACAGCGGCAGTATTAGCAGGGAAGAACCAGGTATATGTAAAAGAAATAGACTTGCCAGAGATCGGAGAGGAAGAACTCCTGGTCAAAGTCGTATCCAACAGCGTATGTCTCTCTACATATAAAGCGGCATTACGCGGAGGGGAACATAAAAGGGTGCCGGATGATATTAGTCCGGAACATCCGACGATTACTGGACATGAATTTGGCGGATATATTGTACAGGTAGGGGAAAAATTAAAAGATAGGTTCCAGGAGGGGGAAAAATTCGTCCTCCAGCCTGCTATGGGGCTGCCAAGCGGCTATTCTGCAGGTTACAGCTATGAATATTATGGAGGAAATGCCACTTACTGCATCATTCCGAAAGTGTCCATTGATCTTGGCTGCGTTCTTCCATATAAAGGAGATTACTTTGCCAATGCTTCCTTGGCAGAACCAATGTCTTGTATTATCGGTGCATTTCATGCTGTATATCATACGACGCCATATGTATATGAGCATCAGATGGGGTTAAAGGACGGCGGAAGCCTGGCTCTTCTTGGATGTGCAGGACCTATGGGACTGGGAGCGATTGATTATGCCATCCATGGACCTTATCATTCTAAGCGGATTGTAGTTACAGATATCAACGAGGAAAGGCTTCAAAGGGCCCAGTCTCTGCTTTCTCCGGAAGATGCTGCATCAGAAGGCGTGGAACTGATTTATGTGAATACAAGTGAAATGGAAAACGCAGCCGAAGAGCTGATAAAATTAAATGATGGAAAAGGATACGACGAGGCGTTCGTATTTGCTCCTGTCGAATCTCTGATTGAGCTGGGCGATGATATTCTCGGCAATGACGGATGTTTAAATTTCTTTGCCGGACCGACGGACAACAATTTTAAAGCCAAGTACAATTTTTATAATGTACATTATGAAAGTACCCATATTTGCGGAACATCCGGAGGTGCGCCTGCGGATATGGCAGAATCCCTGGAATTATCCGCAGCAGGAAAGATCAATCCTTCTTATATGATCACTCATATTGGAGGAATCAATGCGGCGCCGGAAACAATCTTGAATCTTCCTAAGATTCCGGGAGGAAAGAAACTGATTTATCCGCATATCCAGCTGGAACTTACAGCGATTGAAGATTTTGAAAGGCTGGGAAAAGACAATAAGATGTTTGCAGAACTTGCAAAAATCTGTAAAGCAAATAACAATGTATGGTGCGAGGAAGCGGAAAAATATCTGCTGAATACTATGGCTTCCAGCTCTTGCAACGAAGAAGGGAATAGAGTATAATAAAGCTGATGTGAAAAAGTTAACGAATTATATGGAGGACAAACTATGTTAGTATCAGCAAAAGAAATGTTAAACAAGGCGAAAGCCGGACATTACGCAGTTGGACAGTTCAACATCAACAACCTGGAGTGGACAAAAGCTATTTTATTAGCAGCAGAAGAGACAAGATCTCCAGTAATCTTAGGTGTATCCGAAGGTGCCGGAAAATATATGACAGGATACAAAACAGTTGTTGGAATGGTGAACGGAATGTTGGATGAGCTGAACATTTCCGTACCGGTTGCTCTTCACTTAGACCATGGTTCTTATGAAGGATGCTACAAATGTATCGAAGCAGGATTCTCTTCTGTTATGTTCGACGGATCTCATTATCCAATCGAAGAAAACGTTGAGAAGACAAAAGAACTGGTAGCTGTGACAAGAGGAAAAGGAATGTCCATCGAAGCAGAAGTAGGATCTATCGGTGGAGAAGAAGACGGAGTTGTCGGCAAAGGTGAATGTGCAGATCCGGAAGAATGCAAAGCAGTTGCAGATTTAGGAATTACAATGCTTGCAGCAGGAATCGGTAACATCCATGGAAAATATCCGGATAACTGGGAAGGATTAAGCTTCGAGACATTAGATGCAATCCAGCAGTTAACAGGAGATATGCCTCTGGTATTACACGGAGGAACAGGTATTCCGGATGATATGATCAAAAAAGCAATCTCTCTCGGAGTAGCTAAGATCAACGTTAATACAGAATGCCAGATCGCGTTCGCTGAAGCTACACGTAAGTATATCGAGGAAGGAAAAGACCAGCAGGGCAAAGGATTTGATCCTCGTAAATTACTGGCTCCGGGAGCAGAAGCAATCAAAGACATGGTTATCACAAAGATCAAATTATTCGGATCTGACGGAAAAGCAGACGAATAAGAAGCAATTATATTATAAGAATTCTGAACTGTCAGAAGTTGGGCAAGCCTGGCTTCTGGCAGTTTTTTTGATTATTAAATTTATAAGTTGACAAATAAGAGCAAATTGAATATAATAAATATATGGTAAAAATAGGAAATACTTATTGCTCTGTATCACATTGTTTGGGAAACGATACTTATCAAGAATTCTATTTTTCATATCTTATGCACTTAATGGCAGCTCTGCCGGAATTTCAAAATGATTACAGATAAGTACAGGATTACCGAACACTTCCGGTGATTCTGTAGAAAAGAATCACAGAGGAGGTAGTTTTATGGGACAAAAAGATATTGTAGAGAAAGTATTAGAAGATTACCCGGATGTATTTGCAGATATCATTAATGTTTTGCTTTTTCAGGGAAAACAAATTGTGAAAGAGGAAGAACTCTGGCAAACAAGGACGAAGTCACAATATAAGGCAGATGACAGCGAACTGCATGAACAGGAGCGAGATAATCTGAAGCTATGGGTTCGAGGGAAGAAGGCAGTTCTTTTGGGACTGGAAAATCAAACAACGATTGATTATGATATGCCGCTGCGCATTATTGGATATGATGGAGCTTCGTATCGAGAACAACTGGTCAATTCCTCAGATCGTGACCGACGTCAGGTTATAACAATTGTTCTTTATTTTGGAGATACCCCTTGGAGAGGGCATCGATCACTTCAGGATCGAGTATCCGGGATGGAGGGAGTAGCAGGAAATGATTATCGAATTCACGTATTTGAGATAGCTTTTCTGACCGATGAACAGGTTCGCATGTTTCGGAGTGATTTTGGAATTATTGCGGATTATTTTGTCAAAAAGCGGCGGGGAGAAATATATGAAGGGAATCAGAAGCCAATTCGTCATGTTGATGCAATGCTCAAATTCATGGCTGTATTTGCAAAAGATCAGCGTTTCCTGAAAATAAAGTTGGATAAGAAGGAGGAGGTTAATATGTGTGTTATATTAGATCGAGTAGAAGAGAGAGGCCGGCAGGATGGGATCCGGATTGGCCGGGAAGAAGAAAGGGCGAAGAGAGATCGGATATTAGATCAAGTAGAAGAGAGAGGCCGGCAGGACGGGATCCGAATCGGCCGGGAAGAAGAAAAGGCGAAGAGGGATCAGATATTAGATCAGGCAGAAGAGAGAGGCCGGGAAGATGGAATTAATTGCATGAATCGATTGATTGGAATCTTAATCCATCAAGGGAACATGGATGATGTGGAGCGAGTTTGTGAGGATGAGCGTCTGCGGGAAGAATTCTTAGTAAGATATCATATAAAATAGTTTTTTCTAAAACGCTATCGATTATTTATTGGTAGCGTTTTATTGTGCTTTTTTTCTTTTCGTTAGGTATAGTTTTAAGCACCTATGAGAACACAGGAGAAAAGTTTTGTTTTTTGTAAGAAAAAAGTAAAGAGAATGATAAGAACTAGAAGGGTTATTTTGTTATAATGACGGTGTTGTTACAAAAATACTTGGATGTATGATATGGGAAAAGTGTGCCGGTGAAAGCTGCGTATAAAGGGCAGGAGTTTTAAGACACAAAGGATAAAGTGGGAAGGATTTGAAGAAAAGCAGTTTTGCCGGCACATTTATGAATTCGCTTTTATATGGAAATCAAGGAGAATTTTTCTCGGGAAGAATGTCAAGATCGTCTTGACATTCTTTTTTTTCTTTACTATAGTATTCCTAGATAGGAAGACGAGGTGATGGAATGGACAATGTAGAACGGCTGATGGAGTTCGGCCTGACAAGACATGAAGCCAGTCTTTATATCTTGTTAGTCTTAGAGGGCAGTTTAAATGGTTATGAGGCAGCGAAACGAAGCAGCATTTCCAGATCTAATGCGTATAATGCATTGGCCGGCCTGGTAGAGAAAGGCGCGGCCTATATGCAGGAAGAAGATACGGTGAGATATACGCCGGTACCGGTCGAAGAATTTTGCAGCGGCAAGATTCGGCATATGGAAAAGAAGAAGAAAGAGCTGATGGAGCAGCTTCCCGAGAAGAGAAAAGACGACGGCGGTTATCTTACGATCAAGGGGGAAGAACATATCTGTGATAAGATTATCGAGATGCTGATCCGTGCTAAGGAGCGCGCATATGTGTCGATATACAATGAGAGGCTGGAAGGATTCCGGGAATATTTGGAACAGATGGTTGCAGAAGATAAAAAAGTTGTGATCATCACCAATGAACCATTCGATCTGCCGGGAGCGACGGTATATCTGACAGAATGCAGGAAGGAGCAGATTCGTCTGATTACCGATTCCAATGATGTTCTGACGGGGGAGATCACGAATCAGTATGATGCGACATGCCTCTATTCAAGCAACAGTAATCTTGTCGAAGTTTTCAAAGACGCTTTGGCAAATGAGATACAATTATTAAATATGAAGAAAGGAATTCAGTAACTATGGCAAAGGTACCATTTGTAACAAAAGAACAATTAGACGAAATCGTAAAAAAATATCCGACACCTTTTCACCTTTATGATGAAAAAGGAATTCGCGAGACTGCAAGAGGATTATTTAAGGCATTTTCATGGAACAAAGGATTTAAAGAATATTTTGCTGTTAAAGCAACACCGAATCCAACGATTTTGAAAATCTTAAAAGAAGAAGGATGCGGAACAGACTGTTCTTCTATGACAGAGCTGATGATGTCAGAAAGATGTGGATTTTCCGGTGATGAGATCATGTTCTCTTCTAACGATACACCGGCGGAAGAATTCGTGATGGCAAAAGAACTTGGAGCAACCATCAATTTGGATGATATTACGCATATTGAATGTTTAAAAGAAGCAGCCGGAATTCCGGAGAAGATTTCCTGCCGTTATAATCCTGGCGGAGTGTTTGCTCTTGGAACAGATATTATGGATAACCCGGGAGATGCAAAATATGGAATGACCACAGAACAGATTTTTGAAGCCTTCAAACAGCTGAAAGAACTGGGAGTAAAAGAATTTGGAATTCATGCGTTCCTGGCCAGCAATACGGTGACAAACGAGTATTATCCAACGCTTGCAAAGCAGTTGTTTGAATTAGCAGTAGAGTTAAAAGAAAAGACAGGTGTTCACATTGGATTTATTAATCTGTCTGGAGGAGTTGGAGTTCCGTATCTTCCGGATCAGGAAGGAAATGACATTGCGGTGATCGGTGAAGGCGTTCACAAAGTATTTGATGAAGTCTTAGTTCCGGCGGGAATGGGCGATGTAAGCATTTATACAGAACTTGGCCGTTACATGCTGGCGCCGAATGGTCATTTAGTAACAAAAGCAATCCATGAGAAACATACCTACAAAGAATATATTGGAGTTGATGCCTGCGCAGTCAATCTGATGCGTCCGGCTATGTATGGAGCTTATCATCATATTACGGTTATGGGCAAAGAAAATGAGCCGGCAGATTATGTATATGATATTACAGGTTCTCTGTGTGAGAATAACGATAAGTTTGCCATCGACCGCAAGCTCCCGAAGATTGATATGGGAGATCTGTTGGTAATTCATGATACGGGAGCACATGGATTTGCCATGGGATATAATTATAATGGGAAATTAAAATCGGCGGAAATCTTGCTGAAAGAAGACGGAACAACGGAAATGATCCGTCGTGCGGAAACACCGGAAGATTACTTCGCAACCTTGAAAGGCTTTAATTTCTAAGAAAATGCACAGAATATAAGATGGAAAGAACTCTATGTTAATGGAATCATCCTTTACATGGAGTTTTTTTCATGCTACAATAAAGTCTAATATCAGACAATCTAATATTAGATAGAAAAGAAGCTTTCAATTACATGTGTATACGCTTGCAGGCGTCACGCTGTGGTTTTGTTATGTCTGGATTTAAGGAGGAAAATAGAGATGGAATTTCGTGAAGTAATTGATAAAAGAAAAACAAGCAGAGAGTGGACGAATCAGGAAGTGGAATTTGAAGCGATAAAGAGGATTATTGAAGCCGGAATGAAGGCGCCTAGCTGGGATCATTATCGTAATTGGCAGTTCATTGTTCTTCATACAAAAGAAGAGAAAGAAAGGGCTTTTGCTTATGCTAAATTTATAGCAGAAAAATTTGATACCAGCAAATATGAAAATAGAAAATTAAATCTGGCACAAAAGATGTATTCTTATGCAATGCCGAGACAGTATACGATGCTGATTGATTGTCCTTATGTAATCATTCCGCTATTCAAGTGCAGAAAACTTAACGCAGAGTGGGTCAGTAAGCTAAATCCGCTGTCTACCGCATGGTGTGTAGCCGAGAATATGATGCTTGCCGTCATCAATGAGGGACTTGGTTATTCTCTGCGCATCCCGTTAAATAAGGAACACAATATTGTATTGGAAGAACTTGGAGTACCAAGCGGCTGGATGACTCCGTGTTTTATTGGGGTCGGTCATCCCAAAGAAGATGAAATTGTTTTAGAGCAATATAGCAGCAGCCCAGAGGGGCATATTCGTATGGGAGGATGGCGATAAAGTCTTATAAAAATGTACTGTACAACATGGAGGGAAATATGGAAAATACAATTTATGAGCTTTTTCAAAATATGGTCAGAAATCATAAGAAAAAACCAGCAATTATAGAAAACAATAGAACCTTGACGTATGGAGAACTTTCTGATTTAACTGATATGATTGCGGCGACTTTTCCGAAAGATATAATCAGTATTGGGATTGTGATGAATCATCGGGCAGAAATGATTGCGGCAATTTTGGCTGTGTTGAAGTGCGGCGGGAGATATGTTCCGGCAGAACCGAGTTTTCCGACTGGAAGAATTCGGTATATGATGGAGGAAGCACAGGTAGATTTCATTTTGACGGAAAAGGAATGTGAAGATAGACTGCACGGATTTTCTTTGCGGCTTACAGACTGTGAAATTTGTGGTTCAGAGACATCGATTTCTAACAGTACAAAGGAACTTACTCCGGAATTGCCGGCCTATGTTTTGTATACATCCGGTACGACAGGAAGACCAAAAGGAATTTGCGTGACGAATAGCAATGTATGTCATTATGTGCGGGCATTTCAAAATGAATTCCATCTTACAGAAAAAGATATTATGCTGCAATATTCTGTCTGTTCTTTTGATATTTTTGTAGAAGAAGTCTTTGCCAGTCTTTTAAATGGCGCTGCAATTGCAATCCCGTCAGAAGAAGATAAAGCAGATGTATGCTCTCTGATGAGATTTGTAGACAGACACGAGGTAACAGTAATTAGTGCTTTCCCTTATTTGCTGGCAGAAATGAACCATCTGCCTGCGATTCCATCCTCTCTTCGGCTGCTGATCAGCGGCGGAGATGTGCTGCGTGGTGTTTACGTAGATCATTTGCTGGAACAGGCCGAGGTATATAATACATATGGACCATCAGAAACAACCGTATGTGCATCGTATTATCATTGTAATGATGGAACGGTTCTGGAAGACGGAACCTATCCAATCGGATCAGCGGTAAAAGGAAGCCGGATATGTATACTTGATGCAGATGGAAATGAGGTTCCGACAGGAGAGACCGGGGAAATTTGTATTTATGGAAGAGGTGTGTCTTTAGGCTATGTCGGCAGCCATGAAGAAGAGAATAAAGCATTTGAAATCCAGCAGGATGGTCATAGGATGTACCGCAGCGGTGATCTGGGATATATTCTTCCAGATGGAAATATTGCGTTCCTACACCGCAAAGATACACAGATTATGATTTATGGAAAACGTGTGGAAGTCTCAGAAGTGGAGTCACATCTTTATCAGTGTCAGAGTGTACAGCAGGCAATTGTCCGGTCTTTTACGGATGAAGATGGACTGGCTTATATGACGGCTTATGTTGTTCCTGCCGATCGTGATATCAAAGTGTCTGCGGTTCGAGATGAGCTGGCAAAGAATCTTACTTCATTTATGATTCCGGAGTTTTTTGTAAAAATGCCGTCCATTCCTTTAAATACGAATGGGAAGCCGGATATGGCAAAGCTGCCGATTGTTTTGAAAGCGGGGAATTTGTGATGAAAGCCGAAATACGAAAAGCAGCAGCAGAGGATCTGGATTTGCTGTTGAAATGGCGGATGGAGGTTCTGCGAGAGGTATTTTCCATTCCGAAAGATCAATCTATAGAGGATCTGGAAAAAGAAAACCGGCAATACTATCAAAAAACACTACAAACAGGAGAGCATATTGCATGTTTTGCTTTTATAGATGAGCAAATCGTAGGATGCGGCGGTGTTTGTTTTTATCAGGAAATGCCGTCTCCGGATAACCCGACTGGGACGTGTGCGTATTTTATGAATATTTATACCCGCCCATTATATAGAAAACGGGGTGTTGGTGAAGCCATTATAACATGGCTAATGGAACAGGCCATGCAGAGAGGCGCGTCAAAACTGTACCTTGAAACTTCCGAGGCGGGAGAAAAATTATATCAGAAAATGGGGTTTCTTCCTATGCAGGGCATGTTAAAGCTGCCGAATAGGAAGATAAAATAAAAGATGTTCGCCTGCACTTTTTCTTTTCGGCGGATCTGTGATAAAATAAACAAGATTTGTGATAGGAAAAAGGAGGAAGAGTTTTATGTTGGAAGTATGCTGTGGAAGTTTTGAGGATGCGCTGATCGTTTATGAATGCGGTGGAAAAAGAATTGAATTAAACAGCGCACTTCCTTTGGGTGGCTTGACGCCATCTCTTGGAAGTTTGATCCTTGTGAAACAATATACGGATTTGGAAGTGATGTCCATGGTTCGGGTACGGGAGGCAGGATTTTGTTATCGCCCGTATCAGTATGAGCAGATGCTGGAAGAATTAAAACTTCTGTTGGCGTATGGAACGGACGGGGCTGTGTTTGGCTTTTTAACAGAAGAAAGAGAGATTGATCTTTCCCGCACAAAAGAGTTTGTTCAGACGATCCACGAAGAAGGAGCGAAAGCGGTTTTTCACAGGGCATTTGACTGTGTAAAAGATCCATATCAGGCAATGGAGCAGCTCATTGATCTGAAAGTAGACCGAGTGCTGACAAGTGGTCTGGAAAAGACGGCAGAAGAAGGAATTCCGCTCTTAAAAGAGCTTCAGAGCCGATATGGAGGCAGGATTGAGATTTTGCCGGGATCCGGAGTTCATGCGGGAAATGCACAGCGTATTATGCAGGAAGTCGGAGTAAACCAGGTGCATAGTTCCTGTAAAGAATGGGCAGAAGACCCAACGACTATAGGAGAAAAAGTATCTTTTGCTTTACAAGAAGGAGAGGCAGAGATGTGTTATGGAAATATTTCAGCAAAAAAAGTAGAAGATCTGCTGCAGATCTGCGGATAGGTTTTTTGATTTCAAGAAGATATAGCCGAAAAAAAGCCGTTGGAATGGCAGGGATTTTTCCTGTGATCCAACGGCTTTTCATGATTAAATCAGATGAAAATGTTTTAATCCATGAGAGATTCCATCTTCGTCAATATCGGTTGTGATATAATCCGCAATTTCTTTTAGTTCATCACAGGCATTGCCCATAGCAATCCCATGTCCGGCGGTTTGTATCATTTCCGTGTCATTGTTGCTGTCGCCAAAGGCATAGCAGTTTTCCAGAGACGTCTGATAGTACTTTACAGCTTCTTCAAGGCCGGTCGCCTTATTGTGCCCTTTTACCAGAATCTCAAATTGAGTATCGTCGATGGTTATATAATCGAGTACATCACGGAAACGATCCAGTTCCTTTAAAAAACCGGGAACATCGCTTCCTTCCCCGCCAAAAACGATTATTTTCTCACAGGAATCAGCGTTGTCCCAGGAAAATTCATGGGGCATCTCCGGTTCAAGATCAAAGGCCTGAATCATGAAGCCGTAATGAGGATGAAAATCAATATCATGATTTCGGAAATAAGAACATTGATCTCCTTCCAGTGTTCCAAAAATGTGATATTTTTTACAAGCTTCCATAACGGCTTCCAGGGTATCTTTTGGAAATGTCTGGTGATAGACAAGCTGATCGTCAATCATAATGTATTGGCCGTTGGAACAAAGATATCCATCAAAACCAAGATCCAAAATCTCTTTCTCAAAATATGCCATCGGACGTCCGGTGTTGATCAAAACTTTATGACCATTTTGCTGAGCTTTTTTCAAAGCAGTACGGGCAGAGTCGGGAACTTTTCTTGTACGTTTGCTGTAAAGGGTATCGTCCACGTCGACAAAAATTAATTTTACACTCATATATTTCTTGTCCTTTGTAAATATCAAAAATTATTCTTCTACAGTTACCGTTTTCATGATCTGCGGCGTCATAGGCTTGTCAGAATAATCGGTTGGCGTCTCGGCAATCTTATTTACGACATCCATACCTTCAATGATTTTTCCAAAAGCAGCATACTGCCCGTCCAAATGAGGGGAGGTCTTGTGCATGATGAAAAACTGAGAACCTGCAGAATCCGGCATCATGGTGCGAGCCATGGATAATACTCCAGGGGTATGTTTTAAATGGTTTGGAACCCCGTTTCCGGTAAATTCACCTTTGATCGTATGGCCAGGACCGCCGGTTCCGTCTCCTTTTGGGCATCCTCCCTGAATCATAAAACCGGATATGACACGATGGAAGGTCAGGCCGTTGTAAAA
Source organism: Candidatus Anaerostipes excrementavium (assembly GCA_019114985.1). GTDB lineage: Bacteria > Bacillota > Clostridia > Lachnospirales > Lachnospiraceae > Anaerostipes > Anaerostipes excrementavium. Next base: position 51,049 of record DXEM01000006.1, read on the forward strand.
GCCTTCTTTCACAAGATTTACAAAATTTTCTACCGTAATTGGCGCGATATCAGGATACAGCTCTGCTTTCATAACATCGCCATTTTCCATTGTGATGGTAACAATTGGATTTGCCATAATCATAGTTCCTTTCTTTGATCAATTGATTGTGTTTTAGGAAATTTCCATATGTTCTGATTATAATCGAAAGTCTGAAAAAAGTACAGAAAGATGGTGCTTCAATTTTGTGGATAAATCTAGATTTGATCAAAGAAAATTACAAATTTATTAAAAATATGAAGCGAATTTAATAAAAAGGGTGTTTTTTTTACAAAATACTAGTATAATGGCAATGTACGAAATTTGTCGAAAATTGGAGGAGTAGAATGAGCGACCTATACTTAGATTATCATAAAAGACCAAGATATAAAAAGAAGCGAAGAAGACGCAGATCCAAAAAACCATTGATTGCCGTTATTGTGCTTCTTTTGGTCATTGCTGCAGCTGTAACGGGAGTTTCTTCGATATTGCGCTGGAAAGCACAAAAGGAAAAAGAAGCTGAGAAGCGTGCTAAGGAGCATCAGACAGTGACAGTCACATTTCCGGAAGGATATTCCGTTGATATGATGGCAAAGCATCTGGAAGATGAAGATATCTTTGACGCCGAAGATTTTTTGGCGGCTGTTAAGGATACAAACCAATATTCCAATGACTGGATCAAAGAACTTCCGAAAAAAGACGGCGTGAAATATCAGCTGGAGGGATTTTTATATCCGGACACCTATGAGATTTATCGAAATGCAGAACCGGAAGACCTGATTCAGAAGATGCTGGATAATTTCCAGCAGAAGTATGAAACGCTGGCTAAGAATTATAAAGGCAAGAGATCCATGTATGATCTGGTGACGATCGGCTCTATTGTTGAACGAGAAGCGGCAGTAGAGAGTGAGCGGCCAACGATCGCCGGCGTTGTGGAGAATCGTCTTGCAAAGAAGATGAGGCTTCAGATGTGTCCGACGGTATTGTATGTGACAACGAAGGGATTGTATGATGCGGAGAAAGTGTATTACAAAGATCTGGAGGTGAAATCTCCATACAACACTTATAGAAATAACGGACTTCCGATTGGTCCGATCTGTAATCCGGGAAATGAATCTTTAGAGGCGGCAATGAATCCGAAAAAGCACGATTATCTGTACTATCATACGGATGGCAGCAAAAAAACTCACATTTTCTCAAAAACCTATCAGGAACATCAGGACAGCAGGATTGTAAAAGAGTGAAAAGATTGATTTTTTGGGGATTTCCAGAGATTGTTATTTTTATAACGTATTAAAAAAAATACCTAAAAATATGAAAAACATCTTTAAAAAGTTGTGCAAATATTGTAAAATAAGAGCTGTATACAGTGAGTATACAGCTTTGTTTATGTTTTATGCAACTTGCGTAGTTGTTATAATATTTTCCACTTTGGTATGAGCGGTACCGGAGTGGGATCAACCAATGTGTGATAAACGTCATACGAGATTTTTTAGGAGGAAGAGAAACATGGCAAGAAAAATGAAAACCATGGATGGTAACACAGCCGCAGCTCACGTGTCTTACGCGTTTACTGAGACAGCAGCGATCTATCCGATCACACCATCCTCACCAATGGCAGAAGTTACTGACCAGTGGGCAACACAGGGTAAGAAAAATATTTTCGGACATCCTGTAAAATTAGTTGAAATGCAGTCTGAAGCAGGTGCTGCAGGAACAGTTCACGGTTCTTTGGCAGCAGGTGCGCTGACAACTACTTACACAGCATCTCAGGGTCTGTTATTGATGATCCCTAACATGTACAAGATTGCTGGTGAAATGATGCCGTGTGTATTTGATGTATCTGCTCGTGCACTTGCATCTCACGCACTGAACATCTTCGGAGATCATTCCGATGTTTACGCTTGTCGTCAGACAGGTTTCGCAATGCTTTGCAGCTCAAGCGTTCAGGAAGTTATGGACTTAGGAGCAGTTGCTCATTTAGCAACAATCAAGGGAAGAGTTCCTGTACTTCATTTCTTTGATGGATTCAGAACATCTCATGAGATCCAGAAGATCGAGATGTGGGATAACGATGATCTTGCAGATATGGTTGATTTCGACGCTGTTGAACAATTCAGAGCAGAAGCATTAAACCCAGAACATCCAGTTCTTCGCGGTTCTGCACAGAACCCAGACATCTTCTTCCAGGCAAGAGAAGCTTGTAACTCTGCATATAACGCATTCCCGGCAATCGTTGAAGATTACATGAACCAGGTAAATGCTAAGATCGGTACAGATTACAAACTGTTCAACTACTATGGTGCTGAAGATGCAGAAAGCATCATCGTCGCTATGGGATCTGTTTGTGAAACAATTGACGAGACAATTGATTACTTAATGAAACAGGGCAAGAAAGTCGGTGTTGTAAAAGTTCGTCTTTACAGACCATTCGTTGCTGAGAAATTAGTAGAAGCAATCCCTGAGACAGCAAAAGTAATCAACGTAATCGACAGATCCAAAGAGCCTGGTGCAAGAGAGCCATTATATCTTGATGTCGTTAACGCATTAAGAGGAACAAAATTCGAAAGCTGCACAATCAACGGAGGACGTTATGGATTAGGTTCTAACGACACAACTCCTGCTGATATCATTGCAACATTCGAGAACGTTGACAAAAATGAATTCACAGTTGGTATCGTAGATGATGTTACGAACCTGTCTCTTGAAAGAGGAGAAGCTCCTGTAACAGCTCCTGACAGCATCGTATCCTGCAAGTTCTGGGGACTCGGAGCAGATGGTACTGTTGGTGCTAACAAGAACTCTATCAAGATCATTGGTGACCACACAGACAAATATGCTCAGGCATACTTTGATTATGATTCTAAGAAATCCGGTGGTGTTACAATGTCCCACTTACGTTTCGGAGATGACCCAATCAAATCTACATACCTGATCAATAAAGCAGACTTTGTTGCCTGTCATTGTGCACCATATGTAACAAAATACAATATGGTACAGGATCTGAAAGACGGCGGAACATTCCTGCTGAACTGCAGCTGGTCTCCGGAAGAAGTTGGCGATCACCTGCCAGGACAGGTAAAAGCATACCTTGCAAAACATAACATCAAGTTCTATATTATCGACGGTATCAAGATCGGTAAAGAAATCGGACTTGGCGGACGTATCAATACAGTCCTTCAGTCAGCATTCTTCAAATTATCAGGAATCATCCCTGAAGAAGATGCAGTTAAATATATGAAAGATGCGGCAACTGCTTCTTACAGCAAGAAGGGTGACCACATCGTTAAGATGAACCACGAAGCAATTGACGCTGGTGCGAAAGCAATCGTAGAAGTTCCAGTTCCTGCAGAGTGGGCAGACTGCGAAGCAGAAAGCTTATTTATCGAAGCAAAAGAAGGCAAGAAAGAACTGGTTGATTACATCAACAACATCCAGAATCCGGTTAACGGACAGGTTGGTAACTCTCTGAAAGTCAGCGACCTTCTTCCATATGCAGACGGACATATGCCTCTTGGAGCATCTGCATTTGAAAAACGTGGAGTTGCAGTTGATGTTCCTACATGGAACCCAGACAACTGTATCCAGTGTAACTTCTGTGCTTATGTATGTCCACACGCTACAATTCGTCCGGTTGCTATGACAGAAGAAGAAGCAGCAGCCGCTCCTGCAGCTGCAAAGACAGTTGATATGACAGGAATGCCTGGTTACAAATTCGCTATGACAGTAACAGTTCTTGACTGTCTTGGATGCGGATCTTGTGTCAATGTATGTCCAGGAAAGAAAGGCGAGAAAGCACTTTCTATGCAGTCATTAGACAGCCAGAGAGATCAGCAGGAAGTTTACACTTATGGACAGAGCTTACCGGCAAAAGAAGAAGTTCTTGCTAAGTTCAAAGCAGAAACTGTAAAAGGAAGTCAGTTCAGACAGCCATTGCTTGAGTTCTCAGGAGCTTGTGCTGGATGTGGTGAGACTCCATACGCAAAACTGATCACTCAGTTATTCGGTGAAAGAATGTACATTGCAAACGCAACTGGATGTTCTTCTATCTGGGGTGGATCTGCACCTGCTACACCATACACAACAAATGCGAAAGGACAGGGACCAGCTTGGGCTAACTCACTGTTCGAAGACAACGCAGAGTTCGGTCTTGGTATGTTCACAGGACAGAACACATTAAGAGAGCAGACAAAAGAAAAAGTCGCTGCATTAGCTGAGTCTACAGATAATGCTGATGTAAAAGCAGCAGCAGCTGAATATCTTGATACTTATGCAGACGGAAGCAAGAACGGAGCAGCTACAGAAAAATTAGTTGCAGCTCTGGAAGCATGCGGATGCGAAGAAGGAAAAGATATCCTTAAGATGAAAGATTATCTGTCTAAGAAATCACAGTGGATCTTCGGTGGTGACGGATGGGCATATGACATCGGTTACGGCGGATTAGATCACGTATTAGCATCTGGAGAAGATGTAAACGTATTCGTATTCGATACAGAAGTTTACTCTAACACAGGCGGACAGGCATCTAAAGCAACAAACGTTGGAGCAATCGCTCAGTTCCAGGCAGCTGGTAAGGGAACAAAGAAGAAAGACCTTGCAGCAATGGCAATGAGCTATGGATATGTATATGTAGCTCAGATCGCTATGGGTGCTGATTACAATCAGACAGTAAAAGCAATCGCAGAAGCAGAAGCATATCCAGGACCATCACTGATCATCGGATACGCTCCATGTATCAACCACGGAATCAAGGGCGGAATGAAGATCGCACAGACAGAAGAGAAGAAAGCAGTAACTTCTGGATACTGGAATCTGTTCAGATTCAACCCAACTCTTGCAGCAGAAGGAAAGAATCCATTCCACTTAGATTCTAAAGCGCCTACAACAGACTACGAAGAGTTCATGATGGGAGAAGTACGTTACAACGCTCTGTCTCGTCAGAACCCAGAAAGAGCAAAAGAATTGTTCGCACAGTCTAAGGCAAACGCAGAAGAGAAATATGCACGCTTAAAAGAAATGTCAGACAAATAGGCATTGAGCACTTAGCGAATTCGAGCCCATGGCGAAGAATGAGGTTAGTGCGAAAGCCGTTACTCGTACTCAACGAGAACGAACAAAAGTGAAGTTCGAGTGCTAGTACGATGTAACTACCTTAAATGCTGATATGCATAGAAAGGAACCTGCCGAGCATTTATGTTCGGACAGGTTCCTTTTTCATATACTAGAATAGCCTTTTAGTCTGTTCTAGTATATGAAAACTTTTCAAAAAGATGCACACGCTGCAACGAGGCATTTTACCGCTTTGCGGTATTGCAGCGGCGCACAAAGTGTTCAAGTCTTTATGGATAATTATAAAATGTTAGAAAATGGACTTGCACACTTTGTATGCACATCTATAGGGCGAAGCCCGTGCACGAGGAAATCGGAGATTTCTATCAAATCTTTCACAATTCTTACAAATATCTTATCTATTATCAGAATCCTTGACATATTTTTGTCCGTATCATATTATATTATTGTACTAAGCAACTAATACAATAGAACAGATGAGAGAAGGGGTGTGCATGGAATGGTATATTGATGGAGAACGCCCGATCTGGATCCAGTTAAAAGAACAGTTGGCGAAGCAGATTGTTTCCGGAAGATATCAATGCGGAGATAAGATGCCAAGTGTCAGAGAACTGGCGAAAGAGGCTGGTGTGAATCCAAATACAATGCAGAGAGCGTTGGCGGCGTTAGATCAGGAAGGTCTTACAGCTACGAGCCGAACCGCTGGAAGAAAAGTAACGGAAAATGCAGAGAAACTCGATCAGTGCAGAAGCGAATTTGCACATAAGATTCTAGAGAGGTATTTAAGCGATATGGCGGAGCTTGGATATACAAAGGCTCAGGCCGCAGAATATGTGAAGGAAGGAAGTAGGGCAGATGGATAATTTAATTACATGTACACATTTGAAAAAGAATTATGGTAAAGAAGCGGCATTAAATGATGTAACACTTTCCATTGGAACAGGCAAGATCATAGGTCTGCTTGGGCCGAACGGATCAGGAAAAACGACCTTGATTAAACTGATGAATGGTCTGCTTCAGCCAACGGAAGGAGAGGTAAAGATCAATGGAAAGGAACCGGGAATCGACAGCAAAGCAATGATTAGTTATCTGCCGGATAAGATGTATTTTGCAGATTGGATGAAAGTATCGGATCTTCTGGATTTTTTCACCGATTTTTATAAAGACTTTGATCGGGAAAGGGCAGAACAAATGTGTGAAACTTTGGGAATCTCTCAAAATACAAAGATGAAGAAACTTTCCAAAGGAAATAAGGAGAAAGTACAGCTGGTACTCGTCATGTGCCGCAAGGCTCAGCTCTATTTGCTGGATGAACCAATCGCAGGGGTAGACCCGGCGGCCAGAGATTTTATTCTGGATACAATTTTAAACAATTATAATGAAGAAGGTACCGTGCTGATTTCCACACATTTAATAGCGGATATTGAAAAGATTATGGATGAAGTCATCTTCATTAAAAATGGTGAGATTGTAAAATACGCTTCCGCAGATGATTTAAGAGAAGAAAGCGGTAAATCCATCGATATGATGTTCCGCGAGATGTTCCATGCGGATGTATACCAGGGAGGTGGATTCTAATGATGATGAAATTATTGAAATATGACCTAAAGTCGATGGCGAAGGTCATTGTCCCATTTTGGATCGCACTGTTTACCATTGGGATTTTGTGCAGCGCCCAGATAAAATTTGGGTTACAGAATATGGGCGGAGCCGGAAATACATTGTTGGTCATTAGCTTTATGGTCTTCATTGCTCTGATCGTAGCGGTTATGGTAATGAATTTTGCGGTGATTATCCAAAGATTCTGGAAAGGGCTCTTAAAGGAAGAAGGATATCTGATGTTTACACTGCCGGTATCTGAGAGAAACCTTATATTATCCAAAGGAATCAGTGCAATGCTGATTACAATGGGAACCTTTGTTGTTATCGTTTTGTTGGTGCTGGCAGTAGGGTTAATGCATGGACTTGAGCTTCGCCAATTGGCGCAAATCAGAATACCTGATTGGTTCACTGCTAAATGGGGATTTTATATGATAGCCTTTTGTGTTATCAATATTCTCTCCGGCATCTATCATCTGTATGTGGCAATGGCCATCGGTCAGCTAAGCAATAAGAATCGTTTTTTATGTTCTTTCGCGGCTTATATCGTACTGGCAATTGTTTTTACAATCGTAGAAACTCTGGTACTGGAAGGAAGCAGCACGAGAGTCTACGATATGGTTAGTGAATGGGTTTATCTGGCCGTTGGAGCGGCAGAGGTAATTATTTACCACATCATTACCGAGTATATCCTCTCAAAGAAATTAAATTTAGAGTAGGCAAAGAAGAAGGAAGCTTCTTTCTCCTGATTTGAATTAAAAAAGAAATTTTTGTATAATAAAGAAAAAACAGAACGCAAACTGTCGGACAGTCTGCGTTCTCTGTGTTTGTGGAAAATTTTTCAAAAAAGGAGCAGGAATGTTTATAAAATTATTAAAATACGATTTAAAAGCTATGGGAAGGATTTTGATTCCTTTCTGGATCCTGGCATTTGTTATAGGCGTGTTATGGATGAGGGAAAATCAAAAATATATGTATGAATTTCGTCCGAATCTGACTTTAGAGCAGATCTTTGGCGCCATGTTTGTCTTGTTGATTATGGCGGTTATTATTTTAAATCTCGTCATAATAATTCAATATTTTTGGAAAGGGTTGTTAAAAGAAGAAGGGTATCTGATGTTCACACTTCCGGTATCTGTAAGAAGTCTGATTTTATCGAAAGTAATAAGCGCAATGGTCATTTGCTGCACAACTGTAGCTGTTGGATGGCTGCTCGTATTGGTGATGGAAGTGATGCGAGGTTTTGTACTGGATAATTTTCTAAAATATTATTTTGGAGCATTCGATAGCTATCGGCAGGGAATCTTCGTTACTGTTGAATTTTTTCTTCTTTATCCGTTGAAGTGGATTTATCAGTTCTATGCCTCCATGGCAGTCGGACAGTTAAAAGGGCAGAATCGCTTTTTCTGGTCGGTCGGTGCATTTTGCTGCTGGTTAGTCCTTTTTCATATTTTAGAGATGTTTATTTCTTGGATGCTTATGGATGTCTGGCAAACAGAGATACTGTATCAGAATATGAGTCAGATTGCCTTTTTTGCCAGCTTAGTTTTAGAGATTCTGATTTGCCATGCGGCGACGGAATATATTTTGACGAAGAAATTGAATTTGGACTGAAAGAAAATTAGAAACGATTTTAGTAAAACGAAATGTTGTTTAAGAGGTTGATTATAAAAAACGTTATTTAGAAAATATTTCATACTAAAGTTGTGGAAAGTATAATATAGTTTTTTTATTCTCTTTTCCATAAAAAACTGCTGCTATTAAAGCTAAAAATTGATTTTAGCTTTAATAGCAGATCTCTTTTACGCGGTGACATAAAATGTACAATTAGGTAGTGAATGGACTGGATATAGCTGTCGTGAAATAAAATCTCGGATATTCAGACAACATAAACCTGTGGCAGTTATTTATATCAGACCATCATTTAATCGAAGTTTAAATCCGACTTCGGTTCCAATCCAGTATGTGGTTGAAATTTCTACTACTTGATCATCTTCTGTATAAGAAATACCATTGATAGAAAGTAAACTAGTATCATAATCTATGTTTAATATTTCTCGTTCGGAAATAATAGGTTTAACTGAGTTGATATAATCGTCAACATATTTAATTTTAATTTGGTAGTTATCTTTTAAAGTAGCAGAAATAGAATTATTAATGAGTTCAATTTCATCAATGGTAGGGGCAACAAGATAATTAATCCAAGATTTACTTAATGCAATTGGCTTCTCATTTAAAAGAAATACTCTTTCAATAAAGTGATACGAAGAAATACTTAAATGAGGATAGATATCTGTAAAAAAAATTGGAAGTTGTTCTTGTTTTCTTCGCTGAGTTACTTTGGCTTTAATTTGTGAATTACCCTGTGATCCAGCCTGATGAATTACATTATAATCTAAATTTTTAATATGTGGTTTGGCTTGTTTCCCCGTCAGGAAAGAACCTTTTCCACGTAATTTAACGATAATTTCCTGATCTTCTAATATTTGAAGTGCTTGTCTGATAGTGACACGGCTTACGTGATATTGAGAGGATAATTCGGTTTCGGATGGTAAACACTTATCTTGTGACCATTCTTGTCTTGCAATACGTTCGCGTAGATCCTTTTCGATTTGAAAATATGCTGGAATAGGATTTTTCTTTTCAAAATAACGATTCATATATAATCTCCTATATTTATATTATTCATAATTGGAAAATAAAGTACTGACACCTGTTTGTTGGTACTTTATATTATCTACTACAATTATAAACTTGTCAAGTTGTATTGACAAAAGATGTATAGTTGTGTTAATATTAATACAAGTTAAAAGAACGGTGTTTTTATGAAATGCGCATTACCTAATTTTAACAACACAGGAATTAAAAATTATTTAAAGATCAGGAGGAAGTTAAAATGAAATTATCAAATTATGATCGTGTTTTAGGATCTTTGTATGGAATTGCAACAGGAGATGCACTTGGAATGCCGACATCTTTTTTAAGGCCGGAATATATAAAAGAAAAATTTGGATGGGTAAATAAAATGTATGATCCCGAAAAAGGTCACATTTTCCATGATGGATTACATGCAGGAGAGGTTACAGATGACACAGAACAAGCAATTGCATTAATTATTTCATTTACCAGATGTAAGAAAGTTGAACCAAAAGATGTAGTAAAAGAAATAGTAAAATGGGCAGATCGAGTAAGAAATAAATATGCAGCTCCTTATGGACCAAGTACAGAACGTGCGTTAAAGGCAATTGCAAATGGAGAGGATATTCGACAAACAGGAAAACAAGGGAATACAAATGGAGGAGCTATGAGAATTGCACCACTTGGAATTATTCATGGTTTAAAAGAATCATCTCTGGATGAATTAATCCAAGATGTATACTTGACTTGTCTTCCAACACATAATACAAAAGTAAGTAATAGTGCCGCCGCTGCAGTCGCTTATGGAGTTGCTTTAGCAATCAGAGGAGTTGAAGATATGGATGAGTTAATTTCCGGAATGATTGAAGCAAGTATTGTGGCTGAAAAGAATGGATATGCAGTGACTGCCCCATCTATAGCAAAGAGAATTGAAGTTATATATGATGTGGTAAAAAAATCAACAGATGATGAGCAAACGATGTTAGAGATTTACGATTTGTTCGGAGGTGGAGATTTATCAGCAGATTCTGTTCCAGTAGCGATTGGTATGTTTGCGTTGGCTGGAGGCGATCCAAAAAAAGCAATTGAATTTTGCGCCAATATTGGAGGAGACTGTGATACAAACGCGGCAATAGCAGGTGCAATGGCAGGTGCAATGAAAGGCGTAGAAGCTATTCCAGAAGAGTGGAGAAGAGAAGTCAATAGAATGAATGATCTTAAGTTGGAGTTCTACACACAAGAAATGCTAGATTTGATTCCGTTATGGAATAAATAAGAAAGGGAGTTTGAAATGGAGTTAAAAGATATAATTGAAGAGAAATTAGTTTTTTTCAATCTTGATATATCAAAAAAGCAAGATGTGATTCGATTTGCTGCAAAAATATTAGAGGAAAATGGTTATATTAAGAATAAGGATTTTTTTGTTGAGGCTGTGTTACAAAGAGAAAAAGTTGGAGTTACAGGGATTGGGAATGGAATTGCAATCCCCCATGGAAAAAGTGATTCTGTACTAAAACCAAAAGTTGTTGCAATGAAATTAAAACAGAAAATAGAATGGGAATCTCTGGATGGTAAAAAAGTTGAATATGTCTTTTTATTCGCAATTGGAGATGATCCTAAAGCATATATGGAGCATCTTAAACTTTTGGCTTCATTTGCAGGGAAATTAGGTAATGATGAAAAAGTGAATAAAATATTAAATTCAACAGGAAAAGAAGAATTAGTGGAGATAATCAGGAGGTAAAAGATATGAAAATTGTAGGTGTTGCAGCTTGCACTGCTGGTATTGCTCATACATATATTTCAAAAGAAAAAATAGAGAATGCGGCAAAGAAAAAAGGTCATATTGTACATATTGAAACACAGGGAACGATTGGAATAGAAGATGAACTTTCAGAGTCAGAAATTAAAGAAGCAGATTTTGTAATAATTATGGCGGATGTTTCAATTCGAGGAAAAGAAAGATTTGAAGGTAAAAAAACAGTCGAAATTTCTACGGATGTTGCAATTCAATCTCCAACAAAATTAATTGAACTACTGGAGGAGAAATTACGGGGAGGTAAGTGATATGAAAAAAATTGGAAGTGTATTGAAAAAGCATGTTATGACATCAATTTCATACTTAATTCCTTTGGTAATTGCTTCAGGAATTATGTTGGCAATTGGGAATATTTTATCAGGTGCAAATGTTGCTGATTTAAGTAGTACAAGATTAAATATTGCAGATTTATGTACTACAGTAGGAGCATATGGTATTGGGTTAATTCCGATGGTTATTGCAACCGGGGTTTCATTTTCAATAGCAGATAAACCAGGAATTGCACCAGGTATTTTAGTTGGGATGGTGGCACAAAATTTATCTACTGGATTCTTAGGAGGATTGCTTGGTGGTTTTATTTCTGGTGGAATTACATTGCTAATTGTTAAAAAAGTGAAAGTACCATCATTTATGCAGGGATTAATGCCGACATTATTTATTCCATTGATTGCGTCATTAATTTCATGTACATTTATCTATTATGTAATTGGAACTCCAGTTATTTATTTAACACAAGTATTAACGAATTATCTACAAAGTTTAAGTACCTCTTCACTCTTTATTTATGGGGCAATCATTGGAGTAATGGGTGGAATTGATTTTGGTGGAGCGTTAAATAAAATTACGTTTGCATTTGCACTGGGATTGCAGACAGAAGGATTTAATGCACCGATTACGGTTGTAATTTTAGCAAATCTTGTTCCTGCCTTTGGTTTTACGTTAGCGTATTTTGTTTCAAAAACGATGAAAAAAAATATTTATACAAAAGCAGAAACAGAGACATTAAAAAATGCATTTGCCATGGGATTATTTCAAATTACAGAAGGAAATTTACCCATTGTATTGAATGATATTCCGCGTGCATTAATAGCAACTGCTGTTGGAAATAGTGTCGGTGGCGGTCTTAGTATGTTATGGGGTTGTGATTCAGCAATCCCGGCAGGAGGATTATTAGCGGTTCCAACAATGAGTCAACCACATATGTTTTTATTGGCTGTACTAATTGGTGCTTTATTAGCGGGAATAACATTTGCTTTTCTTAAGCAAAATATTACAGATGATAATGAACAAAATATTGAGCCGGAATTAAATTTGAAAGATATAAAGTTTAATGAATAATAAAATTATGATTCATAAAATAGCAATTTTGAGTCTCTCTTTCCTAATAACATCATATTTATCCATTTCACCGGCTTTGCCATTGATTGAGAAAGGTGTGACTAAAAGCTCTGCAGTCAATACAGAGCTTTTAGTCACAATACCAGCTCTATTTATGGCAATTATGGTATTTGCAAGCAGCTTTATATCTAGAAAAATTGGGATTAAAAATATGACAATTGTAGGACTTGGAATTGTGTTATGTTCTAGTTTATTATCAGCGAGAATTACTTCTATGGATATTTTATTGAGAATGAGAGGTGTTCTAGGTGTTGGATTAGGTATGGTTAATTTTTCTGCAATTGAACTTATTAATATAAATTATTGTGGAGATGAAAAAGCTTATGTAATGGGAGTGAGAAGTGCAGTAGAAAGTTTGGGACAATCTATATTAGCCATTGGTGCAGGTAAGATCATACGATTTGGCTGGAATAAAGTATTTTTAATTTATTTAGCAGGAATTCCTATACTGATTTTGTTTATAAAAGCTTTTACGAATCAGAAGTTAAAAAATTATCAAAAAGAGCAAAAAATTATTTATAAGATAAGTAGAAAAGATGTAGCACTCACATTCTTGACTTTGTTTTTGCTAATTGCTCATACAGGATTAATTGTAAGATTATCAAACATAATTATAATCCGAAATTTAGGATCAATATCAGATGCAAGTATGATACAAGGAGCTATGACTTTAATTGGTATGATATCAGGCTGTTGTTTTGGAATTATATTTAAAAAAGTAAGTCATTATTTATTCCCGCTGAGTTTATTTGGAATGGGAATTGTGCATTATCTTATTTATTTGAGTAGTAATATTTTTATAGTAACAATTGCTATGCTGCTCGCGGGAGCGTTATTTTGTATTTTAATTTCATATATTTTTAATATGATCTGTGAAGTAAGTTATGATGGGGCGGAATCATTTAGTAGCGCCCTAATATTAATGGGATGTAATTTAGGAGGATTTACGGCACCTTTTTTCTTGCAATTTTTCACAGAAGTATTTGGAGAAAAGAATAATATTGTATTTCCGTTTCAATGTTTTTCGATTTGCTTTATTGTATTATCGATTATTTTATTTTGCATTATCATGAAAATAAACAAAAAGGAAGAGTCCGCAAAATATTCCATTTAGGTGGATCTGCGGTCTCTTTTCTTTGGTGAGCAGTGATGAACATGATTAAAAAACTATTTCTGATTTCTATAATTTTAAAAAAATTGGAAATAAAAGGGAGAAATATTGTGAAAAAAATATAATTTCTTGATTTTAACGAATATTTTACATAAATTTAACATAAAACCTCTGTAAAATCGTGTAAAATAAAAATGTTGTTAAATATATGTGAAATTATTATGAAAGGCAAAGGAGAAAGAAAGTGAGTGTAACAAATGTTTTAGCTCTGCTAGGGGGACTTGCTTTGTTCCTTTACGGAATGCAGATGATGAGCTCCGGACTGGAGTCGGCAGCCGGAAACAAGATGAAAGAAATTTTAGAGCGGCTGACCGCCAACCGTTTTCTTGGAGTAGTTGTCGGTGCGGCGATTACTGCGGTGATCCAGTCCTCTTCCGCAACGACTGTTATGGTAGTCGGATTTGTAAATGCAGGAATGATGAATTTGAACCAGGCAGTTTGGATCATTATGGGTGCAAACATTGGTACGACGATTACAGGCCAGCTGATCGCATTGGACGTAGGAGCAATTGCTCCGATCTTCGCTTTCCTTGGTGTGGCGATGATCATGTTCCTGAAGAATCCAAAAGTACAGTACATAGGAGAAATCCTGGCAGGACTCGGTGTCTTGTTCATAGGTATGAACATGATGGGAGATGCGATGGTTCCATTAAGAGACTATCCGCCATTCATCAATCTGATGACAAGATTCTCTAATCCGGCAGTAGGTATTTTGGCCGGTATGATTTTCACGGCGGTGATCCAGTCTTCTTCCGCGTCTGTAGGAATCCTTCAGACATTGGCATTAAGCGGAGTTATCAGCTTCCGAAACTGTGTGTTTGTATTGTTCGGACAGAATATCGGAACTTGTATCACAGCGGTTCTTGCGGCAATTGGCGCAGAGAGAAGTGCGAAAAGAACGACAATCATCCATCTGTCCTTCAATATCATTGGTACGATTCTGTTTACAATCGTCTGTCTGACGACACCATTGACGGATATCGTGGCAGATTTCAGCGGAGCCAATATCTCAAAACAGATTGCGAATATGCATACGTTATTTAACTTGACGACAACATTGCTCTTGCTGCCATTTGGTAATTATCTGGCGAAGTTTGCGGTTAAAGTAATGCCGGAGAAGCAGGAAGAGAAAGAAAAGCACAAACATTTGAAATACTTAAAACCGATTGATACCGGAGTAGATGCAGTCATTGGTACTTCTGCCATGTATCTGGAAGGAACAAGAAAAGAGATCGCGAGAATGCTGGATATGGCAAGAGTGAATGTAGACCGCAGTTTCCATGCTTTTATTCATGCGGATTCCGGTGCGATCAAAGATGTAGAGGAAAGAGAAGCCTACATTGACTATTTAAATAAAGAGATATCAAGAGCTATCTCTAAGATGATGATCCATGAAACCAATGAGAAGAATTCCAAGAATATCGGATCTTACTTCGAGATGACGGGGAATATCGAGAGAATCGGCGATCATGCAGTGAATATCTGTGATTATACAAATCTGCTGCAGGAAAATCAGATTAAATTCTCAAATGATGCGATCCGCGAGATGCAGGAAATGAGGGAAATCTGCAGTCATATGTTTGAACGGCTCAAGAGAGCGCCGGAGAATCCAAAAGAGTGGCTGGAGAAGATCCATGATTCAGAGAATATTGTCGACAAGAAGACAGATGAATTCTATGAAAAGCATTTGGAACGTATTCGAAAGGGTACCTGTAATGATGAAGCCTGCATCATCTTTTCTGAGATGCTGACAGATTTCGAGCGAATCGGTGATCATTTATGGAACATTGCCCAGGAGATGGGAAAAATCATTGAAAGAAACTAATTGAATAGTTGTAATCAACAAAAGATTTTCGGGGAAAAATATACCACAATTCTCAACCTATGATATAATAAGAAAGATAAACATGGGAAAGGAGAAAGAAGAATGGAGTATATTTTATCCCCGTCAATTTTATCTGCAGATTTTGCAAAACTTGGTGATGATGTGAAAAGAGCAGCAGATGCAGGGGCACAGTGGATTCATATTGATGTAATGGATGGATCCTTTGTGCCTAATATTTCTTTTGGATTTCCGGTCATTAAGGCAATCCGAGGCGTAACGGATAAGGTATTTGACGTGCATTTGATGATTGAGGAACCGGGAAGATATATTGGAGAATTTGCAGAGTGCGGTGCAGATCTTATTACGTTGCATGCAGAATCTACCAAGCATCTGCACAGGGCGATCCAGCAGGTAAAGGCAGCAGGCTGTAAAGTAGGAGTTTCCCTTAATCCGGCTACGCCTTTGAGCGCTTTGGATTATATTCTGGATGAGATTGACATGGTATTGATCATGACAGTGAATCCGGGATATGGCGGACAGGCCTACATTGACGGAATGGATCAGAAGATTCGTGATCTGAGAAAGATAGCGACAGACCGGGGACTGGATCTGGATATTCAGGTAGACGGCGGTGTGACAGCCGACAATATCGGGCGTATCAAAGAGTGCGGTGCGAATATATTCGTTGCAGGTTCTGCGGTATTTAACGGCGATATTGAAGCCAATGTAAAAAAATTACGGAAAACAATGGAGGAGTAGACAATGAGCGATTGTAATCATGACTGTGGAAGCTGCAGCGCCAATTGCAGCAGCAGAACACAGGAACAGACAGATTTTTTGGAACCTTTATACAGAGAGAGCAGCGTTAAGAAAGTCATTGGTGTTGTCAGCGGAAAAGGCGGAGTTGGAAAATCCATGACCACATCATTATTGGCGGTCGCAGCGATGCGCAAAGGGCTCCATACAGCAATCTTGGATGCAGATGTTACAGGACCGTCCATTCCTCAGGCATTTGGTCTTCATGAGAGACTGCTCGGCAATGCAGAGGGTATTATTATGCCGGCGTTGACCAATTTCGGTATTGAAGTCGTATCCCTAAACCTGATGCTGGAAGAAGAGACTCAGCCGGTCATCTGGAGAGGACCTGTGGTTTCTGATGTGGTAAAACAGTTCTGGGGCAAGGCTTTATGGAAGGACATTGATGTGATGTTCGTGGATATGCCTCCGGGAACCGGTGAAGTTCCATTGACTGTTTTCCAGTCTGTACCGCTGGATGGGATTGTAGTCGTGGCGACTCCACAAGAGCTGGTAGGAATGATCGTGGAGAAAGCGGTTAATATGGCAAAGATGATGGACGTGCCAGTATTGGGACTGATTGAGAACATGAGCTATATCAAATGTCCGGACTGCGGCAAAGAGATTCATGTGTTTGGAGAGAGCCATATTGATGAGATCGGAGAGAAATATCAGGTTCCTGTATTAGGAAAACTGCCGATCGATCCGCAGCTTACGCAGGCAAGTGATGAAGGTCTGATTGAGAATCTGGAGAATATCTATCTGGACGGCGTCATTGACCTGCTTGTCTAAAATTTTGTAATGATTTTGTAAAGAAATGTAGAAATCAGGGAGAGTTGTGTATTTTTTTACGTACAAAGGTTGACATAACCAAACATTATAGGGTAGACTATGTAACATAAGTCATAAGAATGTTACAAAAATATTTCGGAATAGAAAATTATAGATGCGAGAACGTTTACAAAATTAATCGTAAACTTCTAGATACACACTCAAAGAAAGAGCCGGCAGATCGATATCTGCCGGTTTTTTCTTTTTAGAAGTTCTGAGGATAGACGCCTTGGTCTTTTAGGGTTTGAAGAGCATTCATCACGTTTTCTTTATCTTCCGGATAGGTAACACCATACCATTGGTCTTTGGATACGAGAACTTCCATGGTCGCTTTGCCTTTGCCTAGCAGGTCGCTTGCTGCACTCGGTATAAAATATTCGCCTTTGAGCGGATTTTCCGCAAGAGCCTGGTCTAAAAATGCCGGAAAACCGGTTTCCAGTTCATCCATGATCATAGGCTGGAATCCAAAGAAGTTCATAGATACCAGCTGATCAAAGGAAAGCGGAGTCCAGGTTTTGCCGTCATCTTCTGTAAATTCAGCATGATCTCCTCGTTTTTCAATATGGGTACGCTCGGTAATAGAAATCAGCTGATGATTGTCGTCTACTTCGCAGATTCCTCTGGAAACATAGCCATTGTCGGTGACGGTATTGCCTAGGTGATAACCGACCATGGCAAAAGGAGCGGGATCCTGTTCCTCGTGGGATGTCAGGAAATCAGCCATGATCTGGAATCCATGGACGCCATAGTAATCGTCGGCATTGATGACTGCAAAAGGTTCCTGTATGAAAGGTTTTGCACATAACACCGCATGAGCTGTTCCCCATGGTTTTACTCGTCCTTCCGGCAAAGAATATCCTTCCGGAAGTGCATCTACTTCCTGGTAAGCGTAACATACTTCCAGGCCTTCCGGAACACGTTTTCCGATGGTCTCTTTGAAGTCCTTTTCAATTTCCTTCTTAATGATAAAAACAATCTTGCCAAAACCGGCGCGTTTCGCGTCATATATGGAATAGTCAATGATGGCATGTCCCTGCGGATCCATCGGATCCATTTGTTTTAATCCGCCGTAGCGGCTGCCCATGCCTGCTGCAAGAATGACTAAAGCAGGTTTGTTCATAGCTTTCTGATACCTCCTCTTGTTGGTTGCATTTCTTATATTCATAGTATAGCGAATCGGGGATGGTTCGTCCAGTGCATTGGCAAGGAAATGCTGCTTTGTCGCCGCTTGCGCGGCCGAATCCTCGATTGAGGCCAAATAGTTACCAAATTCATCGGTTGCGGAAGAAACAATGGTTAGGTTATAATAAGAAATATGACCAATGGCTATTACGAATAAACGAAGCAATGAAAAAGAGGAATGTCTATGTTAAACCAACGACAAATCGAGATTTTATTAGAATTTTGCAATCACTCGAACGAGTATCTGACAGCAGCCTATTTTGCAGATAAGCTGGGGGTTTCTCTGCGCACGGTACAAGGGGATATGAAGGTGATTAGAAAAGAGCTGGAAGATGAGACCAGTGCAAATCTGATTTCAAAAGCGTCGAAAGGAAGCTGTATCCAGGTAGAAGACCGTGATGAATTTTCTGCGTTTGTCAATTCTTTGTATCAGCAGTACACAACGGTATCCTTGAATTATCCGACCAGCCGAATCAGCAAGATCCTTCTTTTGCTTTTAAACAGACATAGAGCGGTTCCGATTACAGAAATGGAGGATCATTTCTATGTCTCAAGATCTACGCTGCTGAATGATCTGAAAAAAGTGGAAGAGATATTAGAGGGATTTTCTCTGGAACTTCTGCGCAGCAGCAACAAAGTGATGATCGATGGTTCGGAGATCAATAAAAGACGTTGTCTGGCTGACCAGGATCTGTATCTGGCGCATATCAAAAATGAACGGGGAATGTTGTATATCGATGAGCGGCAGCTGGCAAAGATTAAAAATATTCTGACTGAGACGTTTGTGGAACATAAGTATCATATTATGGATACAGATTTTAATAATACGATTCTGTTCTTGAATATTATGATTTGTCGGATGGGAGATGGATTTTATATTCAGCCGGGCGAGCTGGAAATTACAGAGAGTCTGGAAGAGGAATATGAAATCTCCAAAGATGTTTTTGATAAAATCAGCCGAAAGTTTTTCATAAAAGTTACTGAAGATGAGATACGATATCTTTCCGTATATTTAAGAGGACAGGGAAATAACAGAGATTCGGATACGATCACCCAGGAGATGGATGAGTTTATTTTGAAATCTTTGGAGGCAATCAAAGAAAACTTCGGCGTTGATTTTACCAACAACATTAACTTAAGAATTACATTGGCGCTTCACTGTATGTCCTTGAGTATTCGCATCAAGTATGATATGCAGATGAAGAATGACATGCTGGAATATATTCGGGAGACATTCCCTCTGGGATACGATATCAGTGCATATTTTGCATTTTTGCTTCAGCAGCGGTATGGGAAAAAAGTTTCAGAAGATGAGATGGCGCTTTTGGCGGTACATTTCTACAGCAGTCTGCTGGAAATCAATAACCGAAGCGGGAAAACAAAGATTCTGGTGATTTCTTCCATGAAAAACAGTATGACACTGCTGCTGAAACAGACATTGCTTCGCTGGTTTTCAGAATATATATCTGCGGTTGATTTTGTAAATCCAATGGATGTTACCGAGGAGATGCTGGATGATTACGGAGTCTATCTAACAACGGAAAAGGATGAGTTCTTTGAAAAAGGGCTTGCAATGTATGTTGATACTTTCCCAAATCAGCATGATTATATGAACATTAAGTTAAATATTGACGGTTTTAAAGATATTGAAGATGTGGCGGCTATGTTTTATCCGGAATTATTCTGCACAGCCAGGAGCAGCAAAAAAGAAGAGGTTTTAAAGACATTATGTGACCTGGCGGCCAAACATTTTCAAGTGGAAGATCTTCATTCTCAAGTTTTGCAGCGGGAAGAGATCGGGAGTACATTCTTCAGCAAAAATATTGCAGTGCCACATCCGATGTATGCAGTGTCTTCGGATACTTTTGTTGCGGTGTATGTGTCAAAAGAACCGATTCTATGGGACAGCGAGAAGAATGAGGTTAATCTGATTATGCTGATGCATGTAGGGAAGAATAATAATCAGGCATTCCAGCTCTGGAATTACTTTTCGAAGATTTTTGCGGATAAATCCCTGGTAGATAAGCTAATCGAAGATCCATCCTACGATAATTTTATTTTCTGGATCAAAGAAGCGCTTGAGACAGGGATCAATAATGATATTTAAAGGAAAAACATCATGGGCAGATTATGGAGATATTTAAGAAATAATTTAAAAGAGACAATATTGGCGCCGTTTTTTAAGATGCTGGAGGCTAGTTTTGAGCTGATCATCCCGTTGGTAGTTGCCAGTATGGTGGATGTGGGGATTGGCGGCAAAGATCAGGGATATCTGCTGCGGATGGGATGTCTGATGGTCGTCCTCGGAATCGTTGGCTTTATAAGTTCTGCTACAGCGCAGTATTTTGCCGCAAAGGCAGCAACAGCAGCCGGGACAGCGATGCGAAACGACTTATTTTCCCATATGGGGACGTTCTCCTATCAAGAGATCGATTCCATTGGGACTGCTACATTAATTACGAGAATGACCAGCGATATCAATCAGGTGCAGAACGGAGTTAATATGTTTCTGCGATTGTTTCTTCGTTCTCCTTTTGTGGTTCTCGGAGCGGTCTTTATGGCCTTTCTGGTGGATCATAAGACGGCAATGGTGTTTGCGGTAACGATCCCGGCATTATTCTTCGTCGTATTTTTGATTCTTTTGATCAGTATGCCGTTGTATCAGAGGGTGCAGAAACAGCTGGATGATGTCCTGCAAAAGACAAGAGAGAACCTTTTGGGAATCCGTGTGATAAGGGCATTTAATCGGCAGGAAAGCGAGATAAAAGCCTTTGACGCGTCCCATCGGGAACTTTATCGGAGACAGATCTTTGTAGGCAAAATATCCGCACTGTTAAATCCTGTGACCTATGTTATTATCAATCTTGGAACGATTGGGGTATTGTGGACCGGCGGCATTCAGGTGAATTTGGGGCGCCTTTCGCAGGGCGAGGTGATCGCCTTGATCAACTATATGTCACAGATTCTTGTAGAATTGATCAAACTGGCAAATCTAATGATTCTGCTTTCGAAAACCGCAGCCAGCTTAAAAAGAGTGGAAAATGTTTTTCAGACCCAGGGAAGTATTTTGGATGGGGAGGAGAATTTCCGGCCAGACGGCGCTGTGAGCGTATCATTTCAGGACGTTTCCTTTGCCTACGCCGGTGCAAAGGAACCAGCTGTGGAGAAAGTTAGTTTTTCTGCTGCTGCGGGAGATACAATCGGCGTAATCGGGGGAACCGGTTCAGGCAAAACGACGTTGGTGAATCTGATTCCACGGTTTTATGAGGCGCAGGAAGGCGAGATATTGATTCAGGGGAATGATATCCGGAATCTTCGGATGGAAGAGTTAAGGAATCAAATTGGATATGTACCTCAGAAAGCGGCGCTCTTTCGGGGGACGCTTCGCGCCAATATGCAGTGGGGGAAAAAGGACGCTTCCGACGAGGAGATCTATGAGGCGTTAAAAACCGCCCAGGCAATGGATTTTGTGGAAAAGAAGGGGGAAGGATTGGATCTTGCAGTTGAGCAGGGGGGAAGAAATCTGTCCGGAGGGCAGAAACAGCGTCTTACGATTGCCAGAGCTTTGGTTCGGAAACCGGCGATCTTGATCTTAGATGACAGTGCATCTGCATTGGATTTTGCTACAGATGCGAAGCTGCGGAAGGAAATCCGGAAGCATACGGATCATATGACGGTTTTTCTTGTTTCTCAAAGAGTATCTGCGGTCAAGAATGCGGATCAAATCCTGGTCATGAATGATGGAAAAATTGCCGGAAAAGGAAAACATCGAGATCTGCTTCGATCCTGCAGAATCTATCGGGAGATCTGTGAATCTCAGATGACAAGAGAGGAGGTGGCGGCAGATGCAGAATAAGAGAGACAATCGTCAAGTGATGAGGCGGATTCTAACAAGTATCCGTCCGTACCGTTTCTATGTCATTTTCTCTTTGCTGCTTGCAGTCATTACCGTTGGGCTGACTCTCTATATTCCGATTTTGACCGGAAACGCAGTGGATTATATTATCGGAAAAGGAAATGTAGACTTTGGTGCGCTTGGAAAGATGATAAAAAAGATGGCAGCAGCGATCATTGTAACTGCGGCGGTCCAGTGGCTGATGAACCATATCAATAATATGATTACTTATCGAGTGGTACAGGATCTGCGCAAAAAGGCGTTCCATCACCTGCATCAGGTACCGATTTCTTATGTGGATTCTCATCCGTCGGGAGATCTGATCAGCCGGATCGTAACAGATATCGAACAGTTTTCAGATGGATTGTTAATGGGATTTACCCAGTTATTTACGGGAGTACTTACGATTTTCGGAACGATTCTGTTTATGTTGTCGATTCATCCATGGATTACGTTGGTTGTGGTTGTATTGAGTCCTTTATCATTTGCAATTGCAGGATTTATCTCCAAAAATACGTTCCAGATGTTTCTTAAGCAGTCGGAGACGAGAGGGGAGCTTACCAGTCTGACGGATGAAATGCTTGGCAATCTGAAAGTTGTGACGGCTTTTGGACACCAAAAAGAAGCTCAGAAACAATTTGAGGAAATTAACGAGAGGCTGGCAGGGTATAGTCTTCGGGCAACTTTTTTCTCTTCTCTGACCAATCCGGCGACCCGGCTGATGTATTCGATCATCTACGCAGGAGTTACGCTGGCCGGATGCTTTGCGGTCATTGGCGGAGGTTTAACCGTAGGACGGCTGACAAGTTTTTTGAGCTATACCAACCAGTACACCAAACCATTCAATGAGATTACCGGAGTGATTACAGAATTCCAAAATTCATTGGCTTCGGCGGCTCGTGTTTTTCGTTTTCTGGATGAAAAACCGATGAAGAAAGAACCGGAGGGAGCGAAAAATCTTGTCAATGTCCGAGGCGAGGCAGAATTAAAGGATGTTTCTTTTTCTTATCGGCCGGATGTGAAATTTATGGAAGAATTGAATTTAAAAGTGAAGCCGGGACAAAGGATTGCATTGGTAGGTCCGACAGGATGCGGAAAAACGACGATCATCAACTTGCTCATGCGGTTCTATGATGTGAATGAAGGGGAGATTTATGTGGATGGACATGAGATCCGGGATGTGACCAGACATAGTCTTCGGGCGAACTTTGGAATGGTGCTTCAGGAAACCTGGCTGAAAAATGCGACGATCCGGGAAAATATTGCTTATGGAAAACCGGATGCTTCTATAGAAGAAGTCATCGAAGCGGCGAAAGAAGCCCATGCACATCATTTTATCATGCGGCTGCCGGATCAATATGACACGGTTCTCGGCGAAGACGGCGGAAGCCTTTCTCAGGGACAGAAGCAGCTGCTGTGCATTGCCAGAGTCATGCTCAAGCTTCCTCCGATGTTGATTCTAGATGAGGCTACCTCATCGATCGATACGATGACAGAGATACGAATCCAGAATGCATTTGCGAAAATGATGGAAGGCCGTACCAGCTTTATTGTGGCGCACAGACTGTCAACGATCCGTGAGGCAGACATGATCCTTGTGATGAAAGATGGAAAGATTATTGAACGTGGAACCCATGAAGAGCTTCTTGCCCAGAATGGATTTTATAGTGAATTGTACGAAAGTCAGTTTGCGCCATCTTGATAGGAAAAAACAGGATTTCATCATGATTTTTAGCGCTGAATATATCTGTACAGCAGCAAGAGAAATATAATATAATAAAGTTAACAAAGATCGATCATTTTTCGTTGGGAGGGAATACAGAATGAAAAAAAGTTTATTTATGCTTATTTTCGCTGTGCTGGCATTTTCCATGGCGGCATGCGGAAGCAGCAAAGATTCAGGAAGCCAGATTTCCGATGACGGAGACAGCAGTGTGAGCAGCGAAACAACCACAGAGGCGTCAGTCACTACAACAGAAGATTTTGATCAGAGCACAGAAAGCAGCAGCGCTGCAGGCACATCAGCTTCTACAAGTTCCAACAGTGGAAATTCCGGCATTGGCAGCAGTACGACAACGAAAGCACCGATTCCGGCATCCGAAGCTTTTCGTCAAAAAAGCATTTGGTTTGGAATCAGTGATAAACGGACATTTGCAAAAGATTCCTACATTCAAGCAGTTTTTGTTTTTGATGGAAAAGGGAATCAGACCGTTTACAGCAATGTCGGACAGTTTAAATTTTCTATGATCAATAACGATATGTCCGATGATGAAATTATTGAAATTGTGAAAAAACTTGAAATGGAAGGCAGAGAAAGGAAAGGAGTAACAGAAGGGCCGAAGACACAGCCGGTGAATCTGCAGGCATTTACAGATGATTCCGGAAATTACGTGGAAGAAGAATTATTAAGGTATGTAGCCGATAAGAGCGGATTAAACGGTGCGACAATCAATCGGGAACTTGTGGTGGATTCTGCCTTGCAGCCAATCTATGATATGCAGTTTGCAGGGTACAAAAACTTTAAGACAAGGATTAAGGATACGAATCACCCGGGATTTGCGCTTGACACCAAAGGTGCAGCCGGAGTTACAGTAGACTAATGGATCAGAAGGGACAGGAACGATGGTTTCTGTCTTTTTTCTTCGATGTTAATGATCGTTGCTTGCAAATTCATTCCTTTCGTGAGTAAATCAAAATAGCTTCGGAGCAAAATCTTGTGTGAAAGGATGGTAAGGACATGATCAATGATAATATCAAAAAATATCGGAAAGAAAAAAATTTAAGCCAGGAGGAAATGGCTGTCAGGTTTCATGTCCGGGAGCGCCATAACAGCCTTTAAAAGTCCGGCGCCTGTAATTGCGGGAATGATCAGCTGGAATATGTTTGCAATTGCTTCTAAAACCGTGCTTAATTTTGATTGATTGGTTTTGTTATCGTCTTCCTCTTCTCCATTTTTCGGTATTCTTTTGGAGAGTAGCCTGTTTTTTCTTTAAAGCATTTTCCAAAATGACTCATTTGGTGAAATCCTACAGCCACAGCAATATTGCCGACAGGCTCATTTGTTTTTGTCAAAAGCTGAGCGGCTTTTGATAAACGGTATTCAGTCAAGTATTTATAAGGCGTCGTGCCCATGCTTATTTTGAAACAACGGGAACATTCCGACTTGCTGATATTTGCACTTGCGGACAAGTCAGAAAGTGTAATGTCTTCTGAAAAGTGTTTTTCAATAAAGTGCAGAATTTTTTGCATACGAAGATGAACAACGCTTTCTTTCTGTTCCTGCGGGAGTATAATATTTTTACGCATGATGAGCCACAGAGAAGATAATTTAACAAGGACCTCATACACATAGAAATTTGTCTTGTCTTTTTCAAGCTGAACTAATTGCTGCAAAATTGTCGTTATCTCTTGCTGCCACCCGACAGCAGGTGTGAAATGGACAAAGGGGAGCCGATCATTTGTGATAATGCTGTCTACAAAATCTTTTGCAGGGCTTCCCGCATAAAAAGCAAGAAAGTACGGCGGGAACAGAAAACTGTTATAATGGCAGTTTTTAATTTCTCCTACAAAATGTACCACATCTTTATTGATAAAGATTGCTTCTCCTGCTTGTATTTGAACTGAATGATCAAGTGTCCGAACCTCAGTAATTCCATCCAGTACATAAATAAATTGCAAATCTTCATGCCAGTGCATAACCTGAAATCCCGGGTTCTGCGGATAAGAATTTTTTCCTATTACGTCAAGGACAAGATACGGAAAATCCGTGTCGATATTCAAATTGATTGAGTTAATATAATTTTCTTTTTTCAAATCTATCTCCCTTTTTCTTTTTGGAAATATTACGATAATATTCGGAGATTTTGTGATAGTTCTGCGTATTACTTTGTGATAAAATCATAATGAATTCTAAAAAAAATGTCAAGGAAACAGGAGGTAAACCATTTGTATTTCCAATACGGCGATAAGGAAACCGAGTATCTGAAAAAGAAAGATAAGGTGTTAGGAGCAGCCATTGAAAAAATTGGTCATATTGAGCGTGAAGTGGATCGTGACCTGTTTTCCTCTGTCATACATCATATAATCGGCCAGCAAATATCAACAAAGGCGCAGGCAACTATCTGGCGGCGTATGGTCTATCATCACAGGAAAATAGACCGCAAACTCTTTGAAAAATACCGCAGGCGGTTTAGCCCATACTGCAGTGTCGCCAGTTTGTATTTCTGGGCTGTTGCAGGGGGCGCAGTCCCCGGTATGAGAGATTACGCACCGAAGAAAGGAAGGAAATGAAAATGGCAAATATTATCGTCTTATTTGAAGTCAAACCGACCAAAGCCGGTATGAAAAAATATCTTGACCTTGCAGCTATGTTAAAGCCACTGTTAGCTGGTTTCGAAGGCTTTATCCGGGCAGAACGCTTTTCCAGCTTAAATGAGGAGGGAAAACTTCTGTCCATGAATGTATGGACGGACGAAACCGCCGTAGAGCGTTGGCGGAATGTTATGCAGCACCGCATGAGTCAGAAAGAGGGCCGGGAAAAGCTGTTTGAAAGCTATAAAATAACCGTCTGTTCAGAGATACGTTCTTATACAGATATAGACCGTGCACAGGCGCCGCAGGATTCTAACCAATATTTTAATACGGAGGTTTAATATGCAGTACATCAGTCATTACCAATCTCCTCTGGGAGATATTTTGCTGGCTGCAGATGAAATCGGCTTAACAGGATTATGGTTTGAGGGGCAAAAATATTTTGCTCTTTATCTGGAGAAAGAACACGAGGAAAAAGAGCTTCCCATATTTGAACAGGCAAAAAAATGGCTTACTATTTATTTTTCCGGGAAAGAGCCAGATTTTCAAGTGCCGCTCCATTTTATCGGCACTGATTTTCAAAATGAAGTGTGGGAAATCCTCTACTCCATTCCATACGGACAGACGATGACCTATGGGGAAATCGCGAAACAGCTTGCCGCCAAACGGGGCTTAAAGCGTATGTCAGCCCAGGCGGTAGGCGGGGCTGTTGCCCGCAATGAGATTTCCATTATCGTTCCTTGCCATCGGGTGGTAGGAACAAACGGAAGTCTGACCGGGTATGCCGGTGGCATTGACAAAAAAGTGGAACTGCTCAAGTTGGAGGGGGCTTTGAAACAGGAATATTTTGTTCCTAAACATAGTACAGCCCCATAGTCTATGGATCAGAAGGAGATTGTCGGTTAATGAACCTTTTAAAGAAGGGAGGCATGCGGCTTAAGTGAGTCACATGCCTCCCCAAATGATTTTTTTGAGAGGGGAGATATTATAATGATCTGCCCCCTTCTCAATAGATGGAAAAAGAGGATATATATGGTTACTTGTTGATGATTGTTACCAAGTCTGCAGCCGTTTTGCTTACGTTTTCAACGGCGTCCATGCTTAGTTCAATCACGCTGCAAGTGTTATGGTTCTTTTCATAAGCGGCTCCGAAGGTAGAGACGAAAGCCTTTCTTAGATCAGAACCATAGTTGACTTTTAAGAGATTGTATTTTCTTGCTTCCTGTATGGTCTCAAAAGGAATTCCTGAGCCTCCGTGCATGACGAGAGGAACCGGAGAGATTTCAGAGATTTTCTTTAACAGAGGCAGATCTACTTTCGGTTCGATATCCAATCCATGAACATTTCCAACGGCGACTGCGAGAAGATCGCAGCCGGTCTGTTCTACAAAATCCAGCACCATATCAGGATCTGTTTTAGCGTCTGCTTCATTGACAATGTCTTCTTCTTTTCCTTGCAGGCATCCAAGCTCTGCCTCTACCGGGACTCCGTAAAAATGGCAGTAGTCCACAGCTTTTTTCACTTCTTTTATATTATCTTCAAAATCTAAGTGAGATGCGTCAATCATGATGGAAGTAAATCCGGCGTTGACGCAGTTTTTTACATCTTCATAAGTTTTTCCGTGATCCAAATGAAGGGCGATTGGAACGTCGCTGTCTTTTAAAGCTTTCTTGGTCAGATAAACAATGGTTTCCGGATCAGATAATCTCAAATTATTAGAAGAAATCTGGATATACCCGGGAAGTCCTGCCTGATTCAACCCTTTCGCGATCGCAAACGTCATTTCCAGGTTCGTGGTATTAAATGCCGGGAGCATATAGTGATGTGATGCGGCATAATTCATAAGATCAAATCCATTTACAATTTTCATATTGATACTGCGAAGGACCTATGACGGTCCTGCTTCCTCCTATTCTATAAAAACAACATTTTCATTTCTATGTTTCATCACCTGTACGTACCAAGCTTAGCTTTAGTATAGCAGGAAAATTCTCTGGAAAAATTTCATTTATTGCGGCAAGAATACCGCAGAATTCATCAAATTCGTTTGCGTGATCTGCACAAAGAATTGCGTAATATATCATGCAAATCTTAATAAGAAGTGCGGGAATGATTACGCAAATGTTTGTAAAAAAAGCGCCATTTCTCATGCTATACTCAAATTACAATAAACGACCGGAGAAAAGGAGGCGAAGTTGGAATGAAGGTCATTGCAGTGTCCCATGGAAGCTTTTCCAAGGGATTGGTTGAAAGTGTGCAGATGCTGGTAGGCGAACAGGAAAATCTGGTGGCTTACGGATTATTTCCGGAACAAACGGTAGCCACGCTTACAGAGAAACTGGAAAAAGAAATTGAAAAGACTCCGGAAGGAGAAGAAATTCTTTTCTTAACGGATTTATTCCATGGAAGTCCGTTTAACGCAGTTGTTTCCTTAATGAAAGATCACGATTTCTACCATGTAACAGGAATCAATATCCCATTGGCAGTCGAAGTCATGATGGGCCGATATGCGGATAAAACAGCGGCAGAGATCTGCGAAGGGCTGCTTAGCGCTGCACCGGATACGATCAAATATGTCAATCAATTATTTGAAGAAGAAAGTGAGGAGGACGAAGAATGAAAAATATCGTGTTAGCGAGAGTGGATGATCGATTGATTCATGGCGAAGTTGTTTCTGTTTGGACGCCGAGCCTGAATGTGAACAGGATCATCGTAGTTGATGACGAGGTTGCCGCAGACAAGTTTAATAAAAGAGTCATCAAGGCATTGGCGCCTAATGGAGTGAAGGTCAATGTATATGCGACGGAAAAAGGTGCGGAAGTGCTGAAAAAAGATCCAAGAGAGCCGGGAGAAAGAGTCATGGTTCTGACAAAAACACCAATCACCTATGATCGTATGACGGATCTTGGACTTGAACTTACCGATGTGAATCTTGGGGGTATGGGAATCAGAGGAGAGAGAACTCCTTTCATTAAAAATGTGGCATGTTCCCCGGATGAGATCACAGCCATCAAAAATCTAATGGCAAAAAATGTACATGTATATTATCAGCTGGTTCCGGAGCAGCAGGTAATTGAAGCAGCAGGTTATGTTGATAAATAGAAGGAGGAGATATATATGGAAATCAGTATTGTACAAGCGATCCTTTGCGGAATCGTTTACTGGCTGGCAGTTGGAAATCTGCCGTTCGTAGGCCTTTGGTCTTTGCAAAGACCTCTGGTTTGTGGAATGATCACAGGATTGATCTTAGGACATCCGGTACAGGGAGCTGTCATTGGAGCAACCATCAACTTGGTTTATCTTGGATTTATGTCAGCCGGAGGAAGTATGCCGGCAGATATGGCCCTGGCCGGTATTTTAGGAACAGCATATGCGATCGTCGGAGGATTGGACACAGATACGGCCTTAGCGCTGGCAGTACCAATCGGAATTCTTGGAACGATCGTATGGGCAGGACGTATGACGTTTGACTCATTTTTTGTACATATCGCAGATAATTATATTGAAAAAGAAGAGTATCACAAAATATGGAGGGCCAATGTCCTATTCCCGCAGATTATGTGTTTCTGCATGACGGCAATTCCATGTGCCCTGGCAGCATATTTTGGAGCAAACTACATTCAGGGAATTTTGAATATGTTAAGCGGAAAAGTGCTGACCGTATTCCAGATCATCGGCGGATTGATGCCGGCTCTTGGAATTGCGATTACACTGCAGTATATCTTTAAAGGAGAATCCAAAATTTTCTTATTTGCAGGATTTTTATTAGCGGTATATTCAGGACTTCCATTGCTTACCTTGGGTATCATTGCGCTGATCGTAGCAATCGTTTATGTACAGATCACGTCCGCAAATGAAGGAGCCGCCGCAGCAGTTTATGATGATGAAGATGACGAGGAGGATGATTAAGATGGAAAACAAAAAGAAAAGCTTAATCCCAAGAGGCGCCTTACTCAAAGCCTGGCTGATCTGGGAGACGTTCCCGCAGACATGTTATAACTATGAGAGAATGATGGGACAGGTGGTTGCCCATATGTTCTCAGCGATTATTAACTTCTTATATAAAGATAATCCATCCAAGAGAAAAGAAGTGATGAAGCGAGAGATTGAATTCTTTAACGTACATATCGAGTTTGGAGCATGTATCCTTGGTATGGCGATTGCGTTGGAAGAACAAAAAGCGATGGGAGAAGAAATACCCGGTGATTTTATTACCAACTTAAAGACTTCTCTGATGGGACCTCTGGCAGGTATGGGAGATACCATTTGGCAGGGTGTTGTCATTCCGATTTTGTTGGCAGTATGTATTGACCTGACCCGTTCCGGCGACGGAAATATTTGGGGAGCGATTATCTATGCGGTTGTCATCGTCGTAGCAGCATATGCTTTAAGCTATTGGAACTTCATGTTCGGCTATCGGGCAGGAAGCGAAGCAATTATGGATTTCCTGGAAAAGGGAATTTTAAATAAGCTGATCAAAGGCGCATCCATCATGGGATGTATGGTAATGGGCGGATTGGTTGTAAATTATGTTACAGCAGTATGTGGAATCGAGATCGTTAGTTCCACCAGCACTTACAGCATTCAGGAAAGCTTCTTAGATGCCGTATGTCCGAATATTCTTCCTTTGGCGATGACGATGTTGGTTTACTATCTGTTAAATAAGAGAAGATGGTCTTCACTGAAAGTGATCGGACTGATTATTGTCATTGGAATCGTAGGCGGAGTCACAGGAATCCTGGCATATCCAGCATAAGAAAAAGAAAGAGTGAGGGAAGATGAAAGCAATTATATTAAATCGTCCAGAAGATTTCTCCATTCAAGAGATTGATATTCCGGAAATCAAAGAAGATGAAGTGCTGATCCGGATCAAAACTTCAGGGATCTGTACCAACGATGTGAGAGATTTTCATGGGGACTGCAGTTACAGTTATCCGAGAATCGGGGGACATGAGTACTGCGGCGTGATAGAGAAAATGGGAAACGCAGTAAACAAAGACCGGTTTTGGGAAGGTCAGAAAGTCGTGCAGTATATTATCGATGACTGTAAAGAATGTTATTACTGCAAACATGGAGAAGAGAATATTTGTGAGGAACACCCAAAAAGCAAGATTTTCCATAATCCAGACGGATTGTCCGGATACGGAGGATTCGCAGAATTTGTTGTGGCAAAAGCAGAAGATCTCTTCATCTATCCTGAAAATACATCCTTTGAGAAAATGGCTTTTACAGAGCCGCTTGCCTGTGTAGTAAACAGCATCAACCGTACCAACATTCAATTCGGCGATGACGTTGCGGTCATTGGAGGAGGAACCATGGGACTTCTCCATGTCATCCTGGCAAAGATGAAAGGTGCCAGAGTTATTTTAAGTGAACCTTTAAAAGAGAGAAGAGAAAAGGCAAAAGAGCTTGGATGCGATGACGTGATCGATCCGATCGCCGCAGATCCGGTCGAAGAAATCAAAAAACGGACGGGTGGAAGAGGAGCGCTGATGGTATTTAATACGACAGCAATCCCAGCTGTAGCGGCACAGGCAGTTGAAATGACTGCGAAGACAGGAACAACCGTGATGTTTAGCTCCATGCATCCAAATGATCCGGTGCCTGTAGATATGGGAGCCGTTCATTCCTATCAAAAAACAATTACAGGAGCAGTAAGCCCGACGATTCGGTCGTTCCATCAGGCAGTGGAATTAATCGGGAAAGGATTGGTCGATCCATCCGTATTGACGGAAAAGATTTATGATTATCAGGATTTTGATCAGGCAATCAAGACCGCGTCAAGGCCAGATACCTATAAAGTGATTTTAAAATTTGGAGAATAATCGATGAAATATTATATTGGAATTGATATCGGTACATCTTCGGTAAAAGTTACCTTGATTGATAAGAATGGCAGGATTACAAAAGAAACCAGCAGGGAGTATGACATAGAAGAACCAAAACCGGGTTGGAAACAGATTGATCCGGAAGTTTGGATGAGAGGAACCGATGAAGCAATGGTCCAGCTCCTTGAGGGGTGCGACCCTCAAGAAGTGGATGCCATCGGAGTCACAGGGCAAATGCATACCGTCGTATTTTTGGATGAAAATGGAGTATCCATACGTCCTGCTCTCATGTGGAATGATACCAGAACAAAGGATATGGTGTCAAACTTAAAAGAAAAGATTTTAAAGCTCCCGAAAGCGTCCCATATCGCCAATATTATTTCAACCGGAAGCCCGGCGGTAAATCTGCTGTGGCTGAAGGAAAACGAACCAGACAGCTTTCATAGAATGAAGAAATTTCTGATTGGACCAGATTATATTGTATATCGTCTTACCGGTACGATGCAGACAGATTATTGTGAAGCATCCACCTCCTCACTCTGTGATCTGACGACAGGGAAATGGTCTCCGGAAATCCGGCGTTTGCTGGATTTCCCGGAGAGTATCTATCCTGAGATCAGAGGAACGGCAGCGGCAGCAGGGACTGTTTTGGAGAAATGGAGCCGGAAATACGGGTTTCACAAGAATGTTAAGGTCATTGTCGGGACAGGAGATAATCCGGCAGCGGCGATTGCTACCGGATGTTTTTCCGGAAAATACCCGGTTTTGTCCCTTGGTACATCCGGAGTTTTGATGGTGCCGAAAGACAAGATTGATTTTAAGGCAAAAGGCAAAAACATTCTTTTTTCAATGGACGGAGAAGAGATTTCTATTCTTGTACAAGGTGTGATACAATCAACGGGAAGCAGTCTTGGATGGTGGGTAAAACAGGTCCTTAAGACCGATGATTTTGCCGAAGAGACCGAAGCAGAAGATACAGAACATCTGGGGGAGAGCCCGCTGATCTTTTATCCTCATTTGGCAGGTGATAAAACCATTTATGCAGATCCAAATCTCAGAGGAATGTTCATAGGACTTGGTACCGATACGACGCGCAAAGAAATGACCCTGGCGGTCATGGAAGGAATCTGTCTGGCCGCAAGGCAGCTTTCAGAGGTCATGTGCCTGACAAAAGAGGAATTGAAAGGGCTTAAAGTGACTGGGGGCGGTTCGAAAAATCAGGTGTGGATGCAGATGTTAGCAGATGTGCTGGGAACCGAAGTCCAGCAGATGGAGAGCGGAGCCGGCGCCGGATATGGGATTGCCCTTGCCGCGGCAGGAAGTCAAGGTGAGATTTCTATGGAACAGATTCTTCACCATACGATAAAGATCAAGAAGACGTTTTCTCCGCGGGCGTATAATCAGGGGCTTTATGAAGGAAAATATCAAAAGTATAAGAAGATTTATCGGTGTTATCAGGAAATAATGAGTGAAGAGTGATAGAAAATACGTTTCATTTATCAAAAATCAAGCAAGGAGGGATTGGAATGAAGACCTGTGATATCTGCCATAAACCGATTGGAATTTTCAATAAGTTCCGTTGTGTAGATGGGTATATCTGCAAGGATTGCTATAAGAAAGCAAGCCGTAATTATACGGAAACGATTGCCGAAAAAACATTGGACGAATTGAGAATGTTATTTGAGCAGCCGGAATCTTCGGAAGAAGATTTCTGTGTGACGGGAAGAATCGGGAATTATTTATTAGCAGATCAGAAGAATAAGAAGATATGTGTTTTGAATAATCGAATGACAACGGGGCAGGTCTCTGATCCTGAATTTTATGCGGCAGAAGAGATTACAGAGTGTTTTTTAGACTATCAGCCGAGGATGGCACTGGAAGAACTAGAAGAGAAGGTCAGGCGGAGAGAAGAAGGGACGGTCGATTTCTTGAAAGTTTGTATAAAACTGAAACATCATAAAAGGAAAGAAATTTCATTGATTTCCAATCCGGTGCGGATCAAAAGTTATGCGTTTCGGCAGTCTTTTACATTTGCAAAGAGAATCGAGGAAGAAATCAACAGCCTGATGGAGGAACAAGAGACGAAAGGAGAATAGCTATGGAGCAGTTTGACTTTGTCGTGGCGAATCCGGTAGGAATCCACGCGCGCCCGGCGATGCTCCTCGCCCAGGAAGCCCGCAGGTTCCAAAGTCGGATTCAGGTGGAATACGGCGGCAGGAAAGCCAATGGAAAGAACATGGCATCGCTTCTTACGTTACGGGCAGATCAAGGAGCAAAAGTATCTTTTTTGATTGAAGGCGGGGATGAGAAAGAGGCGGCAAAGCATCTTAACAATTTTTGTATTCATAATTTATAGGAAGAAAGAAGCAGTATTTTTATCAGTGAAACAAGAATCTCTGATAAAAATACTGTTTCTTTGTGCAGGGATGAAAAACTGGGGAAAATAGGGAAAAAACGCGCAAATACTTGATTCAAAAAGGGTGAAGTGGTATATTAAATAACAATAAGCGAGGAGTGAAGAATGGAAGAATTAAAGAGAGAAATCGAACAATTAAAGAAAGATAAGAACGCAGTTTTAATGGCACATTATTATGTAGATGATGATGTCCAGGAGATTGCAGATTATGTCGGAGATTCTTATTATCTGGCCAAGATGGCGCTGAAAGAATCCAAAGATGTCATTTGTTTTGCCGGCGTGAAATTTATGGGAGAGAGCGCTAAGATCCTGAATCCGGAGAGAACGGTTGTGATGCCGGATGCGAATGCTGACTGTGCAATGGCACATATGGTGGATATCCGGAAGATCCAGGAGATCCGTGATCAGTACGAAGATCTTGCCGTTGTCTGTTATATCAATTCAACTGCAGAGATCAAGTCATATTCTGATGTATGTGTGACGTCAGCGAATGCGCTGAAGGTCGTTCAGGCACTGCCGCAGAAGAATATTTTCTTTATTCCGGATGAGAATTTAGGAAGGTACATAGGATCTCAATTGCCGGAGAAGAACTTTATCTATAATGACGGCTATTGTCCGACGCATAAGGAAATCACGGCACAGAAGGTGGCCAAAGCAAAAGAGATGCATCCGCAGGCAGAAGTTGTGGTTCATCCGGAATGTACACCGGACGTCACAGCGATGGGAGACTATATTGGAAGCACATCCGGTATTATCAACTATGTCACAGCGTCTGATGCGAAAGAATTTATTGTTTGTACGGAGCTTGGGGTGCTCTATGAACTGCGCCAGAAGAATCCGGAGAAGACATTCTATGCAGCCGGTCAGAATCAGTTCTGCGGCGATATGAAGAGAATCACGCTGGAGAATGTCAGAGATGCGTTAAAAGATTTGAAAAATCAAGTAGAGCTGCCGGAAGAGCTGAGACTGAATGCGAAGAAAGCGCTGGATGAGATGCTTCGTTTGGCAGAATAGGAAAGGGACAAAAGAACTATGAGATCAGCAGATGTGGTCATTGTGGGAACAGGGGCTTCCGGATTATTCCATGCACTGTTTCTTCCCCGTGATTACAAAGTCATTATGATTACAAAGCGCGAGGTCGAAGAAAGCGATTCTTTTCTTGCGCAGGGAGGAATCTCCGCATTAAAGAATAAAGAAGATTTTGACTCCTATTTCGAGGATACGATGAAGGCAGGCCATTATGAGAATGATGAAGGCGCGGTCGAGAAAATGATTCTGGATTCACCGGAGATCATCAAAGATTTGAGAGAGTTTGGTGTGAGATTTGATGAGAAAGATGGGGAAACACAATTTACAAGAGAAGGCGGACATTCAACGTTTCGGATCCTTCACCATGAAGATCTGACAGGCAAAGAGATCACCAGCCATCTTTATGAGGAGGTAAAGCAGAGAGAGAATATCGAAATCCTTCCTTATTGCACAATGATCGATGTAATAGAGCAGGATGGCGCCTGCCGAGGCATTGTTTACCGGGATGCAGAAGGAGATCTGGATGTCATTGCAGCATCGGATACGGTTCTTGCAACCGGCGGACTGGGAGGCCTTTTTAAGAATTCTACGAATTTCCGTCATTTAACGGCAGACAGTTTGGCTATCTGCCTGCGCCATCATATTGAGCTTAAGAATATCAACTATATTCAGATTCATCCGACGACATTTTATTCTAAGAAGCCGGGAAGAAGATTCTTGATTTCCGAGTCTGTCCGGGGAGAAGGAGCCTATCTGCTGAACAAAGACGGAGAGCGTTTTACAGACGAGCTGAAGCCGAGAGATGTGGTAACTGCGGCGATTCGAAAGCAGATGGAGAAGGATGGAACGGATCACGTATATCTTTCCGTGACTCATTTAGACGGTGAACGGATTAAGAAGCGATTCCCGAATATTTATCGCCAGTGTCTGGAAGAAGGATACGATATGGTGAAAGACTGGATTCCGGTAACGCCTGCCCAGCACTATTTTATGGGAGGCATTAAAGTGGATCTGAACAGCAAGACGTCGATGGATCATCTGTATGCGGTTGGTGAAACAAGCTGCAACGGTGTTCATGGAAAGAATCGATTGGCCAGCAATTCCCTGCTGGAAGCGTTGGTATTTGCCAAAGCGGCGGCTAAGGATATTGCGAAACATGCCAGGGAGATAAAAGAAATCGAAGCAGATTTGGAAGCCTATGGACAGGAAGAACAATTGGCCGAAGAGAACAGACGTCTGGTTTTAGATGAGATAAAGAGAAAGGACAGAGAGTTTTATGATCAATGGTGTAACGATGAAGATTAACATTGATGAATATCTGCTGAATGCCTTAAAAGAAGATATTACTTCAGAAGATGTCACGACCAATGCGGTCATGCCGAAGGCAAAACAGGGAAAAGTCGATTTGATCTGTAAAGAAGATGGGATTATCTGCGGATTAGAAGTATTTGAGAGAGTATTCAAGCTTTTGGATGAGAATACGGTATTCGAGACAGATCTTCAAGATGGAGATGAGGTAAAGAGCGGAGATCTCATGGGTGTGGTGAAAGGAGATATCCGAGTACTGTTGTCCGGAGAGAGAGTAGCCCTTAACTACCTTCAGCGTATGAGCGGTATTGCAACCTTTACGGATTCTCTGGCAAAGGAACTGATTGGTTCCGGTACCAAGCTGTTGGATACAAGGAAGACGACGCCGAATATGCGTCCTTTTGAGAAGTATGCGGTGACAGTAGGCGGAGGATATAACCATCGTTATAATCTTTCCGACGGAGTCCTTTTGAAAGATAATCATATCGGCGCTGCCGGCGGTATCCGACAGGCTGTTTATATGGCGAGAGAATATGCGCCGTTTGTCCGTAAGATCGAGATCGAAGTAGAAGATCTTGAGATGGTAAGCGAGGCATTGGAGGCCGGAGCGGATATCATCATGCTGGATAATATGGATGATGATACGATGCGGGAAGCTGTGAAGATGATTGACGGACGGGCAGAGACAGAGTGTTCCGGCAATGTGACCAAGGAACGCTTGGCAGCAATCCGAGATATCGGTGTCGATTATGTTTCCAGCGGAGCATTGACCCATTCTGCACCGATCATGGATATTTCTCTGAAGAATTTGATGCCAATCGAATAAGGAGAGATCTCTATGGGAGAAACGTTGAAATTTGAGAGTCGTTACCGCCTTTTGCCATCCATGTCAAGGGAATACGCAAAGCATGTATTTTGTAAATCCACACGAATTTTGGGCGGCATCATTATGCTGGTTTCTGCAGCAGCTTTGATAATCAGCGTTGTATGGGCGGACTATCGTTTGTCAGATACCACAATCTTTATTCTTTGTTTTACAGGCGGACTTCTGATCAACAACTATTATTTTCTTATTTCATTGGTTGTTGAGCGGCAGGCAAAGAAGCAAGGAAGGAGACAGCAGCCGGAATATGCGATATATTTCGGAAATAACATCCGGATGGAAGATGGGAAAAGAAATACAACGGTGGATTATCAAAATATTTCTAAATTTTATAATCTGCCTACGTTATATGTACTGGAAATCGGGAAAAATCAAGCCTTTCTGGTACCAAAAGACAGCTTTGTCATTGGAGAATCAGCAGATTTTGAGGCATTTATAAAGGAAAAAATGAAATAGAAGAAGTAATGGTTATTGTTCATAACTGTATGGAAGGAGAAATCGGCTAATGCCGATTTTTCTATTTCTATGACAAAATTCATCTTTTTCTCTTTTATAAGAATAATTTTAGGGAGGCATGTGACTCATTTAAGTCGCATGCCTCCCTGCTTTAGAACAGTCTATTAATTGAAAACCTCTTTAACTTACTGTCGTTTTTTTATAAATCGATTTAATTATTCATAGCCCCATGATTTCTTTCCTGGCTCATAACCTTCTTCTTGGAGCACTTCTTTGAGTTTGAAAACTGCGCTTTCATCCCATTTTCCATATACAGTGACCTTTGAGAGTGCTTCATCAAAGTCCTTTAAATCATCTTCTGTGAAAACAATCTCCGGCACAGCCATGTTGGAACGGAGGAACTCCTCCTTCATTGCTCCGGCAATAGGCACAATGAAGTCTTCTCTGTACAAAAGCCATGCTAAGGCAGCCTGAGCGTAGGAGCAGCCTTTTGCCTTGGATACCTTATCTAAAACGTCAAGCAACGGTTGGTTTTTAATGATTGTCTCATCACTGAATCGGTCAGAAAAACGTTTTGCATCATCACCTGTAAATTTCATTCCCGGTTTGATCATGCCTGTCAAAAAACCACCGCCTAAAGGCATATAGGGAACGAATCCGATTCCGCGTTCTTTACATGCGGCCAATACGCCATCTGTCTCTGGGTCACGTTCCATAAGAGAATATTCATTCTGGATTGCTGAAACTGGTGTAACGGAGTGTCCAATACGGATATGTTCAGCAGTCGCCCTTGACATTCCCCAGCCGCGGATCTTTCCTTTCTTAATGAATTTACCCATGTATCCAGCAACTTCTTCAAGCGGCACATCATCTGTCACGCGGTGCATATAATAAATATCTATGTAATCTGTATCGAGACGCTTTAAAGAATCATCCAGACGTCTCTCAATCTGTTCTTCTACAGTTCCTTTAGACGGATCTGTGACTGGACGTAACTCTGGATTATACTTTGTTGTTAAAATCACCTCATGCCGAATCGGTTTTAATGCTTCTCCTACAAGTATCTCATTGTGTCCGTCTGCATAAGCGTCTGCTGTGTCAAAAAGCGTACATCCCAGCTCATGCGCTAAACGCATAAGGCGAATGCTTTCCTGACGTGGCGGAGGATTTCCATGTCCATGGGAATAGTCCATACAGCCTAAGCCCATCTCTGCAACCTCAATCTCTCCAAGTTTTCTCATTTTCATCGGTGACATCTCCTTCCTAATATTGTGTCTGATTATTTTGAAATTCATCACATGTATTATACTGATGAAACATTCTGTTTATGCTACAATAATACACCGGTATATCGGTCATGTCAATAATTCTTTACAAATCAAATAAAATATTGTACAATATTAACAATTGGCCAATAGATTTTAGTTTTCAGATGGAGGTGTTATTATTTATACTTTACTAAAAGACGAAGCATATGACAGAATTGTTGCTCTAATTAATAAAGGGGTGATCCGGTATGGGGAAACATATTCTTTAAGTTGGATTACAAGTCAGCTTCAAATGTCCAGAACCCCTGTACGGGATGCAATTCATAAACTGTGCGATGAGCACAGGCTTGACGTGATGCCAAGCCGTGGATTTTGTCTGCACCAGTTAGATGAGAATGAATATCTTCTCAGATACCATTTCAGCAATGCTGTAGAAGGATACTGTGTTTCTTACTTGGCTGAACATTGTGAAGAAGAACCACAGAAATCTGTTGTAGAAAACTTGTATACACTTCAGGAGGAATTACGCAGACTCTGTGAAGACAATGCTCCGTTCGGCGATTTTTATAAGTGTGACAACGCTTTTCATTTGCAGCTTCTGCAAACGTTTGGAGAAGACTTTTTTAAAAATGTACTTACAATGCAGGGGTTGTACAATATGCCGGAGATTCATCAGATAGCGGATTCTATGAACCGACGTGGCATTTTGGAATGTCATGACAGAATACTTGCAGCAATTACGGCCCATGATCCCCAGGGTGCTCAAAAGGAACTGCTGGATCATTCTATGCTTATGTACAACAGTTATAAAAACACGTGACAGATGGAAACAAAAAACCGGTTCAGAAAAACTGGCGCGCATTTTTCCGACCTGGGTTTGATGTGATAGGCAACTAATCAAGGAGGAGAGAAAATGGATTATTTAAGTACAGCGAAAACAGTATTAGACAAAGTTGGCGGAGAAAAGAATGTAACCAGTGTTACACACTGCATGACGAGGCTCCGTTTTGTGTTAAAAGACGAATCAGTTGTCAAAGATGAGGAAGTAAAGAATATTAAGGGTGTCATGGGAGTGGTTAAAAGTGGAGGCCAGTATCAGGTTATTATTGGAAATGATGTTGCCAACTGCTATAAAGAATTGACTAAACTCGGAAATTTTGCCAACACACAAGAAAATGTTGAAACGAAGGAGAAAAAGAATATTTTCGTTGCTGCACTGGATGCGATTTCCGGCTGTGTATCACCTGTTATTCCGGCTATTATCGGCGCAGGTATGATCAAGATCTTAATCATTCTGTTAGGATATTTTGTTGATGGTACTAGCCAGACTATGCAGCTATTAACGGTTATGGGCGATTGTTCGTTCTATTTCCTTCCCATTTTACTGGCATTTTCTGCAGGGAAAAAGTTTAATACGAATCCGATACTTGTTGCTGCGATTGCAGGTGTTTTGCTGCATCCGGATTTCACAGCTATGTTTGCAGATGCAGCTTCGGGTGTAAAATTCTTAGGGATACCAGTAGTGTCAACTACATATTCGTCAACTGTGTTACCGATTATTTTGACTGCTTGGGTAATGTCCTATATCGAAAAATTGGTAGATAAGATTACCCCGGTTTTTACGAAGAACTTTTTAAAACCATTCCTCATGCTGTTAATTTCAGCACCGATAGCTTTTATTGTTTTAGGCCCATTAGGCGGAATTATTGGAAATGGAGTAGCTGCGGTAATCTTTGCGATTCAGTCTAAATTTAATATAGCTGCAATGGTTCTCATGTCAGCAGGGATGCCGTTCCTCGTTATGACGGGAATGCACTGGGCATTCGTACCTGCTACATTGACTGCCTTGGCGACTTCAGCTGGAGATTCTGCGATGCTGCCAGCCATGCTTCTCTCTAACCTAGCTCAGGGAGCGGCCTGTCTTGCAGTAGCATGTAAATCTAAAAACAGCGAATTAAAACAGGTGGCCTCTGCTTCTGGTGTTTCTGCATTGGTCGCCGGAATTACAGAACCTGCCCTGTACGGTGTGACATTGCAGCTTAAAAAACCACTCTGGGCTGCATGCATTGCTAGTGGTATCACAGGTGTATTTACAGGCATTGTTAAACTTACCGGCTACTCCTTTGCAACACCATCACTGGTCGCACTTCCAATTTTCATCAGTCCGGAGCAAACTAATAATATAATTTATGCTGTGATTGCATCTATTATCGTTGTTGTTTTGACATTTATCCTTACATTTATTCTGGGGTTTGATGATCCCGAAGATACAGAGCAGACGACTGAGTCTGTTGGAAACAACAGTACTTCTACAGAAGAACAAGAAACTAATAACAGTGTGTTTGAGACAGTCCAGGGAATGGAAATTAAGTCCCCTATTGAAGGGAAAACAATTCCTCTGTCAGAAGTAAATGATCCTACATTTGCTGAGGAGATACTAGGTAAAGGAGCTGCTGTAGTCCCAACAAAAGGGCAGGTTACTGCGCCGTTTGATGGGACGGTAGTTAGTATCTTTGATACAAAGCATGCTTTAGCTCTTCGCTCGAAGGATGGTGTGGAACTTTTAATCCATGTAGGACTGGATACTGTAAAATTAAATGGAAAATATTTTCACGCTAAAGTAACAGATGGTAAGGAAATCAAACAGGGGGATGTGCTTCTTACTTTTGATATAGACAGTATTAAAAACGAAGGTTATGATACTGTAACCCCGGTGATTGTCTCAAACGGAGACGAACTTGGCACTATAACTGCGCTGAAAAATAAAGCAGTACATCATACAGACACATTGATTAAAATTATAAAATAGCACTAAGTTATATTGGAGGAGAACTATGAACAAAAATTTTCCGGAAAACTTCCTTTGGGGTGGCGCTGTGGCCGCTAACCAATGCGAAGGCGCTTACAATGAGGACGGCAAAGGACTCAGTATTCAGGATGTTTTGCCAAGAGGTATAAAAGGTCCAGCCACTGAGCATCCCACAGCAGACAATATGAAACTGGTCGGTATTGATTTTTATCATAGATATAAAGAAGATGTAAAACTATTCGCAGAGATGGGCTTTAAGATTTTCCGCACATCGATTGCGTGGAGCCGCATCTTTCCAAACGGTGATGATGCGGAGCCCAATGAGAAAGGACTTCAGTTTTACGATGACTTGTTTGATGAATGTAGAAAGTATGGCATGGAGCTGATGGTTACTATTTCTCATTATGAAACTCCGCTTAACTTGGCACGGAAATATAATGGTTGGGTAAGTCGAGATCTGATCGGTTTCTATGAAAAATATGTCAGAACGATTTACGCAAGGTACAAGGACAAAGTAAAATACTGGCTTACATTTAATGAAATAAATGCCATGCTCCATGAACCGTTCATGAGTGGAGCCATTAATACTCCAAAAGAAGAATTGTCCCAGCAAGATCTTTATCAGGCAGTCCATCACGCCATGGTTGCCAGCGCACTGGCGGTAAAGATCGCTCATGAAATGATGCCGGATGCCATGGTCGGCTGTATGATTTCATGCGTTCCTATCTATCCGTTAACACCGAATCCCGATGATATGATTGCAGTCATGAATGCAGAACATATGAATTTCGGATTTGTGGATCTCCACGCAAGAGGAGTTTATCCGGGGTATATGAAACGTTATTTCAGAGATCATGATATCCAGATCCGCATGGAGCCTGGAGATGAGGAAATCCTGAGTCACACGGTGGATTTTATTTCCTTTAGCTATTATATGAGCGCCTGTGAAACTGCGGATCCATCAAAAGGAGTAAGGGTAGAAGGAAATATTCTTGGCGGCGTTGCCAATCCATATCTGGAAAGCAGTGAATGGGGATGGCAGATTGATCCACAGGGACTTCGATATGCTCTTAATCAATATTATGACAGATACCAGAAGCCGTTATTTATCGTAGAAAATGGTTTCGGCGCAGTAGATCAGCTTGTCGTGGACGAAAATGGAAATAAAGTAGTTGAAGATGATTACCGAATTGAATATCTTTGCGAACATCTTCTCCAGGTGCGTGAAGCCATCGAAGATGGAGTGGAGTTACTGGGCTATACCACCTGGGGTTGTATTGATCTGGTAAGCGCTACTACCGCTCAGCTTGCCAAACGTTATGGGTTCATTTACGTTGACCGTAATGATGATGGAAGCGGCACGCTGGAACGATATAAGAAAAAATCTTTTGACTGGTACAAGAACGTAATTGCAACAAATGGCGAGTGTTTATAAGAAAGAAGGAAACTTGAA
The DNA here is from genome assembly GCA_019114985.1 of Candidatus Anaerostipes excrementavium. GTDB lineage: Bacteria > Bacillota > Clostridia > Lachnospirales > Lachnospiraceae > Anaerostipes > Anaerostipes excrementavium. The sequence goes on from DXEM01000006.1 coordinate 95,050, forward strand.
ATGGCAGAAATATTTTTCCCGAGCTGCAAGGCAAAAGCCGCTTTTCCAAAGTCCAGCCAAAAATTGGCTGCTTATATCAAACGGCGCTATAATGTTGATCCGATTGGATGCTGCAAGCTAAACAACAGTAAGCTCACAAAGGATGACACGGCCATCATTTTGTGTTTGAACTGTGCCCGTGTTATTAGTGCAAATGCAGAATATAAGAACATTCAGTATCTTTGGGAAATCATAGACCAGGATGCGGATTTTATTTTCCCAGACTATCAAGGCCAGCAGATGGCTCTTCAGGACTGCCATCTGGCTAAGGGCCAGAAGAATGTCCAGGACGCAGTGCGTTCCCTGATGACGAAAATGAATATACAGATCGTGGAGTTAGAAAAAAAGCGAGATAATGCAGATCACTGTGCATCATACGAAATCGTGGGATACCACAGAGAACGACCTTTGACAGAAGAAGAACAGAGAGTTTATTTCTATAACCGCTATCAAGATGTAGAGACAGACTGGATTGTATCATATTGCAAATATTGTAATGACGGGGTAAATCTTTCGGGAAAGAAGGGCAAGCATATTTTGGAACTTCTATTTCCGGAGGAATAGGTTGTTCCCCCCCCTTAAGTAGACAAAACAAATGATCAAAATCTACTTAAGGGGGAATTTTTTATTTCATAGGGAGCTTCGTTCCTATGAAATAAAACGCTCCGCGAGGGCGCAAAATGTCCGGTGGACATTTGCTCTGCGCCGACCGGAGTGGAACGAAGACGCACTGTGGCGGTGCGGAGAATCCTGCAAAACAGGATTCTTTTTTGTCTAAATCACTACATTCGCCAGAGTTTCGAGCGAAGATTTCATATGAATATAGAAATTTATGACAAATGTAATTTGTTATAATGACATATGCCATAGAATATGAAAAATATATTGAAAAGGGAAGATAAGCATATTACAATGAGGAGGGTCATCAAAACAATTCGTTTGCCATAAAGGAGATGAGAACGATGAACCGGAAAGAAAAGAGAATCAATCGTGAAATCATAAATCCAGGGAAAACGGAGAAACTGCAAAAAGACTGGCAAGGTTATGGCAAGGCTTATGCTTATTATGGACTGGTTGTTTTAGGCATTGCGGCAGTATCTGCTATTTATTATATTTTCTTAAAGTAAAATATCTGCAAAGATCCTATTTGATGCCCCACTAAAAAAAGAGCAGCCAGACTGACTGCTCTTTTTGTTGATATTTGATTTATACGGTAATAATTCCAAGTCCTTCAAATACGGAGAAGATCAAAATGGCGATGATACAAATCGGCGCCAGATACTTCACCATAATAAGGAAGAGAGATTTTCTTCTGAATTTTCCGGAACTTTCCACCTCGTTAATGATAATCGTCGGTTTCGTGACATATGCAACAAAGATACAGGTCAGGAAAGCTGCGATCGGCATGAGCACACTGTTGCTCAGGAAGTCGAAGAAATCCAGGATCGAGAATCCGATGATCTGTACTCCGCTTAATGGTCCGAATCCAAGAGAAGACGGCAAAGCCATCAGGACTGCGATGACAAATAAAGTAATGCAGGCCGGAATTCTCTTCATATGGAACTTATCCATCAGAACTGCTACCAATGTTTCCAGTAAAGAGATAGATGATGTCAGCGCCGCAAATAATACCAAGATAAAGAAGACCGCACCGATAGCGTTGCTGAAAGCCATACTGTTGAAGACTTTTGGAAGCATAACGAACATCAGAGAAGGTCCTTTGGCCAGCATAGAGGAGTCTCCGTTTGAAAATACGAAAACCGCCGGAACAATCATCAATCCTGCAAGGAAAGCAACACCGGTATCAAAACATTCAACCTGTGTCACAGACTTCTCCAAATCTGACTTCTTCGGCATATAAGAACCAAACGTAATCATAATGCCCATTGCAAGGGACATAGAGTAAAACAGCTGTCCCAAAGCAGCCAGGAAGGTTGTCGGGCCGAAATCTTTCAGGCTTGGCTTTAAATAATAGACAACTCCGGCCATGGCTCCCGGACGAGTAATACAAAAGATAGACACACCGATCAAAAGAACGATCAGGACAGGCATCATAAAGGTGCTGACTCTTTCGATTCCTCCTTTAACACCACAGGCAACGATGGCGGTGGTGATGATCAAAAAGATCAGGAGATAAAAAATCGGTTCCCTGGCCTGTCCGATAAATCCGGTGAAAAAGTCATCCGATGCTGCGGCAGGAATATTTTGCTGTAAAGATACGACCGTATATTTCATAACCCATCCGCCGATTACACAGTAATATGGGAAGATAATAAATGGAATAAAACTGGTCAGGTATCCAATAAATTTGAACTTTTTGTTAAAATGACCAAACGCATTGATTGCGCTGGTACCTGCTCTTCTTCCTAAAGCGACTTCGGTAATCATTAAGCTGAAACCGAAGGTCAGGGTAAGGATTAAATAGATCAATAAAAAGCTTCCGCCTCCGTATTTCGCGGCTAAGTATGGGAATCTCCATATGTTCCCCAATCCAACGGCGGAACCTGCCGTCGCCAGAACAAATCCGATACGGCTCGAGAATCCGCTTCTCTCATGTGACATAACTAATACCTCTTTTCATACGTTTTTAAAGTGCTATATAACGTCAACATCCTCACCGGCAAGCACAGCGTTCATATTACGAACAGAGCACATCTTTCCGCACATCGTACAGGTATCTTCTCTTTCCGGAGTTGATTCCGCACGATACCGTTTGGCTTTCTCTGGGTCAAGTGCAAGCTCGAACTGTTTGTCCCAGTCAAGTTTTTGACGGGCAGCGGCCATCTGATTGTCCCAATCCATGGCGCCTTTGATGCCTTTTGCAATATCAGCAGCATGTGCGGCGATCTTGGATGCCATGATTCCTTCTTTGACGTCGTCTACGTTCGGCAGACGAAGATGCTCCGCAGGAGTTACATAGCATAAAAAGCTGGCTCCGGAAGCTGCGGCGATGGCCCCCCCGATTGCAGAAGTAATATGATCATAGCCAGGAGCAATATCGGTAACGATTGGTCCTAATACATAGAAAGGAGCTCCGTGACAGATTGTCTGCTGAATCTTCATATTCGCCTGAATCTGATCCATCGGCATATGACCCGGGCCCTCAATCATGACTTGAACGTCCCGATCCCATGCACGGGCAGTCAATTCACCAAGAGTAACGAGCTCTTCAATCTGAGAAATATCGCTGGCGTCTTTTAAACATCCAGGACGGCATGCGTCTCCTAAACTTAAGGTCACATCATACTCATTGCAGATATCGAGAATCTCATCATAATATTCAAAAAACGGATTCTCATTGCCGGTTGCCTCCATCCATGCAAAGATTAAAGAACCGCCGCGGGATACAATGTTCATCTGACGTTTCATTGCTTTGAAACGATCTGCGGTATTGCGGTTGATTCCACAGTGGATGGTCATAAAATCCACACCATCTTCTGCATGCATCCGGAAGACATCGATCCACTCACGGGATGTAATATCTTTTAAAGCCTTGTTATAATAAACGATTGCGTCATAGATCGGTACGGTTCCGAGAATTGCGGGACATTCGCTGACCAGCTTTCTGCGGAAAGTATGGGTATCTCCAAAAGAAGAAAGATCCATGATAGCTTCTGCTCCCATGTCGATGGCTTGTTTTACCTTCTCCATCTCTACATCGAGATTCAGACAGTCTCTGGATGTTCCAAGATTGACGTTAATTTTTGTTTTTAAAGAGTTCCCAATACCGAAGGGTTTTAAACAGGTGTGCCTCTTGTTGGCCGGAATAACAATGGTGCCTGCGGCGACCTCTTTCATAATATCCTGTACATCCAAACCTTCATAGGAAGCAACGGCTTCCATCTCTTTTGTTATGATGCCCTGACGGGCAGCGTTCATCTGTGTTGTGTAACTCATTATGTGCACCTCCAAAATAAAATCATTCTGGGAGACTCTTATATTAAGCAGCCAAATTCCTACGGCGGCATTACCCGCATCAGGTCTATGGTCGAAGCCTGGGCTTCCTCTCAGCTAAGGCCGTCCGGCGGACGCCTTTTAAGCTCCCATTTTAGTTACTAGGTTATTGTAACATCGAAAACGAAGGATAGCAACTACAAAGCAAACTTTTCGATGGCATAAGCAACGCCGTCTTCATCATTAGATTTGGTAATAAAATCCGCGGTTTCCTTAACAATAGGTTCGGCATTCCCCATGGCAACGGCAGTTCCTGCGGCACGCAGCATGTCAAGATCATTGAAACTGTCTCCGATTGCCATCGTTTCTTCCGGAGCAGCGCCTAAATGAGCGGCCAGTTTTCGAAGTGCTCCGCCTTTTTGAGCTGTTTTTGAGGTCAATTCAAGGTTGCCTAAGAAGGCAGAAGTGACATCTAAGATCCCCTCGTTTTGATAAAATTCCATAATCTCTTTGCGAAGATCCAGATCTGAAAAGATCAGATGCACTTTTTCCACCGGGAACGGATCGAAAATCAGCCGGTCAAAGATTCCATCCTCGTAGATTTCGGGAGCCTGTCCTTTGCGAAGGACCGGAGTCTGTTCTAAAAGTTTTTCTGCGGTAGGAAGAGTAGAGCGGTCACAGTAGCAGGCGCCATGATAAAATAGTTCAATAATCACAGGAAGATCACGGATTTTCTGAATAATTGCAGGCATCAGTTTGGCATCGATCAATTCCTCAAAAAGAGGTTCTTCCTGTGTGAGATCGACGATGGACGCCCCGTTTGATGTGGAGGCATAGCGAATGCCGGGAATATCCATGAGTTCCTGCGGCAGAAAAGATCTCGGACGGCCGGTAGCGGGAAAGACTGTAATGCCCTGCCGGATCGCCTGAGCAATGGTTTGTTTTGTATGTTCTGTAATTTCTCTTTTTGAATTAAATGTCGTGCCGTCCATATCCAGCGCGATCAGTTTGACTTTTTTATTCATAAAAGACCTCCCTTTCAATAACTATTCAGCCATTGCATCTCGGATTCCCGCAGCTGATGCTGCTCTGCCGCCGCTTGTGCGGCTGAATCCTCGTTGAAGGCTAAGCGCCATATGTCTGATAATGCCTAAAATTCTCTGCAAGCAAGCTTGCGCCGTATTTTTGGCATTATCAAACGCATGGCTGAATAGTTAGCCATTTCAAAATTTTACTTTATTCATTATATCATATAGACCAAAAAACATGCTATAATGATGAAGTATGAAAGATTTCTGTTGGGAATGGTCATAAACAATGACAGTTATGTTATAATAAAAAATAACCTGGTTGTTAGAGGAGGCGGAGTATGGCCGGTATACGAAATTCAGATCGGATCTATATAGAAGAACTGGCGGGAAATCAGCCTCGGAACCTGATGGTTCTATGTGAACGGCTTTTTTTAGAATTTCATGCCGACAGCACGCCGCAGGAGATGGCAGGACAGATTGCAAGAAAACTTCAGGAAGAACCGATGCTGATTGGTGAGATGCTGAAGGAAGAGGCAGTGGATCTGTTATTTGCACTATGGCAGACAGAAGAGGATGCGATCCTGCCGGAACAGCACCTGGAAGAGCTGCAGCAGCTTCACTATTTAGGGTTTGTATCAGCGGATGAGAAGGATCTTCTGGTGAACCAGGATGCAAAGGATATCTTCTATTTTTCCATGAAGAGCCGCAGGATGCGGAAGATGATGGGGAAATATACAGAATGGGAGAAAATTATCTTTGGAATGTTGTTCACTTATGGTATTCTAGATGTATATGAATGTTATAAGATTTTTGAAGACTTACAGGAAGATCCGGTCTTTTACATCGATTTCGAAGAATTTCTCATGCGCCGTATGATATTTTGGCACAGCGGCCTGCTGCTTCGAAACGAGAGGACAAAGAAGCTTTTTTTAGCAAGCCGGGAAACGGAAGACCGCAGTCAGATTTTTTATCAGTGGGGACAGCATGCGGATCTGGATTTTTGCAGATACAGTAAGCAGGAATATATGGATTTGGCCAGAGGGAATGGCATTGCCGGCTGGGAAGGCATTGCGGATCTGTTCCTTTTTGTTTTAGATAAGAGTGATCAAGACCGTTATCAAGCGATGATCATCCTGAAGATGATCGTCCTTGTCATACAGAACGGAGAGTCTTACTGGGATGCGGTTCTTAAGATGAATCAAGCTTTGAATCTGCATTCCGAAGAAGATGAAAAAGAAGTTTGCAGCTATATAAAAAAGATTTTTTACAGCATTCCGATTTTTGGACTGAAAGGGCATACAAGAGAAGAATTGACCCGAAAAGATATGTTTCAGGTCATTGATGGCGGAAAACATTGAGGAGGAAGAGATGAAACAATCAACAGTGTTAGTCGTAGACGATGAAAAAGAAATTGCTGATTTTATTGAATTATATTTGAAGAATGAGAATTATGAGGTTTTAAAGTTTTATAATGGAAAAGATGCTCTCGAGTGCATTGAGAATGAGACGATCGATTTGGCAATCCTTGATGTCATGCTTCCTGATATCGATGGATTTGAGATATTAAAACAAATACGGTTAAAGTATACATTTCCGGTGATTATGCTGACAGCGAAAGTTTCATCGATGGATAAGATCAATGGGCTTACGCTGGGAGCAGATGATTATATAGAGAAACCATTCGAGCCGTTGGAACTGATGGCAAGAGTGAAGGCACAGCTGCGCCGTTTCACCCGCTATAATGATGGAAATGGAATGAATCAGGATGATACACTGGAGATTGCCGGGCTGATCTTGAATCGGTCTACCCATCAGTGTACGTACGGAGAGGAAGAAGTAACATTGACGCCGCTGGAGTTCTCTATTTTGTGGATTCTTACGAAGAACCGCGGCAAGGTCATCAGTTCGGAAAACTTATTTGAGCAGGTATGGAAAGAAAAATATTTTAAGAATAACAACAATACCGTTATGGTTCATATCCGGCATTTAAGGGAGAAATTAGGAGAAGTGATGGGACATAAAGAGTTAATCAAGACCGTATGGGGAGTTGGTTATAAAGTTGAGGAATAAATATCGCAGATTAAAGATTAGGATCATGATTCAGACCCTTGGCATTAGTATTATCGTAGGGCTGATCGGGTATTTCATCCTGGATGTATTTGTCGATGGAGTGCTGCAGGAACCTTTTGCGAAGACGGTTGTCTATTCGTTTCAAAGGCTTGGAATGCAGGAACTGGAAGCAATTCATTTATATCGGCTGATCTTCTGGCAGAATAAAGGACTGATCATCGGAGCCGGATTCTTTGTTTTGTTTTTGTTCAGTTTTTATCTGGGAATGTCCAGGTTTACAACCTATCTGCGTCAGGTGGAGACAGGAATTCAGATGATCCTGAATGAGTCAAATGATAAGATCGACCTGCCGGATACGTTAGAGCCATTGGAAGATAAGCTCAATGGCATTAAAGAGAATCTGAAAGAGCAGAGAAGGAATATAGAGGAGACGGAACAGAGAAAGAATGATATCATTGTTTATCTGGCTCATGATCTGAAAACGCCGCTGACTTCCATTATTGCATATCTGAGTCTTTTGAATGAAGCTCCCGATATGCCGGAGGAACAGAGAGAAAAGTATATCGGGATCGCCCTGTCGAAGTCAAAGCGGCTGGGGGAACTGATTAATGAGTTTTTCGAAATTACAAGATATAATCTGCAGAATATTACATTAGACAAAAAGGAATTTTATTTGTATGTTCTGCTGGAGCAGGTACTGGACTCTTTTGAGCCGGTATTTCATGAAAAAGGGCTTCAATGCACCATAGAGGTTGATGATAAAATTCTCATTTACGGAGATCCGGACCGGATTGCCCGGGTTTTTGAGAACCTTTTAAGAAATGCGGTTTCTTACTGTTATCCGCGCTCATCGATCGAGGTATATGGAGTGATCGATGGAGATAACGCAAAGGTTGTTGTACGGAACCAGGGGAAAACGATCCCGGCCCATCAACTGAAGAATCTATTTGAAAAGTTTTATCGCCTGGATGAGGCTAGATCATCGGAAACCGGCGGAGCAGGTCTGGGACTTGCCATTGCCAAAGAGATCATCGAGCTTCATGACGGGACGATCCAAGCGGACAGCCAGAACGGATATACTTCGTTCATAATTCAGCTGCCGAGAAAGAAGGAGGAGTTATGAAAAAAATACACGTAATTGGACACAAGAATCCGGATACAGATTCCATCTGTTCCGCACTGGCCTATGCCAACCTGAAGAATCAGACCAGCAATGGAGAGTATGAGTACGAAGCATGCCGCGCCGGCAATGTAAACGGTGAGACGAAGTTCGTTCTGGATCATTTCAATATGAAAGATCCGACTTTCGTCAATGATATGCGCCCGAGAGTTACTGATATCAATATCAATAAGATTGAAGGCGTTTCAGAAAGCTGTTCTATCAAAGCCGCAGGGGATAAGATGAGAGCGCTTAAATTAGTGTCTTTGCCGGTATTGGAAGATAAGAAATTAAAGGGAATTGTATCCATCAGTGATATTGCATATGCAGATATGGATATCTTTGATAACGAGATTTTGGCGAAAGCAAAGACGCCGTATAAGAACCTGATTTCTGTTTTGAATGGCCAGATGTTGGTCGGAGATGAAGAAGGCGTGATCGACAGCGGTAAATTATCTGTATCCGCGGCAAGCATTGAGACAATGTCAGAGTTTGTAAAACCAAATGATGTGGTGATTCTGGCAAATCGTTCCGATGTTCAGAAAGCGGTGATCAAGATCGGAGTACAGTGCATCATTGCCTGCATGGGAACAGAGATTGAGCAGGATGTGCTGGATTACGCAAAAGAGAAAGGATGCCGCGTTATTGCGACTTCTTATGACACCTTTATTGCCAGCCGTTTGATCTGTCAGGCAATTCCGGTAGCGTTTGCCATGACGCCGGCAGACAAACTGTGGGTATTCTCTACCACAGATTTTGTAGATGACGTGAAAGAGGCAATGACCAAGAAAAGATACCGTTATTTCCCTGTGCTAAACACAGAGAATGAATTTGTAGGTCTGGTTTCCAGACGTAGATTGCTGGAAATCGATCAAAAGAAACTGATCCTTGTGGATCATAATGAAGCGTCTCAGGCAGTTGACGGTTTGGAAGAATGTGAGATTCAGGAAATTATTGACCACCATAGAATCGGAGCACTGGAAACCATGTCTCCTGTATATTTCAGGAATCAGCCGGTGGGATGTACAGCGACAATTGTTACCCAGATGTACAGAGAACAGGGAGTCGAGATTACAAAACCGATTGCAGGACTCCTTTGCTCTGCAATTCTTTCCGATACATTGATGTTCCGTTCACCGACATGCACAGAAGTAGATAAGCAGATCGCCAATGAACTTGCGGCAATCGCAGACATTGAGATTGAAGATTATGCAAAACAGATGTTCCGTGCAGGAAGTGATCTGAAAGGCAAATCTGCAGACGAGATTTTCTATCAGGATTACAAAAAATTTACGGCAAATGATGACATTAAATTCGGCGTAGGACAGATTACCTCTCTGGATCAGTCTGAGCTGGAAGAGATCAAAGAAAAGATTCTGCCATATATGGAATCCGTAAGAGAAGATCAAGGTCTCAATATGGTATTCTTCATGCTGACGAATATCTTAGAAGAGACAACTTATCTTGCGCTCACCGGAGAAGGAAGCGAAGATGTAATCGAACGAGCTTTCAATGTAGAAGTCAAAGATCATCTGGCAGTTCTTCCTGGCGTAATGTCAAGAAAGAAACAGATGGTGCCAAATGTGCTGAATTTCATCCAGCAGTAGAACATAGAAACTAAGAAAAGACCGAAGAAGGTGAGAAACACTTTCCTCGGTCTTTTTATAATTCTCTGGTAAGATATTTGAGATTGTTTGAAAGAATTTTTGCCGTCATTCCCCAAATCACATGGCCTTGATATCGGTAGAAACATACTTCGTAACGGCCTGTGGCCCACGGATAATTTGTGCCTCCCGGAATATCGGAGAACGGAAAATTCTTCGAAGGTTCGATCATCACATGGTTATAGTAAATATCCGGCGGTGTCTCAAGGAAAAATTGAAGAGGAACCGTAAATACGGAATCAACTTCTGCTTCGCTGAACTGTCCATGATAGTTCGTAAGTTCGCCCAAAAAAGGTTCGATTCTTGCTTGTGCAGGAGAAAGAAAATAATCCAGAGCGCCATATAGTTTCAAATCTTTGCTCTCAATCAGAAGCTCTTCCTGTGTCTCGCGAAGAGCAGCCTCTTTTGGCGTTTCTCCTGGTTCTACACGTCCGCCGGGAAAGCAAATCTCTCCCGGCTGACGATTTAATTTTTTGGAACGTACTTCAAATAAAATGTGGTATCCGTCTGTTTTTTTCAAAAGCGGAACCATGACAGCAGACACGTGTTCCAAGTCTTCTTCGATTCGTTTTGGAATTCGGCAGTTCAAATATTCAAACATCGTTATCTCCTAAAATCTGAAATCTCGTTTGCCCTCATGAATGTTTTCGATGTATTCGGTGGCTTTTTGTCTTACGACCGGATTCGGAATCTTAGCCAATTCCTGTTTGATCAGGACTTCTCCTTTTGCTTTCACTTCATCGGAAGCATAATCTTCCAGATATTCTTTTAATGTCATTAAAGCGTTTGGCGCGCAGCAGTTGGCGATCTGACCGGATTTTACAAGTGTCATAAAGCGGTCGCCGGTGCGGCCTTCCCGGTAACAAGCTGTACAGAAGCTTGGAATGTGACCAAGATCCATCAGCCATCCAATGATCTCATCCAAGGTACGTGTATCATTTCGATCAAACTGAGCAGAATTGTCTTCCGGTTTTTCCGGCTCCGCATATCCTCCGACGCTGGTAGAAGAAGCCCCGCTGATCTGAGAAACGCCGACGCGAAGAACTCTTTCTCTGGATTTCTGTGTTTCACGGGTAGAAACGATAATTCCGGTATATGGAACGGCAATACGAAGGATTGCCACGATCTTCTCGAAAATATCATCGTTGATCGCGTCCTTGAAATCTTCAGGATCAATATCATCCGCCGGACGGATTCTCGGCACGCTGATTGTGTGAGGGCCGACGCCGAATTTTGCTTCCAGATGCTCTGCATGCATCAAAAGTCCGGCAAAATCATAACGGTACATATCCAATCCAAACAAGACGCCGATTCCTACGTCGTCGATTCCAGCTGTCATGGCGCGGTCCATGGCTTCTGTGTGGTATGCGTAATCATGCTTAGGTCCTGTTGGGTGAAGAATTTCATAGCGGTCTTTGTGGTATGTTTCCTGGAATAAGATATAAGTACCGATTCCTGCGTCCTTTAATTTCTTATAGTTTTCTTCGGTTGTTGCCGCAATATTCACATTGACACGGCGAATTGCCCCATTTTTATGTTTGATGCTGTAAATCGTTTTGATACTTTCCAATACATATTCGATCGGAATATTCACAGGATCTTCCCCTGTCTCCAATGCCAGGCGCTTATGTCCCATATCCTGCAGAGCGATGACTTCCTGCCGAATCTCTTCCTGGGTCAGTTTTTTTCTTCGGATATGTTTATTTTTGTAATGATATGGACAGTAAGTACATCCATTGACGCAGTAATTGGCCAGATAAAGAGGAGCAAACATGACAATACGGTTGCCGTAAAACTCTTCCTTGATCTTGATGGCAAGATCAAAAACCTTCTGCATCAGTTCCTCATCCTCACAGGCAAGGAGCACAGATGCTTCTCGATGGGAAAGACCTTTCAAATCTTTTGCTTTTTCAATAATGGAAAGGATCAGTTCCCGATTGTTTTTGTTGGCATCTGCGTATGCCAGAGTGTCTTTGATTTCCTGGTCGTCGATAAATTCTTCAGCGATTCCTGATTCTGGTTTGTACATAATTTTTCTCCTTACTTCTTTTTTGTAAACATAGATTTAACGGTAATTCCGTCAATCATTCCAAGCTTTCCGGAAAGTGTGCTGATCACATTAGCGGGAGCGTCCAGCACCACGGAAATAATATTGACATCTTTCTGACGATAAGGGATGCCCATTCGCCCGATAATGTAAGCACGATACTCATGCAAAGCCTGATTTACAGGTTCTACAGAAGATTCCTGCTCAATCAAGATGCCGATCAAAGCAATACGGTTGTTCTCTTCCATAAATTACCTCCAACGATTAAATTCTTCATCTCCGCCGCAGTGCAATCCGCGCGGAGCATTCTTCATGTCATAGGAACGCAGTTTCCGATGAAATATAAGAAAGAATCCTGCTTTGCAGGATTCTCCGCCTGCGGCGGGCGCTTGGGCGCTATTTTCATCTCTGCCGCAGTGCGATCCGTGCGGAGCATTTTTTATGTCATAGGAACGCGGTTTCTTATGACATAAAAAAACATATCCGTTTTCCCGGATATGCCTCTGATCATTCGATATAAAGACGCTGCAAGATGAGACGACGCATAGTGCGTCATCGGCAGCAGGACGTATATCTTTATAAAGATCAATCTTGGCTTCAGGAAAAACCTTGGCTTCAGAATGATTGGTTTCTTTATTACTTATTATAATAGACCGGGAAGAAAAGTCAACGAAAAGCAATTGGATATAAAAGCCAGCCATGCTATAATAAGCACATAAAATTTTTAGGAGGAACAGCATCATGAGCAGAGAAAGCAATTTAGAATTAGGAGATATTACCCTGCTTGGCAATCAAAATACAAAGTATCCGGACGACTATGCGCCGGAGATCCTCGAGACATTTCCCAATAAGCATCCGGAAAATGATTATTTTGTAAAATTTAACGCGCCGGAATTCACAAGCTTATGCCCAATTACCGGACAGCCGGATTTTGCGACAATCTATATATCCTATGTACCGGGAGAGAAGATGGTAGAGAGCAAATCTTTGAAATTATATCTCTATAGTTTCCGCAATCACGGAGACTTTCATGAAGACTGTATGAATATCATTATGAAGGATTTGATTCGTCTGATGGATCCGAAATATATCGAAGTATGGGGAAAATTCACACCAAGAGGAGGAATTTCCATAGATCCTTACTGTAATTACGGAAAACCGGGAACGAAATGGGAAGAGGTGGCATGGAACCGATTATCAAATCACGACCTGTATCCGGAGAAGATTGATAATCGATAAAGGAAGGATATTTTTCTTTTAGAGGAATTTATAGTTTCTTTAGAATTGTTTATAAGCAGTACATTGAATTGAGAGAGGATTTTGGTATACTAAAGACATAGTTTTTCATATATATTTTAATCCTCTCTTTTCATTTTAAGCTCCGCAGACCCTGCGGAGCCTATTATTTTTTCTGGGATTGTATTTTCTTATTTAACATATTTTCGGATTATAAAATTTATAATTTGTTTAGAATTGTTTATAAGAAGTATATTGAATCGGCAAAGGATTCTGCTATACTAAAGACATAGTTTTTCATATATATTTTTTAATCCTCTCTTTTTGAAATAGCTTTGTGAGAGCAAAGCTATTTTTTTTGCATTATCAAACGCATGGAGGAATAGTTACCACCTAATTTGAATTTTTCTGAAAAGTGGTTGACCTTTGGGAAAAAACGTGCTATGCTAAACAAGCTAGACTTTAGCGTTGGAAGAAGGTCTTTTTTTTATGCCTTATTTTAATGAATTTTAAAATTACAATGGAGGTGGAAGTTGTGCGCACAAGAGTAACATTAGAATGTACAGAATGTAAACAGCGTAATTACAACATGACGAAGGATAAGAAAACTCATCCGGAACGCATGGAAACAAAGAAATACTGCAAGTTCTGTAAAAAACACACATTGCACAAAGAAACAAAGTAAAGTTTCCGGTATGACCCAGACTTAAGGAAGTGGAGTATGGAGAAAACGAAGAAAGCAAAAAAGACAAACTGGTTTAAGCAGATGAAAGCTGAATTCGACAGAATTATCTGGCCGACCAAAGGAAGAATTGCAAAAGAAACAGCAGTTGTAGTTATCTGTGCGGTTATTATCGGTATTGTCGTCGCTGTCTTAGACATGGGGCTTCAATATGGAATACAGGCACTGGTAGGATAGAGGTAAGGAGAATTTATGGCAGAAGCAAATTGGTATGTCGTTCATACTTATTCAGGATATGAGAATAAGGTCAAAGCGAATCTTGAGAAGACCATTGAGAACCGCAAGCTTCAGGATGAGATTCTGGAAGTGCGGGTACCGCTGGAAGATGTGGTAGAACTTAAGAATGGTGTGAAAAAGCAAGTTTCAAAGAAAATGTTTCCGGGATATGTGCTGATTCACATGGTGATGAATGATGACACTTGGTATGTCGTAAGGAACACCAGGGGCGTTACAGGATTTGTAGGTCCAGGATCAAAGCCGGTTCCGCTTACTCCTGCTGAAATGAAACCGTTAGGAATCCAGCTGGGTGGAGGAACGAAAGACGAGGCAGAGAAACGAGAGAAAGTCGAATTGGATGCCGAAGTCGGAGACATGGTAGTTGTAACTTCTGGTGCTTGGGAAGGAACAACAAGTGCAATTACTGCAATTAATGAGCACAAGCAGAAAGTAACCATCGAGGTCGAGATGTTCGGAAGAGCGACTTCAATGGAGATTGATTTCTTGGATGTCAAGAAAGTGTAACAAAATAAAGAAGGAGAGACTCTTTATTTGAGACAAGTGGGAGGGCTATCCCGTAATTACCACAATAATCAGGAGGTTAACGATTATGGCAAAGAAAGTAGAAGGTTATATCAAACTTCAGATTCCAGCAGGAAAGGCAACACCTGCACCACCAGTAGGACCTGCACTTGGTCAGCATGGTGTAAATATCGTACAGTTCACAAAGGAATTTAACGCAAGAACAGCAGATCAGGGAGATCTTGTCATTCCTGTTGTTATCACAGTATATCAGGACAGAAGCTTCAGCTTCATCACAAAGACTCCGCCGGCTGCAGTTTTATTAAAGAAAGCATGCAAGATCCAGTCCGGATCAGGCGAGCCAAACAGAAAGAAAGTAGCATCTATCTCTAAAGAAGAGATCCAGAAGATCGCTGAGACAAAGATGAAAGATTTAAATGCAGGATCCATCGAAGCAGCTATGAGCATGATTGCAGGAACTGCAAGAAGCATGGGAATCACTGTAGAAGAGTAGACAGCGGTCTGAAAGATAAAAATGACAAGTGGGAGGGCTGGCTTCCCGATATTACCACAGGAGGTATTTTAGAATGAAAAAAGGTAAGAGATATGTGGAACTTGCGAAATTAGTTGACAGAACAACAACTTACGAGACATCAGAAGCAGTTTCATTAGTAAAAAAATTAGCAAATGCAAAATTTGACGAGACAATCGAAGCTCATATCCGTCTTGGTGTTGATGGACGTCAGGCAGATCAGCAGATCCGTGGAGCAGTTGTACTGCCGCACGGAACAGGAAAAGAAGTAAAAGTTCTTGTATTCGCAAAGGATGCAAAGGCAGAAGAAGCAAAAGCAGCCGGAGCAGAATTCGTAGGAGCAGAGGAATTAATTCCAAAGATCCAGAAAGAGAACTGGTTTGACTTTGATGTTGTAGTAGCAACTCCGGATATGATGGGTATCGTCGGTCGTTTAGGACGTGATCTCGGACCAAAAGGTTTAATGCCGAATCCGAAAGCCGGAACTGTAACCATGGATGTTGCAAATGCAATCAAAGAAATCAAAGCAGGTAAGATCGAATATAGATTAGACAAATCTAACATCATCCACGTACCAGTAGGAAAAGCTTCCTTTACGGAAGAACAGTTAGCGGACAACTTCCAGACGTTAATCGATGCAATTATCAAAGCAAAACCTGCTGCAGCAAAAGGTCAGTATTTTAGAAATGTAACAATTTCTTCTACAATGGGACCTGGAGTGAAAGTTGATACAACAAAATTTGCTTAAGTCTTAACAATCATCCTCTCTGTGAGAATTCACGGAGGGGATATTTTCTTTCGCCGGGAATCTTTCTTGTATTGGAAAAAATACAAGAAAAAATTTGACAAGCAGATACAATTATGATATCTTTATAAAGTATTACTGCCGAAGACAGTAGGTGCCGCAAGGCGTAACGTAGAACTACCTACCGAGGAGAATCATTAGTATGACTAATTATGCCCTTTGTCTTTGGAGACAGAGGGCTTTTCTTTTTAAGGTGCGGCGGTACACGAAAATAAATCAAGGAGGTGCACCATTTCAATGGCAAAAGTTGAATTAAAACAACCGATTGTAGACGAAATCAAGGCATTACTTGCAGATGCACAGTCAGCAGTTCTGGTTTCCTATCGCGGAATTACAGTAGAACAAGACACAGCGATGCGTAGGGAATTAAGAGAAGCAGGCGTTGACTACAAAGTATACAAGAATACAATGCTTCGTTTTGCGGTAAAGGATACAGAATTTGATTCTTTATCCGGAGATCTGACAGGACCAACTGCAATTGCTGTTTCTAAGACAGATGCGACAGCTCCTGCAAGAATCATCGCAAAATATGCAAAAGATGTCGAAGCATTAGAGATGAAGTCCGGAGTTGTAGAAGGAACATTCTATGACAAAGACGGAATCCAGGTGATCGCAAGTATCCCATCAAGAGACGAATTGCTTGCCAAATTCCTTGGAAGTATCCAGTCTCCAATCACGAACTTTGCTCGTGTTATTAATCAGATCGCTGAAAAAGGCGGAGCAGCAGAAGCTGCTGAATAATCAGTATTAAGTAATAAGAAAAATCAGGAGGAAAATCATTATGACAACTCAGGAAATTATTGAAGTTATCAAAGGTTTATCAGTATTAGAATTAAATGAATTAGTAAAAGCTTGTGAAGAAGAATTCGGTGTATCTGCAGCAGCAGGTGTTGTTGTAGCAGCAGCAGGAGCTGACGGCGGAGCAGAAGAAAAAGACGAATTCGATGTAGAATTAACAGAAATCGGATCTGCAAAAGTTAAAGTTATCAAAGCAGTTCGTGAAATCACAGGACTTGGATTAAAAGAAGCAAAAGAATTAGTTGACGGAGCTCCTAAAGTAGTAAAAGAAGCTGTATCTAAAGCAGAAGCAGAAGATATCAAAACAAAACTTGAAGAGCAGGGAGCTAAAGTTACTCTTAAATAATTTAAGAGAGATTCTTTGCGAAATACGAATGAATGAAAACTGTCGGGCTGATATCATATCAGTTCGGCAGTTTTTTTCGTTAGAAAACATTGTTCCTATAAAATAAAAAACGTAAATGTGTACTCTTTGACTGAGAATTGCCTCTTATTATTACAAATGGTAATATTACCACTTGTAATAATAAAAAGTTCATAGTACAATATAAGAGAAAAAAGATAAAAAAGGCGGAACAGCTGCCTGCTATGAAGTGAAGGAGGAGACACATGACTGGAATCTTAATAGCGACACATGGAGATTTTGCAGCCGGAATATTAAGCGCAGTTGAATTAATTGCCGGAAAGCAAGAAAAAGTAGAGACAATCGGACTTCATCATGAAGATGGAATTGAGGAGTTTGAGGAAAGAGTAAACAAGGCATTGGATGATCTGGATGAAGGAGACGGTGTCCTTGTCTTTGTAGATATTCTCGGAGGAACCCCATCCAATGTGATTTTTCGAAGCTTAAGCAGGAAAAGATTTAAAGCAATTGCCGGGGTTAACATGGCGATGATCGTTCAGGCTGTTATGATGCGGGAAGGAATGACAGAGGAAGAATTATATGAAAATGTTCTGGAAGTAGCCAAACAGCCGCCGATCCTTCTGCATGAAATGTATGAAGAAATGATCACGGAAAATACAGAGGAAGATGAGATTTAGGTGAATCATAATTGCAGCTCTATTGCATCTGTTGATATTTTTGACTTTTTTGCATATAATGAAAGTAGGGAAAATCCTACTTTCATTATATTTATAAAAGGAGGCGCAAAATTATGTTGACAAAAGCGTTTATAGACAATGCAAAGGTTATGGCAAAAGGACAAATTACGATTCCTAAAGATGTAAGAAATGTTCTTGGTGTGGAAAGTGGAGATCGTGTTACTTTTATTGTTGAAGGTAATACGGTTCGCATTGTCAATTCTGCTGTTTACGCAATGCAGATGCTGCAAAGTGAGATGGAAGGAGAGGCAGAACGAACAGGGTTGGTTTCAGAAGAAGACGTAATGGCACTTGTAAAGGAATTGAGAAATGAGGATGGAAAAGGGTGAGAGTTTTAATTGATACAAATGTTCTTATTTCTGCTGCATTAAGTGCCGGAGGGACTCCTTTTCAGGCTTATATAAAAGCTGCCTCGTATCCGAATCGAGGGTTGATCTGCGAACAAAATGTAGACGAAATGAAACGAATATTTAATAAAAAATTTCCAGATCGATTAACTTCATTAGACAAATTTTTATCTATGGCACTATTAACATTAGAATTAGTTCCTATTCCCACGAATGAAAATGAATCAGAAGTACTTATTAGGGATGTAAAGGATCGTCCAATTTTGCGTGCTGCAATTGATGCTAGAGCGGATGTGCTTCTCACTGGCGATAAAGACTTTTTAGAATCCGGTGTAAAGGAGCTAAAGATTATGACACCTGCTGAGTTTTTGAAAGATTAACATATAAATATTTACGAAGAGGGTGTCGCAAAATCATCGGATTAGATGGTGGCGATGCCCTCTTTCCGCGACTTTTTAGGCATAAAAGTGAAGCTGTTGCTCCAGTAGATTATTTACCTACTTTTGCAACAGCCTTTTTTTATATGCCTACAGGATGGAATCTGCGAATATTTTCATAGCGGCTTTTACATCCTCTTTTACCCCTTCTTTTCCTGCAGCAAGAATATCATGAAGGAAGATCTCTCCTTCTCCAACGGATTGGACATATTCACGAATTCGATTGCCGCCGGCCATTGCGCCGTACGTATAATAGTTGATCTTCGTAATGCCGTTTCGGATCGCAGTTTTGAAGTCTTCATCAGAGACGCCGGAGCCGCCGTGCATAACGAAAGGAATATCAATCTCATTTTTTATTTCTGTGATACGATTTAAATCGAGTTTCGGTTCTGTAAGATATACGCCGTGAGTTGTTCCGAAAGAAATTGCCAGGGCGTCCACATCAGTTCCTTCAACGAAGGTTTTAGCGGTGACTGGATCGGTATAGCAATCATCTAAGGAATCGAAATCTTCTGCGCCGACTGCTCCGCGGCCTTCACCGCCTCCGACAGAGGATGTGAAGATGTGCCCCAGTTCTGCTTCTACGGAGACACCGGCAGCGTGAGCAATTTTCACGATTTCTTTTGTTTCGTTAAAGTTTTCCTCATAACTCTTGGATGAAGCATCATACATAATGGAAGTAAAGCCGAGCCGGATTGCCTGGACGCATAGATCAAAAGAAGCACCATGATCAAGGTGTACGCAGACAGGTACGGAAGCACGTTTTGCGTAGTCCAGCATGATCGGTCCGATTTCCTGCATGGAAATTAGGTTTTCGTGAACTTCCGCATGCTGCAATATCACCGGTACATTCAATTCTTCCGCGGCAGAAATGACTGCCTGGATAGATTCTAAATTGGGAACATTAAAAGCTCCGACTGCATATTTTCTTTCCTTCGCATCTTCTAAAATTTCTTTCATCGTTACTAACATATCATTTACCTCCATTGTAATTTTTAGACATTCTTTTAAAAAATTATAACCGATGGTAATTTTAAAGTCAATAATATTACCAATGGTATTATAATTTTGCTGCGCGGACTAACTGATTGATTTGATTTTTTAGAGAACCATTTCCCGTGAAAAGTCCGGAAGATCCTCCTGTAAAGATGTTTGCGCCGGCTTTTGACAAAAGAGAAATGGTTTGCAGATTCACATTGCCGTCTGCCTGAATCGGCGTGGAGAGTTTTTCCTTTTCCAACTGGGTGCGCATACTCCGGATGTGCTCGATTGCCTGCGGCTGAAGAGTCTGTCCGGAAAATCCAGGCTGGACGGTTAGTTTCAAAATCCAGGCGGTTTCCTTTGCAAGGGATAGGAAATCTTTGTCAGGCGCTGTATCCGCGCGATAACACAAAACCGGTTTGGCGCCCCATTTACGGATTTGTTCAAAAAGATACCTGGGATCTTTGTCTGTTTCATATGGAACTGCGATGTAATCGGCTCCGCATTTTGCAATACGCTCTATATGCATTTCCGGGCGGCAGGCTGCCAGATGAACCTCGATGGGAAGTTTTGTGGAACATGCCATTTGTTCTAACAAAGTATCACCAAGAATAAAGCATTGGTTAAAATCTCCATCTACAATATCGTAATGGAAAAAAGAAACGCCTGCTGATTCACATTCTTTGATCTGGTTTTCCAGATGCAGAAGATTCATACAAGAAACAGAAGCCGAGATGGCCGGATAAGATAGCGAAAGTGGTTTCATATGCAATAGCTCCTTTCAAAAGTCTCATATGGTAACACAATAATATTACCACAGGTAATTTAAATTGTGTATTCTTCCAAAAACAAAATTAAAAATTCGTCAAAATATACAAAATTTCTAAAAGAACGAGAAAATGATTGACATAATAAGCACAAGTGGTAATATTAAAACATAACCAATGGTAATGTTATTCGGTTGAAAGGAGAGATGATATGAACATCGAAGGTATTGTATTGGTAAGGATCGATGATCGATTGATCCATGGACAGGTCATGACTTCTTGGCTCAATTATACAGGCGCCAATAAAATTATGATCATTGATGATGGCGTTGCGGCGGATCCGTTTATGAAAAGCGTTTTGAAAACTTGCGTTCCGGCGAATGTGCGTCTTGCGACCTTCACGATTGAAAAGGCGGCGGTACGATTAAAGAAAGGATTTGCCGGAGATAAGTGCATTGTGCTTGTGAAGTATCCGGAAACTTTATATCAATTAATGAAAAAAGGCATTGTTTTTGATCAGATTAATATCGGCGGAATGGGAGTCAGCGGAACGAGGACAAAATTCTTTCGGAATATTTCGGCATCAGAAGAAGAAAAGCAAATGTTAAAAGAGCTGGTAGATGCCGGATCGCATATCTCGGTTCGTATCATTGCAGAAGACAGTGAAACAGATATTTCAAAAATGCTGTAAAACAGAACAATATATGAGGAACTTATCAACTGCATTTTAAAAGGAGGAAAAAGATGCATATATCATTATTACAGGCGATCTTGATCGGAATTGTGTATTATCTGGGAAATATCGGTACGCCGTGGCTGTCGCTCCTGGGCAGTATTTCTGTTGTATACAAACCTTTGGTCGCAGGAACTTTGGTCGGATTTATTTTAGGAGATCCTGTGCAGGGATGTATCATTGGTGCGGCAATCAATCTGCCGTATGTTGCTTTTATTTCCGCAGGAGGAACAGCTCCTCAGGATCCGGGACTTGCAGGAACCGTTGGAACTGCATGGGCATTGGCTGCAGGAGTTGACCCGGCTGCGGCTGTAACAATCGCTCTGCCGTTGGGACTATTGGGAACGATGATCTGGGTAGCCCATATGACATTGGATGTTACTTTTGTCCATATGGCGGATAAAGCGGCAGAAGAAGGAAATTTGGAAAAGATTTGTTTCCTGCATGTGGTACCGCCGCAGATCCTGATGTTCTGTCTTTGTGTGATTCCGGCGACGATTGCCACTTATTTCGGTTCTACAGCGGTACAAAGTTTGATTGAACAATTGACGGGAAGACCGTTAACTGTACTGCAGGTCATCGGAGGACTTCTTCCGGCACTTGGAATTGCTATGAATTTAAGAGCAATTTCCAGACCAGGAACACTGCTGTTCTATATGGTAGGATTTATTCTTGTACAGTATATGGAACTTCCGGTAATTGCAGTGGCGGTTCTTGGAGGCGTAATCGGATATTTCTATACAGTATTGTTAAACCAGACACCGCAGCCGGCAGCACCGGATGCAGGAGCATCTGCGATCATAGAGGATGACGATGAGGAGGATTTCTAATATGGCAGAAAGAAAAAAATTAGATAAAAAAGATGTAGTAAAAGCATTTTGGAGATGGACCTTCTTCTCTCATGCGAATTACAATTATGAGCGATTGGAAGCGACTGGTCTTGTCCATGCATTTAAACCGATTATTAAAAAACTCTATGGCGATGATGAAACAGAGTATAAAGCTTGTATCCTACGACATATGCAGTTCTTTAATACAGAGCCGCATATCGGAGGTGTGATTCCGGGCATCGTCATTGCTATGGAAGAGGAAAGAGCCAATGGAGCGCCGATTACAGATGAAGCAATCAATGGTGTAAAAACCGGATTAATGGGACCGTTTGCCGGAATCGGAGATACACTCTGGCAGGGAACGCTGACACCGATCTTGCTGGCATTTGGAATTTCTCTTGGATCTCAGGGAAATTTGTTGGGTCCGCTTGTTTACACATTGCTGATGTTTGGAATCATGTACCCTGTAGCCTATCTTTGCTGGATGAAAGGATACGAGCTTGGAAAAGATGGAATCGAAAAGATTTTAGGCGGAAACCAGCTTCAGATGCTGATCACGGGAGCATCTGCCATGGGAGCGATCGTACTGGGAGCTCTATCAAGCCAATTTGTAACGGTAAGCTGTGCTGCCGTAATTAAGATCGGAGCCATGAAAATGAATGTACAGGAGACCGTATTTGATGCCCTATTTAAAGGAATTCTTCCGCTGGCTATAACACTTTTAACTTTATATTTGTTAAAGGAGCGTAAGATGAAAGCAACAACGGTTATGGTGATTTTGATTTTAATCGGACTTATAGGAGGAGCTGTTGGATTCCTGGGCGCAGCATAAGCATCATTGGAAAATAGCGATAATGGAGGTAGACTTATCATGGATGAGATGGCGAAAACATTAATATTTACGGGTGAGAAACAGATAGAACTTCGAGAATATCCAATCCCGGAAATAAGCGATGACAAGGTTTTGGTGAAAGTAGAGGCATGTGCGATCTGTACATGGGAACAAAGAGTGTATACGGGAGTCAAAAAGGTGGAATTTCCATTTATCGGCGGACATGAGATGGTTGGAAAGATCCTAAAGATCGGGAAAAACGTAGATACGAGAGAATGGAGCGTTGGTGATTTTGTAGCAGTCGGAGTAACTCTCCCTTGCGAGAACTGTTATCAGTGTAAAAGCGGAAATGAACAAAATTGTGAGCATTTTGATCACAGCAAGCAGCAGGAAGGGCTGCCGGAAAAAGGAATGGGAGGAATGAGCTCTCATCTGTTGGTAAGTCCAAAGAATCTGTTCCATATCGGAAATATTTCTCCGGAGGAAGCAACGATCACAGAACCTTTGTCTTGTGTGCTGCATAGTGTGGAAACAGCGGAAATTGAGTTTGGAGATACCGTTGTGGTCATCGGATGCGGTATTATGGGATTGCTTCATACCATTTTGTCAGTGAAACGAGGGGCCTGCGTAATCGTGTCGGATACGAATGAAGAACGGACCGCGCTGGCTTTGAAACTGGGAGCATCTTACGCAGTCAATCCGAGCAAGGAAGATCTGGAAAAGCGGGTCAAAGAAGTGACCGGAGGAATCAAGGCGCAGGTCGTTTTTGACACAACGCCAATCTCTGCGGTAGCTCAGGAGGCTGTGAAATCAGTTGCCAATAACGGAAGATTGGTATTATATAGTTCTTTCTATCCGGATACACCAATTTCCATCAGCCCGGACTGGCTTCACAAAAGCGCTGCAAAGCTGCTTGGAACAGCGAATTCCAATACGGTCGATTTTACCAAAGCGACCAGGCTGTTGTCACAAAAGATTGTTGATGTAAAGCCGTTCGTCAGTGAAGTCTATGAACTGGAAGATTACCAAAAGGCATTTGAATCTGCCATAAAAGGAGATAAATTCCGCGTTGTAATTAAATTTTAAGAAAAGCAGCAGTCAGATGGAATAGGCATGTGCCCGGATTTCATCTGGCTGTAGTTTGTGTAAAAAAGGAAGGTGTATAAAATGAATGAAATTTTAGATATGTCGATACATGAGATGGCAAAAGCGACGTTTGCATGCAGCTGTGGGAGAACCCATTCCCTGGATATTGATCAGATTGTGATGGGACAGGGAGCAATCAAAGATCTGCCGAAGATTCTGTCTGATTTTAAAGATCAAAGCCTGTATCTTTTAAGCGATAATCATACATATGAGGCGGCAGGGAAAGAAGTGGAAAGGATTTTGGAGGGAGCAGGTTACCGGACGAAACAGACCGTACTGGATTCCGGAGATGGAATTTTAATACCGGATGAGAAGGCGGTAGGAAAAATGTTCATGGAACTGGAAGAGAATACGGGAATGATTGTGGCGATTGGCTCCGGTACTTTAAATGACATGGCAAAGTACATGTCTTCCAGAACGCGAATTCCTTATACGATCGTCTGCACAGCGCCTTCCATGGATGGATATGCCTCCGATGGAGCTCCGCTGATGAATGGCGGAAAAAAGATTTCCTATAAAGCAGTGCTGCCGTATGCAATTGTGGGAGATACGGATATTATGAAGAAAGCGCCAATGCGGATGATCTATGCGGGATATGGGGATGTCATCGGGAAACTGACAGCATTGGCGGATTGGAAGCTTTCCCAGGAAAAGACAGGGGAATATTATTGTGATACGATCGTCAAATTAGTAGAAAAAGCCGTGGATAAGGTCGTCAGTCATACAGAAGAATTGGCAAATCGAGAAGAGGAGGCAGTTCTGTATTTGATCGAGGCGCTGACACTTACCGGGGTTGCTATGGGTCTGATTGGAGTTTCCCGGCCGGCGTCCGGTGCGGAACATATGTTAAGCCATTATCTTGAAATGGCGTTTATAGCACAAGGAAAATATCCGGAACTTCACGGAATCAAAGTAGGGATCGCAGCGCCGATCATTGCAGCGGTATTTGATGAAATGCAGGACGTCCTTCCGGAATCGGTTAAAAAAATGGCGCCTTCTGGAGTTTATATTGAGAATTTATTAACAAAGGTGGGAGCGCCGATTGATCCTAAGGAGATCGGAATTGACCGAGATTTGTTCTATCACTGCCTGCTGGAAGGGAATACTGTGAGGGAGCGATACAGCGTTTTAGACTTGGCAGTCGAAGAAGGAAAGATCGAAGAAATCGCAGAGAAAATTACCAGCCGTTTTTATGAATAGAAACCTTGAAAGAGCGGGAAGGAAATGATATGATTACCCTATGGATACATAAACTGATATATCTCATCAGATTGCAGTAAGGATACCGGGGTATTTCAAAAGAAAAGGCGGAAACAATATGGCGGAAACAAAGAAAAGAAAACTTCTCTATATGCAGTTAAGAGAGCATATTTTGGAAGAATATAGGAATAAACCATATTATTCTCCACTTCCCGGAGAGCGTGAGATGTGCGATATCTATAAGGTAAGCAGACCCACCGTACGGAAAGCGCTGGAGGTGTTGGAAAAGGAAGGCTGCATTGCCCGTTTTGCCGGCAAAGGAGCTTTCTTTATCGGCAACAATGAGGAGAATCAAAACAGCGGAATCTCGTCGAATATTGCTTTTTATAATCAGGTGAAGCTTCGGGGAGACTACACCCACAGCAAGGTATTATCTCAGAGAATTGATACGGCAGGAAAGGATGTGGCAGAGGCTCTTAAGATTGCGGAGGGAGAACGGATCTTCCATCTGGAGAGGCTCCGCTATATCAATGATCAGCTGTGGTCCTTAGCGGATGCATATATCCCATATGAACTGTGTCCGGAACTGATCCAGTATGATTTTTCAGAACGTTCTCTGCATAATACGCTTTCAAGTTACGGACATGTGCCGGCGAAAGCAAGACGCCACATCACCGCCAGACGAGCGGATGATTATGAAGCTTTTAATTTAGGACTGCAAACAGGAGATCCAGTATGTGTTGCCCAAACTTTAACCTGCGATGAAACAGGAACCCCGTTGGAATATTCAGTCAGCAGAAGTGATGTATACAATATGTCAATTGAGATGGCACTGCAGAATCGGACGGACATCAGTGAAGAAGACAATTATTCCAATATGCTGTAAGAATATCGCAGCAGCAGCCCGCCGCAGGCGGAGAATCCTGTAATACAGGATTCTTTCTTGACTTCATAGGAAACTTCGATCCTATGAAATCAGAAACGCTCCGCGAGGATCGCACTGCGACGGTACAGAAAATGTCGCTGAAGCGACCCGCCACAGGCGGAGAATCCTGCAAAACAGGATTCTTTCTTATAGACAACTATGTTAAAAAATTAACAAAATTAAAGGAGGAAAAAAGATGCACGCAGATGAGAGCTTATTGGAGATAAAGCATGCGGTGCTTTATGAAGTGGCAAAGCTTGCTTTTGAGGGAGAGCTGGAGGAAAAGAGGGATGATATAGCGAAGAAGCTGATTCCTGGTCCAAGAGCGAACTTCCGCTGTTGTATTTACAAAGAACGGGAGATCATCCGGCAAAGGGTACGTCTGGCAGAAGGCAAAGCTGTGGAAGCAGAAGACAATGGAAATATCATGCAGGTCATCTATTCTGCCTGTGCGGACTGTCCGATTTCCAGCTACACAGTGACAGAGAACTGCCAGAACTGTCTTGGAAAGGCATGTATCAATTCTTGTAAATTCGGAGCGATCGAGGCAGGACGTCATCGTTCTCACATCGATCCGGCAAAATGTAAAGAGTGCGGACAATGTGCCAAAGCCTGTCCATACAATGCCATTGCGCATTTGCAGAGACCATGTAAGTTCAGCTGTCCGGTCGATGCGATTACATATGACGAAGATGGCATTTCCGTGATTGATCCGGACAAATGTATCCGCTGCGGACAGTGCATTCACAGCTGTCCATTTGGAGCGATCGGTACAAAATCTTTCATTACCAATGTAATCGAAGCATTAAAATCCGGCAAGAAAGTCTATGCAATGGCAGCACCGGCAACAGAAGGCCAGTTTGGCAAAGATATCACAATGAACAGCTGGAAAAAGGCAATGAAGGAAGTAGGATTCGAAGACTTTATTGAAGTTGGATTAGGCGGAGACATGACTGCTGCTTATGAGGCGGAAGAATGGGCAGAAGCTTATAAAGAAGGCAAGAAGATGACGACATCTTGCTGTCCTGCTTTCGTGAATATGATTGAGAAACATTTCCCAGAGCTGAAGGATAATGTTTCTACAACGGTATCACCGATGTGTGCGGTATCCAGAATGATCAAAGCAAAAGATCCGGATGCAGTGACTGTTTTCATCGGACCTTGCGTTGCGAAGAAGTCTGAGGCAGCAGAGCACGGAATTGAAGGTAATGCAGATTACGTATTATCCTACAGCGAGATCGAAGCGATCATGAAAGCGAAAGAGGTTGAACTTCAGCCGGAAGAGAACAGTTATCAGGAAGCTTCCATCTATGGAAAGAAATTCGCAAGTTCCGGCGGGGTAACTGCAGCAGTGCTTCAGAGCTTAAAAGAATCAGAAGACGAGATCGACGCTACGGTATGCAAAGCCGATGGAGCTGCGGAATGTAAGAAAGCGCTTCTGTTCATGAAAGCCGGAAGATTAAAAGAAGACTTTATCGAAGGTATGGCATGTGAAGGCGGATGTGTAAACGGTCCAAGTGCGAACCAGAAACCGAACCTTGCCAGAAAGAATCGTACTGCGATGCTGGCAGAAGCAGATAAACGCGACATTCATGAAAACCTTAAGAACTATGATATGGATTCCTTCTCCATGCATAGATCATAAAGTGAAGATGTTATTTTAAAAAAGAAAGAGGATTTTCTGACAGTACAGAAAATCCTCTTTTTTTCTCTTAAATCAAAAAGACGCTGGTCAGCGTCTTTTTGCATGTATTTTTTAGATGATTAGATTTCCAATAAATCGCTGAATGCTTTTAATGCTCCATCTGTTTCATGAGCAAGAACGCGGGTTGCAAGGACTTTTCCAAGCTGTACGCCTTCCTGGTCGAAGCTGTTTACATTCCAGATGAATCCCTGGAACATGATCTTGTTCTCAAAGTGAGCTAATAATGCGCCCAATGATTCCGGTGTCAGCTGATCTCCGATGATGATGCTGGAAGGACGTCCTCCGGCAAATTTCTTATTCGGATTTTCATCATCTTTACCGCAGGCAAACGCGATGATCTGAGCTGCCACATTCGCACACAGTTTCTTCTGGCTTGTGCTTCCCTTGATCTCAACGTCTACGCCAAGCTGGCTCTCTTTGAATCCAACGAACTGCAGCGGAACAATATCAGTTCCCTGATGCAGCAGCTGATAGAAAGAGTGCTGTCCATTCGTTCCAGGTTCTCCGAAAATGATCGGTCCTGTTACATAATCTACCGGCTCACCATAGCGGTTTACGCTCTTACCGTTGGATTCCATATCACACTGCTGCAAATGTGCAGGGAAACGGTTCAAAGCCTGAGAGTATGGAAGAACTGCAGTTGTAGGATATCCCTGTACGTTGCGCTCGTAAACTCCGATCAGAGCATCTAACATGTCAGGGTTCTTCAAGATATCTTTGTTCTTAGCAAGTTCATCTTCATCTGCTGCACCGTTTAAGATTCTTGCATATACATCCGGTCCGAATGCCAAAGAAAGAACAACACCTCCGACAACGGAAGAAGAAGAGTAACGTCCTCCAATGAAATCATCCATGAAGAATGACTCAAGATAATCATCGCCCTGAGCTAAAGGAGAAGTCTCACTTGTAGCGGCAAGCATGTGGTTCTTCGGATCTAATCCTGCTTTTACCAAAGCATCTTTGACGAAAGCTTCGTTTGTAAGAGTCTCTAATGTTGTTCCGGATTTGGAAACTACGATGAACAGAGAGCGGGATACATCGATGGAGTTAAGAACAGCAGCAGCGTCATCAGGGTCTACGTTGCTGATGAATTTTGCTTCCATTTTGAATGTATCATTCGTCTTTGCCCAGTTCTCAAGAGCGATATACAGAGCGCGAGGACCTAAGTCGCTTCCTCCGATACCGATCTGAACAACGGTTGTAAATTTCTCACCGGCAGCGTTTGTAATCTCGCCGGCATGTACCTTTTTCGCGAATTCCGCTGCTTTCTCCTGCTGAGAAACATAAAATTCACGCTTGTCTACACCATCAACGATCACAGGTTCTCCCTGCTGTCTGCGTGCTAAATGATGAAGAACCAAACGTTTTTCACCAGTGTTGATAATCTCTCCATTATATAATTCTTCGAATTTCTCAACTAACTGATGTTCTTCGGCTAAATCTGCAAGTGCTTCTAAGACGGTATCGTCTACTTCTTTTGCGGCATAGTTGAAGCTAAGACCTGATGCCATAGGAGCGCTGTAGCGAGCCACACGATCAGCGCCTTCTTCGCCGGACATTGCTTCCACAATGTTCACGCGGTCCTTTAATTCCGTAAGCTTCTGATAAGATGCCAATGTGTCAAGATTGTTCCATGTTGCCATAAATACTTCCTCCTTAAATATGGTCATTTATGAATGGGATGTCATGCATGTAAATACAAATGATGCCCTCTCCTGTATCCGGCACATTCGAGCGCAGGATGCAGGAGCTCATAATTCAATATAATTATACTAGAAAATTATTACCATTTCAATGAAAAAAAGCTGTTGACAACCATTGATCTGTATGATAACATAGGAAAATGCTTTAATGTGGGTATGTGTGCCCATAGTCTATGTTGTTTTAAGTTTTAAATTGCGGAAAATCCATCGAAAATGCATGGTTTCTGCAATATGTAGTATATAAACCAGGTTTAGATCAAGAGGTGAAAAACGTCCATGGAAAAGAACAGAATACAGCCAATTAAATCAGGTACCGGGATGCGGATCAGCTATGCAAGGCAGGATGATGTCCTGGAAGTGCCGAATCTGATCGAAATTCAAAAAGATTCTTATGAATGGTTCCTGAGGGAAGGATTAGCAGAGGTCTTTGAAGATATTTCTCCGATTGAAGACTACAGCGATCAGTTGAGCTTGGAATTCGTTGACTACCAGCTGTGCAGGGATGATATCAAGTATTCTATTGAAGAATGCAAGGAGAGAGATGCGACATATGCTGCTCCTTTGAAGGTGCAGGTAAGGCTTCATAATAAAGAGACAGATGAAATCGCACAGCGTCGAGATATTTTTATGGGCGATCTTCCTTTGATGACGGAAACCGGTACTTTTATTATTAATGGAGCGGAACGTGTTATCGTCAGCCAGTTGGTACGTTCCCCTGGAATCTACTACGGAATCGCACACGATAAGATCGGTAAGAAATTATATTCTGCCACGGTTATTCCGAACAGAGGTGCCTGGCTGGAATATGAGACAGATTCCAACGATGTCTTTAACGTACGTGTCGACCGTACAAGAAAGGTTCCGATCACTGTATTGATTCGTGCCTTAGGAATCGGAACGAACGCAGAGATCAAGGAACTGTTTGGTGAAGAACCGAAAATTATGGCAAGTTTAGAGAAGGATCCTTCTGATAACTATGAAGATGGTCTTCTCGAACTTTACAAAAAGATTCGTCCGGGAGAGCCATTGTCCGTGGACAGCGCGCAGAGTCTGGTAAACAGCATGTTCTTCGATCCGCGCAGATATGACTTGGCAAAAGTCGGACGTTACAAATTTAATAAAAAATTAGCGCTTCGCAATCGTATCGCAGGATTTGCCCTGGCAGAAGACGTGATCGATACAACAACAGGAGAGATCCTTGCAGAGGCCGGAACGGTTGTTGACATGGAGCTGGCAGACAAGATTCAGAATGCTGCAGTTCCTGGAGTCATTGTACAGACAGAAACCGGTAATACAAGGGTATTATCTAATATGACCGTAAACCTTGCGGAATATGTAGACTTTAATCCGGAAGAAATTGGAGTTCATGAGAACGTATTCTACCCAGTCTTAAAAGAGATCCTTGACGAAGGATATGAGGGAGAAGAATTAAAACAGGTATTAAAGAAGAGTGTTCATGAATTGATACCGAAGCATATTACAAAAGAAGATATCTTAGCTTCCATCAACTACAATATCCATCTGGAATATGGAATTGGCAACGATGATGACATTGACCACTTGGGAAATCGTAGAATCCGTGCAGTCGGTGAGCTGCTTCAGAATCAGTACCGAATCGGATTATCCAGATTGGAAAGAGTTGTAAGAGAGAGAATGACGACACAGGATATCGAATCTATCACACCGCAGTCTCTGATTAATATCAAACCGGTGACCGCATCTGTGAAAGAGTTCTTCGGAAGTTCTCAGCTGTCTCAGTTCATGGATCACAACAATCCGTTGTCTGAGCTGACACACAAGAGACGTCTTTCCGCACTTGGCCCTGGAGGTCTGTCTCGTGACCGCGCAGGATTTGAGGTTCGAGACGTACACTACTCTCATTATGGAAGAATGTGTCCGATCGAGACACCGGAAGGTCCGAACATTGGATTGATTAACTCACTGGCAACCTATGCAAGAATCAACGAATATGGATTTATTGAAGCGCCATATCGTAAATTAGATAAATCAGATCCGGAAAATCCGGTCGTAACCAATGAAGTTGTTTATTTGACAGCAGATGAAGAAGATAACTTTGTCGTTGCACAGGCGAACGAACCTTTGGATGAGGAAGGACATTTTGTTCATACCCATGTATCCGGAAGATATAGGGAAGAAACGTCAGAATTCGACAGATCCAACCTTGACTTGATGGACGTATCACCAAAGATGGTGTTCTCTGTGGCAACATCCATGATTCCGTTCCTGGAGAATGACGATGCGAACCGTGCCCTGATGGGATCCAACATGCAGCGTCAGGCGGTTCCTCTTCTGTCTACAGAAGCTCCGGTTGTCGGAACAGGTATGGAATCAAAAGCTGCTTATGATTCCGGAGTCTGCATTACGGCGAAGAATTCCGGAGTAGTAGAGAGATCTACCAGCACGAAGATCGTTGTAAGGAATGACGACGGCGGAAGAGATGAATATCATGTCATCAAATTCGCTCGAAGCAACCAAGGAAACTGTATGAACCAGAGACCGATCGTATTTGTAGGAGATCGAGTTGAAAAAGGAGATATCCTTGCAGACGGAGCATCTACCTGCAACGGAGAGATGGCTCTTGGAAAGAATCCGTTGATCGGATTCATGACATGGGAAGGATATAACTACGAGGATGCCGTACTGCTGAGCGAGCGTCTGGTACAGGAAGATGTATATACTTCTGTTCATATTGAAGAATACGAAGCAGAGGCCAGAGATACCAAATTAGGACAAGAAGAGATTACAAGAGATCTGGCCGGACTGAGTGAAGATGCATTAAAAGATCTGGATGAAAACGGAATTATCCGTATCGGTGCCGAGGTACGTGCCGGTGATATCCTGGTTGGTAAAGTGACACCAAAAGGAGAGACAGAACTGACAGCAGAAGAAAGGCTGCTCCGTGCCATTTTCGGTGAAAAGGCAAGAGAAGTCAGAGATACCTCTCTCAGAGTGCCGCATGGTGCTTATGGTGTTGTTATGGATACCAAAGTCTTTACAAGAGACAATGGCGATGAACTCCCTCCTGGAGTGAATAAGAGCGTTCGTGTATACATCGCTCAGAAGAGAAAGATTTCCGTAGGAGATAAGATGGCCGGAAGACATGGTAATAAGGGTGTTATTTCCCGTATCCTTCCGGTGGAAGATATGCCGTATCTGCCGAATGGACGTCCGCTGGATATCGTGTTGAATCCTTTGGGTGTGCCATCTCGTATGAACATCGGGCAGGTGCTGGAGATTCATCTGTCCCTGGCAGCAAAAGTATTAGGATTTAACGTTGCGACTCCGGTATTTAACGGAGCGGACGAAAATGATATTGCGGATACTTTGCAGATGGCAAATGATTATGCCAATACGACATGGGAAGAATTTGAAGCAAAATGGAAAGATAAAGTCAATGATGATGTTATGAAATATCTCTATGAGAACAGAGACCATAGAAAAGAATGGGAAGGCGTTCCGATTGATACAACAGGAAAAGTAAGGCTGCGTGACGGACGTACAGGGGAAGAATTTGACAGCCCTGTTACCATCGGATTCATGCATTATCTGAAGCTTCACCATTTGGTAGATGATAAGATCCATGCCCGTTCTACAGGTCCTTATTCTCTCGTAACGCAGCAGCCGCTGGGTGGTAAAGCTCAGTTCGGAGGACAGCGATTCGGAGAGATGGAGGTATGGGCTTTAGAGGCTTATGGCGCGTCTTATACACTGCAGGAAATCCTGACAGTGAAATCCGACGATGTCGTTGGACGTGTAAAGACTTACGAAGCAATCATCAAAGGAGACAATATCCCAGAGCCGGGAGTGCCGGAATCTTTCAAAGTATTGTTAAAAGAGTTCCAGTCCCTGGCATTGGATGTCAAAGTATTGGATGAAAATGCTTCAGAAGTAGAGATTCGTGAGAATACAGAAGGCGGAGACGTAGATCAAGATCTCGCTCCGATGATCGAAGGAGACAGCGTCTTCAATAATTATGAAGAAAGCGAGTCTGCGATGGGAGCCCTTGGATATAAACAGGGTGAGCTCTCCGAAGGTGAAGATAACACGATCTTATAGAGATAGAGATGCAAAATTATAGGAAGGAGCAGCCTTAATGATAGAATCAAGCAATGAATATTCAAGCAGCAAGATTTCATTTGACGCAATTAAAATCGGGTTGGCTTCCCCAGAGAAGATCCGCGAGTGGTCAAGGGGAGAAGTAAAAAAACCTGAGACGATTAACTATCGAACCTTGAAGCCTGAAAAAGACGGTCTTTTCTGTGAAAAGATCTTTGGGCCGACGAAAGACTGGGAATGCCACTGCGGAAAATATAAAAAAGTACGTTATAAAGGCGTTGTCTGTGATCGATGCGGCGTTGAGGTAACGAAGTCAAATGTCCGCCGTGAAAGGATGGGACATATTGAACTGGCAGCACCGGTTTCCCATATTTGGTATTTTAAGGGAATCCCAAGCCGTATGGGATTAATGCTTGACATTTCTCCTAGAACCTTGGAAAAAGTTCTGTATTTTGCCTGCTATATCGTATTGGATCCGGGAGATACGGATCTTGCGTATAAACAGGTATTAACAGAAAAAGAATATAGAGACGCATATGAAAAATATGACGATGCATTCCGCGTAGGAATGGGGGCTGAGGCAGTCAAAGAACTGCTTCAGGCCATCGATCTGGAAGTGGAAGCAAAACAGCTGAAAGATGAATTTAAGTCCGCTACAGGACAGAAGAAAGCAAGAATTGTCAAAAGGCTGGAAGTTGTAGAAGCTTTCTGCAACTCAGACAATAAACCGGAATGGATGATCTTAGATGCAATTCCGGTGATTCCGCCGGATATCCGTCCGATGGTACAGCTGGATGGAGGAAGATTTGCTACTTCTGACTTAAATGATCTGTACCGAAGGATCATCAACCGTAATAATCGTTTGAAGAGGCTTTTGGAATTGGGAGCGCCTGATATCATCGTACGTAATGAGAAAAGAATGCTCCAGGAAGCAGTTGATGCTTTGATTGACAACGGCCGCCGCGGACGTCCTGTAACGGGACCGGGAAACCGTGCCTTAAAATCTCTTTCCGATATGCTGAAGGGAAAACAGGGACGTTTCCGTCAGAACCTTCTCGGAAAACGTGTAGACTATTCCGGACGTTCTGTTATCGTCGTAGGACCGGAATTGAAGATCTATCAGTGCGGTCTGCCAAAAGAGATGGCAATCGAGCTGTTTAAGCCTTTCGTAATGAAAGAATTAGTAGAGAGAAAACTTTCTCATAACATAAAATCTGCAAAGAAAATGGTTGAGAAATTACAGCCGGAAGTTTGGGATGTGCTGGAGGATGTTATCAAAGAACATCCGGTTATGCTGAACCGAGCACCGACATTGCATAGACTTGGAATCCAGGCATTTGAGCCTATCTTGGTAGAGGGTAAAGCGATCAAGCTGCATCCTTTGGTATGTACTGCTTACAACGCCGACTTCGACGGAGACCAGATGGCTGTCCATCTTCCGCTGACTGTGGAAGCACAGGCAGAATGCCGTTTCCTTCTGCTGTCCCCGAACAACCTGTTGAAACCGTCTGATGGAGGACCGGTAGCCGTTCCTTCTCAGGATATGGTACTTGGTATCTACTACCTGACGCTGGAAAAGGAAGGCGACAAAGGAGAAGGAAAATATTTCAAATCAGAAAACGAAGCTTATCTTGCTTATGAAAATGATGTCATTACGCTTCATGCGCGCATCAAAGTCAGACGTACCGGCGTCGATAAAGACGGCAATCCGATTTCACAGATCGTTGATTGTACCCTGGGACGTTTGCTGTTCAACGAAATCATCCTTCAGGATCTTGGTTTTGTTGACAGAAGCAAGCCGGAGAATGCTTTGGCGCTGGAAGTTGATTTCCATGTAGGAAAGAAACAGCTGAAACAGATTTTGGATCGCTGCATCAATATTCACGGAGCGACAAAATCCGCAGAAGTTTTGGATGATATCAAAGCAATTGGATATAAATACTCCACAAGGGGTGCGTTGACCGTATCTATTTCCGATATGACCGTGCCGCCGGAGAAACCGCAGATCCTGGAAGACGCTCAGAAACAGGCTGAATTTATCTCAGAACAGTATAAGAGAGGTCTGATGACAGAAGAAGAGCGTTACAAAGCGGTCGTAAAAACATGGTTTGATGCCGATGAAGAATTGACAGATAAGCTGATCAATGGTCTGGATCGTTTGAATAACATTTTCATGATGGCCGACTCCGGAGCCCGTGGTTCCAACCAGCAGATCAAACAGCTGGCAGGAATGCGTGGTCTGATGGCCGATACGTCAGGACGTACGATTGAATTGCCGATCAAATCCAACTTCCGTGAGGGACTGGACGTACTGGAATACTTCATTTCCGCTCATGGAGCTCGTAAAGGTCTGTCCGATACAGCGCTGCGTACAGCCGATTCCGGATACCTGACCCGTCGTTTGGTCGATGTATCTCAGGACCTGATCGTTCGCGAACAGGATTGTGCCGGAGAGAATGGTGAAATTCCGGGAATGTATGTAGAAGCCTTCATGGATGGACAGGAAGTAATCGAGAGCCTGGAAGAGCGTATCAGCGGAAGATATGCTGCAGAGGAAGTAAAAGATCCTGAAACAGGAGAAATCCTTGTAAAAGCAAATCATATGATTACGCCAAAACGTGCGAAGGCAATCGTAGATGCCGGATATACAAAAGTGAAGATCCGTACGATGCTTACTTGTAAATCTCCAATGGGAGCATGTGCAAAATGTTATGGATCCAACATGGCAACCGGTCAGGCAGTACAGGTCGGAGAAGCAGTCGGAATCATCGCTGCACAGTCCATCGGAGAGCCTGGTACCCAGCTGACGATGCGTACCTTCCATGCCGGCGGAGTTGCCGGTGATGATATCACCCAGGGTCTTCCTCGTGTCGAAGAGTTATTTGAGGCGCGGAAACCGAAAGGTCTGGCAATCATCGCTGAATTTGGCGGAGAGGTTCAGATTAAAGACACGAAGAAAAAACGTGAAGTTATTATCAGCAACCGGGAAACAGGCGATGTGAAGACTTATCTGATCCCTTATGGATCCAGATTGAAAGTACAGGATGGTCAGATTCTGGAAGCCGGAGATGAGCTGACAGAAGGTTCTGTTAATCCTCACGATCTGCTGCGCATCAAAGGAATCCGCGCAGTGCAGGATTACATGATCCGAGAAGTACAGAGAGTTTATCGTCTGCAGGGTGTAGACATCAATGATAAGCACGTCGAAGTCATCGTGCGTCAGATGCTGAAGAAAGTCCGCATCGAAGATGGCGGAGATACCAATTATCTGCCGGGAGCTATGGTTGACGTTCTGGAACTGGAAAAGACAAATAAAGAAATGGAAGAAAAAGGACTGGAGCCGGCACATGCTGAGCAGATCATGCTTGGTATTACGAAAGCCTCTCTGGCAACGGATTCTTTCTTATCCGCAGCATCTTTCCAGGAGACGACAAAGGTTCTTACAGACGCCGCAATCAAAGGAAAAGTCGATCCATTGGTAGGATTAAAAGAAAACGTAATCCTTGGAAAACTGATTCCAGCCGGAACCGGTATGAAACGTTACCGCGACGTCAAGATCAGCACAGATGTAGAAAACTTCACCGTTGGCGACGAAATTGATTTTGAAGATGAAATCGATTTTGAAGAAGAAACAACAACCGAAGAATAAGCTTATAGAAAAATAAAGATAAAGACGGCAGATGCTAACAATGTGTCTGTCGTTTTCTTTTGTGTTTTTGAAGGCTGTGATGCACAATATACATAATAAAAAATTCTGTATATTGTGTTACAGAAACTTAAGAAATCAGAAAATACTTTTAACTTGACAAATTAATCAGATATTGCTATAATAAAACCATCAAATGAAAGACAACTTAATAAAGAAGGAATCGCTTAAAATGCTCCGGAAAGTTCGAACGAAGAACTTTCAACCGGCAGCCGAGAGAAAATGTATTGATTGGAAGAATGAGACTGACTTAACAAGATATTGCAATTCCTGGAAGGAATATGACAAGTCTTAGAGCGGAAAGAACGGTAAAGGAGTCAACCTCATCAAAAGAAGATACAAAGGAAGAGAAAAGAAATCAAGATTTTCAGAAACCGGCAGAGATCAAGAGATCAAGAGATCAAGAGATCAAGAGATCAAGAGATCAAAAACTTTTTCAAGGTAAGATCCAAACGACATCCTGGGAAGGAGAGGAAAGATCTTAGGAAAAGAAAAGATTAGAATGATAAGAGAACGGTTCAAAGAATCCCAGAGATTCAGAAAATCAGGAAGAAAAAGAAAGAAGAGATTTCAAAAGATTATCCGGCTGACCGGTGGAGCGTTTTTATAAAAAAGAACTCATTGATCAATTCTCCATAAAGTATTATCGAAGAGTTAAGAAAAAGATAGCAAATGTTTTTTTCTATGATAGGTAATATTAGAAAAGAGATGAAGGAGATAGCCATAGAAGCCAAGGGTTCCGCAAAGGTCGATAAAAGGGGTCATGTGACGAGAAAGCATGATTCCAGCGGTAAAGCAGATGGCGATGATTTTCCAGATCCAGACAGATATTACAAGAAGATAATATTTTAGGAGAAAGGTATTGACAAAGACACGCTAGAGATATATAATATCCTAGCGTGTCTTTTTAGGTGTAAAAAACACGCAAGTCACTAGGTGAATTTAGAGTAACCAGAAGTAGAAAACATGTATGGAGGTGAAATCAATGCCAACTTTTAACCAATTAGTTAGAAAAGGGAGAAAGACATCTGTAAAGAAGTCTACAGCACCAGCGCTTCAGAGAGGATTTAACTCTTTAAAGAAGAAGGCGACAAACACAAGCTCTCCACAGAAGAGAGGTGTATGTACAGCTGTTAAAACTGCAACTCCTAAAAAGCCTAACTCAGCTCTTCGTAAGATTGCCAGAGTTCGTCTTTCTAACGGAATCGAAGTAACAAGCTATATCCCAGGAGAAGGACATAACCTGCAGGAGCATAGCGTAGTTCTGATTCGTGGTGGCCGTGTAAGAGACTTACCAGGTACACGTTACCATATCGTTAGAGGTACACTGGATACAGCTGGTGTAGCGAACAGAATGCAGGCTCGTTCTAAATATGGAGCAAAGAGACCTAAGAAAAAATAAGAGTAGACTAAATTGGTACAAAGCAGCGTGACGGCATAGGCCGGCGCTACCTTGTATAGTTGTGCCGGAACTTTATTGTTTCCTACAAAAAGGTTACAGGAGATATATTGGTCCTGCACGAACATACAGAAACAAAGATTTTTGACGAAGTCAGATGCCGCAGCGGCAAAGCTTTGTCAGGAAATGTATGAGTACCGATGAATTAATGATTATTAAGGAGGGAAGAACCGTGCCACGTAAAGGACATATTGCGAAAAGAGACGTATTGGCAGATCCTATTTACAACAATAAGGTTGTGACAAAATTGATCAATAACATCATGTTGGATGGTAAAAAAGGAATTGCTCAGAAGATCGTATACGGAGCATTTGCCCGTGTAGAACAGGAAGCTGGAAAACCAGCTCTTGAAGTCTTCGAAGAAGCTATGAACAACATCATGCCAGTTCTTGAAGTTAAGGCTAGACGTATCGGTGGTGCTACTTATCAGGTACCGATCGATGTCAGACCGGACAGAAGACAGGCATTAGCACTTCGTTGGCTGACAGAATTCTCCAGAAAAAGAGGAGAAAGAACTATGGAAGAGCGTCTTGCAAAAGAGATTCTTGATGCATCCAACAACACAGGTGCATCTGTAAAGAGAAAAGAAGATATGCACAAGATGGCAGAAGCAAACAAGGCATTCGCACACTACAGATTCTAATTTTATTCAGAAATTTATTCTGCGGATGTTTTACGTTAAAAACAATAGGAGGAAAAAACCTTGGCTGGAAGAGATTATCCATTAGAGAGAACCAGAAATATTGGTATTATGGCTCATATCGATGCCGGTAAAACGACATTAACAGAGCGTATCCTTTATTATACTGGTGTTAACTATAAAATTGGTGATACTCATGATGGTACTGCTACCATGGACTGGATGGAGCAGGAACAGGAAAGAGGTATCACAATTACTTCCGCTGCTACAACATGCCACTGGACACACCAGAAGGACAACAAGCCTGAACCGGGTGCGTTAGAGCATCGTATCAACATCATTGATACTCCAGGACACGTTGACTTTACAGTAGAAGTAGAACGTTCCCTGCGTGTACTTGACGGTGCCGTAGGTGTATTCTGTGCAAAAGGCGGAGTAGAACCACAGTCTGAGAACGTATGGCGTCAGGCTGACACATACAATGTTCCGAGAATGGCATTTATCAATAAGATGGATATCTTAGGTGCGAACTTCTACGGAGCTGTAGATCAGATCAAAGATCGCTTAGGTGCGAACGCGGTCGTACTTCAGCTGCCAATCGGCAAAGAAGATGATTTCCAGGGAATCATCGATCTGTTTGAAATGAAAGCCTACATCTATAATGATGAAAAGGGTGAAGATATTTCCATCACAGATATTCCGGAAGATATGCAGGAAGATGCTGAACTCTATCATACAGAGTTAGTGGAAAAGATCTGTGAATTAGACGATGATTTAATGATGGAATATTTAGAAGGAGAAGAGCCTTCTGTAGAAGCATTAAAAGAAGCGTTAAGAAAAGGAACTTGTGAGTGTACAGCTGTTCCGATTTGCTGCGGATCTGCTTACAGAAACAAGGGTGTTCAGAAATTGCTGGATGCAATCCTTGACTATATGCCAGCTCCAACAGATATCCCGGCTATCAAGGGTGTCGATGAAGATGGCAACGAAGTAGAAAGACATTCTTCTGATGAAGAACCTTTCTCAGCACTTGCATTTAAGATCATGACAGACCCATTCGTAGGAAAACTTGCATTCTTCCGTGTTTATTCCGGAACATGCAAATCAGGATCTTATGTATTGAATGCAACAAAGAACAAAAAAGAGCGTGTTGGACGTATCCTTCAGATGCATGCTAACAAGCGAGAAGAATTAGATACTGTATATTCAGGAGATATTGCCGCTGCTGTTGGATTTAAGACAACAACAACAGGTGATACGATCTGTGACGAACAGCATCCGGTTATCTTAGAGTCCATGGAATTCCCAGAGCCGGTTATCGACGTTGCGATCGAGCCTAAGACAAAGGGAGCTCAGGGCAAGATGTCAGAAGCGCTTGCGAAACTGGCAGAAGAAGACCCAACATTCAGAGCTCATACAGATCAGGAAACAGGACAGACAATTATTTCCGGAATGGGAGAACTTCATCTGGAAATCATCGTTGACCGTCTGCTTCGTGAATTCAAGGTAGAGGCTAACGTAGGTGCTCCTCAGGTAGCATACAAAGAAACATTTACAAAAGCTGTGGATGTTGACAGTAAGTATGCAAAACAGTCTGGTGGACGTGGACAGTACGGACATTGTAAAGTACACTTTGAGCCGATGGATGCCAACGGAGAAGAGCTGTTCAAGTTCGAATCTACAGTCGTTGGTGGATCAATTCCGAAAGAATATATCCCAGCCGTTGGTGAGGGTATTGAGGAAGCAGCTCAGTCAGGTATCCTTGGAGGATTCCCGGTACTTGGTGTAAAAGCTACCGTATACGATGGATCTTACCATGACGTCGATTCCAGTGAGATGGCATTCCATATTGCCGGATCTATGGCATTTAAGGAAGCAATGCAGAAAGCAGGAGCTATTTTGCTTGAGCCTATCATGAGAGTCGAAGTAACAATGCCGGAAGAGTACATGGGTGATGTTATCGGAGATATCAACTCACGCCGTGGACGTATCGAAGGTATGGACGACATTGCCAGCGGAAAGATGGTTCGTGCGTTTGTACCGCTTGCTGAAATGTTCGGATATTCTACAGACCTGCGTTCAAGAACACAGGGACGTGGTAACTATTCTATGTTCTTCAGCAGCTATGAGCCGGTACCGAAGAATGTACAGGAAAAAGTACTTGCGGACAAGTAAGAAACCCGCTATTTTCAAGAAAATGGTCTTGAAATATTTGTGTAAATGAAATATAATCAAATTTAGGACAGCCCTTATACGGGCGGCTATATTGAAGTAGTAAATTTTATTATTTGAAGTTGCCCGTAGGGCGAATAAGGAGGACATTTAAAATGGCTAAAGAAAAGTTTGAGAGAACCAAACCTCATTGCAACATTGGTACCATCGGACACGTTGACCATGGTAAAACAACTTTAACAGCAGCGATCACAAAAGTTTTATCTGAAAGAGTAGAAGGAAACAAAGCTGAGAATTTCGAAGATATCGATAAAGCTCCGGAAGAAAGAGAACGTGGTATCACAATTTCTACAGCTCACGTTGAGTATGAGACAGAGAATCGTCATTATGCACACGTTGACTGCCCAGGCCATGCTGACTATGTAAAGAACATGATCACTGGTGCTGCTCAGATGGACGGTGCTATCCTTGTTGTTGCTGCAACTGATGGTGTTATGGCTCAGACAAAAGAGCACATCCTGCTTTCTCGTCAGGTAGGTGTACCTTATATCGTTGTATTCATGAACAAATGTGACATGGTTGACGATGAAGAGTTATTAGAATTAGTAGAAATGGAAATTCGTGAGTTATTAAGCGAGTACGAATTCCCAGGTGATGATATTCCTGTAATCCAGGGATCTGCATTAAAAGCATTAGAAGATCCAAGCGGAGAATGGGGAGACAAGATCATGGAACTGATGGATGCTGTTGACAGCTATATCCCAGATCCACAGCGTGATACAGACAAACCATTCCTTATGCCAGTAGAGGACGTATTCTCTATCACAGGACGTGGTACTGTTGCTACAGGTAGAGTAGAGAGCGGTGTTCTTCACGTATCTGATGAAGTTGAAATCGTTGGTATCAAAGATGAGACAAGAAAAGTCGTTGTAACTGGTGTAGAGATGTTCCGTAAACTGTTAGACGAAGCTCAGGCTGGTGATAACATTGGTGCATTGCTTCGTGGTGTTCAGAGAGATGAAATCGAAAGAGGACAGGTTCTCTGCCAGCCAGGATCTATCACATGCCATACAAAATTCACAGCTCAGGTTTACGTATTAACAAAAGATGAAGGTGGACGTCATACTCCATTCTTCAACAACTATCGTCCACAGTTCTACTTCAGAACAACAGACGTAACAGGTGTTATCGAATTACCAGAAGGAACAGAAATGTGCATGCCTGGTGATAACGTAGAGATGACAATCGAATTAATTCACCCAATCGCTATGGCTCAGGGATTATCTTTCGCTATTCGTGAAGGTGGACGTACAGTAGGATCAGGCCGTGTTGCTACAATCATCGAGTAATCTAATCTGAAAATAGATTTGTTATCGCAAGATAACTTGTGTCCAAACGTAAGATACCCCAGAAACCTTGTGTTTCTGGGGTTTTTCTGATGCATGGAAAAGTTAAATAAATCGGAAAAGAATAACGAACAATAAAAGAAAGCGGTTGCCGGGAAAGTGTCCTGGCAACCGTTTGTGATAACAGAATGATAACAAAATTTCCAAATTATATTAAACCTAATAAAGAACTATTATGAATTAAGGCACTAGGATTATATTTTTCTATAAGGGAATTTACGATTAAACGATATCCAGCA
>DXEM01000007.1 GCA_019114985.1 Candidatus Anaerostipes excrementavium
AACGGGTTAAAAGAGGCTTCGTTCTGTCAAATTGCGTCAAACCATTTGAAAAGGAAAAACCCCGGAAACCGCGTAGTTCCGGGGTTTTTGACCACTTTTGATAAAGTTTAGCGCTTGCTGAACTGCGGAGCGCGACGGGCAGCCTTGAGGCCTGTTTTCATTTCTTTTTTCATCACACATAACCTCCTATATTTTGTTTCTTTCTTAATATTTTCTTAAATTGATAAGATAACTTCAATATTAGACAAAATATTAGACAACCTTTTTTGATGTATCCAAAATATAGGAGGCTCCTGCTTTTTTACGAAAAGAAACTCTCCTCCGGAAACAAGCTTTTATGATTTCGCTTACATCCGAAAAGGGCGCATAAATTTCTTATTCTTCGCATTGAAGCGCACATACAGAACTCGCATACGGCTCTACGACTTTAAAAGATCCTGCAAAGTATATTCTCCTTTTCTGATCTTTGACATCTCATGATACCGCTTAATCGCCATGACGAGTACCACCGGATCACTGAAATATTCTTTTACAAAATTATACGATTTAACTTGTGACATCTGCAAATCTTCTTTGCAGAAATCACTTGGCTTTTTCCCTGATTTCTTAAATCTCGTATATTCATCCTTGCTGAAAATAATCAACATCTCGATCTCGGGAGCTGTGATTACATTGATCACATCCACCTTGTTTTTATATGCCTTACTTAGATTGAAATTTTCCTTTCTAGAATCCAGTATCCGGATAATAGATATCTTATTTACATAATCTTTCCTCAAATATTTCTGTTCAAAGCGCTTTGCACTGCGGCACCGGATCACCTTTTCTTCGATCATTTCCTCTCTTGGAAAAATCAAAAGCTCATGTTCCAGCAGAATGTCTATGATAGCACTCTCTGCCGCACCTTCACAGATACAAGCCTTATACTTCGCCAATTTCATAGGCCACCTCCCGATCAAAGATGTGCGGCTATGCTTTTCTTCAGCCGCATATATGCCTCATACATCGGAGTAGTTCCTTCCAGAAATCCGCTCTGGTATGCGTCGCTCTTTTTGATATCATTCCTTTTCAGGATATCAGACAGGTTCTCTGCAGTAATTCCATTTCTGTTTCTGG
This sequence comes from Candidatus Anaerostipes excrementavium, assembly GCA_019114985.1. GTDB lineage: Bacteria > Bacillota > Clostridia > Lachnospirales > Lachnospiraceae > Anaerostipes > Anaerostipes excrementavium. Next base: position 1,117 of record DXEM01000007.1, read on the forward strand.
TGATGAATATGCTATCATTCCTATCATATTCATCCAGAAGTTCCGGATAATGCGTGGAAAAGATCAGCGTTCCGCCATTCTTATTCAGACTGCTATCCATAAAAAAGCGCATCAATGTCGTTACGATTTCCTTGTTAAAATGGTTCTCCACCTCATCCACCACAAGATACCCACCGGACTGTAAAATCTCCTGTGCCAAGGAGAATGTAACCATTCCCTTAATCGTACCGGATGACAGATAATTTCCAAGTTCTTTCGGATCGCTGAGTGTGATCTCGTCCTTATCAAAAAATTTCAGCCGAATGAGATTCTTCTTATTCTTCTCATCAAACTTAAGACTCTCGATTGTAGGATCCAGATAGGTAATAACCTCTGCAGGTATCTCTTCCGAAAAAGAAATCACATTGACATTCGTATATTTCAAAAGATCCACAACGCTTACATGATCACCATTCTTCTTATTTACTGCGATCATAATACTGACATCATCTGACAGAAAGTCCTCGCGGATGCTTCTTACCATAACAGGCTCTTTCCCATCAAAATTCAGCATTCCCTTACGGGTAACTACCTCTCTCTCTTCTTTCGCCCAAAAAGATTCTGATGTGATGTGGTATATTATACCCTCAGTTTTACTTTTCACAGATTTTATAATGGTCTGAAGCCTGCATATCTTCCGATTCTTTTCTGTATAGAAATATGCATTTAGTGTTGCTTTATCAGCATCTCCAAGGATATCTCTGCTATCGATATGATTGATAGGTTCATTGTTTATAATGCCAAGTATCAGCAAAATCACCTTAAGCACAGATGTCTTGCCGGATGCATTGATTCCTATAAAACCCGTAGCAGGATTCAGATACACATTAGAAAAAAGTGGGTATAACTCTTCCTTTTGTTCTTCTGTTATTCTCTGCTGTGCATAAAATGTCAAATCCAATTTTTTCTTAAAAAGCGGTAATCCCTCTGCAGTAATCTTCAATAATTTCATATGGCACCTCCAAATTTAAAAACGACTTTTCCGTAAATAAATCTCAATTTAATTATATTATAAACAAATATAGGAGATTTATCAACATTTTTTCCGTTGTTAATTTTCATTTTTTACTGACTACCTTTTTGATATAATCAATGCAAAAGCCAGAAACAAACATTGTGCCAGAGAATGTTTGATAAATACGCGATCCTCACAGAATGTTTTTTATTTCATAAAGACGCAGCTTCCCAATGACAAAAAAAAGGGTACGCCTATTAAAATTAGACGCAGCCCTAGATCAGACTCCTTCCCGGTTCTTTTTTATTCATATACATATTATTCTAATCCCCTGCTATGAAAAATCTCCCGCATCTTTATACAAGAAAACCCAGTTCATTTATTTTACTAAAATATCAAAAATGAGAAAAAATTTCCTTTTTGCAAAGTCAAAACGCCCTATAGAAACCGTCGTACGATTCCCGCAGAAGACTTCCGAAACTTTACTTTGCCAAGCTTTTGCCTCCAGATAACCACTCCTGCACCAATTTCACATTAACCTTCACAATATCTGCAATATCGGATGCAGGCATTCCTCGATCTGCAAGCGTCAATGCGGTTTCTTTCGCCTTTTCCATTGCTCCTTCGATCTTTCCGTGCCTTGCTCCTTCGTTGTATATCTCGTCCATCTCACGACTCATAAATTTCACTCCTTCCCAGGTTTCTTTCAATTCATATACACGTTTTGCTAAAACCTCACTGTGAATATCTTCGGCATTCCTGCAGTGAAAATCCTGCATCAGTCTTCCAAGTTCCGTGTCATCCTGCCGATGGGAATTCACATAGATAATATACGCTTCATCCTTAAAGTCTTCCTGAACTTCTTTAATCTTTCTCTCGATGTGGTAAATTGGAAGATTATATCCGAGCATATCATCACGGGTAATAAAAATCACATAGGTCTCCGGCAATTCATCAAAGTCCTGCCCTGGATTCAGGGTATTCATATCCATCAGTCCGCTGTGGTATCTGGCACGCTTTGGGGATGCTCCTTCCGCATCCTGCTGGATCTCTACATCAAACTGTTTTCCGTATACATCCCGCACCACACAGTCTAAGATTGCCGATCTGCCTTGGAGATTTTTGTAATCTTTTTGGAGAACCTGATCCAATACCTTCAGATCTTTTCTCCCCATGATTACTTGAAGAACATATTCCGTACATTCCTGTTTTTTAAATACATTTCGCATAAACACGTCATTCATCATTGTAAGGTTTTTTAAAATTCCTTTATATTTCTCATAACGCGCATTCAACTTATTGTCAATTTTTTTATGATTCACGTCCGCTGCCTCCTCCTTTACCGTCTGCATTATCTGCGTTTAAGGCTTCTTAATAAAAATGCGGAAGTGCTTTCATATCCTCTATCTGACCTCATAGTATCATTTAAAAAAAGGAATTTCAAGATAACAAAGAAAAAAGAAACTCCCCTCCGGAAACAAGCTTTTATGATTTCACTTGCATCCGAAAAGGAGCATATAAAAACATTTTTCTGTTTTTACTCAAATACCTGATCCAATACCTGCCGAAGTCCTTCTCTGTCGTTGACATCTGTTACATAATCCGCCGCATCCTTCACTTCCTGGGATGCATTGCCCATAGCAACCCCCAGCCCTGCGTATTCGATCATATCAATATCATTGTGTCCGTCTCCAAAAGCTGCAATCTCTTCTCTGGTAATTCCAAAAACTTTTTCCAGCATATGTACCGCATCCGATTTGGAAGCCTTCATAGACATGATCTCCAGATAGGTATCTTTTGATTTGTAGATTCGAATTCCCGGGAACAATGCCTGAAGTTTTTTCTCCAAGAGAGATATGCTTTCTGCCGGACCCATGCACAAGATCTTGTGGACCTCTTTCATCACTTTCTCATCCTGAAAAGAAACTTTCTCCGCCTGCACTCCGGTAATCTTCATTTCCTGGTCGACCCAATATTCTTCCAAATCTTCTGCCATCCAGTTATCGTTGGAATAGACATTGACAGAAACATCCGGAGCAATCTCCGGAATCTTTTTGCAAAGATCCTTCGCTTCTTCCGTCTGAAGCGCCACGCTGTAAATCGGTTTTCCATCCTCATCAACGACCAATGCGCCGCTATAACAGATCATAGGATTTTTGCCTCCCAGTTCATCTCGGATTGCCGTCATCCCTTTTGGCATTCTGGCTGATACCAATACAAACGGAATTCCCTGGTCATGCAGCGCTATGATCTTTTCTTTCGTCTTCTCAGGAACCTGATGAGAAGTATTTAAAATCGTTCCGTCAATGTCGCTGAACACAGCCTTATATTTTTTACCGCTAAGCATGTTTCCCTCCTTCTGATCATTTTTTTATATTTTACAAGAAAGCAGCGAATTTGTAAATTCATCCGCTGCTTTCTTATCTTTCTTTTTATTGCTGCTTTCATCTGCAGATCATCACTATTCTACTAAATGAATGATCTTCTCAACATTTGCTTTTCCGTTTTTGAAAGCAAGGCCTGTGACTGCACAGAATACAACGCTGACAGCAGCCAAAATCACCCCTATCACTCCGATCATCTGATAAGGCAGTCCCTTTTGTAAGTTCAATGCCCAATATGCTATTACAACCCCAATGGAGGATAATATGATGAGATTTCGCATCCATTTTTTCAGATTATTTAACATTTTTTCTTGATATTCGATTTCTTTTAACTGCTGCTGTTTTGTCTGTACCGTCATTTTGACCTCCTCTTTCTTAATACTTTAATCCTGGGTTGAAGAATCCAACCAAAACTCCGACAAATGCAATCGCTACTAAGATCAGCATCGTTACAACCGGGGAGACTCTTTTCTTAGCCATTAACCACCAACAGAAGATAACGAATGCTGCTGTCAGACATCCAGGATAAACGGAATCTAACTGTTTTTGTAAATTTAAGAACTCTTCTCCTGCATCATTTACCAAATGGAAAGAAGTTTTTACAGATACCCAGGTAGATGCTACAGATCCTACAACCATTGTTCCAAGCATTACGATAGACTCTCGAATCGCCGTCGCTCGTTCTCCGACCAGCACATCTACAGCTTTTCCGCCAAGTTCATATCCTTTCATATACAGGAATTTCATGCCTAATGTCACGATCAAGTTCCATGCAATGATGTAGAAGATCGGACCTACAACAGAACCGCCTGTGGACAATCCCAGGGCAATTCCCAATAAGATCGGAATCAGCGTTCCAACAAGCAGGGAATCACCGATACCGGCGATTGGTCCCATTAATCCGGCACGAATACCATTGATTGCTTCTGCATCGATATCGTCATTTCCATTTGCTTTTGCTTCTTCCAATCCGGCTGTAATACCAACGATTACGGACCCAACCTGAGGCTCTGTATTGAAAAATGCTGTATATGTATTCATTGCTTCTTTTTGTTCTTCTTTGGTATCATATAATTCTTCCACCAGCGGAAGCATTGCACACAGATAACCGAATGTCTGCATATGTTCCTGAGAGAAGCAGGTCAGATGTCCATAATACCAATTACGGAATGATTTATTTAACGCTTTTTTAGATAGCTTTTTCTCTGCCATATTATATTTCCTCCTCATCGTCATCATCGTCAAAAGAGCCTCCGGAAGCTAATGCCGCCTCTTTTGCTTTGATTCCAATCATTTTAATGTTGTAGTAAATAATCGCAAACATTCCTGCAACGACTGTTACAGATACAAGGTTTAATCCCATACTTGCTGCCAAAGTAAATCCAAAGAAAAATGGGATGAAATCAGCTGCTTTTTCTACTACCTGTTTTAAAAGGATCGCAATTCCGACACAAGGAAGCATGCTGCCGACAGTAAACAGGGTTTTCATTGCAAGTCCGTCCATCGGTAACGCAGTCTTGATCGCATCTACAACCGGCACTCCCAATTTACACATTACCATTGCAGGAATAAAACTGCAGAGAAGATGTGAGATCCAAGGAAGAACCATGTCTACCAGATAAAGTTTCTTAAATTCTCCCTTTTCAACTGCCTTCCATCCAATATGCTGCCATACCAGGTTAATTGTTGCTGTTCCGTAAAATAATACGGTTCCAAGAGTTCCTACCATAGCTCCAAAAGATGTTGCCATCGCAATTCCTTCTTCTGAAGATGCACTCAATCCATAAGAATTTAAGGCAAGCATTGCCAATGGAATACCAATATAAGAAACCGCACGTACATCGGCAGATACGGTTCCGCCCGGTGTTACCAAAGCAATATATACTACCTGCATAGCGGCTCCGACTAAGATACCTGCCTGAATATCACCAAGTACGATACCGCAGACCAGACCTGCCACTAATGGTCTTCCCAGCGTATAGTTACCAATCGCACTGCCTCCCATACCCGGCATACTTGATAAGCAGGCAAAAATGCCTAAAATTGCCGCTTGTAACCAACTGATTGTCATAATTCATTCTCCTCTCTACTTTAGTTAAAACCAAACTGTCCTCTAAATTTCTCCCAGGTTCCAATGGATGCTTCTTTGATCAAAGCAAATTCCACTTCATATCCTGCTTTATAGATCGCTTCCAAAGCTTCCGCTTCTTCCTGGGTAATAGACTGATTATTTCCAAGTTTTACAGCTCCCGGCCGGTCATTGCACGGACCTACGATTACTTTTTTTACATCACTTGGCACAAATCCGTCATCTACCAGAATCTTCTTCATCTGAATCGGATCTTTTGTAATCAAAAAGTACTGATCTTTGCTGTCTAATACTTTCTGGCATTTTTTCTTCCAAGCTTCATAAGTCCAAATAAATGTTTTTTTGGAACTAGCGCTCTTATATGCCATTTTAAGCGCATCTGTCGTTGCTGCTTTATCATTGACTGCAACCAATCCATCACATGGATATTCCAAAGACCACCTTGTTACTGTCTGACCATGGATCATACGGTCATCGATTCTTAAAAATGATACTGACATTTCTTCTCCTCCTTTTAAATATCATCCTCATCATCGTCATCGTTCTGAGGTTTTGCCACAAATTCTTTTACCGCATCTTTTGCCTCGTTGATCAAGTTCTCTCTCAGCATGTCCGTATCTACTGCGTCTTTCATAAGTGTTGCCGTTAAAGCCATTGCCAGGTTCATACCGCCAAAGATCACCGTCTGATCCAGCAATCCTTTATTGGAAATCTGCTCAATCGCATTTGTTAACGGAGAACCTCCAATCAAATCGCCAAGAAGAATAATTTCATCCCCTTCTTCAATGTGGTGAATGGAATCCGCAAATTTCTCTGCAAACTCTTCTGCGCTCATTCCATCTTCCAGTCCCACGGCGATGATCTCTTTCGCCTGTTCTCCCGCAAGCATCAGCATAACGCTTTTTAATCCCTGGGCGAACGTTCCATGGCTGACTAACACAAGATATTTCATCCTCTTCTCCTTTCTTTTCTTCGTTTCCTTTTGACGCTCTCATCTTATCAATTCCACAAAAAAAGGACATCTGTAAATTGTCATCAATTCCAATTTACAAATGCCACTTTTTTTATGACAAATGTCATATTATTCATTTAACATATCGTCTGCCTGTCCCTTTATATCCAGTATATTTTCATCAAAGTTATCATCCTTTTCCATCAATCTGTTAATTTCATTATCAAGGAATTGGAGCACCGTATCATAACTCCGAAATTTCTGTGTCTCCACCGCCTGTCCCATGACCTCGTTCAAAAGCTGGACCTTTACGACCGTATCCTCTCCCATATCTTCCCTGAGAATCCGTTCTGTCTCTTCTGAATTTGTTACGGACTTAAGCGGAGATACTCCTTGGGAATACTGGAATAATTTTCGCTGGGTGTCCTTGTTATATGTAAGCATTTTCAGAAATTCCCATGCCATCTGATCATGCTTTGTCCCGCTGCTGATTCCCATCAGCAGATGATCCATGCTGGTCTCATTCTTTCCATCCGGTCCTTGAGGAAGACGTATACAATCCCACTGGAAATCAAAATATTTATTGATTTTCCATGGATATGGCTTATACGTACGAAATTCTGAAAATTTCATTGGCCGGAATGCGATTTTTCCTGTATCAAAATCATTGGATGTAGGATTTTGATACCCTGACAATTCTCGAACTCTCCTGGTAAATAGAACCGCATTCTCCACTGCCTCTGCCGTAATATTACACTCTGTTCCGCTCTGATCGAATATTCTTCCTCCGTTGCTGTACACCGCATCCTTCCAATCATAATCATAAACGCCGAATTGATCGATTCTGCCATCTCCATCGGTGTCCTTCGTTACCTTTTGACAGATATCATAAAAATCTTCCCATGTCCATTGATTTTCCGGAATTTGAATTCCTTCACGCTCCAGCAATGTTTTATTGACAAACATTAAAGTTGGCACGCTTTCATATGGGAGAGCATATTGGCTTCCATTAAATTCTCCTGCATCATAACTGCCCTCATAAAAATCTTTCACATCAAATCCTGTATCACCATCCATTAGAAAATCCAAATCTTTTAGGAGCCCGACCGAAGAAAAGGTGTTAAAATCCTCCGGCAGCACCATAAAAACATCCGGAAGTTCTCCATTTAACGCTTTTTGTGATATGTATTCCGAATAATCATCTTTCAAAATTCCGCTGTCATACTGAATTTCAACATTCGGATATTTCTTTTCAAATTCTTCAATCGTTTCATCGATAATTTTATAGCAGTCATCATCCGGTACATCCCACTGATTTCCAGCGAACATTCCAAAGGTCAGAACTATCTTTTCTTCTTTGGGAGCAATCACGAAAAATATTGCTGAAATGCTTAACAGCAGTCCTGCTATGATCAGACGTTTCCACCAAATTGCCATTTTGCTCATATGCTACTTTCTCCTGTATTTTCCGGAACCTGACTGGACTTCCCAGATTGCCAGCTGTGTCCGATCCCTTAAGTTTAATTTATTCAAAATCGTACTTAAATAATTTCGAACCGTTCCCTCAGACAAATTCATCGCAGCAGAAATTTCTTTGTTGGACATACCGCGTCCCACCAGCTTAATGATTTCCCACTCTGTATCGGTCAGTTCCTCCACGTTTTGAGCTTCGATCATGATATCATAGTTGCCTTGTGCCATTTCAGAAAACAACTCTACTACTTTCGTCGCAATTTCCGGGTTGATCATGGCTCCGCCTTTGCAGACCGTATGAATTGCTTTCTCCAGCTCATCCATGGAAATTCCTTTCAGAAGATAGCCGCTTGCTCCATGTTTTAAGGCGCTGAACACAAATTCATCGTCATCAAATGTTGTTAAAATGATAATTTTAATTTCCGGATAAGCGTCCTTTATTATTTTTGTACAGGCAACGCCATCCATTTCCGGCATACGAACATCCATTAAAATTACATCCGGTTTTTCCTTCCGCAGCATCTGGATGACTTCCCGTCCATCTTTTGCTGTTCCAATCACAGAAATTCCTTCTCTTGTTTCCAGAACGATCTGAAGACTCTGCCGGATCAGTTCCTGATCGTCTGCAATTAGTACTTTAATCATAATTTTCCCCCCACCGTATTGGTATTTTTGCAGTTATATGAAATCCATGGCTTCCATCATACTTTACTTCTCCATTCAGCATCTGGATGCGCTCTTTGATATGAATCAAACCAAAGCCACTCTGAATCTCATCACATCCGATTCCGTCATCCTGAATTGATAAGATCAGCCATTTATTTTCTTTCTGGATATTGATTTCTATATTTGATGCTTTCCCATGCCGAATCGCATTGGTAATTCCTTCCTGCACAACCCTGTAGATCATATCCTCTTCATCTTGATTGAATTTTAAAACCGGCAAATCACAATGATAATAGATGGATACGTCTGAAACTTCCATCGTCTCTTCCATCATTTTCTCCAAAGCTGCTTCCAAATTCAGATGCTCTAATGCATCCGGACGCAGTTTATTGACGGATCTTCGGATATCGTTAATTCCCTGTCTGGCCACTTTTGAAATTTTATTCAGCTGTTTTTTCGTTGCATCTACAGAAAAATCAATCATTGCAATACAGGCGTCAATCCCCGCCGATAATCCTGTCATGGTATGCCCCAGCGTATCGTGGATTTCCCTGGCAATTCGGTTCCTTTCTTCGGTCTCTCCCATTTTCTTCTGCATCTGCGCATAATCCTGCAACTGGACATTCATTTCTTTTAATCGGGCATTTGCAGTCTGAAGCTGAATATTTAACAATGCGATCCTTGCATTTTCCTTCATCTGGTTTCTCATCAAAATGATCATATATACAATAAACACAAATATATTGATGGAAACAAGCATGTTCTTGGCTCCCATTAAAAGCATACTGATTTTCGAATTATAGACATTTAAAAATTCCTGAAATGAAATTACTTTAAACTGTATGGAAACAATGCTGTAATCAGAAAGAATATAAATGAATCCCATAATTGCCAGGAATAAAGCCCGATTATGTTTGTCCCGGATTGATGTCACAATATCTGCTACTACCAGCAAAATAATTCCATTATAACTGATATACAGACACCGGATAATCACAAGACAAAGCAGAATCTCCATCACATAGACAATCAAAGATAGTACTGTATTTTTTCTTCCTTTTCCTCTTACTTCAATAATCATAAGCAAAAGAAAAAATGCAAGAAATGTGACGACTGCCATTTTCATAGATTCCATCGGCAAATATGTCACATTTTCCAGAAAGTCCCTCGCAGCAAAATTTTGATTGATGTAATAGATCGTATAACCGGAAACAGCAGAAAAAAACGCAAGAATCACAAAGTTGATAACACTCATGCAGATCTTCAAATAGTATAGATTTTTATTCTTAATATCCATCTTCTTATCCTCCCTGCTACCAGCGGTTAATATCGAATTGTTTAATATTCTCTTTCGTGATCATCTCCACCGGTACAACCTTTGTCTTGGATATTGATTTTTTATCGATCAGCTGATATGCTGACTCAATCGCAGTGTCTCCCATCTGTTTCGGAAACTGTGCCGATGTTCCTGTCATCATATCTTCCTGAATCAGTTTTTTCGCTTCCGGTGATCCATCCACTCCATATACGAGAACCTCCCGTCCATAATCTTTACTGTCCAACGCAGCTAAAGCCCCCATTGCCGCCGGGTCATTTAATGCCATAATCACATCAATATCGTCATGTTCTTCGATGATCTTTTCTACTTTTGGAAGAGACCGTTCGATCTGACCTTCCGTATCCGCAGAATCGATGATCTGATATCCTGTTTTTCCCTTCAAAGTATCTAAAAATCCTCGAATCCGATCCTCGCCTGATTTCGTATTCTTATGAGTCAGGAGCACAATATTGGCAGATGTTCTCTTTTTCATCATATCCTTGGCACATTGGACACCCGCCTGATAATTATCAGAAACAATGGTCATATCTACCAAATCTTCGTCATAAACCGGTGTGTCTATGACAATGACCGGGATACCTGCTTCTTTCGCCTCTTCCAAGCCCGGCTTTATTTTTTTCCAGTCCACCGGATTCAGGAAAATCACATCCACTTTCTTTTGAATGAGATAATGAATCTGCTCATTTTGTTTTTCCCAGTCCAGAGCCGGATCCAAAGCGATGAGATGATCTCCGTTTTTTTCTACCTGCAGCTTGATCTCGTTATTGATGATCTTATAAAATTGATTGTTCATCGTCATATAAGTCGCTCCAAAGACCCTTTTCTGTTTTTCATATTTTTGTGCATAGCAGAAATACGTCTTCGCGTAAATCGCAAAAATCATTCCAAATAAAATGAACAATATCACGATTTTCCCTTTATTTTTCCAATTTTGCATAAGATAATCCTGCATATTTTGCCTATCCTCTCATTTTTCTTATGACTTGTTACAATGATTAAAATGAAAAAACCCCTAAGTATCGTCCAAGCATCTCGTATTCATCCTGGAAAATGCAATGTTTGATCTCACCGTTTTTCATCTTTTCCAGGCACAATGTGTAATCCATCCAGATGACTTCTTCTACCTCTTCTTCCTGGAGCGTCAATTCGCTGATTTCTACCGGTTTGTCATATACATAAACCGCGCTGATCTCATAGTTTTGAAACTTTCTCCCATAAAAACAACCGGTTATTTTCCCACGATGGATACCGGCATATCCAAGATCTTTTTCTTTTGCCGCAATTCCCAATTCTTCCTGCATCTCCCGGACAGCCGTCTTAAGATATTCATCTCCTGCCGCCACATGTCCGGCTGAGGAAATGTCATAGCAGCCCGGGAAAGAATCTTTGTTGGCGCTTCGTTTCTGAAGCAGCACGTCGTATCCATTTTCCGTTTTTCTCACAACCCAGATGTGGGCAGTGGCGTGAGCATCTCCGTCTTCATGAACCAAAGATCTTTCTTTGATTCTTCCGGTTTTCTCTCCATTTTCATCCAACAGATCGAAAAATTCCAGTTCCTTTCCATCCAGCACTGCGGACATCAGATTTCCTTTCACATAAGCAAGCTTTAGAGAAAAGAAAGGTGCTCTTTCATCCATATAGCGCAGGAACAGCCGATCCCCTTCCCAGAGTTCCAGCTTTAACAAATCTTCTTTGAAAATCCACTCCAATACCCCTTCATCACATTCTTTGATCGTTCCTTTATAATCTGTGATATGGTATAGGAACATGTATTCCGACGCTTCCTTTTCTGTCCCCATATCCGATAAAAATGTCACAACGCCGCAGAATCGAAATTCCAGAGGTGTCAGTCCGGTTTCTTCTCTGACTTCCCGGAACATACAGTCTTCCGGGCTTTCTCCATGTTCAAAATGTCCGCCGACTCCGATCCATTTGTCTTTATTAATATCATGTTTTTTGACGATCCGATGAAGCATCAGATATTTCCCGTCTTTTTCAATATAGCATAATGTCGTTAATCCCATGTTTCTTTCCTCCAAATGTTATTGTAAATGGAAAACAGAAAAGTTACAATAAGAAAAAAAGAGGAGGAATCACTATGGATATTCAATGTATCGCTCTCGATCTGGACCGTACAACATTAGACGCCCACGGGAAACTTTCCGCCGGTAATCGAAAGGCTCTGCTTCATGCCATGCAAAAAGGAGTTCATATCGTGATTGCCAGCGGCAGGTCTTTCTATACCCTGCCGGCCGACGTCCTTGCCGTTCCCGGAATCGAATATGCTATTACATCCAACGGCGCCGCCGTCTACCACATTCCAACCGAAACATGCCTGCACCAATATAAGATGACTGCTGATTCCGTTTTCCAGATTCTTTCCCTTGGAAAATCCTATCCCATCGCTTTCGAAGCTTTCATCGACGGCACCGCATATGCAGAGGCAGCTTATGTCGATGATCCTGTGTCCTTCGGCGCGTCTCCTCAGGCAATTCCTTATATTCAGCATACAAGGAATAAAGTTTTCGGGATGAAATCCTTTCTTGAAAAAAATGGACAAAAAATTGACAGCCTGGATATCGTTGTCGGAAGTCCCCGCATGAAAGACGAGATTTGGAATCATTTAGCCCGGATTTCGAAAGATATCTACATTACGTCATCGGTCGCTCAGCTGATTGAAATTTCCCACAAGGACGCAGGAAAACATTCCGGTCTTTGCTTTATCAAAGATCATCTTAATCTCTCCAAGCAGCAGATTGCCGCATTTGGCGACGGAGACAATGATGCAGATCTGCTCCAAGCTGCCGGTATCGGTATTGCCATGGAAAATGCTTCTCCAAAATGCAAGTCAGCCGCCGATGCCATCACAAAACGACACGATGAAGATGGCGTTGCTTGGGGAATTCAACATATCCTTCATATTAACTGAAAAGTTTTGGTTTAAAGCAGCTGCACTTGTTTATCCTTCAATGTCTGAACGATCTTCTCTTCCGGCAGTTTTTCACAGATGATTCCCTGAATATCCTGGAATCCTGCGTATACATAGTTGGCTGAGAAACCAAATTTTCGGCTCTCCATGACCAGATAGGTGCGGCTGCTCTTTTTTATGGCATGTTGTTTCATCAATCCATCTTCCGGCACATAAGTCATAATGGCTTCCTCTTGAAGATCTACACCGACAACGCCCATAAAACTAAGATCAAAACGAAAGTTTTCCATCATCTGCAGCGTCAAACTTCCTAAAAATCCATTTTGTGACCGATTAAATTCTCCTCCGATCAAAATGAATTTCACCTTCTTTGCTGCCTTTAATATTTCTGCAATGTCCATCATACAGCTGACTACCGTAACCTTAAGATCTGCTTTCACAATCTCTTTCGCTAGTTCAATATTGGTCGTAGAGGTATCTAAAAATATCATGTCTCCTTTTTGAATCAATTTAACCGCTTTCTTTGCGATCGCCTGTTTTTCCTTGATATTCTGATCTTTTCGGCTGGCTACCTGATTGCTGTGTCCCGGATGCAGACTTTCGGCAAGCACTGCCCCTCCATAAGTTCTTTTGAGCAGATCCTGCCCTTCCATGGAGGCCAAATCTTTCCGAATACAGTCCTCCGTGACCTGAAACCGTTTGCTAAGTTCTTTTACATATACTTTTTTATTTTCCTGCAGAAGACGCAGAATCTCCTGATGACGTTCTTCAACGAACATATCCTTCCTCCTGTCCTGTTGTTTTCTTGTTTTTTCTTATTTTATCGCATTCTTATTTTTTCTGTCAATTCTGTTATAAAGAAAAAAGACAGGACCTTTGGAAATTCTCCAAAGGTCCTGTCCGCATTCACCAATGCCTCTTTATTCTGTTTCTGAAAATACTTCTTTTCCCATTCCACACAGCGGGCATACCCAATCTTCCGGAAGATCTTCGAATTTTGTTCCCGGAGCGATTCCGTTATCCGGATCTCCTGCTGCCTCATCATAAATGTATCCGCATGGTTCGCATTCATATTTTTTCATCACATTTTCCTCCTTCATGCTGATTATCTAAATTCTAAACTTCTGCTTTCCACAGTCCGTGGAGATTGCAGTACTCATATGCCGCAATCAATTCATCCCCAGGTGCAAGGGTAAACACTGCTCTCGGCTGGTCTCCCGGCTGGAATCTGCACAGCTGTCCGCCCTGTTTTGTCTCAATGTAGACACCCATAATATAATGTTCTTCCATCATAGGGTGCGGAACAGAACCAACTTCTACGATCACGTCGCGTCCGTCTTTCTTGATGACCGGCACATGCTTTTCTCCTGCTGCGTCAGTAGAGTTTGCACTGACAGCTTCCATTCCTGCCGGTGCTCCCATACCAAATATATCAAATAATACACTGCTGTCTTGTTTATAAAATTGACTCATAACGATTTCCTCCTTTACGATTCTCTGTTATGGTTATATAATAATCTCAAATCATGATTATTTCTGTAACATATGTTACGAAACACAAAAAAAGGATGAAAAAATGGAACTCAAAGACACATTACTCTTTCAAAACCTAGACGACGAGGAAATCCAGAAGATCCTCCATTGTGCCCAAGGGAAAATTTTGTCTTACAAGAAGGGGCAAGTCATTATCTTCCCGGACGATCGTCCAACCAATTTATATCTGATCCTGGACGGCACTGTTATTTTGGAACAATACAATTTCATGGGAAAACCTATGAATATTGAACACCGCAGCGCCGGTGAATTATTCGGGGAAACCGACGTATTCTTAGAAAAACCTACCTTCAATTACACCGCCCGCACCTCTTCGCCCTGTAAGATTTTGACTGCAAGCCGCAGCTTCTTCTTTCATACCTGTGAAAAAAGCTGTGAACACCACAGTCAGGCAATTTTTAATATGCTCCACATCTTTGCTCTCAATAACCAAGAGCAGCAAAAACGGTTGGAAATCCTGACATGCGGTGAACTGGAACAACGAGTCGCACGCTATCTCCTGGAGAACATTTCCGGATCTTCCGTCTGCACACTTCATATGAACCGGGGAGAACTTGCCGCTTATTTGAACACGACGCGTCCTTCTCTGTCCAGGAGCTTATCTGCTCTTCAGAATCAGAATTTCATCCGCATCCTAAGCCGTATGCAGATCAAGATTCTGGATCTCCATGCTCTGCAGGATATCTCAGACGGATTGTTTTAGTTCGATCTTAGAGTATCACAGGAATCGGCCGGTCTATCCAGAGGCCGTCCGCTTCCACTTTACAGTCCCAGGCCTGTACATGAACACCCGCCTGTGCCGCTTCTCTTAAGGCATCTCCAAATTCCTGATGTCTTTTGTCATTTGGTTCGAAAGCCTGTATGCCTTTCATTTGGATAACAAAAATAATATATGCTTCATAGCCTTCCTCTATACATTTTATTAATTCTTTTATGTGTTTCACGCCTCGCTGTGTCGGTGCATCGGGAAATCTGGCGATTCCATCTTCTTCCAACGTCACACCTTTTACTTCAATAAATGCTTTTTTATTTTCTTTCTCCATATAAAAATCAAATCTTGAATTTTCAAATGTTCTTTCGGATGCTATTACTTCCGGATTTTCCCAGATCCCACCAGCTTCCAGCCATTCTCTCACCACATGGTTCGGCGCCTGAGAATCTACATTCACCATCACATCTTTTTTCATAACACCTATCAAAGAATATTTTGTCTTTCGATTCGGATTGTCATGTTTTTGAAGAAAAATTTTTGCGTCCGGAACAAATAATTCCCTGCATCTTCCTGTATTTTTTACATGTGCTTTTGCAGTCTCTCCATCTGCTTCCACCATTGCGATAAAACGATTCGGCCGGCTTTGAAACGTGCCCTCTATGATATGTTCGTATTTCATGTTCTTTCCTTTCCGTTTTGCTTTATGCCCAAAATTTCGCCGGACATTTTTCTCTTTCCCGGCATATTCTATTATAACAAAGATTTTGGAGGTTCCTATGGCTTATGCCTTATCTCTTCGCCACGTTTCGTATACCTATCACTCCCTAAAGCAAGAAACCCCTGCGATCTGTGATGTTTCTTTTGATATCAATCCCGGCGAATTTGTTGCCGTAGTAGGCCCCAGCGGATGCGGCAAATCTACACTGCTTCATTTAATTGCCCGGCTTCTCCCTATGGATCAGGGAGAAATTAAAATCAATGGATATCCTCTGGCCATTTCCAAAGAAAAGGTCGGATACATGCTTCAAAAGGATCAGCTGCTTCCCTGGAAAACCATCTATCAGAATGTCATTCTCGGTCTGAACATACAAAAGATCAAAGATCCGGCGGCTTATACCAAAGTCAACCTGCTCTTAAAAGACTATGGTCTGGAAGATTTTCGCAACGCCTATCCGAATCAATTATCCGGCGGAATGCGGCAAAGAGCTGCCCTGATCCGTACCCTTGCCCTTTCCCCAAACATCCTTTTGCTGGATGAACCATTTTCCGCACTGGATTATCAGACCAGACTGAATGTTTCCAATGATATTGGCACGATCATCAAACAGGAAGGAAAGACGGCCCTTTTGGTCACCCATGATCTGTCCGAAGCCATCAGCATGGCCGATCGGGTCATCGTTCTTTCCAAACGTCCGGGAACCGTGAAATCCATCGTACCAATCGAACTTTCCTGCCAGGAGCGGACACCGCAAAGTTCCAGGAATTCCACCGAATTTAAAGACTATTTCAATCAATTATGGAGGAGTATCAATGACAGCTGAACCATCTGACGCACAAAAAAAGTACCTGCAATCGATTCAAAAGCGAAAATATTGGATTCTGGCAGCCCAGGTCTTTCTTCTCTTAGGATTCCTCGCCGTTTGGGAATTTTCTGTAGAGAAAGGCTATTTAAACGGTTTTATTTTCAGCAGTCCCTGCCGTGTCGTCCAATGTTTCTACACCATGCTCAAAGATCAAAGCCTCTTTCTCCATCTGGGCATTACCTTGCTGGAAACATTCGCAAGTTTTGCTTTGATCTTATGTCTGACGCTTGGTGTCTCCATCCTTTTATGGTGGTGCAAACCTCTGGCTGATATCCTGGAACCTTATCTGGTCGTCCTAAACAGCCTCCCAAAATCTGCTCTTGCTCCGATTCTGATCGTATGGCTTGGAAATAATATGAAAACGATCATTATCACTGCGATATCCATTGCGGTTTTTGGCAGTATCCTAAATCTCTACCAAGGCTTTCGGAAAGTAGATCCGGACCGTCTGATCCTGATCCGCACCCTTGGAGGCTCCAAACGTGACTGTCTTTTGCTGGCAGTCATCCCAAGCTGCATTCCTCTTTTTGTGAGCCTGATGAAAGTCAATATCGGGCTTTCCCTGGTCGGCGTCATTATCGGAGAATTTCTCGCCGCCCGAGCAGGACTCGGCTACCTGATCATCTACGGAAGCCAGGTCTTTAAGATGGACTGGGTCATGATGTCCATCATCCTATTATGCCTGATTGCCATGCTGCTCTACAAATTGCTGCATGTGACAGAAAAATATTTTTTAAAGAAAATATAAAACTCGATTATAATTTAATATCAATATGGAAAAGGAAGAAAGCCCCAATTGCTATCTAACAAATCTCAACTTTCTCCCTTTTCCTTACATTTGCAAGTATTCCTTTAATTTTTCAAATACTGCCTCTTCTCCCATTCCTGTCAGCAATGGAAACCCATTAATAATATTACCCTCTGTATCCTTTGGAAGAGCTGTCATTGTAACCACAACATCATATTCCTGGAGATTATGGAGTTGTTCCGCTATTGTAGATTGTATAAGTTTTATTTTATCGAAATAACCATTCTCATTCATCCACTCTTCTAATTTATACTTTGCCACTGTAGACGTTGCTGCGCCTGCCCCGCAAATTACAAGAATTTTTTTCATATCTTCTCCTTTCTTGTCTCTATCTTACACAATTTGCTTTTATAAATGCAATCTTCTATGAGTCACTTCTAACTCTATTTTTATAAACTAACCCTCCAAATACCAATGCTCCTAAAATAATAAATCCTAAAATTCCTATTTTATTCGCAATAATGGCAAACAATGCTACAGGCCAGATTCCTGCAGTAACAAATGATACAATACCAGCAGCTCCAACATCATAATTTGCAATATGAAATACTTCAGTTACAAAAGGGGCCAGCCAAGTAGATAAATATAACATTGCGATCATATATATCGTACACCCTAAAACCGATCTAATCAAATTCCCTTTAAAAATTGGGATCATAAGACAAATTGCAAATGTATATAATGCAAGATCTCCAAAAGGCAGCACCTTGTTCCCTGGTAAAACAATTGCTAGCAGCAAAGAAATAGGTACAATCAAAAGGCTTGTTGCCATTACAGTCGGATGTCCTACAGTCAAAGCAGCATCCATTCCTATATTAATGGTTCTTCCAGATAACCTTTTATTTGTAAATTTTTTAGCCGCTTCTGAAATCGGAAGTAAACCTTCCATAAACATCGCTATCATTTTAGGCATAATTTTCATAACAGCTGCTGTCTGAACTCCTAATGTTGCAATTTCGCCAAAATTGTATCCAGCTAAAATACCTACAACAAAACCAATTACAAATCCTAAAAATACTGTATCTCCAAAAATTCCAAATTTCTTTTTTATTCCTTCTGCATCGGCATCCATTTTATTCAATCCGGGAATATGATCAAAAATCCAATTCAACGGTATTGCTACTACTGCTCCTGATAATGCCATCATATGTGTAATCGCAATTCCTGGATATCCAAAGAATTCACTCAATTTTTCTTGAAAAATATCTGCTAACAGCCATTGAAGCATCAATGCAACAATTAATGCAGCAATGCTAATAATGTAACTTCCAGTAATTGCCTGAGTAATCAATCCTAAAAAAGTTGGAAACCAAAAATTCCATATGTCAATATTAAAGGTCTTAGTAAATCTTAATAACACAAACATCAAATTTAATAAAATTGAAACCACAATACATATAAGCCCTAAGGATGTTGAGAACGCCAGAGGTCCACCAGGACCACATCCAATATCCATAATTGTTAAAGACAATCCAAAACGCTCTCCCATTTTCTGGACTGCTAGTCCTAAACTATTTGTTAACAAATCAATTACTAAATTCAATCCAATAGATCCAATACCTACCGTAATTCCAGCCATAAAGGCTTTGCTCAATTTTACTCCAAATATCAATCCTATTACAATAAGAATGATTGGTAAAAACACGGTAGATCCTAATCCAATAAACCACTCTAAACCCTGTAACATCATTACCTCCTATAAAAATTCTATTGAATACCGTTTTTTGACAAGATTTCTTTCGCGATCATTTTATCGTCGCATTTTATTAATTTTTCCATAGCACTTTTATCCTGACATAGTTTCATAACATTCATCAGGACATTTAAATGCTCTTTTGGCTGATTCATCGCTAACAAAAACACAAATTTTACTTCTATTTTTTCATCTAAATCCACCATATTTCTAAATAAAATTGGAGTTTTCAAAGTAACAAAGTATATTTGTGATCTATTCACACATTCGATCTCCGTATGTGGAATAGCAACACCATATTCCATAATCTGCATTCCAGTTGGATAATCTGCTTCTCTCTTTTTTAGAAATTCCAAAAAATTTTTTTTCACTAAATTCTTTTCTAACATTTCTTTTGACAATAGTGAAAAAAGTTCATTTTTTGTTTGTACTTCTAAATGCAATTTAATTAGGTTTTCATCCAGATACATAACGAATTCTTCCCCTTTATAATTCTAATTCCTCACGGGCCTTTACAACCCCAAGCAACATATCTTCCATCACTGCCGCCGGATCATCGGAACATGATATTTGACTTGCACTTCCTGTTCCATCTGCTCCAGCCATAATTGTTTTATATACATCTTCCCCACTGCAAATTCCCGCTCCCAGCTCCACAAGAATTGAAGGATTTATCTTTTTTACTGTATCGACTGATTTTTTCATATAATCATTGTCACTTAGTGTTCCGGTTTCAATCTTATTTGTCTGTTCACACAAAATGATATCTGGATTTAACATCGCAATTGCTTTTGTTTCTTCTATTGTATCTGAACATACAACTGATAATATCCCTGTCTCTTTTGTTCTATGAATTGCCTGTACTAATTCTGCAAGTGTCATCGGATGTTCCGCGTGATTCATATAAGCCGCAGTCACCCCAACATCACGCAAAAATTCAGGTACAGTGTCCCCCATTCCTCTTCCTAAATAATTCCCATCCACATGTTGCGCCGTAATAATCAAATTATTTGTTACTTTCTGAATGATACCCAAATATACATGCGGTGCAATCATAAAGACAGTAATATCATATTTTTCAGCCAGTCTGTCCGCTTCTTTTGCAATTTCTAATACTTTTTCTTTACACAAATATGACTTTGTATTTACCATGAAAAAAGGGGTTTTTATTTCCGTTCGATCCATAAATTTTCCTCCATTTTTTATTTTGATATTGATTGAAATACTATCTCTTCACAAAAGCTCAGATAATATTACTCATGACATTTATCCTCCTTTCCATATTTTATATATAAGACACGCTCTGCTTGTTTGCTCCATTCCCCTTGAACTAAAGCTTTATACAGAGCCTTATCGAATTCCCGTATTTCCTCGATCTCAACTATCGGCAAATCATCTATTTGTGGATAAATAATAACTTTACCCGGATATCTTCCTTTCTTTACTTCTAAAATAGCTTTTTTTATACTATTAAATCCTGCAATTGCCATAACATTCATATTTAAATCACATTGATTATTCTCAATCTTGTTTAAAACTGCTTTTTCGTTCTCCACACTTGATCCACTGCTAGCGTTTATTCTGGCTCCAAAACTAGCTACATAGCCTAAAGGTAAATTGGCGTAACTTCCATATTTTGTTCCTGAAAATAAAACAATCATTCCATCTTTTCTCAAAAATGGTACTGCATTATTTACGACTTCTGTTCCTGGCGCACTAATTACTACATCGTCAAATCCCTCCCTATTACATAGATGCCACATCTCTTCTTTCCAATTATGTTCATTTGTAGAAATAATTTGTAGTTTTTTCCCTTTTTGTATCGCCATTTTGTGAAAGTTATCCATCAACGTTTCTAATCTTCGCATACTCCTGGCGGCAACTACAATTTGTCTGGGACCTTTTTCATTCATTATAGCTCGTGCCGTATGAATTCTCCCCATGGCACCTGCCCCTCCCATAATCAGCATACGACCATTTTCCTTCAAATCATGCCGTTGTCTTTCCTTTTTAAATGCATCTGATAATCTTTTTGTATCAGATCCAAGCCAATTGACTTTGCCATAGTGTACTTTTGCAATATCTACCTCCACTATTTGATCGCTTCTCGAGCTCGGTAACCAACAAAATACACAATCATTATTCATGTTACCTACAATTTCTTTTAATTGCTCACTTTCTATATTTCCCAGTACAAGTATGTCATTGTACCCATCGGGAGCCACCCTATGAATATCTTTCATTTCTATTTTTATAGTGTTTTCAGGATATTTTTTTGTTATTTCTCCCTCACTTATCATAAAAATTTTTTTATGCTCTAAATTTTTATCTAAGATGAACGCATCATCGCCATCTTTTCCGACATATATCAATAATGATCCATTCCACGAAAAATCCTCTCTCCCCCATTTACCATATGCAGCCTCCACACATGCATTAGGTTCCAGCTGTGCCACTGTTGCATAACTCAAATTCTTATCAATTTCGAAGATTGACTCACCCTGATCAGAATAAAAAATAGGCTTTTCCAACATTATGTATTTCTGCATTCCGCCCGGTACGTTAACACCAATACAATATCGATCTCCATTCATATACACATCTGGCTGAATACCAACTCGCATTCCTTTTTTCCATCTTCCCTTCAAATTTTTTCCGACTTTTTCAATTGTTAACGATAATTCATGTCCTAAAACGGCCGGATCCTCTTTAAAATTTCTATTTTTAAATAAAGGATACTCATTCCCCATTTGAATCATTTTTATATCAGACGCACATATCGCGACAGCATCTACTCTTGCTAGTACTTCATCATCCTTTGGATCAGGTAACTCTTTTTCTACAGCTTTATCATGAACGCCAAAGCTCTCCATTCCCCCGCCAAAATAATACCAAACACTATTTTTTTCTCTCATTTTCCCTCCTATAATTTTATTCATATCATGTTAATAGGAAACCGTTGTTAGCACTATCAGCTGACATTTCTGCTTCTTTACATTTATTAATTATAATGTTATAACTTTATTTACATTTTCATTATAACATTATAATCAAAAAAGTCAATACAAAAAATAAGACCCATAAAATATGGATCTTATTTTGTTAAAACCAAAGAATACTTATATTTTCCAGGTTTATAATATGATAATGTATATTCTACATGATGATTATCTTGATCAAATGATTTTCTTGTTCTAAATAGGACTGCATCTTCTATATTTATTTTTAATTCTTTACTTACTAGGTCATCCGCAAATCCTACTTCTATATCTTCGTATGATTTTGTTACAATAACACCCTTTTCTCTTTCTAGATAATCATATAAAGATTTTTTATAAACTGATTCGTCAACACTTAAATTTAATTCCGAAGGCAAATAACTAATAATTAAGCAAAATGGTTCTCCTTCTGTATAATATACTCTAGTTAATGAATACACATTTGTATTTTCTTCTATCTCTAAAGCTTCTGCTATTGTTGAATCAGCTTTGATAATCGTCATCTCTATTTTATGTATTTCATACTCTATATTTTTACTCTTCATTTCACTTGAAAAGTTCCGTAAAGAATTGATATTTTCCGATATTTTTCTATTAAGAATTCTTGTACCTTTTGCTCGTTCTCTTAACAAATACCCCTCTTTGACTAATTCATCCACTGCCAAACGAATTGTCATCCTACTTACCCCAAAAAGCTCCTCCAACTCCCTTTCCGTTGGAATCTTTTCAATATAAATGCCATCTTTTATATTTTTTAGTATTATTTCTTTTACTTGCGCATAAAGAGGATTCTGTCCCTTTCCATATTTCAGTGAATACTTTCCCATACCAATATCTCCTTTTCTCATAGTCTTTGCTACACTTTCACCCTAATAATATAAAAAGACTATACTGCAATTTCTTTTTATTTCATTATAACATTATAATCATAACTTGTTGCAGCTAAAAAATCAACTCTAATAATGATAGAAATTGCCAAAAAAGTTCTTGAACAGCATAAAACAAGGTTCAAATTCAAAGACTGCCACCTGATACATATTTCTCCAAAATTCCTATGACGCTTCTTAGATAGGATCTTCCAAATAGATTTAAATGGTTCAGCAAATGATACAGTTGGTATAAATCCCTCCTCTCATCATATTCCTTCGGAATCGGATTAATCTCGTGATAGGCGCCGTAAAATCTGGCCGGAAAACTTCCAAACAGCTGAGTCATCGCCAAATCTGTCTCAAAATCTCCTACGTAAACCGCCGGATCGATCAGCCACGCTCTTCCATCGTTTCCGCATATCACATTTCCGCCCCACAGATCGCCATGTAAAAGGGATGGAAATTCCGGTTCCCGCAAATAATCTTCCAGATGCTCCAACAGCTGCTCAAATTGCCCCAGAGTGTCCAATGTAAAATAATGCTTTGCCATCTGAATCTGCGGCAATAACCTGCACTCCCGGTAAAAATCAATCCAGTTTCCTTTGGGCGTATTTTTCTGCGGCGCTGCCCCGATAAAGTTATCCTCCAAAAAGCCATAACAACCTTCTTTTGAGTTTACAAAATATCTGCACTCTGCTTGATGAACCATCGCCAGCTGATGTCCAAAGGTTTCCCAATAATCTTCCCGCTTCGACACACTCTCCAGGTATTCCATCATAAGAAAAGAGATTCCTTTTGCCACGTCCACGCCGCCTGCCAAAATTTCCGGCACTCCAATCTCTCCCGTCTCCTTCAGCGCATATAATCCCAGCGCCTCTGTGGTAAAAAATTTATGATTTACAGCAGAATTCCGTTTTACAAACACCTTCTGCCCTGTTGAAAGTGTGATCTTGCAGGCATCATTGATATCTCCTCCGTAGACAGGTTCTTCCTTAAGGATTGACACCTTGCTTCCGTATAATTCCCAAATCGCCTCTTCCATGGAACCATAATCTTGCTTCAAAATTCCCATCTCCTTTTCCACTGCCTAACCTTCCTTCTCTTCATGAATTTCATCCAGGATTTTTAACAGCTCCCGGACTTCGGATTCTGTGGTCGCCCAGCTGGCGGCAAATCGGACTGCCGTGTGAGCATCATCGATTTTCTCCCAAAAACTGAATCCAATCTTTTCTTTCAGCCGTTCCATCTCGGTATTTTCCAGAATCACAAACTGCTGATTGGTCGGAGAATCAATCAAGAGCTGATACCCTCTCTCCAAAAAGCCTTGTTTCATCTGCTCTGCTGTCCGTATGGCCTGTCGGCTGATCTCATAATATAAGTCATCGGTAAACAACACATCAAACTGTACACCCAACAGCCAGCCCTTTGCCAAAAGGCCGCCCTGTCTCTTGATCCGTGTGATAAAGTGTTTCGGCGTATTATGCCGGGTAAATACGACAGCTTCTCCAAAGAGCGCGCCTACTTTTGTTCCTCCGATATAAAAAACATCGCAAAGCCGGGCGATATCTTGGAGTGTCAGATCACTTTCTTTGCTCATAAGTCCGTACCCTAACCGAGCTCCATCCATGTACAAAGGAATCTGATACTCCTGACAAATGTCTGCAAGGTCTTCCAACTCTTTCCGGCAATATAAGGTTCCATACTCTGTAGGATGAGAAATATAGACCATTCCCGGAAATACCATGTGATCATGATTCCCATCGTTCCAGAAATTTTCCAAATATCCTCGAAGGACTTTCGGCTGTATTTTGCCATCAGCGCCGGGAACTGTCAAAACTTTATGACCTGTAAACTCAATGGCTCCTGCTTCATGTACGCTCACATGGCCGGAATCTGCGGCGATGACTCCCTCAAAAGGCCGCAGCATCCCATCGATGACAATCGCGTTGGTCTGCGTTCCCCCGGTCAGGAAAAAGATATCGGCATCCGGACATCCGCAAGCTTTTCTTATCTTTTCTTTCGCTCTTTCACAACAAGCGTCGCTTCCATAACCAGGCTGGGGATCCTGGTTCATTTCACAGAGACGTTCCAATATTTTTTCATGGGCTCCTTTGATATAATCACTCTCAAATGATAACATTTGGCTCCTCCTACTTCCTATTTTTTTCTATTATACTATATTTCTCCCAAATTCCTCATCATTTCCGAAAAAACATGTTATGATAAGAGCAATCAAAGAATTGGAAAGGAGCCGCTCTATGAATTTTGGAATCATTGGTTTTGGAAATATTGCACGAAGATTTGCCGAAGGGATAGAAGCAGACGACGAGGGACGGATTGCTGCCATCGCTTCCAGATCTTTGTCAACGGATGATCCTTATCTCGCCGCACACCCGCAGATCAAATATTACAAACACTATGAGGATTTGCTGCAAGATCCGAAGATCGATGCAGTTTATATCGCTCTGACCCATAAGTTTCATAAACAATGGATTCTTCAGGCGATGGAACACCATATTCCGGTCTTATGCGAAAAACCCCTTGTGCTCTCTTCTGCGGAAGTGGACGAAATACAAGCAAAGAGAAATGAAACCGGTACCTATTGTCTGGAAGCATTCAAAACCAAATTCAATAACGGTTTTTCCCATTTAAAAAAGGATCTTTCCTTGATTGGAAAAATCCTTGATATTCAGACATCTTTTTGTTCTGATGCCTCCGGTATGCCTTCTGACTGTTTCCTTTTTGATCCGGAACAAGGCGGAGCGCTGAACGATATCGGCAGTTATGTTCTTGGGTTTATCCTTGCCATCTGCCCGGAATCCATAGAAAAGGTTTCCTCCACCCTAAAAGTTGAAAACGGAATCGAAACTTATTTCTCCGCGGATCTTTCTTTTTCCGGCGGCTGCACGGGACATGCCGAAGGCGCAATCGACCGCAGGAAAGACCGCACTGCTTTCATAAACGGCAGTTTCGGCACCATTGAGATTCCTTTTTACAACCGAATCACCAACTATACCATTCGTCTGAAAAATGGTTCTGTCATCGAGAGAAATTTCCCGATTCACGGAAATGACATGACTATGGAGATCAAAACAATGATTCAGGATGTAAAAGTCGGAAAAATCGAAAACAGCCTTCACACCCTGAACGATACAAAAAATATTTTAGTTCTGTCTGAGAAAATCCGTGCTATGGCAAGACCTACAGTCTCTTGATTTCGTCCGCCTGTGCGGATACCTCCTCCGAATGAGTCACAATGATGATGCATTTGTCTTCTTCTCGTACCAGCTGATGAAAGATTTTCATAATCTCATCTTCTGTTTCTTTATCCAGATTCCCGGTTGGCTCATCTGCCAGGATGACCTCCGGGTCATAGGACAGAGCTCTTGCGATGGCAACTCTCTGCTGCTGCCCGCCGGATAATTTGAGAACACGCCGTTTCGCTTCTCCTTCCTCTAATCCGACCTTTTTCAGCAGTTCCATTGCCTTTTTCTTTTTGTCAGAATACTTGATTCCTGACACATCCATGGACAAAATCACATTTTCCATGGCAGTCAGATGGGGCAGAAGATTAAAACTCTGAAAGATAATTCCCACATACCGACTTCTGTATTTGTACCGGTCAATCTTTCGAATATCCTGATCTTTAAAACAAACGGCTCCTTCTGTCGGTGTTTCCAGACCGGACAACAAAGAGAGCAATGTCGTTTTACCGGCCCCGGAACGTCCAACAACCGCATAGATCTTTCCACTCTCAAATGTATAAGATAGATTTTCAAACACTTTTTTGCTGCTTTCTTCATAGGAATAGGCAACATCTTTTAACGTTAATATATCCATAATATCTCCTTTAGCTCCGATTGGTCAGTATTTTCAGCGGCTCATACCGAACGACAAAAATGACGGCTGTCAAACTTGACAATATGGTTAATATGATGCCGATTCCAAAGAGCTGTAAAATAACTGTCATGTTCACACTGGCTGAGATATCAGACAAATACTGGGCCGCCTGCTGCGGCATGCTTCTGCCGGGAGCAGCGGTTCCTGGTTCCTGACCTTCTCCGCTTCCTTTTCCGCCCCGTCCGAAATTAGATTCTACCGATTCTGCCTGCTCCTGCTGGCTTTCGACCTGAGATTCCAACAGCTGATTGGACACCGGTACAGAAGCAGCACTTCCCGCACCAAGCCCGATGACCATGGCAAAAAGAGTGACGAAAAACAGTTCCAATACAAATTGGATGCAGACTTTTGACTTTTTCATTCCAATCGCCGTCAATACTCCGATTTCATATTTTCTTTCTCTAATATTAAAAATATGAATGACCATCAGTACAATGGCTCCGATCACAAAGACGACCACCAGAAAATAGCCAGCGAAGGTACTCAGATTTTCCAGAGGAATCAAACTCTGCTCGTAACGTTCCACATCTTGTGACGTTACCGTGTAATTTTCATCCAATCCCATTTCTTCCACATCTTTTGTAAATGTCTCATATGCATCATAATCGTCAAATACATAGGTTCCATTGGTCTGTTTTAAAATGGAATCCGAATCTTTGACCAGCCCATTTAAAGCAGCATAACTGGTATAAATCTGGTTTGCCGGATCAGATCCCGGATTTCTTTGGTTCATCGCTCCATTTTCCTCAGATGTAGAAGCGCTGTTGCTGTAGATTCCCGTAATCGTAAGTTTTATGGTCTGTGAACTGTCGTTTGGATCTTCCAGTTCGATGGTATCCCCTGCTTTCAATGAATTATAGGAAGCCAGCTCATCGCTGATGATGCATTGTTGTTTCGATGCATCATTTTCAAACATAGAGCCCTCTGTAATCTTGCAGGTTCCGCTGATAAAATCTGTCATGGCATCCTCACTGCTGTATCCAATCACCGAAAAAGTCCCTTGGCCATTTCCTCCGGACATTCCATTTTTTCCATTCATCAGTACATTGGAATCTGATGTTGTATCTGTACTGATTTCTTCTATATCGGTACCGTCAAAAGAGCATACCATCGAATAATAGAAATTGCTGACCGCATCGGATTTGGCATATTTTTGTAATTGACTCAAAGAAAGCCCTTCCACCTGCGCCATTTTCTCTTTCATATCGGACCGATCTGCTCCTGCTTCTCCCATCGATTTCATCATAGACTGCCGATCAAAGGTAATCTGCGCTGTGATTTCCGTATCTTCTAATCCATCGGTCTTAGCAGTTTCCGCAGCCTGACGGATGGCCAAAGAAATCGTAGCCGCAAGTGTAATCGCAAATACGATCAAAAAGATCAAAATATTTCTTCCCTTGGAACGGATTACATTTTTCCAAGCATTTTTTATTAAGTACATAAACTCTCCTTCCTGATATTTTTGTTCTATCATAAATTTTTTCTGTGAAGTCTATGTGAAAAAAAATTGAGAAAAGTTTGTTCAAAGAAAAAGAATCCCGCAATGCAGGATCCTTTCGTACGGCCGGAAGGAAGCTCGGCCGCTTTTGCTTTATTTATGTTTGTTTATGTTTTAGCGAAATATTTTTTCTGCCTCTTCGATCTCTTCTTCCGTCGGAGGCAAGATTCCATCCAGAGGATATTCGATTCCAAGTTCTGCCCACTTTAATACTCCCAAAGTATGATAGGGGAGCAGCTCGAATTTTTCTACATTCCCCAGATGATCCATGAATCGTTTTAGTTCCAAGAGCTCTTCTTTGTCGTCTGTCAATCCCGGAACCAATACATGCCGAATCCATACCGGGATTTTCATTCCGGCGAGTTCTTCTGCCATTTCCAAAATATTCTTGTTACCCCTCCCGGTCAGCGTTCGATGCCGTGCCGGATTCATTTCTTTTAGATCCAGCATGACCAGATCTGTATACTTCATAAGCTCTTTCCACTTTCCATAGAACGGCTCATCTTTTGTAAAGGGCTGGCCGCAAGTGTCCAATGCCGTATGAATCTTCTTTTGTTTTGCCAGACGGAAAAACTCGATTAAAAAATCAATCTGGAGCAGCGGTTCCCCACCGCTGACCGTGATTCCTCCG
Source organism: Candidatus Anaerostipes excrementavium (assembly GCA_019114985.1). Lineage (GTDB taxonomy): Bacteria > Bacillota > Clostridia > Lachnospirales > Lachnospiraceae > Anaerostipes > Anaerostipes excrementavium. The sequence continues at coordinate 30,190 of DXEM01000007.1, forward strand.
TCCGGTCCCCAATATCTATGGTACCGCCAGGCCCTCTCTAAGAGAGCCTGGGGCGTCCATATATTTTGACTGTCTTCTTTCCAGGTTTCCGGATTGTGGCAGTATTGGCAGCGCATGCGGCATCCCTGAAGAAAAACAACATACCGCACGCCCGGCCCATCCACCAGTCCAAAAGTTTCCAGAGAATGAACTCTGCCGGTTGGTTTTGTATCTTTCATTTCTGAGAGTCCTACATGGCCTTATGGCAGGTTCTGGAAATCACATCCAGCTGCTGTTCTCTGGTAAGGTCAATGAATTTTACCGCATATCCGGAAACACGAATCGTAAAGTTTGCGTATTCCTCTTTCTCCGGATGTTCCATTGCGTCAATTAATTTTTCTTTTCCAAACACGTTGACGTTTAAGTGATGTGCTCCCTGATCAAAGTATCCATCCATCACACGAACCAGGTTCTGAATTCTTTCCTGTTCCTCATGTCCTAAGGCATCCGGATTGATGGTCTGAGTATTGGAAATTCCATCCAGTGCCCATTCATATGGAAGTTTCGCCACAGAGTTTAAGGATGCCAAGAGACCATTTTGCTCCGCCCCGTAACTTGGGTTGGCCCCAGGCGCTAAAGGCTCTCCGGCCTTTCTTCCATCCGGCATGGACCCTGTTGCCTTGCCGTATACCACATTGGATGTAATGGTAAGAATGGATGTAGTAGGCTCAGAATCCCGATAGGTATGATGTTTCTCGATCTTCTCTAAGAAGGTGCGCAGCAGCCATACCGCAATCTCATCAGCTCGGTCATCGTCGTTTCCATATTTCGGGAAATCACCCTCTGTCTCATAGTCGCACGCAATTCCATTTTCATCACGAATAATTTTTACTTTGGCATATTTTGCGGCGCTTAGGGAATCGACCGCATGAGAAAATCCTGCAATTCCCGTGGCAAAAGTTCTTCGTACGTTCGTATCAATCAATGCCATCAAAGCTGATTCGTAGTAATATTTATCGTGCATATACTGGATCAGGTTCAGTGTATTGACATAGAGCCCTGCCAGCCAGTCCATCATTTGATCATATTTTGCCATCAGCTCATCATAATCCAAATACTCGGATGTGATCGGCATGTATGCTGGTCCTACCTGTTCTTTCGTCTTCTCGTCCACTCCGCCGTTGACCGCATACAGCAGGCATTTTGCCAGATTGGCTCTTGCTCCAAAGAACTGCATTTCTTTTCCTGTCTGAGTTGCAGACACACAGCAGCAGATCGCATAGTCATCTCCCCAGATCGGTTTCATGACATCATCGTTTTCATACTGTACGGAACTGGTTCGGATGGAAATATCTGCCGCATATTTTTTGAAGTTTTCCGGCAGATCAGAAGAATACAGAACCGTCAGGTTTGGTTCCGGTGACGGTCCCATGTTTTCCAAGGTATGAAGGAAACGGAAATCCGTCTTTGTCACCATGGAACGTCCGTCGACGCCGATTCCTGCCAAATCCAGTGTTGCCCATACCGGATCTCCGGAGAACAGCTGATTATAAGAAGGAATTCTTGCGAATTTCACCATACGGAATTTCATCGTTAGATGATCGATCAGTTCCTGCGCTTCTTTTTCCGTTAAAATTCCTTTTTCCAAGTCTCTCTGAATATAAATATCCAGGAACGTTGCCACTCTTCCGATACTCATTGCCGCCCCGTTTTGTGTCTTAATTGCCGCAAGATAGGCAAAGTACATCCACTGAATTGCTTCTTTTGCATTCTCTGCCGGTCGGGAGATATCATATCCATAAATCTCTGCCATGGCTTTCATGCCCTTTAAGGCTTTTTTCTGCAAAGCAATTTCTTCCCGCAGACGAATCACGTCATCGGTCATCGTTCCGCATCCACAGTTGTCAAAATCTCTTTCTTTTTCTTCTAACAATAGATCGACACCATACAGCGCTACTCTTCGATAATCACCCACAATTCTTCCTCGTCCATAAGTATCCGGAAGCCCTGTGATGATCTTATTATGACGCGCTTTCTTCATTTCCGGTGTGTAGGCATCAAAAACCGCCTCATTATGAGTCCTTGCGTACTCTGTAAAAATCTTATGCAGCTCTTTCGCCGGTTCGTATCCATAATTTCGGCAGGACTCCTCTGCCATTTTGATTCCTCCAAACGGCATAAATGCTCGTTTCAGCGGTTTATCTGTCTGAAGACCTACAATCTTTTCCAGATCTTTTGTTTCTTCACTTATATATCCAGGGCCGTGAGACGTCAAACCAGATACCACATCCGTATCCATGTCCAAAACGCCGCCTTTTGCCCTCTCTTCTTTCTGCAGCTGCTGCAGGATTCCCCACAGCTTATCTGTTGCTTCTGTCGGGTTTTCAAGAAAGCTCTCATCTCCGTCATATGGCTGATAGTTTTCCTGAATGAAATCTCTTGTATTGATTTCTTCTTTCCAGAGCCTTCCCTGAAAACCTTCCCATTCTTTCATCTGCTTCATGCGTTACCTCCATTTCTCCAGATTTCTCTGTTTTATTTAGTTAGTTTTCGCTAACTACGTATAATTATATCACAGATAAAAATGAATACAATATACGTTTTTGATGAATTTTATCAGTTTCTATTTTATTGATAGTTTTCCATTTTTTTCACTGTAAAAATTTTCTTTTTCTTGAAACTCTTGTAGTTTTCCTTTCATTATGATATTCTAGGTTGTATAAACAAGTGAAAAGAGGTGAAAGAAATGGCCGCAGCAAAATATCATCATATCTACGAGATTTTGCGGGAGCGAATCGAATCAGAAGAATATCCACGTTCCAGCACCCTTCCCTCTGAGCACACCCTGATTGAAGAATTTGACTGTTCCCGGAATACAATTCGCCGGGCGATCGGACTGCTTGCAGAGAATGGATATGTCCAGAGCCTCCAGGGAAAAGGCGTTAATATCATCTACCAGCCAAAGGATCAGTCCGAATTTTTGTTTGATGAGATTGAAAGTCTCAAAGAAGCCGCAACAAGAAATAAGAAAGATTATGAAACCAAAATTATCTGTTTTGCAGAGCTTACGGTAGATGAACGTATCAACCAGCGTACAGCTTTTCCTGTGGGGAAAGAGATCTATTACATCCAGCGAGTTCGCTATTTTAACGGAACTGCGCTGATTATCGACCACAATTATTTTCTAAAAGATATCGTCGGTGAATTAACACCGGAGATTGCCCAGTATTCCATTTATGAATATATCGAAAAAACTCTGGGGGAGAAGATCGTCACCACCAAGCGGAAGATGACCGTGGAACGTATGACCCAGATTGATGAGAAATATATGGATATGAAAGATTATAACTGTCTTGCTGTTGTCAGCAGCTGGACCTATAACGGAGACGGTATCATATTTGAATTTACACAGTCTCGGCATCGCCCTGATAAATTTGCTTTTTATGATCAGGCACAGCGCATGAAGCATCCGCATTATTCGACTTGATTATACAAGTTAATTCTTTTACTATGCTGTCAGGCAGCGGGTTTTTGGCCCATTGCCTGATTTTTTTTATTTTTTGAAATCAGGCATTGACAAACATGTTTAAACAAGCTATAATAACATCATCAAGTAAAACTTGTTTAAACAAGGTGAAGTTTTTAAGAAAAACGGAGGTAAAAATATGGGAAAATTTACAGATGAATGCCGCCAATTGCTTGATCTCGTCGGCGGTAAAGAAAACATCGCAGCAGTTACTCACTGTGTCACAAGAATGCGTTTTGTTCTTGCGGATCCGAAACTTGCCGATATCGAGGCAATCGAAGCTCTTCCAACCACAAAGGGTACATTCACACAGGCTGGACAGTTCCAGGTTATCATTGGAAACGAAGTCAGTACATACTACAATGACTTCGTAGCTGTTGCAGGTATCGAAGGAGTTTCTAAAGAAGCTGCAAAAGACGCTGCAAAATCCAATCAGACAACATTGCAGAGATTAATGGCAAACCTTGCTGAAATCTTTTCACCATTGATTCCGGCCATTATCACAGGTGGTTTGATCTTAGGCTTCCGAAACATCATCGGTGAAGTTTACATGTTTGGTGATGGAACTCAGTCTCTGATCCAGACATCCGTCCTTTGGAATGGAATTTACAACTTCTTATGGCTGATCGGTGAAGCGATTTTCCACTTCCTGCCAGTATCTATCGTTTGGTCTATTACGAAGAAGATGGGTACCAGCCAGGCACTCGGTATCGTACTTGGTATCACATTGGTATCTCCACAGCTGTTAAACGCTTACAGTGTTGCTTCTACCGCTGCAGCGGATATTCCAAAATGGGATTTCGGTTTTGCACAGGTTGATATGATCGGTTATCAGGCTCAGGTACTTCCTGCGATCCTTGCCGGATTTGTTCTGGTATATTTGGAGCGTTTCTTCCGCAAAATATGTCCGGCTGTCGTCTCTATGATTGTTGTACCGTTCTGCTCTCTTCTGCTCGCAGTTATGGTTGCACATTTCATCGTAGGACCAATCGGATGGGCAATCGGTACAGCAGTTTCTGATGTTGTAAATGCCGGTCTTACATCCAATGTGAAGAGTCTGTTCGGTGCAGTCTTCGGATTTGTTTACGCACCATTGGTTATCACCGGACTCCATCATATGAGTAACGCCATTGACCTTCAGCTGATTGCTGACTTCGGCGGAACAACACTTTGGCCAATGATCGCTCTTTCCAACATTGCACAGGGTTCTGCAGTACTTGGAATGATCTTTTTGCAGAAACATGATGAACAGGCAAAAGAAGTATCCATCCCAGCTTGCATCTCCTGCTACCTTGGTGTAACAGAGCCGGCTCTCTTCGGTGTAAACCTTAAATATGGATTCCCATTCTTATGTGGTATGATCGGTTCTGCCATTGCCGGATGCATCGCAGTAACAACAGGCGTCACAGCAAACGCCATCGGTGTCGGCGGTCTCCCTGGAATCCTTTCCATTCAGCCGAAATTTATGGTACTGTTTGCCATTTGTGCTGCCATCGCAATCGCTGTACCTTTGATTTTAACGCTTACTGTTGGTAAGAAAAAAGGAGTTTCCAGCGATGCGGCTCCTGCAGAAGACAGCGCAGCTCCTGCAGAACAGGCAGAGATTCCATCAGGTGAAGTTCACGAATTAAAAGCATACCTGACAGGAAAAACTGTAGCAATCGAAGATGTACCGGATGCCGTGTTCTCAAGCAAAACATTAGGTGACGGTATGGCAATCGATCCGGAAAATGAAGTATTAACCGCTCCTGCAGACGGTACCGTAACAATCGTCATGGAAGGAAGCAATCATGCCTGCGGACTTCGCTTCGCAAACGGTATGGAAATCCTGCTCCACATCGGTTTGGACACCGTAGCAATGAACGGTGACGGATTTGAGCCTCTTGTAAAAGTCGGCGATATTGTAAAAGCCGGAGATCCATTGATCCGCTTTAGCCAAGAGAAAATCAAGGCAGCCGGACATCCGGCAATGACCATTATGGTAGTAACGGAAATGGGCGAAGCAAAAGATATCAGCTTCCTTACAGGAAACCAGGTTGATGCAAACGCATCCGTTATTGCAAATCTCTAATCTATGTGCAGTACATGGTGATTTGGGACAGCTTTTTCCTGCCGCAGATTTACAGAAGCCGAAGAACCTATCGTTTTCACAAATCTCTCCGGAATCTCTGTGTCAACGGCTCAGGAATTTCCTTCCATATCATTGGTTAGGTCCCAGATCATAAACGAAAATTTCCCTTTCAAAAAAATCAGGACTCATCTTTTCAAGATGATCCTGATTTTTTATATTTCTATTCTATTTTCTATCGATCTTCCAAATCTATATATGTTTTCTCCTCTCCAACGCTCATATAAGCCGGACGAATAATCTTATCGACGTTGGTCAGTTCTTCCAGACGGTGTGCGCTCCATCCCACGATTCTGGCCATTGCGAAGATCGGTGTGAACAATTCCAATGGAATATCCAGCATACTATACACAAATCCGCTGTAGAAGTCCACATTTGCGCTGACGCCTTTATAAATTTGACGCTCTCTTCCGATTACTTCCGGAGCCAGTGTTTCGACCATAGAATATAATTTGAAATCTTCTTCTCTTCCTTTATCCACTGCCAGCTTCTGAACAAATTCCTTAAAAATCTGCGCCCTCGGATCAGAGATGCTGTAAACTGCATGTCCCATACCGTAAATTAATCCTTTTTGATCAAATGCTTCCTTATGCAGCAGCTTCTTTAAATATGCTTCTACTTGTTCCTGATCTTCCATGTCTTCCACATGTTCTCTCAAATCCCGCATCATTTCCACGACTTTAATATTAGCTCCTCCATGCTTTGGTCCTTTTAAGGAAGATAATGCCGCAGAAATAACAGAGTAAGTATCGGATCCGGCAGAAGTTACGACATGAGTCGTAAATGTGGAATTATTTCCTCCGCCATGTTCCATATGAAGCACCAGCGCAAGATCCAGCACCTTTGCCTCCAATGGCGTGAAGGACTTGTCCGGACGCAGCAGTCTTAATATATTCTCTGCCATAGATGCGTTAGGATCCGGGCGGTGAATATATAAACTGTCGTCGTTATTATAATGATTATGAGCATGATACCCGTAGACAGCCAACATCGGAAAGACACTGATCAGCATCAGACATTGACGCAGAACATTTTCCATCGTTATATCCGATGCATCGTCGTCATAGGACGCTAAAGTAAGAACTCCTTTCGTCAGCGAATTCATAATATCACTGCTTGGCGCTTTTAAAATAACATCTCTTGTAAAATTCTTCGGCAGAGTCATCCCTGATGACAAAATATGACGGAATTCATCCAGTTCTTTTTTATCTGCTAATTTCCCAAATAGCAAAAGATAAGCAATTTCTTCAAATCCATATCGGTTCCCGGAAAGAAATCCTCCTACCAAATCTTTTATATCATATCCACGGTAAAACAACCTTCCTTCACATGGCACCTTTTTCCCGTCTGCCATCTTACTGGACTGGATATTCGAAATATTGGTAAGCCCTGCCAGGACGCCGACACCATCCATATCGCGCAGGCCTCTTTTCACTCCTAATTCTTCATATAATTCTTTCTCAATCTCACAATTATCACGGCAAACAGCTGCCTGACGTTTCAGATAATTTCCATATGCTTCGATACTCATCGTTGTTTGTCTCCTCCTTACGTCCAAATTGTTGATATTTATCAAAATAATTCTACGTTATTAATTGACATTTGTCAACCATTGACCTTCGTGAACAGCGTGTTATAATAAAAACATCAGATAAGGAGGATCTATCATTTATGAAAAATATCTCTGCGCTTATGGAAATATTTCCGGCTGTGCAAAAACTACTGTTTAACACCATTGATCTGCATTCGATTGCTTTGACCAGGACTCAAATGTTCATCTTATTCGCTCTCTCCAGCCACAAAAGTTTAAACATGTCCCAGATTTCTTCCTACATTGCCTCCTCCAAAGAACAGGCGACCCGCGCAGTCGCGCCTTTGGTAAAATACGGATACGTGCAGAAGTTCCATATGGGGGACAATCGCCGAAAAGTCTACGTTTGTCTGACTCCTCAGGGAAAAGAGTTTATTGAACAAGAACAACGTCTCGTGAAGGATCGTCTCGCAGGCAAATTCGATCTTCTCTCAGAGGATGACAAGACTGCTTTTTATCATGCGGTTGACGATATTTTACATATTCTTCGGAAATTAGAAAACGACACAAACTTATCTTGAAAAACAAAGGAGGAACTTTCCTATGAAAGCTGATTTACACTGCCACACCGTTTTGTCTGACGGAGCAATGGATCTTGACCAGCTCTTTTGCTATGCCAAAAGAATTGATTTGGACTATATCGCCGTCACAGATCATGAATCTGCACATTCCATTCCCGCTGCTTTGGAACTTGGGCGCCAGCTGGATTTAAATGTTATCCCCGGAGCCGAGATTACTGCCCGGCACAAAGAGACCGGCATTAATGTCCATCTTCTGTGCTACTATCCGGCAGATACCAAACGGCTTCAAAAAAAATTGGACAAAGATCTCAAGCTTTTTTCGGAATCTGTGGTTCATTCTTATCAAACACTGATGGATGAATATCCAGTCACCATGGAACAATTATATGATGCGGCACGCCAAAGTACCGGCATCTATTATACCCATATTATGCAGGTCTTATCCCTTATGGGCTATACCGGACATCCAATCGGTGAACTTCATCAGAAACTGTTTTCTCCAGGCAGTCCCCACAAGTTCCCTACTGACTACATGTATGCTGACGAAGCCATTGATCTGATCCGTTCCTGCGGCGGAGTTCCGGTTCTCGCTCATCCGGGACAATATAAGAATCCGGAACTGATGGAAATGATGGCCCAGGAGCACATGATCGACGGCATCGAACTATATCATCCCCGGAATGATCAAACAACCATGGATCAGATTCAGTCGATCTGCAAAGAACATGATCTGTTCATGACCGGAGGGACCGATTTTCATGGATTATATACAAAAACCCCTTACCCGCTGGGCAGTTTCTTATGTCCGCAGGAAGGTCTGGAACGCCTGATCCTCGCCGGAAAGCAGGCAAATGAAGCCTTTCATAAGAAAAAAGGAAAGGATATCCGCCCTGATGAAGCATAGCATCAGGGCATTTTCCCTTCCTTTTTTCTATTCTTGTTCTTCCCACTGTTTCAGAATGCTCTTTGCAGCGCTCAGCCCATTGGCCGATGCCTGCTGAAGCCCTCTGGTAACCGAAGCGCCGTCTCCGACTGCACGGAGACCTTTCACATTGGTCTCAAAATCCTCATTCACCAAAATCTTATTGGAATAAAATTTCACTTCTACCCCGTAAAGGAGGGTTTCATCGCTTGCCATTCCAGGCGTCACCTCATCGAGAGCATATATCATTTCCTCTATATCTTTCATGATTCTATAGGGAAACACTAAAGATAGATCCCCCGGAACTGCGTCTTTTAGCGTTGGTGTAATATTATTTCTGATCAGACGCTCTTCTGTCGTCCTTCTTCCGCGGATAAAATCTCCGAAACGCTGCACCAGGATCTTTCCATCACAAAGCATATTGCTAAGCTGGGCAATGTGTTTTCCATATTGGATCGGCTCTTTGAACGGTTTCGTAAAATTCTTCGATACCAGCAGAGCAAAATTCGTATTGCTGGTCTTGTGATCTTTCGCCTTATAGGCATGACCGTTGACGACTGCCAGGCCGTTTTCGTAATATTCTGTCGCAACCTCTCCGGACGGATTGCTGCAAAAGACTCTTACTTTATCATCAAACGTCGGTGTATAGTAGACCAGCTTCGCCTCATAAAGACTCTGATTCAGCTCTTCCATAATCTCGTCCCGAACCTCGACCCTGACGCCTACATCTACCGTTCCGACCTGGGTCTCAATCCCATATTTCCGACAAAGATCACTCAGCCATTCCGAACCTTCTCTTCCGACGGCAGCTACAATCTCATCGGCCGTAAATGTCTCATTTTTGTCCGTAACAACTCCTTTTGCACGGCCATCTTCGATGATAATATCTTCCACCATAGTCTGGAATCTCATTTCCACACCGCGATCCAACAGATATTCCTGAAGTCTGGAATAAATTTTATATCCTTCTTCCGTACCTAAATGGCGAATGGGACATTCAATCAATTTCAAATTCGCCTGGATCGCCTTTTTTCGGATTCCGGCAATCTCAGCTTCCCGATGAATACCGTAAACTTTTGTATCTGCGCCGAATTTTAAATAAATCTGATCGGATTCTTTTAAAAGCTCTGTGGTACGGTCATATCCCAGGATCTCCGGCAGATTCCCTCCTACATCCGGAGACAAAGATAATTTTCCATCGGAAAATGCCCCGGCCCCGGCAAATCCTGTTGTAATGGAACATGGCTGGCATCCTACGCAAACATTGGTATCTCGTTTCGGACATCTCCGATCCTCAATGCGCCTGCCTTTCTCAATCATTAAGACCTTCGTTTTCGGACGTTTGCCGATCAATTCATAAGCGCAAAAGATTGCCGATGGTCCGGCACCAATCATGATGACATCGTAATGATGTTTCATTGCAATCACCTCTCATTTTTCTGGATAAAATGTTTGATCCTTCGTCTTCCTTCTTCTCTGTCATAGGAGAACGCCAGCGCATGAGCCGCCCCCGGAACAATATAAAGTTCCTTTGGCGCTGCACAGGCCTGATAATTCCGATAAGTCATCCACATTGGAACATATCGGTCTTTATCTCCATGGATAAATAAAACCGGGATCTTATTTTTCTTCATTGCTTCTTCTGCGGATGCTTCTTTCAGGCTGAATCCCGCTGCAATACGGCAGATTGCATTCACAAAAAACATCAGCGGATACGGCGGAAGATGATATTTCTTCCTTACGACATGACAGACAATCTCCCAGGGAGATGTAAATCCGCAGTCCGCAATGATTCCTCTGACATTTTTCGGAAGTTTCAATCCTGCTGTCATAAGCACCGTAGCACATCCCATAGAAATTCCGCAGAGGAAAATATCCTTTTCTTTCGCTCCAAGCTGACTATTCGCATATTGTATCCATTTTCTGCAGTCATACCGTTCTTTTACACCGTAAGTGATATAGCGGCCTTCACTTTGACCATGGCTTCGCTGCCACGGAAGCAGGATCTCATACCCCAGATTCCAAAGGAATCGGATTTCCGGAACAAATTCAATATCTACCTCTGAATGATATCCATGCATGCATATAATAATACCTTTTGCATTTTTCCTTGGAATATACATCGCACGAAGTTTTAATCCGTCTGCTGATAAAATCTCCTGCCTTCTTCCTCTGTGGCGTTTCAGCCAATTTTGTTCCTTTAATACAAACTCCAGATATGGCTTCCACTTTTTCTTCCGTCTGACATCCGGCCGTTTCTTCTTTCTGCAGATTGCGTATTCAAACGTTGACACAGAAAGCACGCTAAAAGAGGCAATGATTCCAGCCAATGTATTTCTAACAGTCTTTCGTTTCATTTTCGTTTCCTTTCTCCAGCAAAGATTCCAAAGATGGATCCTTTTCCCCCAATACGCAGATTCCATGTTCTTTTAGAAACTTTGCCGTCACTCCATCCTCGTGAGTCAATGTTTTTGTAAATGTTCCGTCATATATTTGCCCGTTCCCACAGGAGGGGCTTTTTTCTTTTAAAATCGCATAGCGGCAGTCAAACATCTCTGCCAGCTTCCATGCTTCTTTCGCTCCATTTTCAAATTGGCAGGTCACATCCGTACCATCTTTCATAACCACTCTCTTCCCACAGACTTCCGCCGGAATCCGCGGTGTCGAAAGACCTCCCATGATTTCGGGACAAACCGGAATCAGATGGTACTTTTCTTTTAATCTCGCCACCCGCTCCTGAAAATTATTCCCCTGATCATATTTGCAGTTCACACCAAGCAGACATGCACTTACCAGTATATTCATTTTTGTCCCTCCTTTTGCCTTCTTAAGCATGATATCAGCAATTTCCGGTATATACATATTTTAAATGTTTGCCTGCGATTCGGGCAAGATGATATACCATATCCACCTCTGTCGGCGGACGATCCTGCATTTGCCAATTCGGGAAGAATCTTGTAACATGCAGCGGGATGTTGGGATCTATATCTGCGATCCATTTTGCCATCTCTTCCATCTCCTCTTCCTGATCGTTTTCCTCTGGTACAATCAGCGTTGTTAACTCTACATGCCCATATTTTGCAGCTTCTTTGATAAAAGACTGAACCACTGAAAGATTTCCTCCCAGCTTTTCATAATACTTTTTTGTAAATCCTTTTAGGTCAATATTCCAGGCATCGACCAGCGGCATAACTTCCCCGACGGCCTCCAAAGAAACCGATCCGTTGGTCACTGCTACCGTTTTTAGATGCTCTTTCTTTAAAAATACCGCCGTATCTCTGATATATTCATATCCAATCATCGGCTCATTATAAGTAAATGCCACCCCAATATTCCCCAAAGGGACTGTTTCTAATGCTTTCTCGCACAGCTCCCGGGGTGAGAGGAACACTGTTTGGATCTCATCCTCGCCGGCCATAGAGATCTGATGATTCTGACAAAAAGGGCAGGACAGATTACAGCCATAGCTTCCCACCGATAAGATTCGGCTGCCAGGGTGAAATCTTTTCAAAGGTTTCTTCTCGATTGGATCCAAAGCCATGGATGTCAGCCTGCCGTAATTGGCACAAACGACCTTTCCTTCTATATTCTTCCTTGCTCTGCATCTTCCGGTTTGCCCTTCCTTCAGGCGGCAATGATGCATGCATGTCCGGCAAATCACTTCTGTTCGCATTTTCATCACCTATACCTTATTACCTGGAACCGCTCCATCTTGACATCCTCATCATCAGGATTGATCCCTGCTTTTTGCTTCGTTATCATGATTTGATCCTCGATCGTATCGACACCTTCCAAATCCGGCAGAAGCAAACCTCTTTTTCTTCCCTTCGTCACAATCAAGCCATATTTTTTCACATCCAGTTGATCCGGAGAATCGATCTCTTCCGGCTCTCCAAGAACATCGACACTATATTCCAAATAAGGCAGTTCCTCATAAGCTACCTGTGGAAATCGATAATCTTTGGTGCCTGCGCTTACTGCATTTTGTATGATTTCCTCCGCCACTGATCCAGTCGTCGGAGCGATTGTTCCGATACAGCCTCTCAATCTCCCGTCTTTTTTCAAAGAGACAAACACGCCCGCTTTTCGGCTAAGAAATTCTTCCGGCAAATCTTTCGGCACAGAAATCGGCGTATGTTTCAGCATATATCCTTCCAGCGATTTTCGTGCTAATCTGACGTATGCATCTTCCTGCTCTTTCTTTTCCTGAGCCTTTCGAAGTTCCCGTTTGAAATGGCGATCTTTAAAATTCCTGCTGTCGTCGATGCCTTCTGTCCGATAAGTACAAACACCATAACCAACTCCAAATGGCCCTTCATAGGAAAGCTTCTGAGCACTTACCTTCATTCGATCCAAGGCGCCTGCCATAATCAGAAACGAGCGATGCCCGCATTCTCCGGCTTTCTGGCAAAACTCTTCGGAAAAATCAAACAATCGTCCAAAGTCTGCTTCTCCCATGAGTTCCATGGTCTCTCTGTCATATTCCGGCCCTTCCTCCCGATAACCGTATGGTCCGTCTTCCTTTAAACGGTGAGACAGATCTCCGCTGGCAACAATTATAGTTCTTCTCCCCAAACGATTTGCCGTCTCCTGTATATATTGTCCCAAAGTATAATGATCGGCAAAAGATAATCCTGACAATCCAATCCGTACAGCTTGATAATCGGTATAGGCCTGGTTGATAAAATACAAAGGAATCATCGTCCCATGATCCAAACGAGGATCCCGTTCTCCAAGGGTACCCGCCATAAATCCATGTTCGTCTGCTTCCAGACTTAATTCTTCCGCAAATATCGTATCATACTTTACCTGTATCTTTACTTCAGGACTCCGAAACTGCCCAAAATCCCCTTTTGCACCGACGCCAGGCGAAATATGAAAATAATCCCCATACATGATGGAATGGGGTGTTGTAACAATAATCGTCTCCGGCTGAAGCGCCGCGACCTCCTGTGCCGCCTGACGGTAGGCATCTATGGTCTTTTGAATCTCCTTTTCCTCTCCACGTCCCACTTCCGGTATGATCAGCGGCGGATGAGGAACCATAACCGCACCAATAACTGCCATATGCCCATCTCCTTTCTCTCCCTTTCTTTTATCTTAACATGTTTTTCTCCTGATTGAAAATTCCAAGTGAAATAAAAAGCCCAGGATTCCTGCCTCTCTGCAAAAATCCTGAACTTCTTCTTTGCTATATTGTTCTTCTTACCTTCGAATCAGCGGCGTAATCGAAACGGCGCCCTGGACACCGGCATCTACGGTACCGGCATCGCTTCCTGCTGTAACACGAAAGCGCAGCTCTGCCGCATCATCCCATGCCGCATTGGTCGTAAAGGATCCGGCACCTGTGGCAGTATCCTCGTTTCCTGATATGGAAAAAACAGAATACAGCAGACCCGGCTGCTGGTTAATATACGGAATGACCTGAAAGCGGTTCCCCGGTCCGATCGTCGCCAAAAAGATATAATCAATCAAGTACAAAAAACCAGGCTGGAGAATGATCGTCTGCTCTTCTTCCAAAGAGATATCCGTTCCCTCCCGAAAAACTTCATAAAAAGAAAGATAACTTCCGGAAGGGACTCTTCCAACCGTTCCATACTGGGCAAAAGAATCCGGACAGCAAATATCCTGGGGATCTTTATGGTGCTTTTCACACCAACATTTCTTCATAGAACATTTCTCCTTTTTTCTTAGTCTATGAAAAAATCCCTCTTCGTGTCCGCCGTTTCTTACGATCTTTAGTCTCTTACTTTGATATGCACTTCACGCAGCTGCTGCTCTGTAATCTCGCTTGGAGCTCCGCATAACAGATCCTGAGCGGTTCCGCTCATCGGGAATGGGATAACCTCTCTGATATTTTCCTCTTCCCTAAGAAGCATGATCATACGATCAAGTCCCGGCGCCATTCCGGCATGAGGCGGTGCTCCGAACTGGAATGCATTATAGAGAGCGCCGAACTTATCTTTCAATGTCTCTTTATCATATCCTGCAATCTCGAAAGCTTTTTCCATGATTTCCATGTCATGATTTCTTACCGCTCCGGAAGATAATTCCACTCCGTTGCAGACAATATCATACTGATAAGCCAGCAATTCCAGAGGGTCTTTTTCTTCCAGTGCCTTCAGACCGCCCTGCGGCATAGAGAATGGATTGTGAGTAAATCCAAGTTTTCCTGTCTCTTCATCGATCTCATACATTGGGAAATCATTGATATAGCAGAAACGATACGCGTTCTTTTCCAAAAGATCTAATCTGCTTCCCAATTCGTCGCGAAGCTGTCCGGCAAAGATGCAGGCCGCTTTTTCCGGGGCAGCAATAAAGAAGATCGTATCTCCTACAGATAATCCTGCCATTTCGGCAAGTTCCATCTTCATATCATCCGGAATAAATTTATCGATCGGTCCTTTATATTTCATCTCTTCTTTTACTTCCAGATATCCAAGACCTCCCATACCGATGGACTGAGCGAATTTTAACAGTTTCGCATGCTGTCCTTTTGACAATTTCGCATGCACATTGATTGCGCGTACAGTCTGTCCGTGGAAAGGTTTGAAAGTACATCTCTGGAAAAATTCTGTCACATCAATGATTCTTAATGGATTTCGAAGATCCGGTTTGTCTGTTCCAAACTGAAGCATCGCTTCTGCGTAGCTATAGATTGGATACGGTGCCTTTGTCACAACAGAACCTTCCGGAGCAAACTCCTCGAATGCAGCTGTCAGGACTTCTTCTCCTACTTTAAATACATCTTCCTGTGCTGCAAAAGCCATCTCAAAATCTAACTGATAGAACTCTCCCGGAGATCTGTCTGCACGGGCATCTTCATCTCGGAAACATGGTGCAATCTGATAATATTTATCGATTCCGCCAACCATGAGCAGCTGTTTATGCTGCTGCGGCGCCTGCGGAAGCGCATAAAATTTTCCTTTATATTTTCTGGACGGAACCACATAATCCCTTGCACCCTCAGGAGAAGATGCACAAAGAATCGGTGTCTGGATCTCAATAAATCCTAACTCTTCCATCTTATCTCTTAAAAAGCGAATTACTTTGGAACGGAATAAAATATTGTCCTTCACTTTTCGGTTTCTCATATCCAGATAACGATATTTTAAACGGACATCCTCTCTGATTTCCTTTGATGTTGCAATCTCAAACGGAAGATCCCGATAAATCTTTCCTAAAATATCAATCTTGTGAGCTTCCAACTCGATGGTTCCGGTCGGAATCTTCGGGTTGAACGTCTCTTCATCTCTGTGTTCCACCAAACCTTCGATGGAAAGACATTCTTCTTTCCTTACATGATTTAAAAGAGTAGTATCTCTCAATACGACCTGCATGACTCCATACATATCTCTCAAGTCAATAAATGACACACCGCCGTGGTCACGAATATTCTCGACCCACCCGGCGATTTTTAATTCTTTTCCGATATCATCCTCGGATATCTGATCCATCGTTCTGGTACGGTATAAATCTGACATCTTCTTTCTCCTTTTCCTTATTTCATGTATTCTTTTGGCGGACCACATCCTTTTTTATTTCATAGGGACGAAGTTTCGTATGAAATATGAAAGGACAAAGCGGACAAGTCCGCATCAAACTCCCTCTATCCCTCAATCTTTGAGGGACTTACTCCGCTTTGCGCGCCAGATGCAGACTGCGAAAGCAGTCATATTTCTTATTGCATCTGGTCGCATCCTACGCGGAGCGTTTTTTATTGCATAGGAGCGAAGCTTCCTATGCAATAAAAAAGAGCCCAGTCCTGAAATCTTTTCAGGACGAACTCTTGTATCTTCCAGTCCGCGGTACCACCTGATTTACTGTTTTCTCACAGTCTCTCTTACCTGCCTGTTAACGCCAGGACTACGTCTCACCTACTGACCAATCCAGGATCGGTGTTCAGATTGATGCTCCGGAGTGTTCTTCCCATAGATTCACTTTGCAGGGTTCTCACTATCTCCTGCTCACTGGGAACGATAATCTATGCTACTTTTCTCCATCATCGCCTATTGAACCATTATAAGCGAGAGAAAGTTCCTTTGTCAATTCCTTTTTCCCTGAGTTTTCGCAAAATTACGCTTAGCTTTTTATGAATCCCCTACTGTCAAAATCTCCCGCATCTTTACAATGAAAACCCCAGTTCATTTATTATCCTGATATATCCGACACAGCTCTACTTTGCCAAGCTCCTGTTCCCGGACAACCATTCCTGCACCAATTTTACATTGACTTTAACGATATCCGCAATATCAGATACGGACATCCCCCTGTCTGCGAGTGCTATTGCGGTTTCCTTCGCCTTTTCCATTGCTCCTTTGGAAAGTCCTTCCGCAAGTCCCTGAGCTCTGCCACGTTCTTCACCGTATTTTGCCCCTGCGTTGTATATCTCGTCCATCTCACGACTCATAAAATTCCCTCCTTCCTGATTCTCTTTCAGTTCGTAGACACGTTTTGCCAAAATTCCACTTTGAATGTCTCTAGGATCCTTACAGTGAAAATCCTGCATCAGCCGTCCAAGTTTTGCTTCCATATTATCATGCAGAGATGGAACTTTCAACAATTTATATTCATTAATTGAAAATATTATTTTTACCCACTTCTTTTTTTCCTCAAATCCTGAAATTTATCTGTCTTTGATTACGATACTCTTTTTCTGTCAATACTCTTAACAAATCATGAAGGAGGGTTTGTTTATGTCACAAAAAATTATCGTCGTCGGAGCCAATCACGCTGGTACCGCCGCATTAAATACATTATTAGATTCTGGTCAGGATGTGGATGTCACCGCATTTGACGCAAATTCCAATATTAGTTTCCTGGGATGCGGCATGGCTTTATGGATTGGCGGACAAATTTCCGGACCGGAAGGGCTTTTCTATTCCAGCAAAGAGATTCTGGAACAAAAAGGCGCATCCATCCATATGAATTCCAAAGTAAGCTCTATCGATTTTGAGCGAAAAACGCTGAAAGCCAAATGTCTGTCTGGTGATTATTATGAGCAATCTTACGATAAACTAATTCTGGCTACCGGATCTGTGCCGGTCGCTCTTCCAATAGAAGGAATGGATCTTAAGAATGTTCAATATGTAAAGCTATACCAAAATGCAGAAGATGTCATAAAAAAGCTGAAACAAAAAGAGATAAAGAAAATCACAGTTATCGGAGCCGGATATATCGGAGTAGAATTAGCAGAAGCCTTTTGCAGGAGCGGAAAAGAAGTAACTTTAATTGACAGCGCAGCGACCTGTCTGTCTTCTTATTATGATGAGCCTTTTTCCCGGCGCATGGAAGAAAATCTGGAGCGTCACGGTATTCAGCTTGCTTTTGGCGAAACCGTGCAGAAATTAGAAGGGAAAGACAAGGTTCAGAAGGTCATAACCGAGACCTCTTCTTACGATGCCGATATGGTCGTATTCTGCGCTGGATTTCAGCCAAATACGAAACTTGGAAAAGATAAGATTTCTCTGTTTGAAAACGGCGCTTACCTGGTAAATCGCCGTCAGGAGACCAATCTGCCCGATGTATATGCCATTGGAGACTGTGCATCGGTCTACAATAATGCATCCCAAAGAACCGATTATATCGCTCTGGCAACCAATGCCGTTCGTTCCGGCATCATTGCCGCAAGAAATATTCTCGGAGATCCTATCGAATCGCCAGGAGTTCAAGGTTCCAACGGCATCAGCATCTGGAATTTAAAAATGGTCAGCACCGGCCTGTCTTTCAAAAAGGCTCTGCGCCTTGGCTATGATGCTGCCGTTGTCGATTACGAAGACTATCAAAAGGCCGGATTCATGGAAACAGAAAACAGCAAAGTCGTTATCCATATCGTTTATGATAAAACGACCCGCAGAATCTTAGGAGCACAGCTTTGTTCTGAATATGATATCTCCATGACGATTCATATGTTTTCTCTTGCAATCCAAGAGCAGGTTACCATCGATACTTTGAAACTATTTGATCTGTTCTTTCTGCCTCATTTTAACCAGCCATATAATTACATTACAATGGCAGCTCTCAGAGCTGAATAATTCTTTTATCAGATTTAAGAAGGAATCCTGCTTTGCTGGATTCTCCGCCTGCGGCGGGTCGCTTTGGCGACATTTTTCACACCGCCGCAGTGCGTCTTCGTTCCACTCCGGTCGGCGCAGAGCAAATGTCCACCGGACATTTTGCGCCCTCGCAGAGGGATTTTTATGATTTCAACACAAATTTCTATCAACATCCTGTTCTTCATAGAGCAAACGGATGATTTTTTCATAGTCAGACAGTCTCTCTGCTTTCCGGATCTTCTTCGCATATTTTTTATGATTGGTCAGCATCTGAATCGGATTGCTCCAAAAATCTTTCATTTTGAATAAAACATTTTTCTCCCCGGATATGTATTGCTGATATCCTTCATATACCATATCATGCAGCGCAAAGAGTTTCTCCTTCGTGAGTTTTTCACCGCCGCGAATCTGACAAACCAGCGCCGGATTTCTTAAAATTCCTCTGCCTATCATGACGGCTTCCAGATTCGGAATGCGTTCCGATAAATTTCGAACATCGTCCGGCAGCAAAATATCTCCATTATAACAGACCGGATTCACACTTTTTTGAAACGCATCCTCAAATACATCCATATGCACATGTCCATTGTAAAATTGTTCCTGGACTCTTGGATGGATGATCAATTCATGGAGAGGATAGCGATTATAAACTTCCAGAATCTCTTCAAATTCTTCAGGATTGAACATTCCGATTCTTGTTTTGACTGATATTTTCAGATCGACCCGTTCAAAAATTTGATCCAAAAACTCATCCAGCTCATCTAAATCCTTCAAAAAACCGGATCCTTTTCCCTTGGAGACTACGGTTTTCGATGGACATCCAAGATTCAGATTCACTTCCTGATACCCCATTTCTTTCAGTTTCTCTGCCGTCTTTTGGAATTCTTCCGCTTTTCTTGTGAGAATCTGCGGTACCACATACAAGCCTTCGTTGTGCTCCGGGAGGACATCCCGAAGCTCTCTCGTTCGAAAAATCCTTTTCTGATTCGGCATGATAAACGGGGTAAAATATTTATCCATTTCTCCAAACAGCGAAGCATAGGCATTCCGATAAACAAAAACGGTAATACCTTCCATCGGCGCTAAATAAAATTTCATAAGTCCTCCTTGCCGGTAAAAATCCGCAAAATATTTCAGCACATAGAAGAAGGCAGACTGCCATATTCAAAGCAGCTGCCTTCCTTTTCCGCACTGACAGGTGGTCAATCCCCTCCAAAGATTTCCAGGATATCACCTAGGAATGCACCTTTTTTCTTCCTCTTATGATCATGTTTTGCGTCCTGTTTCGTCTTTTCCCTTGATCCATCACTACCGTAAGATACCTCTTCATATTGAGAGGCTCTCTCTATGATCTTATCAAGTTCTCCACGATCCAGCCAGATTCCCCGGCATTCCGGACAATAATCGATTTCCACTCCATGTTTCTCCGACATCAGCAGCGTGACATCTTTGCATACTGGACATTTCATAGGCAAACTCCTTTCCTGGTACGCTTATGTTACCAATTCCCATGGTTGACTTCTATCTCTGTAAACGGCCGGTAAAAACTGCTACGCTTCTTGGCCGCATCATATATTTTCCGTCGATCCTTGGCTCTTTTCCTTCCTGGAAACAATAGACGCCGTCCTCTTTTCCAAATGTATCGACCGTCAAATGCCAGATCATCTTATCACCGACAGCCGGCAGCTTAATCTCCATCTCATCCCAATAAGCATTGATGCTGATATAGACCAGATCATCTTCCCCGGTCTCATCATTGTGTCCTGCAAAAATAGTTCCAAACATCTTATCATCTTTGGAAACTGTGGTATCTTCTGCCTGCGCGTTGTAAGTCTGAGGTCCTATGACGCCACAGGAAGCATTAGGAAGCTTCTTACAGATTGCCGGGTGTTTTTTTCTATAGGCGATCATGAATTGAAAGAACTCGAACAGATCTCGATTCTTATCCAACAGCCCCCAATCCAGCCAAGAGATCTCGTTATCCTGGCAATAAGCATTATTATTTCCAAACTGGGTATTCCCGAATTCATCTCCGGCAAAGAACATCGGGGTTCCTCTGCTGCACATCAGCACTGCACAGGCATTTCGAATCATTCGGAAACGAAGCTTCAGCACTTCCGGATCATCTGTCTCACCCTCTGTCCCGCAATTCCAGCTGCGGTTGTTATCAGATCCATCGGTGTTGTTCCATCCATTGGCCTCATTGTGCTTCTCATTATAAGAATACAAATCGTACAGTGTGAAACCGTCGTGGCAAGTCAGGAAATTCACACTGGAATTATATCCTGCATAGTGACCATTGTACTCATTATAATAATCCCCATAGAGATCTCCGGATCCTGCGATACTCCATGCGGCATTCCAGGACTCCCAGAAATCTCCTTTCAAAAATCCACGCACCGCATCCCGGTATCTTCCGTTCCACTCTGCCCATCTGCGGTTGGCAGGAAAGCTTCCCACCTGATAGAGGCCATCGGCATCCCAGGCTTCTGCGATTAGCTTGACATTCTTAAGAATCGGATCATAGGCCAGATTCTTAAGCAGCGGCGGATTATTCATCGGTGTTCCGTCCTCATTCCTTCCAAGGATACTTGCCAGATCAAATCGGAACCCATCGATCCGATAATTGATCGTCCAATACCTCAGACATTCCAAGATCATCTGCTGAACGATCGGATGATTGCAGTTCAATGTATTTCCGCATCCGCTAAAGTTATAATACTTTCCTTCCGGCGTCAAAATATAATAAATATTATTATCAAAACCTTTAAAGCTGAAACAAGGACCGTCTTCATTTCCTTCCGCTGTATGATTAAAAACAACATCCAAAATCACTTCGATTCCATTCTCGTGAAGATCACGGATCAGCTCTTTCAGTTCCCATCCTTCTTTCTCATAATCATCCAATGCCGCATAATTACTGTTCGGCGAAAAATAACTTACTGTATTATAGCCCCAATACTCCAAAAGCTCTTTGCCGTCCACTTCACGTGCATTGATTGTCTCATCAAACTCAAAAATCGGCATCAGTTCTACGGCGTTGATTCCCAATTCCTTTAAATACGGAATCTTCTCCCGCAGTCCTTCAAAAGTTCCTCTGTTCTTCACTTTGGAAGAGGCGTGCTGGGTAAATCCTCTCACATGAAGTTCATAGATGATCAGATCGCTCATCTCCCTCTTTGACTGCGGTCGGTCGCCCCAGTCGAACACATCCTTGACAACTCGTGCATGATAAGTTGCCCGGCGCTTCTTCCCCCAGGTTCTGCGTCCTGCTACTGCTCTCGCATAAGGATCCAATAAAATATGTTCCTTGTCAAACAGCCGTCCTTTCTCCGGCTCATAAGGTCCGTCAATCCGATAAGCATATTCAAACTCATCTGTGTCCAATTCATATACGATCATAGAATACACATCCCCAATCCGGTAAGAATCCGGAAATGGCAGCACCGCATATGGTTCTTCTTCCCCCACATGGAATAAAAGCAGCTCACAACTGGTCCCTCCGCTGGTATGGATTGTAAAATTCACCCCGATTGGGAGTTCTGTCGCTCCATTCATATCAAACATGCCCGGACGGACAAGAAATCCTTCAATCTCCATCATCGGCTGAACCGATACCGGCTGCTTAATCCAATAATTATCAAAATATCTCTTCATAATCTTCATCCATTCTCTTAGATGCAAAGATACAATCTCAAACATCTTCATTCTATATAAAAGCCATTCCTAAAAAGGCATCCTCTATCTCTTATTTGTTATTTTACCATATCTATCTTCTTGTTCCAATACAATTTTGTATAGGTGCCATACTTCTTTATATAAGTGCCATGCTCTTTAAAAGATACAGCCACCCGGTTACACTGAATGCACTAAACAGTGTTGTCAGCATAACTGTGCTGGACGTGAGTACTCCTTCATGCCCCATGTTTCTTGCCATTACATAACAACTCACGGTTGTGGCAGAACCAAGCATTATGAGAATTGCCACCAGCTGCTCTCTTCGGAATCCGAGCATGACTGCAATCGGCAGAAAAACAGCTGCAAAACCTACTAATTTCATAAGTGCGGCTGTTACGGCAGGCTTTGCGCTCTCAAACGCCTTTCGAAGATCGAAGGTAGCTCCCATCGCCATCAAGCCAAGCGGCGTTGCGCACCCTCCAATATTGGATACTGTCTTTTCTAAAATCGCAGGCATTGGAATTCGAAGCGCCGACCAGATAAGACCCGCCGCAATTCCAATGATGATTGGATTGGTGATAATTCCCCAAAATGTCCTTTTCCAAACATCCCGATCCATTTTCTGAGGTTGGGGCTGAAAAAAGGACAAAACGACCACCGCCATAATATTATAAAGAGGCACGCTCCCGATGATCATAAGCGGGGCCATGCCTGCGTTGCCATATATATTCTGAATAAAAGCGATTCCAAGCAGCGCCGCACTGCTGCGGTAAGACGCCTGGATAAATTCTCCCTGCACCGCCTTATCCTTCCAGAGAAAAGATATCCCCGCAGATATTCCGATACTGATCAAGGTCGCCGCAAAACAAAACAATACGAACCGAACGTCCCATACTTTAGAAAAATCAACCGCTGCCAGATCTTCAAATACCAGAACCGGCAATGGTACAAGAAATACAAATTTATTCATCTTTGACGCAAAATCGTCATCAATCCACCCGATCTTTCGAAAAAATAATCCCAAAAGCATCAGCAAAAAGATCGGAACCGTTGCATTCAAGCTGAAAATTAAATTCTCCATGATGTCCTCCTCTTCTTATGTCTATTTTGTTCTATTTCTCATTTCATGTCAACCCGTCAATTTTTTGTTGCAAAAACAACAGACTTTTGCTCCCATCGTGGTTATAATCCATTACAGATCATAAATTTAGG
Source organism: Candidatus Anaerostipes excrementavium (assembly GCA_019114985.1). Taxonomy (GTDB): domain Bacteria; phylum Bacillota; class Clostridia; order Lachnospirales; family Lachnospiraceae; genus Anaerostipes; species Anaerostipes excrementavium. Next base: position 53,802 of record DXEM01000007.1, read on the forward strand.
AGGATAATCAAATGATTCGAAAAATAATTCATATTGATGAAGAAAAATGTAACGGATGCGGTGCCTGCGCCCAGGCTTGCCACGAAGGAGCCATTGGCATGGTCGATGGAAAGGCAAAGCTGCTCCGTGATGATTATTGTGACGGGCTGGGAGACTGCCTTCCTGCCTGCCCCGTAAATGCGATTACGTTCGTAGAACGAGAAGCTGCGGCTTACGATGAAGCTGCTGTCAAAGCTGCACAGGCAAAAAAACAGGCTGTCCGGGGACCAATGCCAAACAAATTTCCCATAAGCAAGAAAATACGGCTTCTTTTCCATATACCGCTGTCCCGAGCCAGCTCTCTCAATGGCCGGTACAGATCAAGCTTGTTCCGGTCAAAGCTCCCTATTTCCAGGGCGCTCATTTACTGATTGCAGCTGACTGCACCGCTTATGCATACGGAAACTTTCACGATCAATTTATTAAGAACAAGATTACTTTGATCGGCTGCCCGAAACTAGATGAAGGCGACTACACGGAAAAATTGACGGCAATCATTCAGGAAAATGAAATTAAGAGTGTTACCATCGTCCGCATGGAAGTTCCTTGCTGCGGCGGACTGGAACGCGCTGCCAAAAAAGCCTTGCAGGCAAGCGGGAAATTCCTTCCATGGCAGGTCATCGTTATATCTACAGACGGGCGAATCGTAAGCGACGTATCATGAAAACCAAAAAGGGCATATCTTACACAGAACCTTCTGCGTGATATGCCCTTTTCTCTTATGACCAAATGGCCTCTTTTATTTTTCATCCACGAATGGCTTTACGCCTTTTACCGCATCTTTCACACTGATGCGCGCATCCTCATGATCGATATCCACAAGAATGTACTTATCATTTCCCATTTTCAGCTCTTTCATATAGCTTAACTGGCGCAGTCCGTGGCGGCTCTCGATTCGTTCTACCAGATCTTTATGATCTTTCTCTTCCAAAGCATATACCAAATCTACAGACGCCTGATCAACGGCGAGAATATCCGTGGAAGCTGTAATACCGATATTTGGTGTTACCACCGGCATTGCCGCACATCCCTCGCAGTCGCAGGACACCGACATATTGCGCAGCACATTGACATATGTCACTTGTTTACCAAAATAATCAATCGCCGCTTTGGTGGATTCTGTCATTCTCTCCATAAATTCTTCCGTAGCGATATCCCACATGTCATCAGAACCCGGCGTCGTATGGATCATCTGCTTTCCGATTCGTCCATCTGCACATCCGATTCCGATATTTTTATTGGAGCCGCCAAATCCGCCTTGGGCATGTCCTTTAAAATGGGTCAGCGCCAGCATAGAATCATATTCCAGCAGATTTTTTCCCATAGACATTTCGGAAAACCATTTTCCGTCTTTTACCGGAAGCATTGTCGTTCCATCCTCATCTATGATATCTACCGGACAGAAGGTCCATCCATTGACTTTCAGCGTCTCTCTGTGCTGTTCGGTCGTATAACGATCTCCTTCATAATAAGTATTCGTCTCAATGATTGCAGCATCTGGAAGTTCTTTCTCGATCAAGTTTTTTACCCATTCTCTTGGGATGATATTCGGACCGTTCTTTTCCCCTGTGTGAAGTTTGATCCCAATCTTGCCTGAGAGATCAGCGCTGACTCTTTGATAGATCTTCTGCAGTCCTTCCGCAGATAAATCTCTCGTAAAATACACAATCGATTCATTTCCTGTTCTCTCCTCGTAAGGAACATATCGATCTCCGCCTGTTCCCGGAACGATTTTTTTCTCACTCATGCCAATTCCTCCTATCATTGATCTATGATAGTTCTATCTTAACACTTAAACTTCACTTTAGGTCAAGGTTTTTTTACTTCGTTGTAAATCTCATAACAACAGATTCTCCTGCTGTTACATCTCCGGTCTCACACTCGATCTCATCCAGAATATCATGTCCGGTTACAATGACAGGAGTGCACAAATCAACTCCTGCCGCTTTTAAGCAGTCGATATCCACGTCTGCCAGCATATCTCCGGCCTGCACTTTTTGTCCTTCTGACACCATCGGAACAAACCCTTCTCCATTTTGCCGTACAGAGCCAATCCCAATATGTACGACAACATTCACGCCTTCTTTTGTTTGAATACAGTATAAATGTTTTTCCGGTGAGATTTTGCTGACTGTGCCTGAAATCGGTGCTGTAATTTTCCCATCTGCAGGCAGAAATGCAACTCCGTCTCCTAATACCTTTTTGGAAAAAACTTCATCTTTTGTCTCTTCGACCGGGATACATTTCCCGTTAACTACTGCTTTCAATTCCAATATTTTTTTCTTTTTATTTAACATTTCTTTTCATCCTTTCTTTCCCCATTCAGCAATGGCTGGGCGACATGTTTCCGAAAAAACTGAATCAGCGGACCATTGAAAAATGCATTGCATAAAGTTCCGATTCCAACAATCATCCATAGATCATCTTTGGCCGCCAAACAGAATATGATTCCGATGATCACGCAGGTCACATCTGTCATCACCCTCGCATATTGAAAAGCTATCCTTTTTTTGGTTGCTTTTTCCAATATCAAAGCAACGCTATCGTACGGCGCAATTCCCAGTTCAGCCACCATATAAAAGGCTACGCCCAATCCTGCAAAGGTACAGCCGATCAGCAGCGCAAGGATCCTGAGCGGCAGCGTCATTTCAACCGCAAATACATCGTTCGCCAGCCAGCAGATAAAATCTGCACCGTATCCTACAAATACCATATTAACGATCGTTCCCGCTCCAATGCATTTTCTTACCGTAAAGAATACGAGAATCAAAATAAACACATTCATGATCAGCTGCCAGGTTCCAAAGGTCATGTCCAGAAAACCGCTGATTCCAAGATTCATGCAGGTAAATGCATCGACACCAAAACCACTGAGCCGATAGCAGCCTACACAAATGCTGATGAAAAGGATTCCTACAACCATCATGATGTATCTTTTGACCGTATATCGATGGGCCGCAGTCATGACAAGTTTCCTCCTTCCACGGCTTTTAAAATATAAAGTCTGGAATCATAATCCTGCCGCATATTTGCTTCATCCTGTCCGGAAGACGCATCTGTTGTTATCATACCCAGATGCATCAGTTCATCTCCATAATGTGCGGCGTCATCTTCACTGACACTATACAGCATATCCTCATCAAGCCCTTGCAGGTGCAGTCTTGTATATGGCAGGTTGATGCCGTTTAATACCCGGTGCCATCCTACAATTGCGGTCTTTTTATCTTCACTTACCACCATCCAGGCAGAAATATTATGCTCGAACGGACTCTGCAGCCTGTAAAATGTACCAAACTGGAATAATCTGCGGTACTGTTTCATAAATTTGATCTGCTCTTTTACTTCTTCCTGCTCTTCTTCCGTCAGCGCACTTAGATCAAGCTCATACCCAAAAGTACCAAAGTACGCCACATTTGCTCTTGTATAAAGCGGTGTATTTCGATTAATCTGATGGTTCGGTGTCACAGAGACATGGCTTCCCATACTGCTGATTGGATAGCAGTAAGAAGTTCCATACTGTATCTTAATTCGTTCTACCGCATCAGAATCATCGCTCGTCCATCCCTGCGGCGCATAATAAAGCATTCCCGGATCAAAACGGCCGCCGCCGCTGGAGCATGATTCAAACAGAACCTCAGGGAAACGGCTGGTCAGTCTCTCATAAAGATCATACACTCCCAAAATATAGCGGTGATAAACTTCTCCCTGCCTGTCAGCCGGAAGTGTCGCAGAATAACACTCGGTGATGCTTCGATTCATATCCCATTTAATATAAGATACTTTCGCCTCAGATAAAATCTTTGCCATCATTTCATAAATACGATCCACGACTTCTTTTCTTGAAAAGTCCAGCACATATTGGAATCTTCCATGGGATGTTCTGCGGTTTGGAGTCTGAATGATCCAATCCGGATATTCGCGGTATAAGTCGGAATCTTTGTTTACCATTTCCGGCTCGAACCATAGTCCGAATTTCATTCCCAGATCTTCAATCCGCTGTGCAAGACCTGTGATTCCGTTTTTCAAACGTTCCGGATTGGCAACCCAGTCGCCAAGTCCTGCCTTCTCGTTCGTTCTTTTTCCGAACCATCCGTCATCCAAAACGAAAAGTTCAATTCCGCTTTCTTTTGCCTGTTTGGCGATTTTCACCAAACGTTCTTCTGTAAAATCAAAATATGTAGCTTCCCAGTTATTGATCAGAATCGGGCGTTCTCTATCTCTCCAATACCCCCTGGCAAGACGTTTCTGATATAATTTGTGATACGTCTGGCTTAGGTGATTCAGTCCACGGTCTGTATACACCATAACAGCTTCAGGGGTCTGGAATTCTTCGCCGGATTCCAATTTCCAATCAAAACCAGACGGATGGATTCCCATCAATACTCTTGCTGCATCATAGGTATCTACCTCTGCCTGTGCCAGGAAATTTCCGCTGTAGATTAAACTAAATCCAATTGCCTCTCCCTGGAATTCATCTGCCGTTGGGCGTTTCAGAATAATAAAAGGATTGTGATTATGAGAAGAGTTACCCCTCATACTTCCCACGGACTGTATCCCCTGCTGCAGGCGTCTTGTTTTTAAATACCTCTCGCGTGCCCAGGCTCCTGAGAACTGCAGCCAGTCATATTCACTGTCCGGCAAATCCATACATAAGCTCATAGCAGATGTAAGATGAAGATCCTGCTCTCCTTCATTCAGGAAACGAGCACTCCTTGCAATGATTCCGCCTTCTGCAAATATGGTATAAAATAACTCCAAGGACATTTTGCTTACCGGATCTTTAAGCTCTACTACCAAGGTTTCCGCCTCTGATGCATCCTCTGTATAAGTGGCCGGAAGTCCTGAAAGTTTCGGTTTTCCACTTTCGATCCGATATCCGCAGTAACGAAAATCAGAAATACGGCTTCCATTTTCCTGCAGAACCTCAACCGCCGGCATCCTGTAATCAGACGTTCCAAACACTCCATATTCCTGACGAATATACTCCATAGAAAAATTTTTATCGGTATCAAATACACAGGAAGACATTGGACGCATATGCGTTTCTACCAGATAAGAATAATCCTCTTTCGGACGAATCTTTTTTCCAAAATACAACTGCCCCATCTGTTCGTTGGGAAGGACTTTCATAATATAACTGATTTCATCATTATATAAATGAAAGGTATCTCCCGCTTTATTGACAACAATACTCATAATAAACCTCCTGACGAATCTTAGTCATTCATATCAAATCCAATTTTTTCTTTTGCGGCATGCATCTCGTTGACCTTACGTGTTACTTCTTCCATACGTTCTCCTTTTAATGTATAGAATTTTTTATAGATCATAAAGCTGATTGCCGCAATGATAATCGGGATAACAATCATAAGAATTCGGATACCTGCAACAGTCGCTGCACTCTGAACCTCTAATTTTGCATTATAGCCAACAATCTGAAGTCCGACACCTGTCAGTCCTCCGGCAGCAGCCATTGCGGCTTTCATCAAAAATGTCTGTGCAGAACAAGTTACACTTTCATTTCTCACCCCGAATTTTACCTCGCCATAATCAATAACATCCGCCATACAGCATGTCGTAACGCCTAAAGAAAGACCTGATCCAAGGAACATGATTCCGCAGCAAAGGATCGTACCCGGAACACTGGTCGGAATGACAAATCCCATAATTCCCAGCAAACCTAATCCTAAAATAACGCATCCGCATGCCAGCGCATAGACTTTTTCTCGGCTGATCTTAGATGCAACTTTCGGGAAGATAACCAATCCAAACATTTCTGCTATGATTGCAAATCCAAAAATGGCATACAGATCTTCATTTCCGCATACATTCTTAAAATAGTAAACGGCGAATCCTTTTGCGATCTGTGTACATAAGTTAAATGTTAATAAAAGACCGATAAAAGCAAGAAGCTGATCATTCTTTACAATAATATTTAACGCTTGTTTTAAGCCTGTTCTCTTTACTTTAGAATTCAGTGTAGATTCTTCCTTTACATTTGTAATCGTAATACCGATTGTTACAATAAAGATCACTGCAATTACGATTGCAAAACGGGTAAATCCTGTCTCAGCCAAAAGATTGCTGCTTCCTGCACTTTTATTAAATCCTTTGATAATGGAAAGACCAAAAGTTGCAACACAAAATCCTGCTAAACTTGCAAAAAATCTTGGAATAACAGATACCTTCTCACGTTCATGCGGATCGTTGGTCAGATTCGGAAGCCATGACCAGTAAGGAACGTCCATGACCGTATAAGTCATTCCATATAATATGTACATAACTGCAACATACACATAAAGCGATGTACCTTTCAGTCCAAAGCTTGTAAAAAGCAGTACGAATACGACTGAATTCAGCAGCGTTCCTATTGCAAGCCAAATTCGGAACTTCCCATATTTTGTTCTCGTATTATCAACAATCATTCCCATGACCGGATCATTGATTGCGTCCCATATTCTTGCCACCAAGAATAAAACTCCAACGAATGCCGGCGCCAAATAAAGGGTATCCGTCAAATACAACATCAGAAATGACCCTACCAGATTAACGATCGCATCCTTTCCGATTGCGCCGATTCCAAAACAATATTTTTCCCGAGCAGTAGCATGTTTGTACTGTACATTTGTGTTTTCTTTCTTTTCGCCCATGATAATCCTCCTTTAATCATATCAACGTAAATCCAAGAAATTGCGCAATCTCGTTATACTTTTATTATAGTGTTTCCTTGTATCTTTCATAGGCAAATACGTATCAAAAAACAGTCAAAATGTACTCTATCCTTTTTATACTAAATATAATCCAGATTCTCTTTCCTTTTCCTCAAATCTTCTTTTTTTGTCTGCCAATTTTCTTTTCGATATTGAGACGGAGTGTCCCCCACCTTCTTTTTAAATAATTTTGAAAATACAAGCGGATCTTCATACCCGCAGGATCTGCTGATATCTTCAATGGATAATTCGCTGACTGACAGCAGCTCCATCCCTCTGGAGATTCTGTAGCGGATTAAATATTCCTGAGGCGATGTTGCCAAATGTTTTACAAAAAGATGATATAGATATCCTCTTGTCACTCCTACATAATCTGCAATATCTGTTACATGAATTTGATAGAAATAATGGTTTTGTATATATTCCACCGCCCTTTGTACATAAAGATTCTGCGACTCACTTTTCGATTTGCTTTCTACTTTTATGCTGCGGGACAGTACGGCAAAAAAGTGATACAAAAAACTTTCTCTCAAAAATTCATTTTCCACAGAGTAATTATCCCTTTTCATAATATCAAACTGCATTTTTTTCAATTCTTCCATATTGCGGAATCGAAATGTTTTCTGTTCTCCTCCCAGTCCGATATCCCGCAGATATTCTTTTGCCTTCGTTCCGCTAAAACCAACCCACATATAAGACCATGGCTGTTCGGCATCTGCCTGATAAAAAGTACTCACCTCTGGCTCAATCAAAAATCCTTCCCCAGCCTCAAGATTATACGATTCCTCTCCAATCATGTATTTTCCTTTTCCTTGAAGAATTAAATGAATTAAATAATTAGGTCTAACCGCAGGCCCGAAACTATGCAGGGGACTGCAGTCTGCATATCCGCAAAAACATAAATAAAACTCTGAAAACTTTCGATTCTTTAACTGCAGTACATAAGCATCTTCCATCTTTTCTCCTTTCCGGACACTTGTTATATTCCTGAACTGTATTCTTAATCTAAATCATTTTATGCTATCGTCATAATCCATTTTTCCACCGCCTCAGCCAAGGCAATCTGCTGTTCTAAAACGGCCCATCCTACCTCCGGAATCTTATCTGCATCTTTTTTTTCTGCTGCGTTTTCTTCCAGATATGCTTTTAATATCTGAATCTGCTTTCGAATATTTTCCAGACATTTTTTTCGTTCCTCAACAGACAAATGATCTAGATTTACGATCACTGCGTTAAAATCCAGGAAAAAGCGGATGGGTCCATTGGAAATCTCCAGCATAAGCTCTCGAAATCTCTCTGCTCCGGCATCCGTAAGCGAATAAATCGCCTTTTCTGGCATTTTCCCTTCCCGAACGATCTTACCGGTAATCAGCCCTTTTTTCTCCAGCTGAATCACTTTTTTATAAATCGATGGAGTACTGATCTTTACCCATTTTGAAATATTTCGATATTCTACTAATTTCTGAATATCATAAGCACTCAATGGTTCTTTCTTTAACATTCCTAACACGATCAAATCAATGGCTGCCATACGAATCCTCCTTCTTCTATTGACATCTACTATAAATTATAGTAGTATGTGTTTCGCAACTTACTATAATTTATAGTAAAACGTCATATATGACTTGTCAAGAATGAAAGGAGAAAACCAATGAACAAACAAAATCAAAGAATTGAACTTCTAGGAGAAACACCTATTCCCAGAGCTTTGCTGTCTATGGGATTGCCGACGATGGCAGGAATGCTGATCAATGCCCTTTACAATCTAGCCGATACTTACTTTGTCGGAGGGTTAGGAACAGACTCCATGGCTGCTGTAACGGTCGCATTCCCCTTAGGTCAGATCATTGTAGGACTGGGATTGTTATTCGGCAATGGCGCAGCCGCTTACCTATCGAGACTTCTAGGGCGCAATGAAAGGCAAACAGCAAATCACGCAGCAAGCACTGCTTTATACAGCAGCATATTGGTTGGCGGACTTGCGATCTTTTTCTGTGTTATTTTCCTGGAATCGATCCTGAGACAATTCGGAGCGCCGGATCACATTATGCCGATGGCTATGTCTTATACACAGATTTATATTATCTTTTCAATCTTTAATATTTTTAATGTCACTATGAACAATATTGTCTCCAGTGAAGGAGCGGCCAAGACCGCGATGTGCACACTTATGATCGGCGCAGTGATCAACGTTTTACTTGATCCTTTCTTTATTTATACTCTTAAGCTAGGTGTATGCGGTGCTGCAATCGCTACCGCAATTTCACAGATTATTTCCTCCATCATCTATATCTTCTACATCCTCCGAAAGAAAAGTATCTTTTGCTTTCGCATCAGAGAATGTCGTTTTTCCAAAAAAATCCTCTCAGAAATTTTGAAAATCGGCATTCCTACTTTCATGTTTCAGATCCTTACCAGCGCTTCTATTGCAATGATCAACGACGCCGCAAAAGTATACGGCAGTTCCGCTCTTGCTTCCATGGGGCCGGTGACAAAAATCACATCTATGGGAACGTTAGTCGTATATGGTTTCTTGAAAGGCTTCCAGCCAATCGCCGGTTTCAGCTACGGTGCAAAAAAATATGACCGCCTGCAGGAAGCAATCCAAACGGCGATCTTATGGTCTACGGCATTTTGTATTATTTTTGGTCTTTTGTCTATGGTTTTTCCTGCTCAGATCATGTCCATGTTTTCCACCTATGATAAAGAAATGATACGGATTGGACAACAGGCTCTGCGGGCAAACGGACTATCGTTTATTCTTTTTGGTTTTTACACCACTTATTCTTTTTTATTTCTCGTCATGGGAAAGGCAAAAGAAGGTTGTTTCCTTGGAGCCTGCCGTCAGGGAATCTGCTTTTTCCCTGTCATTTTGTTTCTCCCACGAATCTGGGGACTGAATGGCGTCATTCTTGCCCAGCCGCTGGCTGATATTTTATCTGCTGTCATAACAGGATATATGGCAATCCGCCTCCGCCGCGAATTAGCTATGGACAGACAACAAGACAACCCGCAGACGAATAGATAATCTGTGCCTTTAGATTCCGCTGCGGCCCGGTCTCTGCCGGTGCCGCTGCGGTTAAAATCTATTTTTTCTCATCGTACTCAATAGCTGCTTTGCCTGTTTTTTCATACAACAATCTTTTGTTTTTATAAGTCAGGATATACTCTGCCCCGCCGGCAACGGTCTCTTGTACCTGTCTTGTCATTTTCCCATTCTCCGGCGCTTTCAGCAGATTCCTGCCGTTTTTTGAAAAACGAGCCCGCAGTCGATACTGTCCCTGGCGAATCCATAATTCTCTGCTGTTGATTTTTTGAACCGACCCGCCAAGGTAAGCAGCGAATCGATATTCTCTATTTCCCAACAGTACAAAGCCAAGACAGCCTGTAAAATGGATCCCGGCAAGAGGAATCGATGCCGCAGCAAGCATGATCGACCCCTGCGGCAAAAAATGCTGGGTCCAAATATATTGATCCGGAAACGATGTTCCGCTGTCCCCTTCCATATATCCCATTGCATTTTGAAAACATATTTTCTCATGACCAATCGTTAACTCACCGTTTACCAAATGCCTCATGCTGTAGACTGCATGCTGACACTGCATTCCCGGAATATGCGCGAACGGCCCCATGATGTGATATTTTGGTTCCTTCCATTTCCGAAACCGAAGGATTCCCTGTACGGATGCTATCTTTTGTATTTCTGTTCTGCTGCTTTTCTGTCCGTTCTGAAAGCTTCCTGTCGCCGCTGCCTCAAATGACAGACGGATTCCTTTCTTGGAAAATAGATTTTCTCCAATCTGCATGATTCCTTTGTTTCGATCGATTCGAAGCTGAGAAATCGGAAATTCTTTGGACCAGCTTCCTTTCTGGGTGATAATCTGAATCGAACAAGAACGTTCTTTTTCCGATAAATGAACTGCCGGAATCACCGCAATGCTTCCGCTGCTGCTCTGACATCGAAAATACCAGCCATAGAAATAATTACACATCATGAATTCCCTCCTGCGCCGGTCCGTCCATCAAATTTCCCTTATAATCAAACCGAGAACCGTGGCAAGGGCAATCCCAGGATCGTTCATCCGGATTCCATGTTAATTCACAGCCTAAATGCGGGCAGACAATATCTACCTGGTGGATTTCTCCTTCTTCTGTTTTATACACCCCGGCTTTGCCTTCCAACGTTTCAACGACCGCTCCATGCCCCGGTTTCAGCCCGCTTACTGTCTCATCTGGAAGTTTGAAAAATCGTTTTGTCAATCCTTTGACTGCCTGTCCGCTGTCCGTTACAAGCTGCGGAATCTCTTCCAAAGAAAATCTGGACGGTGTAAATACTTCTGCATATGGGTTTTCCAATCCGCAGATCCTGTCTGTCAGCAGCATCGCAGATACCATCGCAGAACTCATCCCCCATTTTTGGAATCCGGTCGCTGCAAACCAGTTTGGACGATCGTCCGCATACTGCCCAATAAACGGAATTTTATCCGTCGTAATACAATCCTGTGCCGACCAAAATGCCATGACACAACTGGAAGGATAACATTTTCTGGCCGCTTTTTTCAGCCTCTCATAGCGTCCGCCTTCCTGATTCTCTCCGACTCGGTGTGCCTGTCCTCCAAGCAGAATATAAGGACCATACTGCCGAAAAGAAAGTGTATCGTCCCCATCTCCGATATACATGCCATGGAGCGTTCCCGCATCTTCCAAGGCAAGGGCATAAGACCGCTCCTGGTGCATCCTGGCAAAATACATCCCCGGAAAATTCACAAAAGGAAAATGGGTGGCAAAAACAATGTAATCGGCTTTCACGCTGCCTCCATCTGTTTTTACCAGATGTTCTTCCACTTCTTTCACCAAAGTATCTTCATAGATGTTAAGCGATCCGGCCAACGCATCGATAAATTTTAACGGATGAAACTGTGCCTGTCCCGGAAACCGCACCGCTCCAGCACAGGAAACCGGAATTTCAATCTGCTTTTCAAAAACAGCATCCACCCCTAATTTCTTTGCCGCTTCTGTCTCCTGTTCCAATTTTTCTACATCTTTTGAATACACATAAGAATCACAAACGTTGAAATCACAATCTATGTCTTCTTCTTGAACGATCCTTTTGTACTCTTCTACTGCTGCCTGATTTGCCTGTACATATTTCCCGGCAATTTCCTCTCCTTTTTTCTCGAGAAATGCATGGCAGAACATTCCATGCTGTGAAGTAATCTTCGCCGTGGTATTCTCTGTCTGACCGCTGCCGACCCGATTTGCCTCCAAAACAACAACATCCACTCCGGCCTGCATCAGGCGCCAGGCTGTCAAGATCCCTGCCATGCCGCCTCCGATCACTACAACATCTGTCTTCTGCTCTCCGGTTAATGCAGCTCTTTTCTTTCTATTCCATGTTTTGCTCCAAATTGATTCCATTTCCTGCCTCCAAATTCTTTTACCTATAATATCTCCCACCAAGACCGGTTTATACCTATTCCTAACTTTCCTATGAAATAAAAAATAAAAGAAAAGATGGCATCCTGAAAATGAAAATGATATCCTAAAATCAAGATCAAAAATAAAGGAGGATTGACATGCCATTTACTATCGTCCGTCAGGACATTACGAAAATGAACGTTGACGCCATCGTAAATGCAGCCAACACAGAACTGCGCATGGGCGGCGGAGTCTGCGGCGCGATCTTTCACGCTGCCGGCGCCGAAGAACTTCAGGAAGCCTGCAGTCAAGCCGCTCCTATTAAAACAGGCGGCGCGGCAATTACTCTCGGATTCGCGCTGCCCGCAGATTACATTATCCATGCAGCCGGTCCGGTCTACCATCGCCTGGACAAAAGAAGAGCAAAACGTCTCCTTCGCTCTGCCTACACGGAATCTCTAAAATTAGCAGAAGCATACCATTGTGAAAGCATTGCTTTTCCGCTGATTTCCAGCGGCATTTACGGATACCCAAAAGCCGAAGCGCTGCAAGTGGCTTCGGAAGCAATCGAGGATTTCCTTTCTGAGCACGATATGGATGTATATCTGGCCGTTTTCGATAAATCTGCTTTTGTTGTCAGTAAAAAACTGATGAAAAACGTAGAGAGCTATATCGACCAGCACTATGTAGATACCCACAGCGTTCAACGGAGACCGTTATTAGATGTAGAACAAAACGTATTGGAATCAACCTATGCGCCCGATTTCCAACCTGAACCAATGATGTCCGGAGCGCCTTTGGATGACCTGATAAACCATCTGGATGAACCATTTTCCGACACGCTCCTTCGGCTGATCGACGAAAAAGGCAAAACCGATGCAGAAGTTTATAAAAAGGCAAACATCAGCCGGAAGCTATTTTCCAAGATCCGCTCCATCAAAGGATATACCCCAAAGAAAGCGACGATCCTTGCTTTGGCAATTGCATTGGAACTCTCTCTATCGGAAACAGACGAGCTGTTGGAACGGGCCGGATACGCCCTCTCTCACGCCAGTAAATTTGACGTAATTATAGAATATTTCATCATAAACGGAAAATACAATATTTTTGAAATTAATGAAGTATTGTTTCAATACGACCAGCCGCTGCTTGGCTCATAATCAATGTCGCTTTGCAGGCGACCAAACGCTCTCCTGATTTCTGTATGATAGACTCATCAAAGAGAACAGGAGGAAATCATAATGAAAAAGAATTTAACAGAACTCGTATTTATCTTAGATCGAAGCGGCTCCATGTATGGATTGGAGCAAGATACTATTGGCGGTTTCAATTCCATGCTGACAAAACAAAAATCCCTGGATGGTGAATGCCGAATTACTACTGTCTTATTCGATCATCAGTACACTTTGTTCCACGACCGAATCGATATCCAGGCCGTTTCTCCAATGTCAGAGAAAGACTATTTTGTCGGCGGGTCTACTGCCCTTCTGGACGCCATTGGCACCACAATCGATAAACTGATTCGAGTACAGCGGCACACAGCCGAAAGCTACCGTGCTCAAAAAGTCATTTTCGTCATTATCACAGATGGAGAAGAAAATTCCAGCCGGAAATATTCTTATGATCAGGTCAAGGCCAAAATTGAGCACGAAAAAGAAGCTTATGGATGGGAATTTATATTTCTCGGCGCCAACATGGATGCTGTGAAGACGGCCAGCCAGTTCGGCATCCACGCAGACCGGGCGGCAGAATATGTACCGGATGCTGTTGGAACGACCCTAAACTTTGAAATGATGTCAAATGCTGTGTCAGAATTTCGCCAATGCAGCACGATTTCCGATCAGCATTTTGAAACAATTCGTAAAGATCGAAAGAAACGAGGTGATAAAAGATGATGGGAGCTATCATTGGAGATATTGTCGGCTCCGTCTATGAGTGGCACAATATCAAGAAGAAAAGATTTTCACTTTTCCGCAAAACCTGCTTTTTTACTGACGACACGGTCATGACAGCGGCCGTAGCCGAAGCCTTAATGAACGGCGGCAGCGAAGATGATTTTATCGATGCTATGAAAAAATATGGCAAACTGTATCCAGATGCCGGATATGGCATACGTTTTGATTCCTGGATTCACTCAGATAGCCGCGAGCCTTATCAATCCTATGGCAACGGCTCTGCCATGCGGGTATCCCCAGTGGGCTGGATCATGGACTGTGACTCTTTCGCCAAGTCCAGAGTCTGGCCAACCCAAGGGCAGGATCTGGCAAAACGATCTGCCGCTGTCACACACAATCATCCGGAAGGCATCAAAGGCGCTATGGCTGTGGCGGATGCCATCTTCATCTGCCGTCTCTACCGCGGGAAATACAGCGCAGATTCCAGCAGCGAACCAATTCTTTCTACCTTGGAAGACTGTAAACGAATGGTAAAAGAACATACCCAGCAGGAATATGGCTATGATCTAAGCCGCACCCTTGATCAAATCCGTCCATCCTATCGTTTCAATGAAAGCTGCCAGGAAACTGTTCCACAGGCAATTACAGCCTTTCTGGAAAGCACTGATTTTGAAGATGCCATCCGAAATGCCATCTCTTTGGGCGGCGACAGCGATACTCTTGCCGCTATCACCGGCAGCATTGCAGAAGCAGCTTATGACATCCCGCAATGGATTAAAGAAAGAGCCTGGAAATACCTTGACAAACCACTTCAAGATGTCTATAAGCGATGGGAAATATTTCTTAAAGAAGGGTTTTCATAAAAATGAGGGTATCTACAAGTCATCAAATACGATGACAGAGATACCCTCTCTTTTGCAGGCTTTAAAAGACTTATTTTATCGTTTTTTCATAAACATTACTGGCATAATTCCAATACATGGATCTGTTAAACGTCCAATCTGCTTCTCTTGCCATATAAATCAGATTGGATAAGAGCAATTCGTTCATAATTTTTTTAATACGTTTCATCATAGCTTACTCAACTCCTTTTCTTAAATTTCTTTCCGTTGCTTTCTAATATTATTATAACGAATAAAATTCATTGTTTCTCCATTAAAAACGGTATATAATATAACAAAAACGACAATTTGATTATTTTACACGAAAAGGAGAATTTATGCCTGAAATCATCTATACCGTTCCAAAAGATGAAAAAGGAAAAGAGCTAGTAACACATGGAACATCTCTTTTCCCATGTGAAATCTATGACAGAGATGTCCATCAATATATTACAAATGAAATACCGCCGCATTGGCATCATGATATGGAATTATTTTTATTAATAGAAGGAAGCGCCCATCTCTCCTTTGCAGACGCTGAATACGATCTGAAACCAGGAGAAGGTTTTTTTGCAAATTCCGGCGTGCTCCACGGCATTTCCTGTCTTTCGGGGGATGTCTGCCATTATCACTCTATGGTTTTTGACCCGATCATCTTATCGGGAGCTTCCGGAAGCGCCTATGATCTTCTTTATCTGCGTCCGTTTATGGAACACGGCTCTCCTGTTCGAATCTTTCGCCCGCATGACAACATGAAAGGAGATGTACTCGCTGATTTGTTTTCCTCCGCTTTTGATGCCTGCGCATCCGGTGCGGACGGGTATGAATTTGTTGTCCGCAATCTTTTATCCCAAATTTTTCTTATTCTAAAAGAATTTTCAGATTATAAAAATGACCGAAAAAACAGCCAGCAAGAACTCCGCATGAAGCAGATGCTCTCCTGGCTGGATGAACATTATATGGAAGAAATCTCCGTTTCTCAGCTCGCAGACGCTGCCGGAATCTGTGTCCGGGAATGCCAGCGTTCTTTTGCCAACATCCTGCACACTACGCCGATCCGGTACCTAAATCGCCGCCGAATCACCATTGCCGCCGGATTCTTAGTATCAACTGATATGTCTATCAGCGAAATCGGACTCTGCTGCGGATTTGATAACCCCAGTTATTTCACGAAACAGTTTAAAGAAATCATTGGTATGACGCCAAAAGTCTATCGAAAAAAATATAACTCTGAACCTGATGATGATTCTCCTAATTAATCGAAAAGATCCCATGCTTCCTTACGATCAAGAAAGCACAGGATCTCTTCTCTAAAATTTATCTGCCCATTTTTTCAGCTCTGCGGCGCTTGCATTGCTGGCAAAGCGTTTTCCTTCGCAAAGGTCAGCGCCTTTGCAGGAATCTTCTAATTCCCGGTTGGTATTTCCCATACCGCTTGACCCTGACGTAGCAAAAGGAATGACCTTTTTCCCGCTCAGATCATATTGTTCTAAAAACGTATTGATGATCGTAGGAGCTACATACCACCAGATTGGAAAACCTACAAAGATTTTGTCATATGCTTCCATATCTTCTACCTGGTTCGCAATCCCAGGGCGGAATGTTTTATCCTTCATCTCCACGCTGCTGCGGCTTGTTGGATCGTTCCAATTAAGATCCGCATTGGAGTATGGTGTTTCCGGCTTAATTTCGTGCAGATCGGCACCGATTGCCTCTGCTAGTGTTTTCGCTACTCCCTCGGTTACACCGCTGGCTGAAAAATATGCAACTAATGTCTGACTCATATTCTTTTCCTCCATTTCTGCTTACATTATAAATAACTGACTGTCTCTGACAGTTCTTTTCTCTGGCTGTGAGTAGGAAGCGGTTCTGTTCCTTCTGCCGCATAGCCAAGATCCAACAACATCAGAACTTCTTCTTTCTCCGGCAGTCCCAATTTCTCTGCCATCACATCCGGATCAAAGAAATTGATCCAGCAGCTGTCCACGCCAACATCCTTTGCCGCCAGCATCAGATGAGTCGCAACGATCGTCGCGTCTTCTACACCAGAATCTCTCTGATCTCCCGGATAAGTGAACACATTTTCTTTATCAAAAGCTACAACCATAACCGTCGATGCTCCGTAACGGCACGGAGTTGCTTCGTCGATTTTTCCCAGTCCTTCCTCTGACTGTACAACATAAATCCGCTGTTCCTGCAGGTTCTTCGCCGTAGGCGCTAAACGTCCTGCTTCTAAAATGGCATTCAGCTGTTCTGTCTCTACCGGACGTCCGTCGAACTTCTTACATGCGTAACGCTGTTTGATTACTTCTGAAAATTCCATCTCGCAAACCTCCTTCTGAATCTATTTCTATTATAAAACTGATGTAATAGAATGTAAAATGCTTAAATTGAGTAATAATCCATCCATTTTATGTATACCTACTCGTTTTAAAAAATCCCTCGATTATATTTTATTTGAGCGAATATCATCATACATAGTCCAATCAGAAATGTAATGCCAAATGGAATTGCGCTTTTTAACGAATCAATAAAGATTCCAATGACTCCGGAAATTGCCATTCCAATTCCAATCACAATCATTGCTTTTCCCATAATACTTGTATATGCTTTTTTATCCTTTTCTTTTACTTTCGTGTAATGATAATCGTGTATCAAATTGATTCTTTCTTTTTTCCATATCAGAAATCCCAAATAAAAGAATAATACACTGCAGCCTTCCATAACGAAGAAAAAAATGATATATTCCATAAACCCTCCGAACTCATCAATAAAATATTTCTGCCGTTTATCTTTGTTCCTTACTTATCAATGCGAGTTTTATCATTTTGAAGCAAATCTTGGATTTGCTTCTCTGATGCTTTCAGGAAATCGTCTCTTTAATTCTTCAAAAGCATATTTTACATCTTGCGGAATATCAACATGACTAATAAAATTCTTTCCTCGAGGTCCGTAACCATTTTCATCGTCATTTAATCTCGGTATTTCCCCCATAAGGAGTGTTATATACCTGTCAATGTCCCACATTCCCAGAGGTTGTTCTTGATAGATCAAGTCATCGTCTTTTTGAATGACAGTGACTTGATATGTGGCATAATTTATGATAAGGACTTCATCGGAAACATATTTCTTCAAGGTAGCTGCCATTCTGCACTGCATCGATGCATCCTGTGCTAAAATTATGCTGTCACATTTTATATGGTTCATTTTCATCAATTCCAAGAGGAATGTAATGTTATTTCCGCAGTTTGTAGAATTGCATTCCAGATAGTCTGCTTGAAGTCCATACATTTCCTTTATGTATCTATTAAATATTTCTGCTTCTGTTAAATCCTTTGTTTCAATTCCGTCATAAATTTTGCCGACCATTTCCCGTAATGTTTCTGTGGTATGTCCTGCACCGCCGACAATGATATATGTTTCCGCAATCTGAGCTTTTATGGCTTCAGCCAGTACATTGCCGCCTTCAAGTATACTTCCGCCAAATAATACAAATGCGTCTGCTTTTTTCATGCCATATACATCCTGCAGACTTTTCTGAGTTAAGTTTGGAATATCTCTTCTGCCGCAAAATTTCCCCAAAACATTTATTAGTTCCGCTTTATTCATATCATACATCCTTTTCATCCAATGTTCCTTTTGTAATTTCGATTGATTCCTACACGAATCAAGATGCTTTTATCTTTCACAATGATTGTCACTTCAATTTCAAATTGTTTATTTCTGACTGCAGGAGAGACAAAAATTTTCCGGCGTGTGCGCCGTCCATCTGTGTATGATGGAATTGAAACGAAATTGACAGATAATAACGAAAGAATTTCTTTTTGTATCTGCCCCAAATGATAAATGGGTTGTTAAAAATACCGCTGTTCATGCCCACTGCGCCATCAATTTCAGTATCTATAACTGCAGATGTGCCGATTACCATACAGTTTTCTGAGAGATCCCTATCCCTACAAGTTTCTGCAGCTTGCTTCGTATATTTCAGATAATCATCGTTGAATTTTTCCAGTTCGCTCGTAAACAGAATATCGCAGGAACTTACTTCTCCCTCTTTGTTTTTTACAATGGTATTCACAGCAATCGTATCATACTGAATCAATTTATCTCCAACCGGAAGTAAATAAAACTCATCTACTGCCTTTGCCGCTTTGCCAATGCAATAGTCCATCAGCATATTAAACTTTAAATGCTTCTTACTGCTTACCTTAACAAGATTTGTGACATCCATTGTCTTAAAAAAAGTTACCATTGGATTGGGCGCTTTCATCCAAAGTTCAAATGCCGCAGCTCGTTTCGACTTTTGTGGGTCAATCTCTTTTGCCATATTCACCTCCGTCAATTCCATTTTCCTCCATTATAGAGAATTAAATATCCCTTCTATGTCTTCATCATAACAAATCCACGTCTTTGGCTCAACAAAATCAGAACATGATCTATTTTTTCACGATATTCATAACTCGCTGCACCCAATCACGATAAAATGCTTCCTCATGAGATACCAGAAGCACGGTTCCTGAAAATTGGGAAAGCGCTGTTTTTAAGGCCTCTTTTGCCTGAATGTCCAAGTGATTGGTCGGTTCGTCCATTATTAGAAAATTACATGGTATCAGAGTTAACAGGCACATTTTTACTTTTGCCTGTTCTCCCCCGCTCAGCGTTTTGATTGGCTGCAATGCATGTTTTTGGGAAATTCCACACTGCGCTAAATGCTTACGGATATCTTTGATTACCATCTCAGGATGAGCATCCGAAACGATTTGGATCGGTGTCCATTCAGGCTCTTCCCATACTAGATCCTGCTCAAAATATCCCACCGTGACTTGATCTGAAAACTTGTAATACCCTTGCATTTCTGAAATTTGTCCCGTGAGCGTCTTCAACAGCGTCGATTTTCCAATTCCATTGAAACCGGTGACAGCCACTTTCTGACCGCCTTGAATATGAAATTCAATATCTGATAACACAGGATATTGATATCCAACCGCCAATTGTTTCACTAATAAATGATCCGTATTCGTAAAAGGCAATTCTGCAAATCGAAAAACAGGGATCACTTCTTTTTGATCCAACGCCTCCAATTTCTCCATCCGATCCAGCTGCTTTTGCCGCCCTCTCGCCATTTTCGCCTTCCGTCCGGCAAAATTTTTCCGTATAAATTCTTCTGTCTTTTGAATTTTCTTTTGCTGAGCGGCATATTGTCGGATATAATCTTCCCGCAGCAATGTTTTCTTACGCAAAAAATCAGAATAAGTCCCATAATATTTGGTCATCGTACCATGATCAATATCACAGATACGATTTGCGATTTGTTCCAAAAAATGATGATCATGAGAAACAACCAGATAGGCATTTTCCAATGAGGACAAATATTCCGCTAACCATTTCACATGATCTTCATCCAGAAAATTGGTCGGTTCATCCAACAAAAGTACCTCCGGCTTTTCGAGAAGCAGCTTTGCTAAAATAACCTTCGCCCGCTGCCCGCCGCTCATCTGAGAAATCGGGCGTTCCAATCCAATGGCGCTTAATCCTAATCCATTTGCGACACGCTCAATTTCCGTGTCAATCGAATAAAAATCATGAACTTCCAACTGCTCTTGATATTGGGCCGCTGTTTCAAGGCTTTTCTCGTCTCCCTGCGCGGCTTTCTCATATAATTTGATCACTTGCGCTTCCAATTCAAACAACTTGGTAAAAGCCGATTCTAAAAACTCTTTCATCGTAAATGCAGGATCAATCTGCGCATATTGATCCAAATAGCCAATCGTAATGTTCGGAAGCCAAATCACACGACCGCTATCCGGAAGCATCTGCCCTGTACAAATTTTAATCAAAGTACTCTTCCCTGCTCCGTTCTGCCCAACAATCCCGACATGTTCTCCTTTATTCAATGTAAATTCCGCATTTCTATAAAGCACATTCTCACCAAAAGAATGTGATAATCCTTCGATTCTTAATAAACTCATTTCCGTATAATCCTTTCATGCATAAAAACAGAAGGCAAAGATACACAAAGTATCCGCCTTCTGCCGTTGATAAAATAACTTAAAACAAAAGGCCATAGACAAAACATTGTCCACAGCCTTATCTGCATGATGACAATACGGAAAGCCAGCTCCAAAAATAGGCAGAATATCCCCTGGGCTTCCCGATGAAATCTGCGTGATCTATACACCGTACTCTGCACAATGTTTCATCGGTATGGATTGTACAGAGTTGATTCGCTTTTTACGTTTATCTGTCAAATGAAAATTCATAAATATACTCCTAAAAATGATATCCTGCTTCATCATGATACAAAAAAAGAAAAAAGTCAAGGAGGATTCGTTATGAACATCAATACCCAAAACCTGGTGTAATGCCAATTTCCAAACGTCTCATTAAAAAAAATAGGCAAGCTTATGAGGAACTTGCCAAATGATCAGACTTTCCAAATCCCAGATACTTCTGCTGTATGAACAGCTCCTGGAAGCGACTGGAACCATTTCATCCTCTGAGTTATTGAAATGGATACTCAATCATTAAATCTAAAACAAAGTCATCTCAGTTTAGGGGATGACTTCTGTTATGTCTGGCAAACAGAAAATTTATCTGATCATAGAAATTTCTCTTTTCCTATGGAAAACCTTAGATTTGCGTCTCTGTCATATTCTGTAAATCTCGACTAAAAGTTTCATAATCAAATTTCCCCTTGCTCTTTGTCTTTTTTACAGCCCTTAATATGGTATCTTTTATAATCGTTATTTTTTCCTCACTTGTCGCATTATAATATTGTTCAAAATTGATTCGAATCCAAATACTGGCACAACTAGCGTAATTAATAAAGCGAGTGCTCTCTTTCCATTTGCCCTGTTGATATAATTCGTCTGGTGCTGCTACTGGACATATACCTATTGTTTTTAACATTTCACTGTATTCTTTATCTTTGAAATATTCATAACATTTTTGACAATATCGATATACATCGTCATCTACTCCGTATTGCTGAGTAAAATAAGCCGGAGAGTTAATGTTTAAATTCATACATCATCACCTCGAAGCTGGAATTTATACAATAATTAACAATCAAATAAATTAAATTCTCGTTGTAAGAAACATTCTATAAATAATGCCATCTCATTATCACTTTCTTTATTATTGGTTGGAATGTGTTCAATAATAATAATGGTATCATCCCAATTTAAATCTTTATCACTTAAAAACTTTCTTGCAAATGACGTCAGTGAATTTCCATAGTCCTTACTGAAATCTAAATCTGGAGAGGTGTAATTTGTTTTACCCCCAACAAGCCCATATTTATCACCATTAACATTTAAAAATTTAATATATGCAAAAAAACGAGCATTATCCTGATAACCATTTTCTCTAATTTTTTTCTTTGTTTCTTTATCTAATTCATAAAAATTACTAATAGGATTATCTTCTTTTTTTAATTCTTCCAATCTACTCTTGATTACATCAATACTAAATAGTTCAAAAGGGAGTTTCAATTTATCATTAATATTGTTTATTTTATAATTGTTCACTTAATCAACCTCACAAAAAACATAATTTAGTCTATCAAATTCTTCTAATATGAAAGAGGTCATTTACAATTCTGAAATCCTTTGTTGCATATCAATTAAATGAACCTCATTTTCTTTAATCATCAATCCATAAGAAAAATTAATCACATTTCCCCCTACTGGTTCAAATTTAACATATTGTCCATATATATTTCTATTTCGTTCACCAAATATTTTCTTTTTTTTTCTGGTAACACATTATATATTGAACATGATACACCTATTGTATAAAATCCATTTTTTATAGGATTGCCCTTATCACTAAACCATTCACTTGTCGAAATACCATTACCTGCCACAGATTTACATTGAACTGTATACTTCTTGCCACGCAATGTGAACATTAATGGTGTTCCCTCTGGAATATTTGAAGATACTTGGAATCTTATCTTTCCATCATTTTCACCTCTGAAATTCAATGATATTAATATTCCTACAAATTCCAATTTATTAATTAGATTGCATCCGTGTTAAATCCATCAAAGCTAAATGTTTTTTTAATCGGTTCGTAAATAAACCATGCTTCCATTCCTAAATAGTCATCAATTTTCTTTCGTGCACATCCTTCCGGATAATAGCCTAAAAAGTGAAGATATAATTGAACGATGATTTCCTCATCTTGATTTCGCACAGTGACAGAGGCTAAATACCATTCACCTGTTAAATCCTTTATGCGAGGAAATGTTTCTTCTTCCATCCAATCATCTGCGTCCAGGTATTCTTCACATTCTTTGATAGCTGTTTCAATTAATTCTTTTCTGTGGTTAAGGTATAGTTTCTTTAAATCTTCCGATTCAAAGTTCATTTTGGGCTGCAGCTTTCGGTCATAATCTGTGTATGTATTTTCCAAATTAGGATATGGCATAACAATTTCTTTGAATTTTAACGGCTTTTCCATTTCCCTTGCTCTCCTATACAAATATTGAATTCCTATTTTGCCTTCAATCCTTCATCAAAGGAGCTATTATACTTGAGCATGCTTTTCCTTGCAATCTTCATCGCTTCTACGGATTTTTCAGCTTCTTTTATTGCAGCGGAAATTGCTTTTTTCTCTTTGCCCTTGGCAACATCTTTTTTCAAACGAAGCTCCACGAGCCCCTTTTCAATTTCCGTAATATTCTGAAGATATTGCTCATACACACTGTTAGAAAACGCAACATCGTGTTCGTCATTTAAGAAAATTTCCCGAACAGAGGTCAGCAGTTTCGCAGACTGCATGATTGTATTTTTCTTACCTGTAAGTCCTGCCACACCAACGGCTCCGCCAACTCCGGCGCCAACACCGATTCCAAGTGCGGCTCCGCCGCCCACAATCGCAATGGTTCCTCCAAGCATACCTGCTCCGCCTGCTGCAATTGCACCGCCGCCGAGATATGCAAGACAAGCACTTGTTAAAGCCGCACCGCTGAGTCCTGCGAAGTTTGATCCTACCAATGCCACAGCGATTGGTCCTGCAAAAGCACCTGCGGTCGCAACAGTAACAAGAGCGATCACTGCTGTGATCGATAATGACGTTATCACTGTCTTAAGCACTTCGTTGAGCTCCTTAATCCATTTATTGTAAGATTTGCGTAACCGCTTCACATAGCCTTGCTCACAATATTTCCCCGTAAACTGCTTGTCCAAAAAACTATCTCCATCCCCTTTTTTAAAATCGTTCATTGGGTTGTTCAGATACTTATACTTTCTGCTTGGCACATCCTTGCCTTTCTTATCTTTCTCCACTCCAAGCGGATAGTACGGCTCGAACAACATAGCCTCAAGAAGAATCAACCGATACCACGGCTTTCGAGGATCATTTTCTGCAATCCGCTGATACAGCTCATTTTTACTGTACCAATGCATTTTCGCCCCCGGAACCTGCGTGAAACTTTCAAACCCATCGGAAATGAACATGGACCATTCCCTGAGCCATGCAGATTTCAGCTCCTTAACGGCTTCCCCAGTTATCGGAATATTGGTATTCTCAATATCATTCAGTGTTTTGTAATACTCGAGATTATAAAGTATCTCTGTCTGTTCCAAAGAAAGACCCAGTTTATCCATCTGCAAATCCATGTCATCTCCTATTCTCTTATAAATATTCGCATCCGTTTTCTGGAAAGTCTGACGCTTTATATTTTCGTACATATCCCGGATTTTTTTGACATTACGCGCCTTAAGCCCCCAACTGACATCATAACCAATCGCAACCACAAATCTTCCCACACCGACATAATTGATAGACACCCAATATTTCTGGGTCGCTATTGCCTCTCCGATATCGAGTGCAGTAAACACGCCCGTCGAAATCGTCAGCATTCGTGCAATCGTTGGATTATTTCCCGGCTTCACCAAACTCCAATCGATCTTTTTCATATCCGCAAAACAGCGTACTTCATTTTCTTTCATTTCCATTGCAAAACGTCTTATGAAATAAAAGCTGCGCACAATGCACTCGTTTGCAATCACAGGAACAGCCTGTCTGCTCAGTTCCACAGCAACACCAAGTTCACCTCGCAAATCAAACTTGATAACAGAGTCCTTCATGATCTGTCCTTTTTCATCACGCTGCATCATAAAGGTACCATTAAACAGCTTTGAGAGGAAAAGGGACAGCGACATGTCGCCATCAACTTTTAAATTCTTAAAAATCGGTATGGAAGAAATTTCTTTTGCCAATGCAAGAATCGGTCCGGGGATCCCTGTTCCGCCGGTAATTCCCGCAGTGCTGCTTGATCCTGCCATATCACTCACAAGATGAAAAAACCAGGTGATTGTCCCTTTCAAGATTTTCTCAGGAACATCTTTTCCGATAAAAGGTCTGCTTTTGTCCGGCACATCCACTACAAGGAAAACACCATTCTCGTCTGTTCCATAGGATTTCTCCGTGAACTGCGTCAGTAAAGAAAAAGCCAATCCAACGATTGTTGGATGGTGAGCAAAATCCCGCAAATGGTGCTGCTTCCCTCCTCCAAAATCGGGAGTATTTCCATCACTCGGAATCGGGAATCGCTTCTCCAATGCTTTCACCGCAGATGGCATATCATCAAACTTCTTCCCTTCCACCAACTCCGCCGTCTTTTTAACAAACGAATCTATCTTATCACTTGCAATTTTGCGCCCATGTTCCAGATCAAACTCACCAACCCAGAGGATATCCAGCACGCTGCAGGCAATACCGCTTGCAATCGCAACGATATAATCCAGCTTATCCGCTTTGCTTGATAATAATTCGATTTGACTGTTCAGATCATAAATGGTTTTATCAAAATCAAACTCCTCGGAACCTACAAAGTCATCGTAGGGTATTAGTTCATATTTTATATTGTCCTCAAACATAATTATCACCAAGCCTTTCTGTTCTATCATAGATGATACTTATTCATCAGTTCTTTACAATAACTTTAATCTCTCAACATCCCCAATTCTCCGGTTTTTATCCTTTCATTTCTTGTTCGATCCAGCGCATGATTACATTGACCAGATATTCTTTCTGTCGGAAAGTCAGTTCTCTTCCCGGGCTTATTTTATGCCACTTTTTGATACATCCTCTGCAGCAAGTGGCCGTGGCATGCTGAGCAATGAATACCGGGTGCCCTCGCATCGGCGTCTGCTTTCCATCGTTCGGAATCTTCTCGGGCGCAATCCGACGTTCTATGAATTCCGAAGCATGTGCTCGGATCTCTTCCATTCCCTTCTCCCGGACATATTCTTTCTCTTTGTCTTTCAAATGAAATCGACTGCGGAATTTGGATCTTAAGAGCCGCTCAAACAATTGCCGCATCCATTCTTCCTCTGTCATTTCCTCATCTCCTGTCTTCCTCTAACGATCATCAATATCTATGAAATGCAGCTTATAAAAGATGATATTTATTCAGCAGCTCTTCACAATAATTTTGATCTCTCAGCATCTCTAATTCTCCGGTTTTTCCTTGCTGTATCAGAATTCCAATTAATTTTGAAACTGATTGAATTCCATGATTTTTTCCAGTTTTTATTCCTTTTTCTATTCCCTTATTTTCAATCTGATCTAATATTGCGCACATATTAGCTTCCTCCTTATCTTTTTCATCGAGTTTCACTTCCAAAAAGCGATGATCTTCTGTAAATACTGCCATAAACTTTAACATCTCATCCACATGCTTAATTTTCCTGGTGGTTCCTCTGTATTGTTCGCCTTTTCTCTGTGCAGCAAAGAATTCCGCAATGATTCGAAAGTCACTTTGGAACATCTGGATTTGTTCATCTGTGAGCCAGGAGATCTCGAATACATGAATCTTATAATCCATTCCATGCAGTTTCGTTATCTCAGGCATTGCTTCTGTCAAAGCCTTTGGTTTTGTCCATCTCTCTTCTCCAAAATATAATACTAAAGTGATAACCGGACATTGTTTCCCTTTCCATGATGTTAGAATCTGGCTGCGATAAGAGCTGCCATCATAGCTGAGCACTCTTAATGGCATACTGTAATCTTTTGCGATTTGATTTTCAATTCCAAGCAGCGCCTTATGCTTTCCATTGGACCAAAGTTTCAACAAGTCTCTTCTTTCCTCATGTATTCTGCCGGTATCTGCTTTGTATTGTGATTCATTTTCCGTATTTGACAGATCGTCCTCTCTTATAATCTGTTTGCCTTGGAAAAGCAGTACATTATAAATATCCGCAAATACATCCGGACAGTCTTCCAGCAGCTTTTGTACAAGATCTTTTTCTCCCATATAATGCCTCCTTTTGTGATTTTGGGATACAAAATCACCCGAAGTGCCGGCAGATTCTGTATCTATCTTTGTGTTCAGCTTGAGAAAATCGGCAGATCTGCCGTATAAATGCATATAGATATGCGTATCAGAACATTCGATAAATACAGTCTAACACAGCTGGAGTCTCAGTACAATATAAAATTTACTTTTATTTCCATATATTTATTATACATTCTATCATAAAAATATTTATATGTAAAGAATCTTAATATTACTGGCCTAATTCTCTTAACAATCTCCCATTCTTTGTTTTCCATGTATGAGGACCACTAGCACCATAACCAAGAATAAAATCTGCTGCCGCTGATGAACTCGAAAATAAGGTAAATTCAATTAGTTTACCATAAGCCAATTTATCGTCACCACCGTTCAATTTCATTCATAAAAACCTTATAAATATCATACACAATTCACACTCAAATTTCGATCATTTTTGATAGTTATTTTTAAATTGAATTTCATTAAAATTTACACATACAACATCGTAAAAAGATCCAATATATTGTCAAAATTTTATCTATATTATAAAAGCACCTATCTCTTGATAGATGCTCTAAGCTCTACTATTCAAAAATAACAGATATAAGTACTATCCTTACTCTCTCACTATCATCTACTACTCCATTTGTTGATAACATACAACCCGTATTTGAGATACTATCAGCTTCCAGATTATCATAATAAACTTTGATATAACCAAATTCTACACCTAAATTTTTATAATATGGATCAGTTTCAAAATATATTGGCTCTGTTCCTCGATCAACAATTTGTATAGGAACGTTACTTTCAGCTGCTAATCTACAAGTTTCCCAAACAATCAACTCTGCATATGATGATTCTGGATTCTCTTCTATTTTTTGAACTGTAAGGCCATACTCAATCATATATGGCAAGTAGAATTCCAGCATTTCTTTTGTCCAATATGTCCCAACATTCCAACAAATAACCATATCATATGAATAGTTTTCTTTTAAATAGTTTCTAAACGCACTTTCAGCGATATCTCCCTCAATAAATTGGACCTGACTTTCAATACCTTCGCTTTCGACTAATTCCTTTGCTTTACTAATACAAAATGAGTTCTTATCCACAGAAATAACTGTGTGTCCCGCCTCAACTAATGCTAACGTACTGTATCCCGTACCGCAACCAATTTCTAATATAGTTTTATATTCAGTAAGTTTTTCTGCCATCCAGTCATATCTCTTGGTCTCATAAAAATATTTTGCACTTTTATCCCACTTCTTGGCATATAAAATTTCTTGCTCCATATAAATCACATCCTTTTTATTTGATGTATTAATAATATCATGTCAATAAGACTTTTAAAACTCTTTTAGTGTAAAACTAAACTCATCGGCCACAGTCCTCTGTAAGAAGTATCCTTCTCCATTTTGCTTTGAGCCCTCCCACATACGTTTCTGCATTTTTAAGTTCCGCTGTCTCAATATCAAAATAATCCACCGAAAGTTTATCCCGTTTGGAATAGACTGTCAATTTCTTAAACCATGTGGCAATCACAGAAAACGCAACAAAACTATTCACAGTCTTAAAGCATCCTTCTCTATATTCGTAAACATTCTGAAATATCTGCGGACACCAGATTACGTCTGACTAGTACTACTTTGGTAATGACATCTCATCTGGAAATAAATGTGCCCGGAAATAACATAATGTTATCAGCCGACCAATATTTCTAAATAATATTATCTTTTATAATATCATTAACAAAATCACATTGTGTGCAGATCCATGTATCACCATAAGAATTGAATCCTGGCTGTTCATTTAAATGAACAGCACACTCATCACTAAATCTTCAAATGATAACCATTTATAATTCCTCTAAAATGTCTCCAAACAAGTCCTTACAGCAACCTCTTCTTAGTTTAACATCATTCTCAACTTCTTATATGTTTCTTTCACAATTCTGCGAAAATCTCGTTCTTTCTCCACCTCATCACCAGGCTCTTCCACATTAACAATGCAACAGTCCGGAATAGCCTTCGAAAAAATTTCATAAAATCGTGTATCCACAATCAAATAAGCATATCTGGAATAAAATGATTCTGTCGCTATAGTATATTCTTCTTTTGTTATTTTCCCATCCAGATACTGTTCCATTTGATGCAGCAATGCACTCTGCACTTTTTTTGCATTCACACACATATCCTTTCTGCCTAAAAAAAGTTCCAAAGATGTTCTCGTATATCACCTATTTTTATTACCGGTTCTATATTCTGGCTCCCCTTTTCTTCTTTACCTCCCCTTCATATTCCTCCTCTCATTCATCACTCGTACTATATTTACCGTTCTTTTTTCTCTTTTTACTTGATAGAATACCAGCTGTTTTCCTTCTGGATAGTATCTTACCCCTTGGCTTTTCCATGGTTCTTCTCTATAGATTGGATGCCTCATTGGCATTTCGTCCAGCAACCGGATGCTTTTCATGATTTTTTTTACTTGCTTTACTGCTATTTCTGGTTCGTGCACCTCATATGCCATATATTCATATATGTCTCTTATATCTCGTCTTGCCTGATCAGAGTATTTTATCTTCCATTTCATATTCCGTAATCTTTCTTCATCTCGGCTTCTACTTGTTCTGCCGTGTAGACTCTGCCTTCCTGTATATCGTCCATTCCTTTCTTCAATTCTTCGTCTATCTGTTCTTTGGTAAATGGGAAATCTTCTTTGCTTTCTTCCGTTTTTCTGCTTAAGAGAGCGACCGTTTCCACATGCACTGTCCCTGGGAACATATCAACGCATCCTGCTTTTTCTACCTGATATCCTGCTTCTTTTAGGATTTCCAAATCTCTTGCCAGGCTGGTTGGTTTACAGCTGATGTAGACCATTTTTTCTACGCCGTATCCGATGATTTTTGGCAGTGCTTTTGGATGGATTCCGTCTCTTGGCGGGTCCAGAACGATAAAGTCTGGCTTTTCCTCCAGATCATCCAATACCTTTAACACATCTCCGGCGATGAATTCGCAGTTAGTAAGACCATTGAGTTCTGCGTTTTCTTTTGCCGCTTCTACGGCTTCCTCTACGATTTCTACTCCGACGACTTTCTTTGCCACGGAAGCCAGCATCTGGGCGATGGTTCCGGTTCCGCTGTACAGATCAAAAATCACCTGATCTTTTGTTTCTCCGATATAGTCTCTGGCGGTTTCATACAGAACTTCTGCGCCCAGAGAGTTGGTCTGGAAGAAAGAAAATGGTGAGATTTTAAATTTTAGCCCTAGAATTTCCTCATAAAAATAATCTTGTCCATATAATGTTTCCATAGAATCTGCTTGTACCACGTCTGCCAGGCTGTCATTAATTGTATGCAGAATACCTACAATCTGACCTTGCAATTGCAGATCTAACAATGCCTCTCTTACCTTGCCAAGATCGGCTTGGGCCTGGGAGGTGGTGACCAGATTGATCAAAATGTCCCCGGAACATTCTGCTCTTCGCACAACCAGATGTCTCCAAAATCCTTCGTGGCGCATTTTGTGATAAAATGGAAGCCCCATGTCTTTGACGACATTTAATACACATTGAACGATCAAATTGTAATCGTTATCCACAATCTTGCATCCTGTAATGTTTACAATATCATGAAATGTATTTTTCTTGTGCATTCCCAGTGCCAGCGGTCCGTCTTTGATTTCATCTCCGAAAGAGAATTCCATCTTGTTTCGATATGCCCATGGTTTGGGGCTTCCTTTGATTCCATCCCAGTTTTCATCGGATACATAGTCCTTTAACAGCTCTCTGACCTGCATTTCTTTGATCTTTAACTGATTTTCATAAGAAACCGTCTGGTAAAAGCAGCCGCCGCAAGCGCCGAAGTGTTCGCAGGACGGTGCTACGTCTTCTAATTCTGACGGCTCGAGGACCTCCATCAGTCGGATCTGACCGCCGTTTTTTCTTTTTTTCGTTACCTGTCCCCGGACTTTCTGTCCGCGGATGACACCTTTTACTGTGATTTTTCGATCTTCATATAAAAAAGATCCTTTGTTGGGAAATTCTACTTCCTCTACTACGCCTTCGATTATATCTTTTTTTCTCATCTTCTTTCCTTCCATACCTGAAAAAAGACGGAAACGCTCCTTCACATTTCCATCTTCTTTGACTGACACTAAAGTAATAATTCTCCAAATTGTTCTCTGTAATATCCGTGGGCATAATGTGCCTGTCCTTCGTCGTCGATCTCCATCATCAAAAAGGTTGGTTTTCTTCCTGCCTGACGGGGATAGGAAATACTTCCCGGATTCAGGATCGTCACATCATCTCCGATCTCAATAAACGGTACATGGGTATGTCCGTACATGACCACATCATAACCATATTCCAATGCATAATCTCTTAGATAATCCACGCCTGAGTTCACATAGAATCCATGTCCATGGGTCACAAGGACCTTGTAGTCTCCGATCTGCACTTCTTCTTCGCTTGGAAGATCCAGATAATAATCATTGTTTCCTGATACCATAACGACCGGACACCCTGCAATCTCTCGTATGTATGAATCTCCACGTTCCACATCTCCGCAATGGATCATCATATCGATGTCCCCGACCTGGTCAAGGACTCCTTTGATGTCATCATTGCGGCCATGAGAATCGCTGATAACTAATATTCTCATAAAACATCTCCTTAAAGAACTTCTCTCATTTTCCTCAACGCTTCTCCACGATGGCTTAAGTCATTCTTTTCTTCGCTGCTAAGCTGTGCGCTGTATTTTTTAAGATCCGGAAGATAAAAGATCGGATCATATCCAAATCCATTTTCTCCCTTTGCTTCATATCCTATAATCCCTTCCATAGTACCACGAGTTGTATGAGTTTGTCCATCAGGAAATGCTGCGGCAATGACACAAACGAACCTGGCGGTACGGTCTTTTTCCGGAATATCTTTCATTTTGTCCAAAATGATCCGATTTTTTTCTGTATAAGGAGTATCTTTTCCCAGATATCTGGCGGAATAAACCCCCGGTCCTCCATCAAAAGCGTCAATTTCCAATCCGGAATCATCTGCAAGGGTCAGCGCTCCTGTCGCTTCCATGACTGCTTTTGCCTTGATCATTGCATTTTCTTCAAATGTTGTTCCGTCTTCTACGATGTCCAGATCTACGCCTGCTTCTTTCATCGATAAAATCTCATACCCGGAATCCGCAAGGATTTCACGGATCTCTCTCATTTTATCTTCATTTCCTGTAGCAAAGATCAGTTTCTTCATCTTGGTTTCCTCCTTGGTGGTTTTGGTCCCAGATACTGGAGATATTCTCCCCGTATCATTCCATTATATACCTTCCGTTTCTTCGTTGCTTTTCCCAGATATTTTTCTGCGTCTTCGTAGGACGTAATCACATATTTTGACCAAGTGTCCAGACGATCAAATGCTTCACGCATCTGGCCATAAGGTTCCGGCAGCGCTTTTTTATCTTCCAGTCTTTCTCCATACGGAGGATTGGCGATGATAAAGCCATACGGCTTGCTGTGGCTTAAATCCTTTACTTCCCGCTGCTGAAAATGGATCAGATCGTCGACTTCCGCATCTCTTGCATTTTCTCTGGCGATCTTTAGCATCTGAGGATTCTTGTCATATCCCTGCAGATCCATTTCTACATCCTCACGGACCAGATCTGCTGCCTCGTCTGCTGCTTCATACCATGTTTTCTTCGGAAGGAAATTCCAATTCTCCGCTTCAAAGGAACGATTGATTCCCGGGGCGATGTTTTTTCCCATCATGGCTGCTTCGATCAGAAATGTTCCGCTTCCACAGAATGGATCCACCAGGATCCGGTCTTTGTTCCATGGTGTTAACATCAAAAGCGCCGCCGCCAGGGTTTCCCGGATTGGAGCTTCGCTGACCAGTTTGCGGTATCCCCGCTTGTGGAGCGGTGTTCCTGAGGTATCCAAACTAATTGTTACCTGATCTTTCAGAATGAACACTCGAACGGGATAGTCCGTTCCGGTTTCCGAAAACCAAGAAACATGATATTTTTCTTTCAAACGTTCTACCATCGCTTTTTTTACAATGGATTGGATATCCGGACCGCTGTACAGCCTGCTCTTTGCTGTTGAAGCTTTTTTGACCCAGAACTTTCCGTCTTTCGGGATATAATTCTCCCATGGAAGTTTTCTGGTTCCTTCAAACAGCTCATCAAACGTCTGTGCTTTGAATGAGCCGATCTTCAGTAAAACTCTCTCTGCCGTTCTTAAAAACAGATTGGCTCTGGCGATGCTCGCCGTATCTCCGGAAAATGTGACTCTTCCGTCTTCTACCTGTACAATATCATAACCTAAATCTTTAATTTCTCTTTTTAAGACCGCTTCCAGCCCAAAATGACATGGGGCGATCAATTCCAAGTGATCCACGTATTTCTCCTTATCCTGAATAATTCTTTCCCTATTCTACCTTTTTCCATTTTTTTCGTCAACTATCTTTCCATTCTTCCAGGTGATAATAGACGCCTCCGACAATATTATATACCTGAAACCCCTCTTTTGCCAAATGTCTTGCAGCCATCATGCTCTGTCCTCCAAAGTCACAGTAGACGATTAATTTTTTCATTTTTTTGTGATCTTCCTCATTCATGATGCCGTAGGGACGATTGATGGCTCCTTCCAGATGTTCCTTCTCATACCGATAAGGCTCCCTGACATCCACCAGCTCATATTCTTCTTTCTGACCTGCCATTAACAGGCCTTCCTTCAATGATATATTTGTAAACTCCATGTTCCTGCTCTTTTCTTCTTATAATAAATAGATTATGCAGAAAAGTGACAAAGAGTTTCGCTTGCTCTATAAGACAGACCGAAGGACTTTCTTATAGAAGAAAAAACGACTTTCAGGTTTCCTGAAAGCCGCCTTTTCCTGCTAAAAATTAGTACTCGTCATTGACATTCTGACTCTTGTTCTGAGATTTGTTCTGGCTTCGATTCTTGGAAGCGTTTCTGCAATTCTGTCCGCTGTTTTTTGCGTTTTTAGAATTGCTGGATGATTGGTTTTTGTTGTTTGCATTGGAATAATTCTTTGACATAACAGTTCTCCTTTCTTTGAGTTACGTTTATATTTTTCTCGAAAGGATTGAAAATTATGTATGTAAATTGTATGAACTTCTGATTTTTTCAAAAAAAGATTGCTTTTTTTTGGTAAATAATTTATGATTATTCTATCGAAAGTATATTATATTTTCGATTATAACCCCTTATTAATTTATTTATACTCCCCTCAAAGAGAGCAGATTTCCCTATCTGCTCTCTTTACCTTTTTAGAGGACGATTCACAGTCGTCCTCTTTCTTTTTTATTGACCATGACAATTCCGGTGCACACCAGCAGAATGGAAACAAGATGCGTCCATGTGAAAATATTTTCGTGCAGGAAGATTCCCGATAAAACGGTTCCGAATACCGGAATCAGCAGATTGTAAATCGATACGGTGCTGACCGGGTTGTGGGACAGAAGATATGTCCACACGGTGAAAGCCACTGCAGACAATGCCGCCATGTAAATCAGCAGTAACATCCCCTGACTGGTAAATACAAGATTTCCTCCGGCAGCTGCTCCCGCTGCGATCAGTACCAGCCCGCCAATCGTCAGCTGACATCCTGTGATCGTCATCACATGAACCCGCTGCGCTAGTTTCTTACTATATATAGAAGCAAGACTTTGTGCCAGCGCCGCAAAAACCGCAAATCCTTCCCCTGTTAAGTGAAATCCTCCCAAGCTTCCTCCATTCCAATTGATAATCACGATCCCTGCTAATCCAACCAAACATCCGAACCCTTTTTTTGCCGTCAGCCGATCATTCCGGAAAAATATCGGCGCTAAGAGGATCGGGAAAAATGCCGTAAAAGAATTGATAATTGCACTTTTCGCTCCTGTTGTGTTGGCAAGCCCTATATAGAAAAATATATACTGAATCGTTGTCTGCAAAAGACCTAACAGCACCAAATGTCCTGCCATGTTTGCAGCCGGCACACAATTCTTCGGTCTTTGCCAGGCTGTTACAATCAATACCATCAATCCTGCCATGAAAAACCGCAGTCCTGCGAACAAAAATTTACTTCCAAGATCATCTCCCGCGATCTGGAACCATTCATACCCAATCTTAATGCTCGGGTAGGCGCTTCCCCAAAGAAATGTCGCCAGAACTGCCAGAATCATCACTTTCTGTTTTTTCATTTTGTTTCTCCTTTTCTTGCAATCATAAGAAAGAATCCTGCTTCCCTATGAAATAAAAAGACCACGGACATTCCCGCAGTCTTTGTCATCTTATTCGCTTTTCTTTTTATCTTCTGTTTTAACAAATGCCATTCCGAGAAGATAATAGCTTCCCAGATAAGATATAATCATCCACAGGCTTCCCGAAAAGAATCCCATGCCGGCTGTGGTTCCCAACGTTTCCAGCAGTTCGAATATCACTCTGGCATAAATCGACAATCGGAACACTTTCCCAAACGAGATCTCTTCATTCCGCGCTTTCTGATTCATATAAACAAAAAGGCTGATGAACCAGCAGAGCAGCAGATATAGCAAAATATTAGCGATCCAATTGACCAAAAACATGATTCCGATAAAAAGATGAATCGCCGGTACCAGTCCAAGCATCGCCTTGTTGTTAAACACAGCGTTCTTAAAATTTGTAAATGAAATCTGATATTGTGTCTGCTGCATGGCATTCAGACGAATAACAGCTTCTTTCTTCGCAAGAAAGACTTCTCCTCCATACGCATTGCTGAATTCCTCCGTATCCACCTGATCCTTTGATGTATCCGCTGCGATATGGAAACCTCCCAG
The DNA here is from genome assembly GCA_019114985.1 of Candidatus Anaerostipes excrementavium. GTDB lineage: Bacteria > Bacillota > Clostridia > Lachnospirales > Lachnospiraceae > Anaerostipes > Anaerostipes excrementavium. The sequence goes on from DXEM01000007.1 coordinate 89,855, forward strand.
TTCAAAATTCAAAGCTCCATCCATCTCGAGCGTGCCATTCTTTAGTTCAAACTCCGGAAGACGGTTCATAATGAAATTCTTCGTTCCGCCTACACTGACACTAAATCCAATGACATTCATGCCATATCCGAGAAACGTAATCAGAAAACTGATGACAATAAAAAAGCAAACGACCCTGCCTTTTCCGATCTGGAGCAAACGTGGATACTCTCTCGGCTTTAAGCAGGCAATTTTCAGCTGTTCCAGCCAGCTTAGCTTTTTCGTCCTTTCCATATGTTAATCTCCATAAACAATACTATCTAATAATTCATCTTTTGCGTCTGTCCCTTTGAAGATCTCTACCATCTTCGCTGCAAAGTCAATGGCTGTTCCCATACCGCGGCTGGTAATGATCTTACCATCCACTACCACTTTGTCTGTCTGATAATCGGCAGAAACCAATTCTTTCTCCATCGCCGGATAGGAAGTCGCCTTCTTGCCCTCTAACAGCCCGCACGCTTCCAAAACCGTTGGAGCCGCACAGATTGCAGCGATATATTTCCCGTTAGCATATGCCTTCTTCAACAGCTTGCAGAGACCCTCATGCTCTTTCAAATGCAGGGTTCCCGGCATGCCGCCCGGAAGTACGAACATACTGCCTTCCGGTTCCAAAACTTCATGGAACATGATATCTGCTTTTACTTCAATGCGGTGGGAACCTATAATCCTCTTAGAATCACCTACGGAAACCATGACCGTATCGATCTCGGCTCTGCGCAGAAGATCCACCACAGTTAATCCTTCAATCTCTTCAAAGCCATCGGCTAAAAATACAAATACTTTATTCATGCTTCGCCTTCTTTCGTCTTCAATTCATAATACTATCTGTTTTATTACTTTAATGAAAAAACATGGAAAAGTCAACCTCCGTCACCGTATTTTCAATTTTTGATTGACATTTCCTACGAGAATGGATAAAATAATCAAAGACGTTTATATTATCTATGTTTCCGTAGCTCAGCTGGATAGAGCGACCGCCTCCTAAGCGGTAGGTCGGGTGTTCGAATCACCTCGGGAACGCTAAGCATCCAGACGAAGCTAATTGGCTTCGTTTTTTTGCTTTTCAATTGAAACGAAACGTGAATTTCTACATTATAAGGAGGCGTTTTCATGAAAGGCTTATTTATCATCAACCCATCTTCAGGCAAGCAGAACATCGAATCTACCTTGAAGGAAATCATGGCGAATCTCGTATTGAACCAGATTTCTCCTCATATCGACGTGTTTTATACGCAAAAGAAAAACGACGCAAGAGACAGAGCTGCACAGTTAAAACCGGGAGAATATGATTATGTTGTTTCTGTCGGGGGCGACGGAACTTTAAACGAAGTGACCAACGGACTGATCTTAAGCGGCAGCGATACGCCGCTGGCAATCATCTCTGCCGGCACGGTCAATGACTTTGCCACTTATATGAAACTTCCTCAAACTGCAGAAGATTTTTGTCAGATGATCAAGCATTTCCAGACAAAAAAAGTCGATGTCGGGAAAGTCAATGACCAATATTTTATCAATGTGCTTGCCGCAGGGATGCTGACGGATATCGCCTACAAAGTTCCGAAAGATAAAAAAGCAGTTCTTGGAAAGATGGCATATTACCTGGAAGGTGCAAAAGAATTTCCAAAACAGCTGGCTCAGAACATGACGCTTTCTTTCCACAGCAAAGAGTTTAATGACACCTTGGATATCATGCTCTTCTTAGTTACCAACTCCAAGAGCGTCGGAGGATTCGCAGATGCGGCCCCAATCGCCTCTGTTTCCGATGGATATTTGGATGTCCTGATTTTAAAGAAAATGAACCTTCTGTTTGAAGCGCCGGATTTGATCATCAAATGGTTCCAAGGTGATCACCCGAATCATCCGGCCATTGAATATTTTCAGACAAAAGAACTTTCCGTGCTTCCAACGGAAAAGACCGCAGAGATTGCAATCGATTATGATGGAGAAATATTAGAAGAAGGGCTCCCGATCGATATCTCTATCATTCCGGAAGCCCTTAATCTGATCATCGTGAGAAATCAGTAAGATCAATATATTTTTACTTTTCCGATTTCTTTTCCGTTGTAGCTTACATAATAGTATTTTCCGTCACAGCGGTAAGATAATTTGGATTCATCTTCATTTTTTTCCAACATGACGGTTATGTCATTTGGATCTTCTAAAGACAGGGTATACGGCGAAAGCTGATTCCCTGTTTTTAAAATGCCGCATTTATCTTCACAGAGCGTTGTCTCAATCCCTTTTAATGGGGTGATCACTTTATAATTCTTAAATCCATAATCCAGCATTTTGATCGTATCTTTATAAAGTTCATAGCCATTTCCCTGAAGAACGACACTGATCAGTTCCTGGTCTCCCCGCTTGGCAAAGGTAACCAAAGTTCCTCCTGCCTTTGTTGTATATCCGGTCTTTCCGCCTTCCACTCCTTTATAAGGAAACATGGTCTTTTTCACCATTTTGTGATGGTTCCAGAGCTGCCGGCCTTCTTTCTCTTTGTTCGTCGGGGTCATCTGGTAGTGAACACTGCAGGCAACCTGGCGAAACGTATCATTTTCCAGTGCTGCTTTTGTGATGGTCGCCATATCCCTTGCGGTGACATAATGATTCTTATCATGGAGTCCGTTGGTCGTTACAAAATGTGAATTGTCACATCCCAGCTCTTCTGCCTTCTTGTTCATCAGTTTGACAAATTCTTCGTTGGAACCTGCAATATGCTCTGCGGCTCCATTGCAGGCCTCATTGGCGGATTCCAGCATAATACCGTACAATACATCCAGCATCGGAATCTTCTCTCCTGCTTTGATTCCAATATGGGTACTGCCTTCTTCCAGGTTGTTCACCGCTTCCGTTGAAAAAGTGACTTCTTCATACAAATCATCACAATTCTCAATTGCTACCAACGTCGTTAATATCTTCGTAATGCTTGCCGGATAATGTTTTTCATCGATATTTTTCGCATAAAGAATCTTACCGGACTTGGCATCCATAACGATTCCTGCTTTACCATCAATCGACGGCTGTTTAGCCGATGATTTTGTTTCCGTAGCGACTCCGTTTGCCGCTGCTACCGGTATCGCTGCAGTCATCATGATGCAGACAACAAACGACACCATCCATTTCCATACTTTCTTCATTTGTTTTATTCCTCCTGCCTAAATTAATCCAAAGCGTTCTAAGCCCAACAAAATACCATCCTGATCTGCCCGCTCTGTTACATACTCTGCCGCTTCCAAAAGCTCCGGCACTGCATTCCCCATCGCAGTTCCATAGCTTACATAGCGTATCATATCAATATCATTGGCGCTGTCGCCAAATGCATAGGTATCTTTTTGTTCTATCCCTGTATGCTGCAGAATCCTTTCAATTCCTTTTGCCTTGTGGACTCCTCTGGGCAGAAATTCCACAGAATTTGCCGGTTCGTGGTAAGTCCCGATGTATCCCCCTCCTAAGATCTCTTCGATCTCGTGCTTTCTCTTTGGATCCAAATGATGATAGGTCCATTTTTCAATATCATATGCTTCCTCTAACGGCCGAAGTTCTGTCTCACAGTCTCTCTGTGTTCTCCGAACCATTTCGACATAATAATCATCATGATTTGCCGAATCATAATACCCGCTCTTATTTCCTTCCAGAATAACGCCGATGCCTTGCTCGCGCCCCCAATCAATGACGGTCCGAACTTCCTGCGGACTCATCAATTCCTGGTGGATCACCTCTCCTTCGTATTCTACATACGCGCCGGCTCCCAAGATCATCCCGTGAAATCCCATATGGAAATAATCTTCCGGCATCATCCCTTTGGACCGGCCGGTGCACATGACCGCTTTATGGCCATTGGCGAATAATCTCCTTAACCCTTCTTTCGCTGATTCCGGAATTCCGATTCCGGAGTAAAAAAGCGTTCCGTCAATGTCAAAAAAAACAATCTTGCTCATAGTTTCTCCCTAACTTAGAAATGACAAAAAACATTTCCAACTAAATATTTTCTATCTGCCAATCGATCGGCTCCACACCGTGGTTTTCTAAAAATTCGTTGGCTTTGCTGAAATGTCTGCATCCAAAAAAGCCCCGATATGCAGATAACGGACTTGGATGCGGCGCTTCCAGGATCAAATGATTCGGATTATGCAGAAGCGCTTTTTTATTTTGCGCAGGACGCCCCCATAACATAAAAACGATCGGACGATCCTGTTGGTCTAATATACGAATCGCGGCATCCGTAAATTCTTCCCAGCCGATATCCCGATGAGAATTGGCTCTGTGAGCCTGTACCGTCAGAACAGTATTGAGCATCATAACGCCTTGTTCTGCCCATTTGGTCAAATATCCATTGTTCGGTATGTAACAACCTAAATCTTCATTCAGTTCCTTATAAATATTCACCAAAGACGGCGGCGGCTCAATCCCGGGCTTTACGGAAAATGACAGTCCATGGGCCTGTCCGTCTCCATGGTAAGGATCCTGCCCTAAAATCACGACTTTTACATCTTTTACCGGCGTAAAATGGAACGCATTGAAAATATCATCTGCCGGCGGAAAGATCTGCTTTGTCTGATATTCCCGCATGATCGTCTGATAAAGCTTCCTATAATAGGGTTTTCTGAATTCATCTTTTAAATAATCTGCCCAATCATTGGTTATTGGCGGCATAATTCGACCTCCTTCGCAAAATCTTTTCCCATTATAGCATAGTTTTGTAGTAAAATAAAACGTAGGAAATATGAAAAACTTGAAAAGGAGGAAGAAAATGCAGAAAAAATTCCATTTACTGGAAGATTCTCACGGATTCTCCGTTTCTCTGGTGTTGGACGGTCTTTTGGTCGGTCTGGCTGCCGGCTTTGTCGCTATCTGCTACCGTCTTCTGCTCACCTATGGAGAAGATCTTCTCTTTACGATCATCCACTTTACCAAAACCCATCCTGCTTGGATTCCTGTATGGTTCCTGGCCCTCGTTATCATGGGAATCATCGTCAGCTGTCTGGTCTCCTGGGAAGGGATGAGTTCCGGCAGCGGGATTCCTCAAGTCCAGGGTGAGATGAAAGGGTATCTGAATCAGAACTGGCTCAAAGTCATTCTTGCAAAGATCGTCGGAGGAACCTTATGTATTATTGGAGGATTGTCTCTTGGCAGGGAAGGACCTTCTGTCCAGTTAGGCGCAATGACCGGAAAAGGCGCTGCCAAACTGACGAAAAAAAGCGCTACAAAAGAACGCTACATGATAACCTGCGGAGCCGGAGCAGGGCTTGCCGCCGCATTCAATGCGCCATTGGCCGGCGTTATGTTTTCTTTGGAAGAACTTCAAAAGAATTTTAACAGTTCTATGCTGGTCTGCGTGATTACCGGCTGTGCAGCCGCCGATTTTATTTCAAAGAATTTCTTCGGCCTGCTTCCGGTCTTTGATTTTCATCTCCACAGCGCGCTTCCATTAAAAGACTACTGGCTTTTGCTTCTGCTTGGAATATTGTTAGGCGTTTGCGGTGCATTTTATAATTTTGTCATGCTGAAAGGGCAGGATCTGTTCCGGAAAATTCCTTTGATTCCTGCCAAATACCGTATCGTCCTTGCCTTCCTTTTATCCGGCATTGTCTGCTATTTTCTTCCGCAGATCCTGGCCGGAGGGCACGCTATGATCGAGCTTCTGGATGGACAGCGTCCGATCCTTTCCTTTATGGTGATCCTGCTCATAGGGAAATTTTTATTTTCCGCTTTTTGTTTCGGCTCCGGAGCCCCAGGCGGAATCTTCTTCCCGCTTCTGGTACTGGGAGCATATCTCGGTGCCATCTTTGGCACGATTGCCATTGAACAAACCGGATTAGAGTCTTTTTATATGGTAAATTTCATTACAATTTCTATGGCCGGTTTTTTCACTGCCATCGTTCGCGCCCCGATTACCGGTATCCTTCTAATTGCTGAAATGACCGGAACTTTTGAACATTTTTTATCTTTGGCAGTTGTCTGCCTGATTAGTTATATGACCGCCCATCTTCTAAAAAGCGAGCCAATTTATGAAAGTCTGCTCGGACGGATTCTGGCTAAGAATGGTCTGAAACAAAATGATGGTCCGGAACATAAAGTTTTACGAAGTTTCAGCATCGGCGCCGGTTCCATGGCCTGCGGCAAACAGATCAAAGAAATCGACTGGCCGGATCACTGCCTGATCGTCATGATTCAGCGAGGAAAGGAAGAGATCATCACAAAGGGGAATACCATCATCCATCCGGGAGATACCCTGGTCGCTTTTGTCGATGAAAACTATCTCGGAATGGTGACGGAGACCATTCAGCTGATCAGCGGTGAAATTCAAATGCCGTAGATTTCTGAGATCTTTTCTCAGCGTAAATTATCTGAAAAATGTTGCCGTTGACTAACTTTAATCCCATCTTTTACAATGAATACAGATGATTCTTTTGCAAATACTACGAAAGCTGACAGGGCATAAAACTGCCGGCTCATCTTATAAAGGAGGGACTTGTCATGCTGCCTTTAACAAATGTGCCGCAGGGCACCACACAAACCATCAAATGGGCATTTGGTCTGCCTGAGATCATGGAGAAACTGGAAGAACTAAAGATTCGGCAAGGAAGTAAAATCCTTGTAATTCAGAAAGATAAAGATTACATGATCATCGGAAATAACGGACGGCGGATCGTCATCGAGAATAAAATCGCCCAACGGATCCAAGTGTAATTCAATCAGACCTTGAACGTTTGAATGTAAAGAAAAACTCTAACAAAATGAAAAGACGCCATGATCGGAAGTTTTGATTCTTCCAATCATGACGCCTTATTTTTTTACATTACTTTACCCGTGCGGTCAGTTCCCCATTCTCTACGTCAATCAATATCGTATCTTCCGCATCAACACCGTCACTTAAAATCAGTCTTGCTGCTAAAGTTTCTACGGTCTTTTGCAGATAACGTTTCAATGGCCTTGCACCGTACATCGGCTCATAACCGTGATCCGCTACATATTCTTTCGCTGCTAATGTCAGTTCTACCTGCAGTTCCTTGTCTTCCAAACGGCGGTTCAGGTCTTTGACCAGCAGATCAATGATGCTTGTAATATTTCCTTTCGTTAACGGTTTAAACAAAATCGTTTCATCCAAACGATTCAGAAATTCCGGACGGAAATGGTTCTTTAGATCTGCCATTACCATGTTCTGCGCTTCCTGACGGATATTACCCTCATCATCAATTCCTTCCAGCAGATAAGAGGATCCGATATTGGATGTCATAATCAGGATCGTATTCTTAAAATCAACGGTTTTTCCCTTGGAATCTGTAATACGTCCATCATCTAATACCTGCAGCAGAATATTAAATACATCCGGGTGGGCTTTCTCGATCTCATCGAACAGAACAACGGAATATGGTTTTCTTCGGACTGCCTCTGTCAGCTGACCGCCTTCTTCATATCCTACATATCCCGGAGGCGCTCCAATCAGCCTTGCTACAGAATGTTTCTCCATGTATTCACTCATATCGATCCGCACAATATTTTGTTCATTATCAAACAGACTCTCTGCCAGCGCTTTGGCAAGCTCTGTCTTACCGACACCGGTCGGTCCAAGGAATA
>DXEM01000008.1 GCA_019114985.1 Candidatus Anaerostipes excrementavium
TTCATCGGTAGTAGGTATTCCGTCTGTATAAAGATTAAATGCAATACGGACAATTTTTTCACTCCCGCTGGTCTGCCATCCTTCCTGCAGGCACTCCGGTTTAATAAATCCAGTCTTAAAATCATAGATACGATTCACATTCCGTCTGGTATCTTCTGACAATCCCAGACAGTAAACGAGAGATTTATGGTATGCGTCCTGATACCGGCATTTTGAAAGATAGGTGTTGTAAAATTTCTCGTGTTCTTTGTTCTTAAAAGTAATTTTTCTTTCCTGATTTTCGTTTGCTCCTGTCGCTGTGCTCTTTGCCATTTGCTTTTCCTCCATATTTTTCTTTTTGACCATAACAAAAAAGGACACTCCTCTAAAATTTCTTTTAGAAAAGTGTCCTCGCAGTACGAATTATTGATTTGGATTAAAACGGACTCTTTAAAATCATTTGTTTTCGCCCGTTAAGAAAGTTTATTTTGTCGTACTCTTGTCGTACTATACAACAAAAAGCATGCTTTCCGGAGTCTTTTACAAAGATCTAATACAGCTTCGCCCCTGCCGGGATCTTGTCATCCACCATCAGAAGATTTAACGCTTCCTGTCCATCTTCCTCATGTACTGCTGAGATCAGCATACCCTCGGAATCAATGCCCATCATCTTTCTCGGCGGCAGATTTACGATAGCGATACAGGTCTTTCCAACCAGTTCTTCCGGCTCATAATACTCGTGAATTCCGCTTAAAATCGTGCGTTTCCGGTCTGTTCCGTCGTTCAGAGTGAACTTCAGGAGCTTCTTGCTCTTCGGGACAGCCTCACATGCCTCAACTTTCACGGCACGAAAATCTGACTTGCTGAAAGTGTCGAAATCAACCATCTCCTCAAAGAGCGGTTCCACCTTTACCTTGGAAAAATCAATCTTTTCCGCCGGTTTTTCTTCGGCTTTCTCAGCCTTAACTTCGCCCTTCTTCGGATCAAGTGACTTCATTGTCGGAAACAGTAAGACATCGCGTATCGCTGATGAATTTGTAAGCAGCATGACCATTCGGTCGATTCCGAAACCGATTCCTCCGGTCGGCGGCATACCAATCTCCAAAGCATTTAAGAAATCTTCATCTGTGGTGTTGGCTTCCTCATCACCCTGAGCAAGCAATTCTTCCTGGGCTTTGAATCTTTCTCTCTGATCGATCGGATCGTTCAGCTCAGAGTATGCATTGGCCATCTCCCATCCATTCATGAAGAACTCAAAACGCTCTACATAGTCTGGGTTTTCCGGTTTTTTCTTTGTCAGAGGGGAAATCTCAATTGGATGATCCATGACAAAGGTCGGCTGAATCAGTTTATCTTCTGCGTATTCTTCAAAGAACAGAGAAAGGATGTCTCCCTTCTTATGATGTTCCTCGAATTCCACATGATGTTCTCTGGCAAGTTCTCTTGCCTGTTCCAAAGTCTCTACTTCATTCCAATCAACACCTGCATACTTTTTCACAGCGTCAATCATGGTGATTCTTTCGAATGGTTTTCCAAGATCCATCTCAATTCCATTATATGTGATCGTTGTAGATCCGCAGACTGCCTGTGCCAAATGACGGTACAGATTTTCCGTCAGATCCATCATGCCATTGTAATCTGTATATGCCTGATATAATTCCATCAACGTAAATTCTGGATTATGTCTTGTATCTACACCTTCGTTACGGAATACACGCCCAATCTCGTAAACTTTTTCCAATCCGCCTACAATCAGACGTTTCAGATAAAGTTCCAAAGAAATACGAAGTTTTACGTCTTCGCTCAGCGCATTGTAATGGGTTTCAAAAGGTCTTGCAGCAGCTCCTCCGGCATTGGATACCAACATCGGAGTCTCTACTTCCATAAATCCCTGTGCGTCTAAGAAAGAGCGGATTTCACGAATGATTTTGGAACGCTTGATAAATACTTCTTTTGATTCCTCATTCATGATCAAATCCACATATCTCTGACGATATCTGGTATCTGTATCTGTCAGACCGTGGAATTTCTCAGGTAGCGGACGAAGACTTTTAGATAATAAGATGACTTCCTCTGCATGAATGGATTTTTCTCCGGTCTTTGTCTTAAAGACTTTTCCTTTGATTCCGACAATATCTCCAATATCCATTTTCTTGAAATCTTTGTATTCTTCTACTCCGATCTCATCTCTTGCCACATATGCCTGAATGCTTCCCTGAAGATCCTGTACATTACAAAATGAAGCTTTTCCCATGACACGTTTGAACATCAAACGTCCTGCGACTGCTGCCTCTTGTCCTTCTAATTCATCAAAATGATCCTTAATCTCCATAGAATGATGGGTTACATCATACTTCACAATCTCAAACGGATTCTTTCCGGCTTCCTGCAAATCAGCAAGCTTCTGCCGTCTTACTTGTACCAACTCGTTTGTATCTTTCTTCTGCTCTGCCACTTTTCCAACTTCCTCTTACTTTCTCTGTACATCAATTACTCTGAATTCATTGACCTGGTTGATTCCTTCTACCTGAACAACATCTCCGATCTTCTTGCCCAAAAGAGCTTTTCCGATTGGAGCTTCATTGGAGATCTTATTCTGAAGAATGTCTGCCTCTGTGGATCCCACAATATGGTAAGTTACTTCCTGCCCCATAGAAATGTCTTCTAAGGTTACAAAACAACCAAGGCTAATGACACCTTTTTCAAATTTTTCATCAATAACGACCGCATTTTTTAAGATCTTTTCAATCTCTTCGATACGGGCTTCCATATCTCTCTGTTCGTCTTTTGCTGCATCATATTCTGCGTTCTCTGATAAGTCGCCCTGTTCTCTTGCTTCTTTGATTTTCTGAGCAATTTCTTTACGTTTTACGACTTTTAATTCCTGTAATTCATCTTCTAATGCTTTTAAACCTGCCGGTGTTAAAATATTCTTCTTTGCCTCTGCCATAACACTCTTCCTTTCGTTCTAAATGTTAACTGATTAATTATAGCTTACCTAACTTTCCTTTGTCAATTGATAAATCCCTTATCTTTGGTTGGATTTCATATATTCCATCAGCAGATTTTCAAGATCCTCATAGGTTTCTGTATGATTGACCTTATCTCTTAGCTTTGCTGCTCCGGAAAATCCAAACGTATACCAGGATACATGTTTTCGCATCTCTCTTACTCCGATGTACTCTCCTTTGAATTCTATCATCATCCTGCCATGACGAAGCATCATAGCGACGACTTCTTCCAAAGACGGTCTTGGCAGCAATTCTCCTGTCTCAAAATAATGCACCATTTCTTTGAAGATCCATGGATTGCCTTTGGCTCTTCTGCCGATCATAAAGCCATCACATCCCGTCACTTCCCACATTTTCTCGGCGTCCTTCGGACATGTAATGTCGCCGTTTCCGATGACCGGAATCGAAACAGCTTCCTTGACTTGGCGAATGATCTCCCAATCTGCCTTTCCGGAATAATATTGTTCTCTGGTACGTCCGTGCACCGCAATGGCTTTTGCTCCGTTTTCCTCAGCAATCTGTGCAAGTTCCACTGCATTGATATGATCATCGTCAAATCCTTTGCGGATCTTTACGGTAACCGGAACTTTAACAGAAGATGCTACAGCTCGAATAACCTTCCCGGCCAGTTCCGGCTGTTTCATCAATGCAGAGCCGTCTCCGTTATTTACGATCTTAGGCATCGGACATCCCATATTAATATCGATCATTTGGAATTTTCCATCGTCCACTTTCGCGGCCATCTCTCCCATAATTTCCGGATCCGATCCAAAGATCTGAATCGCTGCCGGCTGTTCTTTCGGATCCGTTGCCATTAAAGGTTCTGATTTTCGATTTCCATAATATAAACCTTTTGCACTGACCATCTCCGTGCACATCAGTCCCGCTCCTTGTTCTTTGCACAACAAGCGGTATGGAAGATCGGTGACACCTGCCATCGGCGCAAGCGCAAAAGGATGCTCGATCATCACATCGCCTATCACCAGCGGTTTTATCTTATTATTGTTTTTCATATATTAGCTCTAATCCCTTCAATGTCAGCATTCCATCATAATAGTCGATTTCATCGACTTCTTTGGCAATCATCTTACCCAATCCGCCGGTAGCGATGACTTTCAGATTATCGTATCCGGTCTGTTTTTTCATCTGTTCAATGATATGCTTGGTCTCTCCGACGACGCTGTAGAATAATCCTGCCTGCATACAGCTTACTGTTCTCGTTGCAAGGATCGTCTCCGGTTTCACGATCTCGATTTCCGGCAGTCTCGCTGCCCCCTGCACCAGGGCATTGGCAGAGGTCCGGATTCCCGGAACAATCACGCCTGCCAGAAAAGTTCCGTCTTCCGTTACCACATCATAGGTCGTTGCGGTTCCATAATCAATCACCAGCGCTGGACCGCCAAAAAGTTCATATCCGGCCACCAGATTCACGATCTTATCTGCTCCTACCTCGCCTGGGTTCATTCTGCTTAAATTGATTCCTGTCTTTACACCCGGTCCCACGATGATTGGTGTAATATTAAAATATTTCACGATTCCGTTTACCAAAGAATGCATAATATTCGGAACAACGGAGCAAATGATTGCCGCTTTCACTTCCTTGCAGTCTTTTCCTTTCGCCTGCAAAAGATCTGAAATGATCATTCCAAATTCATCGGACGTCCTTGGAATCTTCGTTGTTATACGAAATGATTCTATAATTTCCTTCCGCCGAAATACACCGACTGTAATATTTGTATTCCCAACGTCTAATGCTAATAACATATCTTATACCTCTTCTCCCAAAAAGAATACTCTATAGTACAATTCCAGGGATTCCCACAAATCCCTCTTTTCCTGCCGCATCTGTTTGATTTTTAACACGCTGCCGATCTCATCATAAAAGAAGTCATTTTCCTCCGCTCTTGTTACAAACGACAAGTGACCTTCTTCATCAAATTCCACCGTAAGGATTCCTCCGATTTCTTCCGTATATAAGACACAGGCAATCTTAAGCTCATCTTTCACCTGATCCGGAAGCCCTTTAAAATCCTCATTTAAATAATACTTTTTCTGATAGGAATTGGATCCGCAAAGCGTTATCTTATCCTGATACATAAAAACTCCTTATCATCTATACATAACCTAGAATACCTCGGACAGACACCTCTCCGGATAAAATGGCCCTTTTATTTCCCATCTCATCTTCTGTCAACAGCTCTCCATCCGAATTAATCCCCCGGGAAATGTAAGTTTCTTCTCTTGAACCTTGAATGACCCGAATCTTCTGATTAACATGAAGCAAGAGACGATTATACTCGTCCATGAAAGCGGAAAGGTCTTCTGTCTTAAGAAATATTTCATAATAATGTTCAAAACACTCCAACACTTTCGCAGCTAACGGCGCTCTTTTCATCGTCTGCCCGGTTTCAATCTGAAGGGACGTTGCCTTATCCTTTAGATCTTCCGGAAATCCTTCGATATTTACATTGATTCCGATTCCGACCACGATATAATTTAATTCATCCATCTGTGCGCTCAATTCTGTTAAAATACCGCAGATCTTCTTTTTGTTCACAATAATATCATTGGGCCATTTGATCTGACAATGAATATCCGCTTCTTCTTCGATTGCTTTTTGAACCGCCAAAGCAGCGATCAAAGTCAGCATCGAACTGTTCTCCACTGCAATCTGCGGCCGCAGCAGAAAACTCATCCATATGCCGCATCCCGGCTCTCCAAGCCAACTTCTTCCTCTGCGTCCTTTCCCCATCGTCTGTTCTTCCGTAATCACGGTCAGACCATGAGGAGCTCCTTCTTCTGCCAAACGGCGGACTTCCAGATTCGTAGACCCAATGGTCTCGTAAAATCTCATTTCCTGCCCCAGCCAACGGCTGTTCAGATTGCTTTGCACTTCTTCCGGGACAAGCAGATCCGGACTATTTAAAAGGCGGTATCCTTTGTTGGTCACCGAATCGATCTGATATCCTTCTTCCCGCAATGCTTTGATATGTTTCCAGACTGCAGTTCTGGATACCTGAAGTTTCGCGCACAATTCCTGACCGGAGATATAATCTCCGGCCTCTTTTAATTCCTTTAGAATCCTGGTCTTCATCATTCCAGCTTATTCTCCTAACGTTGCGACCATAACGGCCTTAATGGTATGCATACGGTTCTCTGCTTCATCAAAAATCACATCTGCATGATCTTCAAAGACATCTTCCGTAATTTCATTTCCTTTCACCGCCGGAAGACAGTGCATCACAATCGTGCTGTCTTTTCCTGTCTTCTTAAGCATTTCTTTATTCACCTGATAAGGTTTCAAAATCGCCATACGTTCCGCGGACTTTTCTTCTTCTCCCATGGATACCCATACATCGGTATAAATACAGTCGGCATCTTTCACCGCCTCATCCACATTTTCTGTAAATGTCAGTTTCGCACCAGATGCTTCCGCATATTCTTTACACTGTTCGATTAATTCTTCTTTTGGCCACAGGCTCTTTGGAGCGAGACATGTAAAATGTACGCCCATCTTCGCACATCCGATCATCAGGGAATTGCCCATGTTATTCCTTCCATCTCCGGCAAAGACAAAATGAAGCCCTTTTAAAGTCCCAAACTGCTCCTGCAAGGTCAAAAAGTCTGCTAAAATCTGTGTCGGATGATAATCATCAGTTAAACCGTTCCATACCGGCACTCCGCTGTATTTTGCCAATTTCTCTACATTTTCATGCAGAAAGCCTCGGAATTCGATTCCATCAAACATTCTTCCGAGAACCCTTGCCGTATCCTCTACAGATTCCTTATGTCCCAGCTGAATGTCATCTTTTCCAAGATATTCCGGATGTCCGCCTTCATCGATACACCCGATCGTAAAAGCGCATCTTGTTCTCGTACTTGGCTTCTCAAAGATCAATGCAATATTCTTGCCTTTTAAACTGTCCCCTGTGATCCCTTTTTTCTTATCTGCTTTCAGCTTCGCTGCAAGTTCTAATAAATATGCAATCTCTTCCGGCGTGAAATCTTTCAGCGTCAGAAAGTTCCTTCCTTTTAAATCCATCTTTCGTTCCTCCGGTTTATTATTTATTAGATTATTATATATGAACCGCCTCTTAATGACAACCCTGCAGCGGCTTGATTCCAAGGATTTCGCCACATTTTACGGCCGCCGCCTCTCCCAAACGGTGATGGCTCTCTATTGTCAAATGACAGGCATCCAGTTTGGACGGCTTGGCATACTCTGCCCCATCCAAATAATCGATCTGATGAACTTTCGCCCACTCTTCATAGATCGGTCCAAGCCTTTTGGAATATTCGATTCCTCTTTCAAATCCCATTTCTTCCCCGTATGGAAGATCACACAGATTTTCTCCTAAATGCGGCGGGGAAATCAGAAGGATCTTTGCCGATTTTTGATCGATTCTCTTCTGCGGCGTAATCATCTTAATCGTGCGGATCAAACGGTCAATTGCTTTCCCTATATCTGTAGGAGTCAGCTGGAACCGAATCTTCAAATCATTTGTACCCAACATTAGTACGACAAGATCGATTGGTCCATGGCTGTGAAGACAGGGTTCCAAATAGGCAAATCCGTTTCTTCCCGGACGGATTTCATCTTCAAAGCAAGTCGTTCTTCCATTCAACCCTTCCGGAATCACCAGCGCCTCATCTCCCAATCGTTTCTGAAGGATTGTTGTCCATCGGTCTTCATAAGGGTAACGAAACCCGGTTTCCGGATCATATCCATAGGTATTGGAATCTCCATAACACAAAATCGTTTTCATATTTTTCTCCTTTTAGAACATAAACAAATCCCTGCAAAACAATTCTGTCTGTTTTACAGGGATGTTTTTTAATCTTTATAATACCTGGTTCAGGAAATTAATCGTTCTTTCTTCTTTTGGATTGCCCAGGACCTCCTCCGGAGTTCCCTGCTCTACAATGTATCCGCCATCCATGAAGATAATACGGTCTGCAACTTCTCTTGCAAAGCCCATTTCGTGTGTTACTACGACCATCGTCATTCCTTGTTTTGCCAAGGTCTTCATAACATTCAATACTTCTCCGACCATCTCCGGATCCAGTGCAGATGTCGGTTCGTCAAACAGCATAATATCCGGGTGCATAGCGAGCGCTCTTGCAATTGCTACACGCTGTTTCTGTCCTCCGGAAAGCTGTGCAGGATAGACATCCGCTTTCTCTGCCAAACCAACTTCCTTCAAAAGGCTCTCGCCGATGGCAACTGCCTGTTCCTGCGTCATTTTCTTTAACTCCACAGGAGCCATCGTAATATTTTCCATTACGGTCTTGTGCGGGAATAAATTGAAATGCTGAAATACCATTCCGATGTTTTCCCTTACTTTATTAATATCTGTATTCTTATCGGTAATATCAAAACCATCAATCACAACCTGTCCTCCTGTAATGGATTCCAGGCGATTCAGGCATCTTAAAAAGGTACTTTTACCGGATCCGGATGGTCCGATCAGGCAAACAACTTCTCCGTCTTTTACCTCAACATCCATACCTTTTAATACTTCCAAATTACCGAAACTTTTGACCAGACCTTTTACAACTACTTTATTTTCCATATGACATTCTCCTTTCCAGAATCTTTGCTACTTTAGAAAGGATCGTACAAATCACAAGATAATAAATTGCTGCGATCACATAGACATATAATACTCCGGCTGACTCATTCGCTGAGATCATTCTCGCATTCATCGTTAATTCTCGGATACCGATAACAGAAATCAAAGAGGTATCCTTCAGAGAAATGATGAACTGGTTGATGATTGAAGGGAGCATCGTACGGATTGCCTGCGGAAGGATGACTTTGCGCATCGCTTTTCCATAGGTCAGTCCAAGGCTTCGCGCTGCTTCCATCTGTCCTTTGTCAACGGATTCAATACCACCGCGGACAATCTCTGCCATATAGGCTCCGGCATTTAAACTAAGCGCGATACATCCGGCCGTAAAAACGCCTCCCAGGTCATTCCAGCTGATATCAAATACAGGTCTTAAGATCGTTCCTCCCACACCATAGTACATGATGAATACCTGCACGATCAAAGGCGTTCCTCGAATGATATCCACATAAATGCTGGAAATAATGTTCAATATTTTGCTGTGAGAAATGCTGAACATTCCAAAGATAATTCCTAAAATGCTTGCGCAGATCAGGGATACAATGGTCAGCTGTATTGTAAGGATCAGTGCTTCATTAAAGGTCGGCGCATAGTATGAAAATAATTCTATAAAATTCATGTCCCAACCTCAGTTCTATTTTTCTTTTGCGTATTTATCAACGATTTCCTGATATTTGCCGTTATCTTTGATCTTCTTTAATCCACTGTTGAACATATCGATCAATTCGCTGTTCTCGCCTTTTAATACAGCAAATCCATATTCGCTTCCTTCATCGGAAATAAACGGAACCTCTAACTTCTGTCCATTCTCTGTAATCTCATAGTTCATAACAGGGTAGTCTTCAAAACATGCCACTGCGTTTCCGGAAGTTACTTCCTGATACATCATAGCAGAACTTTCTACCTGTTTTACCTCAAAATCATATTTCTTGGACATCTCTTCTGCATAGCTTGCTCCGACAGTTCCGACTTTCGCTACAACATTTTTCCCTTTCAGATCGTCTAACTTCTCAATATCGGATCCTTTTTCTGTTGCAAAGCATACTTTTGATGTATAGTAAGAATCAGAAAAATCATATTTTTCTTTTCTCTCATCTGTAATAGACATACCTGCGATCATACCATCGCTCTGTCCATTCTCCACAGAAGCCATCGCTGCATCAAAACCAACAGCATCAATCTCATACTTGAATCCTTCCTCATCTGCAATCGCTTCCAGAAGTTCCAAGTCAATACCGACTCTTTCCCCGTCTTTGTTCTCAAACTCGAATGGTGCGAATGTCGTATCAGAAGCAATCTTATATGTCTTTTCCTTACCGCTGTCGTCCGATTTGCTTCCACATGCTACAAGGCTCAGTCCCATTACTGCAGCCAGAGATAATACCAATAATTTTTTCAATCTCATGTGTCTTCCTCCTACTTTCTTAATTCTTCGTTAAACTTCAATTAACGCATCGTAATATATTATACATTAATTTCGTCATTTTGTCCAATTTCGGTCACAGATTTTACCATTCCGGCCAAACTTTGTATCTCGGAAGGGATGATAATCTTCGTAGATTTTCCATCCGCTGCCTTTGCAAAAGCCTCCAAACTCTTCAGCTGAATGACTGCATCATCGGCTTTCGCATTCTTGATAAATTCAAGTCCCTGAGCATTTGCCTGCTGCACCGTACGAATCGCTTCCGCCTGTCCCTCTGCCTCTCGGATTGTGGCTTCTTTCTTCGCCTCAGCACGCAGGATCGCAGATTCTTTCTCACCTTCTGCTTCCAAAACAACAGACTCTTTATGCCCTTCGGCGCGCAAAATCGCAGATTTTTTCTCTCCTTCCGCAATCAGAATTGCTTCTCTTCGCTCTCTCTCCGCCTTCATCTGTTTCTCCATCGCATCCTGAATTGCCGCCGGCGGAATAATATTTTTTAATTCCACGCGGTTGACTTTAATTCCCCAAGGATCTGTCGCAACATCGAGCGTAGAACGCATCTGCGTATTAATCGTCTCTCTGGAAGTCAAAGTTTCATCCAATTCCAGATCACCAATGACATTTCGCAAAGTTGTTGCAGTCAGATTTTCAATTGCCATGATTGGATTTTCGACTCCATAACTATACAGTTTTGGATCTGTGATCTGAAAATATACAACCGTATCAATCTGCATTGTTACGTTATCTTTTGTAATCACCGGCTGCGGCGGAAAGTCTACGACCTGTTCCTTTAAATTCACTTTTCTTGCCACTTTATCAAAAAATGGAATTTTTACATGCAGTCCTACAGACCATGTATCTTTGTAAGCTCCCAGCCGTTCTACCACATAGGCATAAGCCTGCGGTACGATCCGGATAGTGGATAACACAATCACAATAGCTAAAATAATTAGAATAATTAATAAAACCATTACCTTACTCCTCCTGTTCCTCTTCTTGCTGTTCTTCTTTCAGTTCCTCTTCCTTTATCTCTTCTTCTCCGGTCTCATTGACTTCCTCCGGCCAAGGCTCTGAAACCGGCATCGGCATCGCTTCCACAACCAGTTTTACGCCTTGTACTTTGTGAATCACGATCTGCGATTCTTCCCGAATCACATCTCCATTTAAAGATTTCGCAGACCAATCAATACCATCCACAATCACCAGACCTTTTCCCTGCGCATTATTGATCTCTTCCTTTACAATTCCATGCCGGCCGATGACTGCATCCACATTTGTCTTTTCCACATGACTATTTAGATACTTTTGAGCCAGCGGTCTTGTCATGAAAAATAGGATACAGGAAACTACAATAAATAAAACCAGCTGTACCCATAGCGGTACTCCAATGAAAGCAGCTACAGCCGCTGAAACTGCGCCTCCCGCAAACCAGATACTGGTCAATCCAAGCGTCAAAATCTCAACGATCAGCAAAATGACCGCAGCTGCCATCCAATACAATGCAAACATAGTTATCGTCCCCCTTCTTCTCTCTGACGCCTTGCTTCATAAACAAGAAGCCCTGCCGCCATTGCGGCATTTAATGATTCGACTTTTCCGCTCATCGGAATCTTAATCTTATGGTCTGCTGCATCTGTCAGTTCCTGACTTAATCCATTTCCCTCATTTCCGATAAAAAACGCGGTACCTCTCCTATAGCTTTCTTTTGTATAGTTTGTTCCGTCCAGGTGCGCGGCATACGTCTTGATTTGACTTTTTTTCAATAAACAAATCAACGCTTCCATATCTTCCACATAAGAAAACGGAACACGAAATATTGATCCCATTGTTGAACGGATGACTTTCGGATTATAAATATCGACTGTATCCTTACTCATAAGCACCCCGTCAATTCCCGCGCCTTCTCCTGTTCTTAAAATAGTTCCTAAGTTCCCCGGATCCTGAATATTCTCAAGCACCAAAAGCAAATCGCCTTCTTTTACAACATCCTCTGCTTTCGTTTCCTCCATCCGTACCAATGCAAGCACTCCTTGAGGCGTCATCGTATCCGAAATCTCTTTCATAACCTGAGAAGAAACCATTTCCGGCACAATTCCCTGAAATATCTCCCAATGTTCTTCGTAAAATTCTTCAGTGGCATAGGCCTTATACAACCTCTTCCCGGGAATTTCTCTGAACATACGAATTCCCTCTACAAGAAATAACTGCTGTTTTCGCCGCTCCCTGGCGCTCTTTTTTAACTTTAGAATCTGTTTGATCTGCTTATTTTGATTTGTCGTAATCATATCCTCCACACTCCCTTGCGGTATATAGAAGAAAGGGAAGCATGACGATTCCCGCGGAAAAGTCACTGCTTCCCTTGATGTCCTGTTGTCTCTTATTTACCTAATAAATGAGCGATCTGCAGCTGATATTCTTCAATATTCTTCTTCATAGCAAGTCCTTCCTGGATGTCCATATCCATAAACTTACCATTCTGATATCCTACGACACGATTGCTCTTACCTGCGCAAAGCAGATCAACCGCATACGCACCCATCATGGACGCATACATTCTGTCTTTTGCTGTCGGGCTTCCGCCTCTCTGCATATGTCCGAGGATCGTTGCTCTTGTCTCGATTCCTGTTGCAGATTCAATTCTCTTAGCCATGCTGTAAGAATGTCCAACACCTTCCGCATTAACAACCAGATGATGTGTCTTGCCTCTTGCTCTGTTGCGAAGCAAGTGTTCGATGATCTCCTGCTCAACCTTTGGTAAATTGCCGTCAAAGCTCTCCGGAATCAGAATATCCTCAGCTCCTGTTGCTACTCCGCACCAGAGGGCAATATATCCTGCGCCGCGTCCCATTACCTCTACGATGCTGCATCGTTCATGAGAAGTTGATGTATCACGAATCTTATCAATTGCCTCCATTGCCGTATTTACAGCAGTATCAAAACCAATCGTATATTCTGTACATGCAATATCCAAATCGATGGTTCCCGGAACTCCGATCGTATTGATTCCCAGTTCTGCAAGTTTTCTGGCTCCCTGGAAAGATCCGTCTCCTCCGATAACGACCAATCCCTCGATTCCGTGCGCTTTGCAGACTTCTGCTCCGCGCTTCTGTCCTTCTTCTGTCTTGAATTCATCACAACGTGCTGTAAGAAGAATCGTACCGCCTCGCATAATGCTGTCTGCGGTTACCTTACGGTTCATGTCAATGATCTCTTCATTCAGCAATCCATTGTATCCTTTTTTGATACCTTTTACATTCAGTCCGCGTTCTTCACCAATTCTTACGACTGCTCTGACTGCGGCATTCATTGCCGGTGCGTCTCCGCCGCTGGTCAATACGCCAATTGTTTTAATTTTCGGTTTTCCCATGTTACATCCTCCATTTAGCTCATACAATTCTTAGCTAGGCTTATTTTAATCCATTTGCCTTAACTTTTCAATAGTCTTTGTTATAATCCTAACGAACGAAGGCGGATATTCTCTTTCCCGTATCGCTCCTGCAGCTCATATACCAAATCCGGATCGGTCTCTACCATCCAATCATGGCCCAGCCGATTCACTGCACGTTCCTTTTTGCAATATACGACTACTGCACTTTTTCCCTGATAGGTTTTCAGAGATTCTTTTAAATCATCCTCTTCTTTGAAAAACTCCTCCTTCGTAGGAAACTGGATCCACAGTTCCTTGACAAGACCGTCAAAAGGAATAATCTGATTACAGATCAGTTTGCTTTCTTCCTCCGATACAGACGCTGTCCCTTTAATAAATACCTTTGCATCTTCTTTCAGCAGGGTCTGATATGCGGCATATTGTCTCGGAAATACGAGGACTTCCACCGTTCCCCGCAAATCTTCCAAAGTCAGGAATGCCATATTCTGATTCTTCCTGGTAAGCTTCACGTTAAGCTCGCTGATAATACCGCCCATGACACAGCTCTGCTGATCTCTTATCACCGTCCTTCCTGTCTCTTCATCCATAACGAAATCTGCTGTATTGGCGTTGGTGCTTTGTTCCAGCATCTCCATGTCGTCATCCAGCGGATGCCCTGTAACATAGATTCCAAGCACTTCTTTCTCCATGGATAAAAGCTGATCTTTTTCATATTCTCCTACATCTGGATAAGTGATCTGAAAAGATGACTGTTCTGACTCCGAGAACAGATCCATCAGGCTCATCTGTCCTTCAATCTCATTTTTCCTTTCCCTCTGGACATCATCGATAATTTCTGCATAAACGAACATCTGCTGCTTCCTGGTGGCTCCAAACCCATCCAAAGCTCCTGATTTGATCAGGTTTTCAGCTGTCCGCTTATTGATTTGTTTGCTGGAAAGCCTTTCTGTCAGATCCTGAAAATCACGATATTCTCCATGCTCTTCCCTCTCCTTTATCATCGCCTCGATAACCGGCTTTCCAAGACTTTTGATTGCGGTCAATCCATAACGAATATTTCCATGATCAACGGAAAATCCTCCTTCTCCCCGATTGATATCCGGAGGCAGGATCTTGATCCCCAGCTTCTTGCAGGCATAGCTGTACTCCGCAATCTTTGAAGTATTTCCAAGCACGGAAGTCAGCAGCGCTGCCATGAACTCAACCGGATAATGACATCTTAAATAAGCCGTCTGATAAGCAACGACAGCATAGGCAGCCGCATGAGATTTATTGAATGCATATTTCGCAAAATCAAGCATCTCATCCCAGATATGATTGGCGGTCTTCTCATCAATGCCGTTCTTAATGCATCCGGGGATTCCCTCTTCTTCATTGCCGTATACAAAGTTCTGGCGTTCTTTGATCATGACATCGCCCTTTTTCTTGGACATTGCTCTTCGCACCAAATCACTTCGTCCAAGAGTGTACCCTGCCAGTTTCATAACGATCTGCATAACCTGCTCCTGGTACACGATACATCCATAGGTCGGCTCCAAGATTTCTTCCATTTCTTCACATTCATAATGAATAGAATCCCGGTTCGTTTTTCCTTCAATGTATCTTGGTATGAAATCCATCGGTCCCGGACGATATAAAGAAATTCCGGCAATAATATCTTCCATATTCTCCGGCCTTAATTCCTTCATAAAAGACTTCATTCCGGAACTCTCCAGCTGGAATACACCTTCCGTATGTCCGTTCCCGATCATCTCATAAACTTCTGCATCGTTTGAATCTACTTTTGTAATATCAAAATCCGGAACTCTTTTCTGCACCATCTTCTCCGCATCCTGAATCACAGTCAATGTACGCAGTCCGAGAAAGTCCATCTTTAAAAGTCCCAGTTCTTCGATCGTCGTCATCGTAAACTGTGTGGTCACCGCATTATCCGCCCCCGTCGCCAGCGGCACGTATTCATCAATCGCTTTCTTACCGATTACGACGCCTGCCGCATGCATGGATGCGTGTCTTGGCAAACCTTCCAAACGTTTTGACATATCGATCAGATATCTGGTCTCTTCATCTTCCGCATATACCTTCTTCAAATCCGGGCTGATCTTCAACGCCCGATCAATCGTAATATTTAATTCATTCGGCACCATCTTAGAAATGCTGTCTACTTTTGCATAAGGGATATCCAAAACTCTGCCCACATCTCGAATAACAGCTCTTGCTGCCATTGTTCCGAAGGTGATGATTTGTACAACCTGATCTTTTCCATACTTTTCAACGACGTAATCAATGACTTCCTGCCTTCTCTCATAACAGAAATCCACGTCGATATCCGGCATGGAAACTCGTTCCGGATTCAGGAAACGTTCAAACAGGAGCTGATAGCGAATCGGATCGATATCCGTGATCTCCAGACAGTAGGCAACGATGCTTCCTGCCGCAGATCCTCGTCCCGGTCCCACCGCAATTCCATGTTCCTTCGCATAATGGATAAAATCCCAAACAATCAGAAAATAATCCACATACCCCATGTTCTCGATTGTCTGAAGCTCATAATTCAGCCGTTCTTTTAATTCATCGTTCACCTGCGGATATCTGCGAACCATCCCTTCCTCGCACAGATGCTTCAGATACGAAACCGCTGTATACCCTTCCGGTACGTCATATCTCGGCACTTTTTGCTCCCCGAATACAATCTCTACATTGCATCTCTCGGCAATCTTTTCCGTATTCTCCAATGCCTCTCTGGCATACGGAAACAGCCTCTGCATCTCCTCCGGCGATTTCAAATAATACTGTCCGCCTTCATAGCGCATACGATCTTCATCCTGAACCTTCTTTCCGGTCTGGATGCAAAGCAGGATATCATGAGCTTCCACGTCATCTTTATACGTATAGTGAATATCATTGGTCACTACCAGGCCAATGCCGGTCTCTTTTGCCATCTTAAGCAGGGCCGTATTCACCTTCGTCTGCTCGCTGATCCCATGATCCTGCATCTCCAGGAAGAAATTCCCCTCGCCAAAAATATCCTGCATTCTCAGCGCCGCTGCTTTTGCCTTGTCATAATCATCCTCACAAATATAAGATGCGACTTCTCCTGCCAGACAGGCACTCAGGGCTATGATTCCTTCATGATAACGTTCCAATACTTCATAATCGACACGCGGTTTATAATAAAACCCTTCCGTAAATCCTCTGGAGACAATCTTAATCAGGTTATGGTAGCCTGTATCATTCTCTGCCAGCAAGACAAGATGATAATAGCGGTTCTCTCCCTGTCTTGCCTCCTTCTGAAAGCGCGAGCCTGTGGTCACATAGATCTCGCATCCGATAATCGGCTTAATCCCTTCGGCTTTGGCCGCTTTATAAAAATCAATTACACCATACATGGCTCCATGATCTGTGATGGCGATACTGTCCATTCCAAGTTCCTTGGTCTGATGGACCAGCTCCTTAATCTTGCTGGATCCATCCAACAAACTATATTCTGTATGAACATGCAAATGTGTAAAACTCATCGATTAGTTAACTCCTATCGGTTCATCATATGTCTTATTTCCTGTTTCCAGCGGATGCCCGTTCGTGTAAAAATAGAACTGCGATGCACCCAGGTTCTTACAAAATGTCCTGGCTGCCGCTTCCACTCGCAAATCTGCTTCTTCCGGCGCCATCCGCATCAGATAAATTCCGCAGTCTGAATTAAAATTCACCTTTATCGTATTCCCATTCTTCTCATAAGAAAGAATGCTGCACGAAGCGTCCAGAACATTCTCATCTTTCAGCGCCTGCATAATCTTGTTCGCATCAGCCGAACCGCTGATTCGCACACTCTTTTGCTTAATCGCATTCTCAGGCTGGAATACAGGATAATAAATTATCGCTGCCGTATAACTTGCCTGACTTTCCGTTGTCGATTCCGTCGCTGCTGTCGCCGCAGCCGTCGTTGACTCTGTGGTTGATTCTGTGGTTGTTGTCTCTGAGACTTCTTCAGACGCGTCCGTCGCCTGCGTATTCTCCGCCTGAGAGCTTCCTCCAGAGCTGGAACAGCCTGCAAAAGCCATTGCCGCGGCCAATATAAAAATACCTGTGAAAATTCTTTTTCTCATAGCCTCTCCCTTTCTGTCTTCCTCATTCTTCGATTCCTCATCAATCTATCTTCTTAACTGATATAATTTTAACACAATATGAAAACTTATGCTATAATCACAAGAGAAGAAAATACTGCAGCACAAAACGAATTGAGGTTAAAAATGGAAAATATGACAATCCAGGATATTCTCCTGGCAACAAACGGTACTTTATTATGTGGTGATCCTTCTATGCCAATCGACCGGATCAGCACAAATTCTATGGAAATGGGGCCAAATACATTGTTCGTTCCGATTATCGGAGAACGTGTAAACGCCCATATTTTTATTCCCAGCGCCTTGGAACAAGGCGGCGCATGCCTGACGCAAGAACATGATGAGGCATCCGGAGATGCTCCTTACATCAAAGTTCCTAATACTTTAAAGGCCATGCAGCAAATCGCCGCATACTACCGCGATAAAATGTCCCTGCCGATCATCGGAGTAACCGGCAGCGTCGGAAAAACAACGACACGAGAGATGATTGCCCACGTACTTCGCGGAAAATACAAAGTATTTGAAACCATTGGCAATCAAAACAGCCAAGTCGGAGTTCCTTTGACTTTGGATCGTCTTTCTTCCGACGATGAAATCGGTGTTTTGGAAATGGGCATGAGCGAGCCGGGTCAGATTACGATCCTCGGCGAAATCATACATCCTAATATCGGCGTCGTGACCAATGTTGGTGTCTCTCACATTGAAATGATGGGAACCAGAGATAACATCTGCCGAGAAAAATTGGATATCCAAAACGGACTGCCGGAAGATGGAACTTTACTGCTTAACGGCGATAACGATATGATCCGCAAACATTTATCTTACGTGAAAAAACCTTATGAATTCTACGGTTTTGCTCCGGACTGCACCTATCGGGCAGAAAATATTCAGGTACAGGGCAGCCAGACTTTCTTCCGTTTCTGCTATAAGGAAACAGCCGAAGATATCCTTCTGAATGTTTTAGGCGATCATAACGTATCCAACGCCTTGGCTGCCATCGCCATCGGCCTTAAATATCAAGTTCCGATGGAAGCGATAAAAACACAGTTATCCACATTTTCCGGGCAGCGACAAACGATCATCCACAGCCACGGATATACCATCATTGATGATTCTTATAATGCAAGCCCGGATTCCATGAAAGCCAGCCTTAAGATTTTGTCGAATTATAAATCCGGCGGCCGAAAGATTGCCGTTCTCTCCGATATGTTGGAATTGGGTGAAAAAGCACCGGAATATCACAGAGAGGTCGGTCGATTCCTGGCTTCCACCGATGTAACGGACCTTTATGTTACCGGTGAATTATCCAAGGAATATATTGCCGAAGCTTCTTCCATAAAGCCATCGATTCGAACAAAGCATTTTGAATCCAACGGTGACTTAATTCGTTTTCTGGAAGAATTCCTATCTGCTGAGGATGTGCTCCTGGTAAAGGCTTCTAACGGTATGAAATTAAAAGAAGTCTCCGATGCTCTGGCTTAAAATTGTACAAAAAAAGATACACCTATACCTCTTGACATTAAAAATTAACAGGACTACAATAAGTGCCAACGAAATATGAAATGCAATGAGCAGGACACGGAGATGTCTGATATCCTTTTCCAGAAAGCTGTCGGATGATGGGAGACAGCAAAGGAACTTCATTTTCATCCCCTGCGAGCAGTCAGCTGAAAGCATTCCGCCAGTAGGTGCGACCGGTATCCTTCCGTTATCAGGGAACTCATTATAGGATGAGCCAAGAGATTACGATTTATGTAATAAGAGAAGTGGTACCGCGGAGGTTTTGATTTCTTCGTCTTCTGAGAACAATGTTCTCGGAAGGCGTTTTTTTCTTTCTCTGGGAAAATCCTTTGTACGATGCCGGAAAAAGACTTCCGGCTGACAATCCTGTGCGGATCTTCCCGCTTTGTTCTTGCATATTGTATTTTGTATTTTTATAAACACACACAAGTTTTAGAGGAGTGATTAAAATGAATAGTTTAACAATCATTGCCATCGCCATCGCTGCGTTGGCCGCCGGTTATATCCTTTACGGACGTTGGCTGGCAAAAACCTGGGGAATCGATCCAAAAGCAAAGACCCCTGCATATGAACATGAAGACGGAGAAGATTATATTCCGACTCCAAAACTGGTCGTATTTTCTCACCAGTTTTCCTCCATCGCCGGTGCAGGCCCTGTTACAGGACCAATCATTGCCGCGATGTTCGGATGGGTGCCGGTTCTTCTATGGCTGATTATCGGCGGAATCTTTTTCGGAGCCGTTCAGGATTTTTCTTCCCTTTACGCTTCTGTTAAAAATGAAGGAAAATCTATGGGTGTCTTGATTGAAAAATACATTGGAAAAACCGGAAAAAAATTATTCCTGCTTTTCGCATGGCTTTTTACTTTGCTGGTAATTGCGGCTTTTACAGACATCGTTGCCGGAACTTTCAACGGCTTTACGGCAGACGGAGCAAAAAGCTCACCGAATGCAGCTGCAGCTTCTATCTCTATGCTGTTTATCGTGGTTGCAATCCTATTTGGTCTTTTTACTAAGTATGTAAAACCAAATCAGGTGATGGAATTTGTAATTGGAATCGTTTTGCTGATCGCCATGTTGGCAGTCGGAATCGCTTTTCCACTGTATTTTGATAAGAACGTATGGCTTGGCGTTATCATGGCTTATTTATTCCTGGCTTCCGTTATGCCTATGTGGCTTCTGATGCAGCCAAGAGATTACTTAAGCACCTTCCTCCTTGTAGGAATGATCATCGGAGCCGTATTAGGTGTATTCATTGCCCATCCGGCCATGAACCTGCCTGCATTTAACGGATTTGAAGTTTCCGGAAGCAAACTGTTCCCTACATTGTTTATTACCATTGCATGCGGCGCAGTTTCCGGATTCCATAGTCTGGTTTCTTCCGGTACTTCATCAAAAACGATTAAAAATGAAAAAGATATGCTTTGTGTCGGATATGGTTCTATGATGGTAGAATCCCTGCTAGGTGTGGTTGCCCTAGTTGTCGTAGGAGCTGCTGCTGTAGGCGGCAAGATGCCGTCCGGAACTCCGTTCCAGATCTTTTCTGCCAACGTAGCCGGTTTCCTGACTCTGCTTGGCATCCCGGAACACGTTGCTACTTGCTTCATGACCATGTGCGTCTCCGCTCTGGCACTGACATCTCTTGATTCTGTTGCCCGAATCGGACGTATGTCCTTCCAGGAACTTTTCTTGGGAGAAGCTGCAGATGGTTCTGATCTGACCGGAATCCGAAAACTTTTTGCAAATAAATATTTTGCTACTGTTATTACTCTTGTATTCGGATTCTTATTATGTCTGGGCGGATATAACAATGTTTGGCCGTTATTTGGCGCTGCCAACCAGCTCCTGGCATCTCTTGTATTGATTGCCATCTCTGTCTTCCTCTTAACAACCGGAAGAAAAGGCTGGATGCTGTATGCTCCGATGTGCATCATGCTGGTCGTTACATTTACAGCGCTGATCCAGGCCGTTATCGGTATCTTTCAGAAAATCTTCGTCACAGGCGGCTTCGTATTTATGATTGATGGCCTTCAGCTGATTGTAGCTCTGCTCTTAATGGCGCTTGGACTGATGGTCGCAGTTTCATGCTTTAAGAAATTATTCCATAAGAATGAAGCGAAAAAACCAGCTACCGCTAAATAATAAAGAAGGCTGTGAAAAAATGATTTCTCATTTTTTCACAGCCCCTTTTTCTTTAGAAGAATTTATCCGCATATCCCTGTACTAACAGGAAAATTACAATCAACGGAAGAATAAAAGTCACATAAAATTTTGCCCATTTCGGGAATTTGATTCCTTCTCCGGCATTCGCTTCTGCCAGGAAGTTCTTCCATCCCCATCCGTATCTTGTCACACAGAACAACAAATAAATCAGAGATCCAAATGGAAGAATATTGTTGCTTACTATAAAGTCTTCCAAATCCTGGATGGTTGATCCCGGACCGAACGGTGCAATAAAATCCAGTACGTTAAATCCTAATGCACAAGGCAGAGAAAAGATCGTAATCACCACTGCATTAAACGCTATGGACTTTTTAATACTCCATCCCCACAGATCCTGTGCAAAGGATATGATATTCTGAAATACTGCTATAATCGTTGACAATGCCGCAAAAGACATAAACAAGAAGAACAATGCGCCCCAGATTCTGCTTCCCGGCATTTCATTAAACACATTCGGCAGTGTAATAAATACCAGCTTTGGTCCGCTGTCCGCGCTGACTCCAAAAGCAGAGCATGCTGGAAAGATGACCAAGCCCGACATCAGCGCTACTAACGTATCCAGGATTCCTACGCTGATCGCTTCTCCGGTCAGTCTTCGGCTTTTGTCGATATAACTTCCGAAAATCGCAATCGCTCCGATTCCCAAGCTTAAGGTAAAGAAAGATTGACCCATCGCCGCAGAAACCACTGTCATAATGCCTTGTTCCTTCATTGCCTGGAAATTCGGAACCAGATAAAATTCCAAACCTTTCCCGGCTCCCGGAAGAGTTACGCTTCGAATGATCAAAATAATAATGACTACAAACAAACAGGACATCATAATAGTTGTAATCTTTTCCACTCCGTTTTGAAGGCCCTTTGAACATACGAAAAATCCCAGCGCGATTACCACCAGCATCCAGAAGATCTGCACAAGCGGGTCTCCCATAAGACCGCCAAAAATCCCCTCTACCTGCTGTGGTGTTTTTTGAACAAAGTCCCCTTTGAGCATCTTAAAGAAATAACAAATCATCCATCCGGTAATGACCGTATAAAACATCATCAAAATATAGTTTCCGGCCATGCCTATGTAACTGTACCAATGCCACTTGCTTCCTTTCGGTTCCAGCTCCTGAAACGATACGGCAATACTCTTCTGACTGGCTCTTCCTACTGCGTATTCCATCACCAAAATCGGCAATCCCAAGATGACTAAGAAGAAGAGGTATACTAATACAAATGCCGCTCCTCCATATTCCCCGGTAATATAGGGGAATCTCCAAACATTTCCCAAGCCGATCGCACATCCGGCCGAAATCAGGATAAACCCGATGCGGGATGAAAATTTTTCCCTTTTTTCCACTGCTTTTTCCTCACTTTCACTTTATTCTCCACAATCCAAGATTGTAGCATACTCTGTCCAAAAAACCTACCTCTTTTTCGGAAACCAGAAAAAGAAACGGCTGCCTTTGCCTAAACTGCTTTCTACATGGATTTCCCCATTATGGACCTTTGCAATCCACTTGACCATAGAAAGACCTAATCCGGTTCCTTCTTCTTTGCCTCGGCTTGGATCTGCCCGATAAAATCGATCCCAGATCTTATCAAGATGCTCTTCGCCGATTCCAATGCCGTCATCCCGAACTTCCCCTTGTATTTTCTCTCCTTCTTCCGTGATTCGAATCCAGACATTGCCGCCTTTTCTTCCATATACAATTGCGTTTTGAATCAAATTCATCAGAAACCTCATGAAAAGTGTCTGATCCCCTCTGACAAAACATTCTTCCCGAACATCAACATGAATAGAAATCTCTTTTTTGGCTGCGGCAAATTCCAGCTCTTCCGCAACAATTTCTGCCAACATCCCCATGTCCACATCTTCAAACTGACTTGGATCCGCCATCCTTTCTTCTCTGGCAATCATCAGCATCTGTGATACCAGTGAAGACATTTTCTTCGCCTGACGCATTATAACTTCTGCTTCCTGACGCTGATCTTCTGTCAATTCCCCATGTTCCAGCAAATATTCACACTGAGACATCAGCACCGCGACAGGCGTACGAAGTTCATGGGAAGCGTCGGAAGCAAACTGTTTTTCTTTCTCAAAGGACTTTTGAAGCCTCTCAAACATTTCATTAAATTTGACTGTTAAATGGTACATCTCATCCTGTACTTTGGGCAGCGGCAGCCTCTGCGTCAAATCATCTCCTCCGCTGATCTTATCGGCTCTCTCACAAATATCATCCACTGGCTTCAGCGCCCGCTTTGTCATAAAATATCCAACCACTCCAATCAGCACCACTAAACCAGGGAAAATAATTAACAATATTTTCCGCACAGTCGATAAAAAAGACTCCACGCTATGAATCGAAGTAAGTCCTCGAACCCACAAAGCCTTTCCTTGACCATAAGAATAGATTCCATCATAGACCATCCATTCTTTATTATGATTCTTTACAATCCGCGCTGTATTTGACTGCAGTGTTGTTTGAACCGGAAAATCTACCGGCAGGCTCCCATACAGAAGTTTCCCACTCTCATCGTATACGCAGAACATCACGCCATCATTATAAAACTCTGTATCACCATCCAGATAATAAGTGTCATTCTTAAAACGGATATTTCCCACGAATCCTGTTACTGCTCCCTGTACTTCTTCTTCTGTTGCCAAAAGTCCTGTCATATTAGTATAAACAATGACCGCCGCTGTAATTAGAATAAGAATCACGGACAAAATCCCCGTATACCAGAGTGTCACTTTCATTTTAATTGAGCATTTTCTCATGTCTCTTCCCTCAGCACATAACCTGCACCTCTTACTGTCTGGATCAATTTAAGGTCAAATCCTTCGTCAATTTTCTTTCTTAAATAACGAATATAGACGTCAATTACGTTGGAACCCCCTTCAAAATCATAATTCCAAGCATTTTGTTCGATCTGGCTCCTGGACAAGACCACATTCTTATTCCTCATCAGGCATTCCAACACCATAAATTCTTTTGCAGACAATGTAATCTCTTTACCTGCCCTCCATACCTGCTTCGTATCCCGATCCAATGTTAAATCAGCCGCCGTTAACTGATTCGACGTAAACACAGGCTTCCTCCGCATCATCACACGGATCCTGGCAAGCAGCTCATCAAAGGCAAATGGTTTCACAAGATAATCATCGGCGCCCAGATCCAGCCCTTTCACCCGATCTTCAATTCCGTCTCTGGCTGTAAGCATCAAGATCGGCGTATCATCCCCTCTTTGACGGACTTCTTTTAATATTTCCAAACCATCCTTTCCCGGCACCATAATATCTAAGATCACACCGTCATAAGAAGTCATGTCAATGTAATCCATAGCTTCTAATCCGTCTTCACAGGCATCTACGCTGTAATTCTCTTTCTCCAGCCTTTTCTTTAGAATATTTCTTAAGTCTGTTTCATCTTCAACAATCAATAATCTCATAATGTACTCATTATAATACAATTTGAATCATTCATAAATATTTTTCACAGATAAAAAATAAATTGTTTTTTAATTTTATTTTAATCTTTGGGCATTATGATAAATATAACATCAAACAAGACAAACAAAAAAGGAGGAATCTCTTATGAAAAAATTATTATTGTTTTTAGCACTTACCGTTTTTGCAGGCTTCGCATTGACAGGATGTTCTCAGGGAACCGACAACTCTGCCGAAGCAACCACAACGCAGGAAATCGCTTCCGATGCTTCCGATACGGAAAATGCAGCTGATGCGTCTACAGAACAAGCTTCTTCCACCGCTGCTCAAAAATCTGATGATGACAATTACGATTTTTCTTCCTATGAAGAACGTATTGAAAAAGTTACAAAAAATGTAAACAATGCGAAAGCAAGTTCTAACTACAAAACAAATCAGGATCGTTATTATTCCTTAAAACGTCAGATCGACGCAATCGAAGACGATTTGGATGCTTTGGATGATACTTTTGAACATTCTTATGAATCCGGTGATATGACATTTGAAACTTATCAGGCACGCGAGCGCTCCATCGAAAAACTGGAAGACCAGTTAGAACTCAGCGAAAACGCTTTGGAAAATAAATTTGGAATCGATGACTAAAAAATCCTGAAACAGCAACGGTCAACCCCCTATAAAACGAGAAGAAGCACCCAACCGGGTGCTTCTTCTTTGCCGCAAACGGCGTAAATACGCCATTTCTTGAAAGCCGAAAACCGGACTTGAACCGGCGACCCCTTCATTACGAGGCAGAACCATCGGCTTTTTTATCTTGTTGTTATTTTGTTTAGATGTAGATATTCCTTTAAAATACGGGCTTCCTGCATCTATAGCTTATTCCATCATTTGTTATCTTGTCAAAACATTTTAAAATAGTAGTAGCCAAATAGTAGTCAAATGCTAAAAAACTGCACTATTCATACCATTGCATATTTATTCAACTGAAAAAGCCGGAGATTTCTCCCCGGCCTGATATTACTGTTTATTAATCCACTGCTGCAGCTTCTTGATGCATGGAGATGCTTTGCTAAATACTCCGTCCTGCGTGGTTCCCATCCATTTCTGGATCTTCTTAATGGTCTTCGGTCCAATATGTCCGTCCTGGGTTGCTCCTACTTTTTTCTGGATCGCTTTAATAAGAGGACTGTATCCAGATGGATCATCTTTCCAGTCCCATCCATCCTCTAAGCCCGGATTCTGGGATTTATAACATTTAAACTGGTTGGAAACTCTGCCATCTGCTGTTGTTCCAAAAATCTTCTGTAATGCCTTTGTGGTATTTGGTCCCCAATAACCGTCTACGGTTACTTTTGCTTTAGCAGTATTGGAAGATCCGGAAGATGGTTTGGAGCCGGAGCTTGCAGAGGAGTTGTTTCCGGAACTGCCGGATCCGCTGGATGTTACTGCCTTTCCGGTTACTGCTTTCACAATCGCCTTAGCACATTTGTCTGCGTCCCATGCTTTGGCATCGTCCTTATCGTCTACAAAACAACACTCGATCAATACCGCTTTTGCTTTTGTAGATCTAAGGACAAATAAACTTTTGTCTATTTTTACGCCTGCATATCCGCTTGGTGTCGTCTTATCGCTTCGAAGCGCATAACCAAATGTATCCGCGATTTCATCCGCGATTTTTTTCGCTTCTTTTTTAGCATTTGTTGAGTAGCAAAGAACCTCAACGCCACCAGTTTTTCCGTCTCCTTTTTTGTCGTTTCGACCAGAATTAAGATGGATAGAGATATCCAAGTCAACGCTGTGTTTATTACATTTTGCTACGATATTGGCAAGGTTTTTGCTCTGCGTAGTCCCTGCGTC
>DXEM01000009.1 GCA_019114985.1 Candidatus Anaerostipes excrementavium
ACAAGGTGTGGGAACTTTGGGGCGAAGATACTGTTTCTGACAATGATACTTCCGGGAAAGCTGCCCGGTCTGAAAAGATGGTGAGATATTCCAATGAGGCTGTTACCCGACAGCCGCCTGCAGGATTTTAAAATTGATTACATCAACATAATGTGTTTATTGGTGGAAAGGAAGCAGATGTAATGCAAAAAATCGCAAGAAAATTAGAAAAGAAAAGATTGGTAAGGTACAAAGAAGGGGCAGAGATGTATAGTATGGGAATGAACAAATTTCAGGCATTGGCAAAAGATGCGGGTGCTATATTGAAAATAGATAGAATGGTATTAGTTGATTTAGACACATTTGATGAGTATCTCGAGACGTTTCGTGTGAAATAAAAAAGAAAAGAGTTTTCGTATAACTAAAAATAAGGATTGACTTTTCGTTAAACAAAAAGTATAATGATAATGGAATGGATGGAGGTGTATGATGTGGCCAGAACAGGAAGGCCGAAGTCAGATAATCCTAAAAATAGTATGATTGGATTGAAGCTGACAGAGGATGAAGCCGCAAAACTTAGAGAGTATGCGTCCAAACATGACATGACCATAACAGAAGTGTTACAAAGAGGAATCGATTTACAATATGAAATGGAAAAGTCCTCAAAGTAGCTAGTGCGAAAACTCTTTCCTTGAGAAAGGAGCGGATATGGCGCAGTCAAGGAAAGATAATAAAGGGAGGGTTTTAAGGAAAGGCGAAACGCAACGTAAATGTGATGGGAAATATGTCTATACATATACTGATCCGGAGGGACGGAGAAAAAGTATATATTCCAAAGACATTAAGACGTTGAGAGAGCGAGAAGAACAGTTGATTAAAGACCAGTTGGACGGATTGGATACATATGTTGCTGGAAGTGCGACCGTCAATTTTGTTTTTGACAGGTATATTTCTACTAAAGCGGAACTACGGAAAACAACCATGACGAATTATAAGTATATGTATAACCGTTTTGTCAGAGATGGTTTTGGCAGAAGGAAAATTGCTGGGGTAAAATTTTCTGATGTGTTACAGTTTTACCAGCATTTGCTAAGAGATAAACAGATGCAAATTAACACATTGGAAACCATTCATACGGTGCTTCATCCAACATTTCAATTAGCATTAAGAGATAATATTATCCGAACCAATCCCACCGATGGGGTTATGGCGCAGATAAAGAAACAGCCAGGAAGAAATCACGGTGTTCGACACGCTTTGACGTTGGAACAACAACGAGCCTTTATTCGATATATAGAGAGCAACCCGATGTTTGACCGATGGATAACAATTTTCAAGTTTTTGCTTGGAACAGGATGCAGAATCGGCGAAGCAATCGGAATTAGATGGGAAGATATAGATTTTGATAAGAGACTGATCAATATCAATCACAGCTTGGTTTACTATAGCAGAGAGTATAAAGATCATCCCATGTCTACGTTTTCTATATCCCTGCCAAAGACAGAAGCAGGTATACGGATTGTTCCGATGATGGGCGCTGTTTATGAAGCGTTACAAAAAGAATGGTTTGAGCAAGAAAAAAATGGTTTTAATGAAACAGAGATTGATGGAATGAAAGGCTTTGTTTTCATGAACCGTTTTGGAAATGTTCATAATCCTCAAGCAATCAATCGGGCAATCAAGCGTATCTATCAATCGTACAATGCAGAAGAAGTGGTAAAAGCAGCAAAAGAACACAGAGAGCCACTTTTGATACCACATTTCTCATGTCATCATTTGAGACATACCTTTTGTTCAAGGCTTTGTGAGAATGAAACAAATTTAAAAGCGATTCAGTCCATTATGGGTCATGCAAATATTGAGACCACACTGGACATTTATGCGGAAGTCACTGAAAACAAGAAACACGAAGTAATCGAGAAGTTAGCACATAGTGTAGACGTATTTTAGGAAAGAGTCCTATCTAGGACTGATAGAGAGTACGACAAAATATGTGCTGTACGACAAGAGTACGACAAAATTAAGGGTCTTAATCAGTTTTAAGGGTTTATTTTATGACTGGTAAAAGGCTGTAAAGTGTTTTAATAAAGGGAAATAAAATGTATGTAATGTGTTTGATTTAAAATCCCGACCATGAAATCTCTGGATGCCAAAAAGAGCACAAACAAAACAGCAGCCCAGCCTGCAGCGCCGGCTGAGAAGATCGACTTCTCCAAAGTGAAGATTGAACCGCTCTTTGAAGAGATGGTAGATTTTGATACTTTCAGCAAATCTGACTTCAGAGCAGTGAAAGTAAAAGAATGTGAAGCAGTTCCAAAGAGCAAAAAGCTTTTGAAATTTGTTCTGGATGACGGAACAGGAACAGATCGTGTGATTTTAAGCGGAATCCATGATCATTATGAGCCGGAAGAACTGGTTGGAAAGACATGCATCGCCATCGTAAATCTGCCTCCGCGCAAGATGATGGGAATTGATTCCTGCGGTATGCTGATCTCAGCAGTATATGAAAATGACGGAGAAGAAGGACTGAACCTTCTGATGGTAGATGACAGAATCCCGGCAGGAGCAAAGCTGTACTAAAAAACGAATAGGAAATCATAAGATAACAGAAGGATACCTTTCGAGAAATACGGAAGGTATCTTTTTTGTTTTATAGGAAATTCCGTTTTTATGACAGCATAAAAGAAACACATGCCTATCGAACGTATGTTAGATAAATATGTGTTTGGGGATGACAAAGAGACGATGTGGGTCAGAAAAGATAAAAACCTTCTTCTCCGAATTCATCGTCAAACTCAACATCTTCGTTCAGGAAATAATCCATATCCAGAAGATCGTCCTCGCTCATGTGGCGAATGTCCTCAGACGATATGCCTTCTGGGGGATCATCCATATATTTTTTACGTAGTCTCTCTGTGTGTGGATCCATCGGTATCGCCTCCTTTGATAGGAGTATACCACAGAAAAGGAACTTTGAAAAAGCTAAGCAGATGACCTCTTTCCACGAGAACGGGACATGGCGTTCTCGTACATTTCTTTGAGAGATACACGTTTATGGTTGAAATAGAGTTCAAGGAATACCATTTTATGATGGCAGTCAGGGCATTCCAGAGGATCATAGCCAAAAGAATGCAGGATGGCCTCCTGCCAGCGATCAAAACTGCGGAGTTTCTTGTGCTTTTCTTTTGGTATGACGTGATACAGCTTACGATCGATCTTACGATGTCTGGCATACAGACCGCCATACCGGATCATCTTAAAATGCTTTTCCGGGATGTGGCGGATGAGGCGTTTTATGAAGTCCATGACAGGTAAAGTCTCCTCTATATATTTATCATCTTCATGCCGGTGATAGTGGAAAGAGACCGTATCACCGTCATAGTGATCGATCCTGGAAGCAGCGATGACAGGCCTGCCAAGATAACGGCCAATATACCTGGCGACTATTTTTGGGTTGCAGAGATTAGGTTTCGCATAGACATAGAAACCATGCACATGTTCGCTGTAACATTTGGCTTTGACTTTTTTAAAAGAAGGGCCGATCCTGACTTCCAGTTCATTGAGGAGAGCGGTGCGGAAAGCACTGCGGAGATAGTCATAGTTAAAGTGCCTGACATGACGCCAGGAGCCGTCATTACCGTGACCGCCTTCGGAGAGGAGGCAGTGGATATGGGGATTCCATTTGAGATCCCGGCCAAAAGTGTGGAGGACCATGATATATCCGGGAGTGAAATTTTTGGTCTGATTGAGCTTGAAAAACATACGGGAGATGACACTGGAAACAGAATGGAAGAGACAGTTGAGGAGAGAGCGGTCCTGGAGGAAAAAGGCACGGAGATCTTCATCAATGGTAAAGACGCAATGGCGATGGCGGACATTGAT
The DNA here is from genome assembly GCA_019114985.1 of Candidatus Anaerostipes excrementavium. GTDB lineage: Bacteria > Bacillota > Clostridia > Lachnospirales > Lachnospiraceae > Anaerostipes > Anaerostipes excrementavium. The sequence goes on from DXEM01000009.1 coordinate 3,862, forward strand.
GAGCTTAAAAAGCATAGAGGTGGAACGTTCCATGGCGTATTTATTTCCGCAGGTAGGACAGAAACGGCTGCGACAACGGAAAGGAACGAATTTCAACTTGCCGCAGTGGGGACAGCCGTACATGGCACCACCAAAGGAAGGATCGCCGCAGTTTAACATCTTGTCGATATTTTCCATCTCAGTCTTTCTGGGATGGAGGGTATATTTGATTTCTTCATAATGGTCTGTAAAGATTTTTTGTAAGATATTCATAAGACTATTATGCAGGAAAGAGTAACAAAAGAAAACCCCTAACCCCTCATGATTGAGGGGCAGGGGGAGCTGAATAGGCGAAGCCTATTTTTTATTGTTAAAATTCATATTAAATTAATGGTGAAATAGTAATAATTTATATTATAATATAAGAGAGAATGGAGGGAAAATGGAGGATGGCTGAAATTCGAGAGTGTGCAGATGATGAATTAAAGAAAAAATCAGATCAATTGTTCAAGGATCTTGGTATTGATATGTTAATGAAGAAACTGGAGCAATCCAGGAAATCTGCTTTACAAGGTAATTATAGAACTTCGGAGGATGTGATTGCTGATATGAGGAGAAAGTTTGAAATATAGAGTCGTAGTAACAGAAGATGCAGAAGAAGATTTAAATCGATATATCCAATATCTGCTTATAGTGGAAAAATGATCAGACAGCGACAAATGTTTTGGATGATTTTGGAGAGACAATTCGAAGCCTAGAAAATGTTGCAGGAAGTCTGAAATTATGTGATAATCTTCGATTAAAAAAATTGGGATATCGAAGGATTAATTTTCATTCACACAGGTATTTTATAATGTATCGGATTGTTGAAGATGTTGTGTTTGTAGATAATATTTTTCACGAATTGCAGGATTATGAAAAGAAGATGATCTAATACAGCGGTATGTTTCATAATCCTTGACTAAATTTTATTACAATACAAAAAGGGATGGCTGCTATTTGCCATCTTTTTTTGTATTTATCTATAATTTGTTTTGTTATAAAAAATAAATGATAGTTTAAAATCATAATGTATAAATTCTACCAATATTCGACGATATGTTTCTTCCATTCCGGCATTAATATTGATATGATGTAATCGGGAGGTGGTTGTATGAATGATTATTCTTTTGGAAATTACATGTATGAAAAGCGAAAAGAAACCGGGGAATCCCAAAATGAACTGGGACGTAAACTGGGCGTAACAGGAAAGGCAGTTTCTAAATGGGAAAACGGCGCGGCAAAGCCAAAGACGGAGATTCTGAGGAAACTTGCAGCCCTCTGGAATGTTTCGATTGAGGAACTGCTGAGGATTCGGGAAGGTGAAAAGAAAAAGAGCATTTCAAAGATTGTAATCACGGGAGGTCCCTGCGCCGGCAAAACAACGGGCATGAGCTGGATTCAGAATGCCTTTACAGAAAGAGGCTATACGGTACTTTTCATTCCGGAAATAGCAACGGAATTGATCTCAGGCGGGGTGGCGCCATGGACCTGTGGGTCCAACGGCGAGTACCAGAAATGCCAGTTAAAGCTGCAGATGGAGAAAGAAAAGGTATTTGAATATGCCGCCAGGACAATGGATTCTGAAAAGATATTGATTGTCTGTGACCGGGGTGCGCTGGATAATAAGGCTTATATGACGGACGCCGAGTTTGCCGTGGCAGCAAATTATGTCGGGGCAAATGAGGTAGAATTAAGAGACGGATATGATGCGGTATTTCACCTTGTGACAGCAGCAAAAGGAGCTCAGAAATTCTATACAACCGCTAACAATACAGCCCGCACGGAGACACCGGAGGAGGCGGCAGCCCTTGATGATAAGCTGATTGCGGCCTGGACCGGGCATCCGCATCTGAGAATCATTGATAACGCAGAGGGGTTTGAGGAGAAAATGAAATGTCTCATCAAGGAAATCGCATTGTTTTTAGGGGAGCCGGAGCCATATGAGATTGAAAGAAAATATTTGATCGAATATCCGGAAATCAGTGCTCTTGAGGCACTTCCGAATTGTGAGAAGGTAGAAATCATACAGACATATCTGCAGGCGGATCATGATGATGAAGTGCGGATCCGGCAGAGGGGAAGCAGAGGAAATTATATTTATTTTGAAACCCGCAAGAAGACCATCAGCGGATTAAAAAGGATCGAGATAGAACGAAGACTGACAAAGGATGAATATCTGGAAAGATTGATGGACGCAGACCCGACAAGAATGCCTATACGGAAAGACAGATATTGTCTGGCGGATGGAAATCAGTATTTTGAAATTGATATTTATCCGTTCTGGAATGACCAGGCAATTCTGGAAATCGAATTATCGGATCCGGAGGAAGAGATCCGATTTCCGAAGATGCTAAAGGTAATTCGGGAAGTAACAGAGGACGAAGCATACAAGAATGCTTCACTGGCAAAGCTGTAAAATCGCCGGGAGACAGGGGGAATAAAAAATGAATCGAAAAATAGGATGGGAAAGTTATGAATTTGACGAAATAGAATTGGTATATGAAAAGGCGGAGGAGAATGAGTCCATTGGCCGTCTGCTGGAACAGCTGGAAATACAGGCGCTCGCAGAAGCAAAAGCCAATTGCGGATTGCTGATGACGGACGCCGGCGGAAGGATTTCACCGGAACAATTTGATAATCTGGAGGAAGAAGACAAGGAAACAGTGATAAAGGTATTATCCGGTCTGGGTCTGGGATCGGTCGAGCAGGATCTTCAAAAGGGGATATTTCATGTCTGGTTTACAAATAAGATCCAGACGGTAATGGCCTGCACTATGTTTGCTTTGCTGAATTACCTGGAAAAGCTGGACGGAGCAGTCAATGTCCGGCATCTCGAATGGACCCTGGAACTGCAGGTGCCGCCGGGCGGCAGGAAAGGACTGGTCCAGTGGGAAATGCTGATCATGCAGTTATATCCGTGGATTACAGTGGAGGAAACAGCAGCGGGACAAATAGAAAGAAAATTCGCGGCGGATAAAGATACTTCACAGAAAGAAAATGGAAAAGGAAATTCGTCTTTCTGGGAACGATGCAGGAAGATGATAATGGGCATAAAACGTAAGAAATAGAACAATCAGTATGTGTAAGAGAAGATGTGCACTTCTATTTCTTGCTATCCGTCATATAATAAGGTATCCTGTAATCAGACGGGGAGAAATTCCTCGTGGGGACTCGAAGGAGTCTTGAGAAAGAGTTCAGGCAAAAGAGGAGGTTGCTGCTATGAAGATTCAAAACTTACAGAATGAAAACAGAAAATTCATCAAATCCATTGATAATTTCCATGTCCTGGAATATACACAGGATGCCAGCGTTTCACCGTTCAATGCGCTGAATGAATATTTTATGAGCAAGATGAATGTAAGAAGACGGCAGGTTGTCATTGATATTGATAAGAATCACTCCGCAGTCATTCAGGCAGGAGCTATGCAGTGGATGGGCGGCGCGGTAAAAGCAACATCCGGAGTCAAAGGAATCGGAGATTTGTTCGGCAAGGCACTGAAAGGAGCGGTGACCAAGGAAACCGCGGTAAAACCGGAATATGTCGGTGAGGGATGTCTTGTTCTGGAACCTACATACAAATATATTATCCTGGAAGACGTAGAAGAATGGGGCCCTGCGGGAATGACGATCGAAGATGGCATGTTTCTTGCCTGTGATGCCAATGTAAAACAAAACGTTGTGACAAGGAAAAATATTTCATCTACGGTGTTAGGCGGAGAAGGATTCTTTAATCTCAGCCTTCAGGGTCATGGTGCAGTTGCACTGGAATCAAATGTTCCGGAAGAGGAGCTGATTGAGATTATTCTGGAAAATGATGAACTGAAAATCGATGGAAACCTGGCAGTATGCTGGTCTTCTAATCTTGATTTTACGGTAGAAAGAAGCACAAAATCGCTGGTTGGGTCAGCTGTCAGCGGAGAGGGACTTGTCAATGTCTACCGGGGAACAGGTAAAGTTCTGATGTGTCCGGTTGCGCCTACAGGCTCTCTGTTTGAAGCCACCAATACATTGAGCGCAAAAGCAGCGGCAAAAGACAGCAATACATTTGGGAAATAGACCAGGAGTTAATGCAGCGACAGCCATCGGTCAAGATAGCTTACAAAACAGCTGGCGTCTGAGGATGGAATCATATCTTTCTTTGTCACGAGATAGACTTCTTTCTGACAGTTGGGATCGTCGAATTCCCGGATAACGGTACTGGAAGAATGTATTCTTTCGGCAAGAAAGGACAGAGAAACTCCAATGCCGGCGTTTGTTTCCGCAACCTGGTGAATCAGGGATTCTGAGGTGGTTTCAAGAAGGATATTCGGATTGACGCCTTCTTTCAGAAACCGGCTGATATTGCTTGGGAAGACAGAATAAGAGCGTCCTTTTAATGCCAGAGGAATACCATCCAGATCAGAATATGGAATCTTCTTTTTAACGGCAAGAGGATGTTTTCGGTTGATAATCAGACAGTGTTTCCAGGAAAAACAGAATTTGGCATTAAATTTTGTGTAATCAATGGGAGCCGGCATAAATGCGATTTCAACCTGGTTATTTGCAAGCATTTCGCTGATGTGGGTCTCTGGCAGCTCAATCAGGTTCAGTTTAATATTGGGAAATTGCAGATAAAAGTTTTTTACGAAATTGTATCCGAGATAATCCAGTACGCCGTAAGTTGCGGCCACAGTAAGAACCGTACTGCTGTTGGATTCGGCAACGGAGAAATCTGATGTAATATTGTCAAATTCATTGATAATGACATGAGCGCGTTCGGCCAGTTTGTCAGCGGAATGGGTTGGAATCAGACCGGAACTGGTTCGCGTAAACAAAGTTGTATTTATTTCAGCTTCCAGTTTTTTGATGGATTTGCTGAGTGCCTGGGAAGAGATAAACAGTTTTTCGGCAGAGTTTTTTATACTGTGCGTTTCATAAACCGATAAAAAATATTCCAGTTCTTTTGTTGTCATATGCAGTCATCCTTTCTGATTAAATTATAGTGAAAATAAGCGCCAGAATCAATAAAAAGGTTGATAAGGGTCAACCAGATTCTGATTGATTTGGAAAATGATTCCGACTATAATCAGGAACATAGAAACGAAACGACAAAGGCGTCATTCTTTGCAGGAATGGCGCCTTATTTTTTTATGTACAGGAGGCGTATCATGACAGATTATCCAAAATTCAAGGCAGCAGCAGTTCAGGCAGCGCCTGTATTTCTCGACGCAGAAGCAACAGCAGACAAAGCATGTAAATTGATAGAAAAAGCAGCATCCGGCGGGGCGAAACTGATTGGTTTCCCGGAAGGATTTATTTCCGGATATCCGTGGTGGGTATGGCTGACGGATCCGATCACAGGATCACCGCTGCAGCAGAAACTAATGGAAAATGCGGTGGAAATTCCGGGGCCCGTCGTAAAGAAGCTGAGTGAAGCTGCGAGAAAAAATAATATCTACGTATGTATTTCCGTATCAGAAAAGGAAGGGGGTTCCCTTTATCTCACACAGTTATGGTTCAATCCTCTGGGAGATCTTATGGGAAAACACCGGAAAATGAAGCCTTCCGGAGGGGAACGGCTCATATGGGGCGATGGTGAGGCCAGCATGATGCCGGTATTTGATACAGAAATCGGACGGCTTGGCGGGCTTCAGTGCTGGGAACACTGGATTCCTCTGAACATTCAGGCAATGAACGCCAAAAATGAGCAGGTGCATGTGGCGTCCTGGCCGTGTTTTGTTCCCGACGACGAAGCGCTGACATCAGAGGCGCCAAATGAAGTATCCGCAAGATTCTATGCACTGGCGACACAGTCTTACGTCATCAGCAGTACACAGATTCACACGCAGGAAATCTATGAAAAAATGGGCAGACTGCCGGCGTATGAAGGATTCGTTGAATATGGCGGCGGAGATGCCTGCATTATCGGGCCAAATGGGAAGATTCTGACAGAGAAGCTTCCGAAGAATGCCGAGGGACTGGCATATGCGGATATAGACCTGGAAAAGATTGTAGACTGTAAATATCAGATTGATCCGGCGGGACATTATTCCAATAAGACGCTCCGGATGCTGGTGGATCAGGATCCGCAGCCGGTGGTGAATTTTGCTGGAGAAGAGAAAGAATGCTCTGTGAAATATGAAGAATTGCAGGAAGAGAAATAAAATCATATGGAATTGTATTTGAATCAGGGGCTGCCGTGTAAACGGCAGCTTTTTTTAAAAATAGAATTGAAAAATTTAAAATTTGATGTTAAAATTAAAATGAAAGGAGGGGAATTTGAAATGTTAACAGAAGAATTAGAAGAATTGTTAAAAGAAATTCAAAAATACCAGTGTGAAACTCAAAATTTGGAATTAAAAAGTGCCAATAGAGGATGTCCGAAAAGGTTATTTGATACGTTATCCAGTTTTTCCAATCAGGATGAAGGAGGAATTATCGTTTTTGGAATCGATGAAGGAAATGGTTTTGAGGAAGCAGGTGTGTATGATGCACAGGATTTGCAAAAAAGGATCAATGCCCAGTGCCTGCAGATGGAGCCGGTTGTCCGGCCGCTGCTGACTGTGCTGGAAAAGAATGGAAAGAGTTTTGTTTCTGCGGAAATTCCGGGAATAGATCTGGCAGAGCGGCCGTGTTATTACAAAGGAACCGGAAGGATAAAGGGGTCTTATATTCGGATTGGTGATAGTGATGAACCTATGACAGAATATGAAATATACAGCTATGAGGCATTCCGTAAGAAGTATCAGGATGATATCCGGGAAATACCAAGAGCGACTTTTTCAGCAATGAATCTAAATAGCCTGGAAGAATATGTAAAAAAATTGAAGATGGGGAAACCAAATTTATCAAATATTCCGGAAGAAGATCTGTATGAGTTAATGAGCATTACCAGAAATCGCATTCCGACATTAGCTTCTGTTTTATTATTTAGTTTGTATCCTCAGGCTTATTTCCCTCAGCTTTGTATCCATGCAGTTGTTGTTCCGGGAAAAGAGATTGGCGGAATTGGAGATATGGGAGAAAGGTTTTTAGATAATAAAAGAATCGAAGGGGATATTATGACAATGCTGGATGAAACAATGCAGTTTGTCAAAAAAAATATGAGGACAAAAACAATCATTGATGAGACGACAGGCAGGCGGGTGGATCAGACAGATTATCCTGTGATTGCTGTCAGAGAAGCAGTATTAAATGCGCTGGTCCATAGAGATTACAGCATTCATACAGAAGGAATGCCAATCCAGGTGATCATGTATGAAGACCGGATGGAGATCCGTAATCCGGGAGGAATCTATGGAAGGATGCAGCTGAATCAATTAGGTATGGTCCAGCCGGACACAAGGAATCCGGTTCTCGTTACAGCACTGGAAGTTTTAGGAGTAACAGAAAATCGATATTCAGGGATACCGACAATGCGGAGAACCATGAAAGAATATCAGCTCCCGGCTCCGGAATTTGCGGAGGAGAGAGGAACTTTTGTTGTTCGTTTGTATAAACATAAAAATAAATATGAGGATACATTATTGCGGGATATGGATGAGACAAAAAATCTGCTGATTTTTTGTAAAACGCCGCGGACACGAAAAGAAATAGCAGGTTTTCTGGGTCTGACATCTACCACGTATGCGATTCAGAAGTATGTAAATCCGTTGATTGAAAGAGGATTGATTCATTTAAGTATTCCGGAAAAACCAAGCAGTTCCAGACAATTATATTATACTTAAATTGATGCCGGCTTTTGAGAAGATATATTCCCAAAAGCCGGCATATCATTTTTTATTCTCCAAAGAATAATTTCATATCGTCTTCAACGGTTCCGATCCCCGCAATTCCAAAGTTTTCCGTCAGAACAGAGGCAACGTTTGGTGACAGGAAGGCGGGAAGTGTCGGACCCAGATGGATGTTTTTCACGCCCAGCGACAGGAGAGCCAGAAGAACGATCACAGCTTTCTGTTCATACCATGCGATATTGTAAATAATCGGCAGCTGGTTGATATCGTCAAGTCCGAATACTTCTTTTAATTTCAGTGCAATAACGGCAAGAGAGTAAGAGTCATTGCACTGTCCCGCATCCAGCACACGCGGGATTCCGTTGATATCGCCCAAATTCAGTTTGTTGTATTTGTATTTTGCGCATCCGGCGGTTAGGATGACAGCATCCTTTGGAAGTGCTTTGGCAAAATCAGTGTAATAATTTCTTGATGCGGCACGCCCGTCGCATCCAGCCATGACAACAAATTTTTTAATGGCACCGGATGTTACTGCATCTACAATCTGATCTGCCAGAGCCAGAACCTGAGCGTGGGCAAAACCTCCGACAATCTCGCCTTCCTCGATTGATTTTGGAGGCTGACAGCGTTTTGCGTACTCAATGATAACAGAGAAATCCTTTGTTTCTCCGACACCGCCTGGAATATGAGGGCATCCCGGATAACCAGCGGCGCCTGTGGTATATAGACGGTCTTTATAGCTGTCCCTTGGAGGAACGATGCAGTTTGTGGTCATAAGGATCGGACCGTGGAAACTTTCAAATTCCTCCTTCTGCTTCCACCATGCGTTTCCATAATTGCCGACAAAGTGGGAATACTTTTTAAAGGCAGGATAATAATGAGCAGGAAGCATTTCGGAGTGAGTGTAGACATCGACACCAGTATCCTTTGTCTGCTCCAGAAGCATTTCCAGATCTCTGAGATCATGGCCGGATACAAGGATCCCAGGACGGTTTCCTGCACTGATTTTTACTTTTGTAATTTCCGGACTGCCATAAGCCTGGGTATTGGCCTCATCAAGAAGTGCCATAGTCTGGACTCCGTATTCTCCGGTTTTGAGGGCCAGAGCTGTCAGATCATCTGCGGAAAGACGATCATCTAAAACAGCAGCCAGGGCGTGTTCCAGAAATGCATTGATTTTTGGATCCTCTTTCCTGAGAACACTGGCATGTTTAGCATAAGCTGCCAGACCTTTCAGACCATAAGTGATCAGTTCTCTGAGACTTCGGATATCCTCATTTTCTGTAGAAAGAACGCCGACGCAAGACGCCTTTTCTTCAAATTCTTTTCTCTTTCCGTTCCAGAGGGCAGCTTCCGGCAGACAATCAGAATTTTTCACTGATGAGAGCAGTTCTTCTTTTTGGGTAAGAGTTTCTTCGATGCGAGCGATGATTGCTTCCTTATCAAAATTTGCATTTGTGATCGTTGTAAACAGATTGGTCAGGACCATGCGGCTGGCTTCCAAAGGAACAGGGGAAGACTCTTCGCGAAGCTGTGTGGTGACAGCGGCCAGTCCCTTGGTAACATATATTAATAAATCCTGCATAGCCGCAACATCCGGCTGTTTTCCGCAGACACCGGATATGGTACATCCTTTGCAGCCTGCAGTTTCCTGACATTGATAGCAGAACATGTTTGCTGTATGTTTCATAAATCATACCCTCCTTGATTTGTGCTTGTTTCATGTTGTGGCAAGAGTATAATATAATTGTTGATAACGGTATGTTGTAAAAACAACAAAAGGGGAAAATTATGAAAGAAATTAGATTATCGGATACAAAGTTGTTTCAGGGAATTTCTGAGCCGGAGATTCATTTGATGCTGGACTGTCTGCGGACTGAAGAA
>DXEM01000010.1 GCA_019114985.1 Candidatus Anaerostipes excrementavium
TCTGATGCAGATGGTGCAGATGAAAAGTTTTAATCAATATTATACAAAGCTTCGAAAAATGGGAAGAGTAGCCATTGGAAAAGCAAAAGGCGGTTTCCATGCCGGCGCAATCGTTATGTTTGCAATCGATCAGAATGGCATTATTCTGGACGGATGCTTTATGAGAGGCTTTACGATGTTCGCAAGGTTTAAAGACTGGGATTTCTTTAATGGAATTGATGTTGGAACGATTCGGAAAGAAGACTGCGAAACGATCGGAGTATCTCTGCGCAGAGCAGCGTTAAACGCTTCCTCCAATTACAACACGATTATGAGTGGAGGCGAAGTCTTGGAGAAACCGGGGCTTCTTACCAGAATCGGTGATAAGATCTACGGTGTCAACAAGAAAAAAGCCTGAATGAAAGGAGAAATTTATGAAAGTAATTGTAAATGCCGCATCAGGATTTATGGGATTGTTTGATGTAGGAGCTCAAAACCTTATTGGCTGGGTATCAACAATCGTACCGAAAGTACTGTTACTGCTTATCTTAATGAATACGATCATCGCCCTGATCGGACAGGAGAAGATCAATAAATTTGCAAAAGTGTGTTCCGGAAATGTAATTCTGGCATACGGAGTCCTTCCGTTTTTGTCAGCATTTATGTTAGGAAATCCGATGGCTCTGTCCATGGGAAAATTCCTTCCGGAAAGAATGAAACCAAGTTATTATGCGTCTGCCGCATATCACTGCCATACGAACAGCGGTATCTTCCCTCATATCAATGCCGGAGAGCTGTTCATTTATACAGGTATCGCGTCTGGAATTCAGACACTGGGATTAAATGAGATGGATCTGGCAATCCGTTACCTTCTGGTTGGTCTTGTTATGAACTTCTTCGCAGGATGGGTAACAGACTTTACAACGAAGATCGTTATGAAACAGCAGGGAATCGAACTTAGCAATGAATTGAAATAAGATGGATTAAAATACAGGAGGAAAAACTATGTCAGAATATAGAGCAATTACAATCAGACAAGGAAGCGGAGGATTTGGCGGCCCTTTAACTGTAAAGCCACAAGAAGGCAAAGATGTGTTATTATATATTACAGGAGGAGGAGCAGAGCCTGATATCCTTCAGAAGATCGTAGAGCTGACAGGATGCCGTCCGGTAAACGGATTTAAGACGACAGTACCGGAAGAAGAGATCTTCCTTGTAATCATCGACTGCGGCGGAACTCTTCGCTGTGGTATTTATCCTCAGAAGAGAATTCCGACCATTAACATTAATCCGGTAGGAAAATCCGGACCAATGGCAAAATATATTACAGAAGATATCTATGTATCCGGTGTAACAAATAACGAGATTGAACTGGCAGACGGATCAGAAGCTCCAATCCAGAGCGAGGCAAAACCGGCCGGAGGAGAAAAAGAATTCAAATACAGCGCAGACAAAAAAGTATCTGAGACAATGGGTGAGACATCCAAGTCAAGTTTTATCCAGAAAATCGGTATGGGTGCCGGTAAAGTCGTAGCTACATTCAATGCTGCTGCGAAAGAATCTACAAATACTATTTTACATACAATCATCCCGTTCATGGGATTCGTATCCTTGCTGATCGGTATTATCCAGGGATCTGGATTCGGTGATTGGTTCGCAGCTATGCTGAAACCGTTGTGCGGAAATGTAATCGGACTTTGTATTTTAGGATTCATTTGTTCCATCCCATTCTTAAGCTGTCTGCTTGGTCCTGGAGCCGTTATCGCTCAGATTATCGGTACTTTGATTGGTGTGGAAATTGGAAAAGGAAATATCGAGCCAAGCCTTGCACTTCCAGCATTGTTCGCAATCAACACACAGTGTGCTTGTGACTTCATTCCGGTAGGTTTAGGACTTGCGGAAGCAGAACCGGAGACAGTAGAAGTTGGTGTTCCATCTGTTCTGTATTCAAGGTTCATCATCGGTGTTCCGAGAGTATTGGTTGCATTCATTGCAAGTTTCGGATTATACAAATAAGATAGCCATTAACTTTGATTAAAGAAAGGAAAATAGTATGATGTATCAGGTAACGATTAAAGGAAAAGGTGACATGGTAGAAGCGTTCAGAGATGAAGGAATCTTTGTAACATTTGGTGATAATGCGCCAGATACTTTGAAAGATTTCTGCTATTCCATCGATGTAAATCCGGTGGATGGAGTTGTGAAACCGGGATGCCGTCTGGTAATAGATGGAAAAGAATATAAGATCGTAAAAGTTGGAGATGTTGCCAATGAGAATCTTAAAAATTTAGGACATGTTACATATAGTTTCAACGGTGAAGACGCAGAATGCCTGCCAGGAACCATCTGTGTAGAAAAAGCAGAGCTTCCTGCCCTGGATATCGGAAGCACGATTGCAATCGTGGAATAAGCTGTTTTCCTGTATGAAAGAAAAAAGCGGTGAGAAGTTTAGACTCTCATCGCTTTTTTTTCTTTTGTACCATAGGTTGTTTTTTTTATCTATATTTAGTAAAATAAGAAAAAGCGTTAGAGATAAAAAGAAAGTAAGGAGTGATTATGATTCCTTTATGGATAGGAATTGCTGTATTGATGGCGGCTGCATTGGCTGCAGTCATCGTGCTGGCAAGCAGCAAAGAGAATAAGAAGTTAGTGACAGAAGAATATGTGATAAGTTCTCCGAAGATTCCACAGGCATTTGATGGATTTCGGATTGTTTTTTTAACGGACCTGCATTGCAATAAATTCGGTGAAGAGAACGAAGAACTTCTTCGGATGATCGATCAGTGCGATCCTCAGATTGTTTTAGTCGGAGGGGACATGCTGATCAGCAAAGAAGATAAACCGACGGATGTTCCGTTAAAACTGATGAAAGAGCTTGCGGGGAAATATCCGGTATATTATGCCAATGGAAACCATGAGATGCGTCTGATGCGCCATGAGGAGATTTACGGATCCAGATATCGGGAATATGTTCATCAGTTGAAGGAATATGGCGTCTGGCATATGTTCAATGAGACAATTATCTTAGAACAGGACGGCCAATATATTCTGCTGGCGTCCATAGACTTAGAACCTAGATTTTATCGCAGATTCCGAATTCAGGAAATGAAGACAGAGGATATAGAATTAGCTCTGGGGAAGACAGCTGGAAATGCTTTCCGCATTTTGCTGGCTCATAATCCCAATTATTTTAAGACTTATGCGAATTGGGGAAGCGACTTGGTGTTATCGGGACATTTTCACGGAGGAATGGTTCGTGTGCCCGGAGTGGGCGGTGTGATTTCTCCTCAATTCCAGTTATTTCCGAAATATGACGCAGGAGAATATCATTTCGGAAACAGTACGATGATTTTAAGCAGAGGATTGGGGAATCATTCGATTAAGCTTCGATTGTTCAACAAACCTGAAGTCTCCTGCATTACATTAAAAAGACAGAGGAATGAATCATAATGGCATTAGACATAAAACTAAGCGTATTTGAGGGGCCTTTGGATTTGCTGCTTCACTTGATTGCAAAGAATAAAGTGGACATTTATGATATTCCGATTACGGAGATTACGGAACAATACATGGAGTATATCCGGCAGATGGAAGAAGCCAAGATGGATATTATGAGTGATTTTTTGGTAATGGCGGCAACGCTTTTGGAGATTAAGGTAAAGATGCTGCTGCCGGCTCCGGAGGAAGAGGAAGAAGAAAGCGATCCAAGGGAAGAATTGGTACGGCGTTTGATTGAATATAAGATTTATAAATATGCCTCTGCCCAGCTGAAAGATTATGAGCAGGAGGCAGAGAAAAGTTTTTTCAAGGCGCCGCAGATTCCGGAAGAAGTATTAGCGTATAAAGAAGAGGTCGATCCGGCCGAGCTTCTTTCCGGAGTTTCGATGGAGAGGCTTTACGAAGCGTTTCAGTTTGTTATGCGCAAGCGAGAAGCAAAGAAAGATCCGATCCGCAGTGACTTTGGTGAGATTCACGAAGAAGAGATCAAATTAGAAGATAAGATCAAAGAGATTGACGCATATATCCAAGCTGGCAAAAACGTCAGCTTTTTCCAGATCATCCGGATCCAGAAAACCAAAGAAGCGGCAATCGTTGCTTTTTTATCGATTCTGGAATTGATGAAGCAAAGCAGGATCCGGGCATATCAAAAGTCCGATCAGGGAGACATCATATTAGAGGCATTGGAGCGAGAAAATGAAAGAAAAATTGGCGAGGATTGAAGGAATCCTCTTTTCTATGGGGACCAGCGTATCCAAGAGACAGCTGATGGAAGCGCTTGATATAGGAGAGGATGTTTTAGAATATTTGATGGACCAACTGAAAAGAGAATATGAGAGGGCAGAGAGAGGCATCAGGCTGCGGGAATTTGAAGATTCTTATCAATTATGTACGAAACAGGAATGTTATGAGTCGCTGATCCGAATCGTAAATCATCCCAAGAAGCCGAAGCTTACGGATGTCATGCTGGAGACATTATCAATCATTGCTTATAAACAGCCGGTAACAAAACAGGAAATCGAGGCAATTCGAGGGGTGAAATGTGATCATCCGGTGAATAAGCTTTTAGAATATCATTTGATTTGTGAGGCAGGGCGGTTGGATGCAGTAGGCCGTCCGATTTTATTTAAGACAACAGAAGATTTTCTGCGTTGTTTTGGAGTTTCCTCCCTGAATGAGCTTCCGGCCATTCAGGAAGAGACGATAGAGAATTTTAAGGCGGAAGCCCAAGAAGAAATAAGCTATGTTCTGGAAGACGACAGGACGGCAAAAGAGATGGAGGAAGAATCATATGGGTAAGATGACGGGAAATGAGTTTTTGGTAAAAGCGCTGCAGGAAGAAGGAGTGGAAAAACTCTTCGCTTATCCTGGCGCATGTGTTATTGATATTTTCGATGAATTATATAAGCAGGAGCAGGTGGAATTGGTGTTGCCAAGACATGAGCAGGGACTGATCCATGCAGCAGACGGCTATGCCAGATCCACCGGAAAAGTCGGCGTCTGTTTAGCAACCAGCGGGCCCGGGGCGACCAACCTTGTAACAGGGATTGCAACTGCCAACTATGACAGCGTTCCTCTTGTATGTTTTACCGGACAGGTTGCAACGAGTTTGATAGGAAATGATACCTTTCAGGAAGTAGATATTGTAGGGGTAACGAGAAATATTGCAAAGTTTGTTATCGTCGTGCGGAAAAGAGAAGACTTAAATCGTTTGATCAAAGAAGCCTTTTACATTGCACGGACAGGAAAACCGGGGCCGGTACTTTTGGATCTGCCAAAAGATGTAATGGCAGAGATGGGAAGTGATGAATATCCGGAAACGGTCAGCATCCGCGGGTATAAACCAAATCCGAAAGCACACCATGGACAGATTCTTCGCGCAATGGAAATGATCTATAAGATGAAACGGCCATTATTCTTAATCGGAGGCGGTGCAAAGATTTCCGGAGCCTTTGATGAGATGACCAAATTAATGGAAATGCTTCGGATTCCTTTGGTGACGACGATTATGGGACGAGGAATCGTTCCGACCAATCATCCTCTTTATTTTGGAAACATTGGCATGCACGGAAATTATGCGGCGAACGAAGCGGTGAACAGCTGCGATCTGCTGATATCCATCGGTACCCGATTCAATGACAGAATAACCGGAAAACTCGGAACTTTTGCATCCAAAGCTAAAATAATCCATATTGATATCGATACAGCCGCGATTTCAAAAAACGTTACCGTTGACATACCGATTGTCGGAGATGCAAAAGATGCAATCCAGCTGATGCTTGAAATTGCACAGCATGAAAAAGCCTGTGACACAGAACCATGGATCCTAAAGATGGAAAGCTGGAGAAAGAAATATCCGATTAAGATGGAAGAAAAAGAAAAACTGGTTCCGATTCAGGTCATCGAAGCAATCAATGAATTTTTTGATAATCCAATTGTGACGACAGATGTGGGACAGAATCAGATGTGGACGACCCAGTTCTTAGAACTTCGCGGCAAGAGACAGCTTCTAACATCCGGCGGACTTGGAACTATGGGATACGGACTGCCTTCCGCGATCGGCGCCGCGATTGGAAATCCGGGCAGAGAGGTTGTTACGGTCTGCGGCGACGGAGGATTCCAGATGAATTCTCAGGAAATGGCAACCGCTGTAGTTCAGGAACTTCCAATTACAATCTGTGTTTTGAATAATGGGTATTTAGGAATGGTGCGGCAGTGGCAGGATCTGTTTTACGGAAAGAAATATGCGGGAACCTGTCTGCGCCGGAGAAAAAGCTGTGAGCATTTTTGCGGCAACGATTTTTCAAAGTGCCCGCCGTATACGCCGGATTTTGTAAAGCTTGCGGAAAGTTACGGCGCACAGGGAATACGAGTTTTTAAGAAGGAAGAGATCATCCCTGCCTTTGAAAAAGCCAGAGCGAAGAAAGACGGTCCGACATTGATTGAGTTTATCATCGAAGATGAAGAGCTGGTTATGCCGATGGTAAAACCGAACGGATCGATCACAGACTTGATCATGGAACGAGAGGAGGAAGAAGAATGAGAAGAAGATGGTTATCTTTGTTCGTAGAAAACAGGGTCGGCGTTCTTGCAAGAATTTCCGGTTTGTTTTCCGGAAAGGCCTATAATATACATAGTTTGACGGTTGGAGAGACAGAAGATCCGACCATGTCACGAATGACAATCTGTATTGATGCAGATGACAAAACATTCGAGCAGATCAAAAAACAGTTAAACCGCAGTGTTGAGGTCATTAAAGTTATCGATTATACGGATACATCGATTCGCACAAAGGAAATCATGTATATCAAGGTAAAGAGTATCAATGCAAAGCAGCGTGCCGAGATCTTCCAGATGGGAGAGGTATTTCGTTTCCTGATCAAGGATATGGGAAAGGATAGTGTCTTGATTGAAGCGATTCGAACAGAGACGAAGAATGATTCTATTTTGAAAGTCTTTAAAGAGCGATTTACCAATATTGAAGTTGTACGAGGCGGCCCTGTAGCAATCGAATGTATTAGTATGCAGGATCGTTAGAAAAAACGGGAACAGAAATTGAACTTATTCCATAAGCCGGACAGAGATTCGGCAATGGAGTTTTGTTCAAATTCTGTTCTTTTTTTGTTATTAATCTGAAAATCTGTCTAAGGATTCTTTGTATATTCTGCATAGGAAAATAGAGAATTTTCCTTCTATATTATAAGAAATGAATAGAAAATTGTTATTTTTTTGACGATGATGAAAAAAATATAGGGCGTAAAACTGCGCTCTCTTATGAATTCAGAAAAAAATTTCTATAGATTTCCTAAGATTGTGTTAAAAAAAATACAATTTGGAACATGGATTGTATACATGAAGAAAGCACGATTTTATGCGGATTGTAACGTTTTTTTAATTTTATTGAAATTCTTTTCAAAAATTATGAATTGAAAAGAAACAAAGATTGTGATACTATTAACACAACGGTGATATTTGTCATCTGCACAAGAAAATTAAATTTTATGGAGGAGAATTGATATGGCAAAGAAAGTAGTTATCGCAGGAGCATGCCGTACAGCGATTGGTAAGATGGGCGGAGGATTGAGCACAACTCCGGCAGCAGATCTTGGCTCTATCGTAATCAAGGAAGCATTAAGCAGAGCTGGAGTACCAGCTGACAAAGTAGACCATGTATATATGGGATGCGTAATCCAGGCTGGTTTAGGACAGAACGTTGCTCGTCAGGCTTCTATCAATGCAGGCCTTCCAATCGAAGTACCGGCAGTTACAGTAAACGTAGTTTGTGGATCTGGTTTGAACTGTGTGAATATGGCAGCACAGATGATTCAGGCAGGAGATGCTGATATCGTAGTTGCAGGTGGTATGGAAAACATGTCAATGGCTCCATTCGCTTTACAGAAAGCACGTTTCGGATATCGTATGAACAATGGAACACTTGTTGATACAATGGTAAATGATGCGTTAACAGATGCGTTCAATCATTATCACATGATGATCACAGCAGAGAACGTAGCAGAGCAGTGGGAGCTGACTCGTGAAGAATTAGATGCTTTTGCTGCAAAATCTCAGCAGAAAGCAGTTGCTGCTCAGGAAGCCGGCAGATTCAAAGATGAGATTGTTCCGGTAGAAGTAAAACAGAGAAAGAAAACTGTAATCGTTGACACAGACGAAGGGCCAAGAGCAGGAACAACAGAAGAGACTCTGGCAGGATTAAGATGCTGCTCTGGTAAAGCTGACGGAGTAGTAACAGCTGGTAACGCTTCCGGAATCAATGACGGTGCAGCCGCAGTTGTTGTTATGAGCGAAGAAAAAGCGAAAGAATTAGGTGTTACACCAATGGCTACTTACATTACAGGAGCACTTGGCGGAGTAGATCCTAAGATCATGGGTGTTGGACCGGTTGCTTCTACAACAAAAGCACTTGCAAAAGCAGATCTTACCATCGACGATATGGATCTGATCGAAGCAAACGAAGCTTTTGCTGCACAGTCTGTAGCAGTTGCAAAAGACTTAAAATTCGATATGAGCAAAGTAAATGTAAACGGCGGAGCAATTGCTCTCGGACATCCGGTAGGAGCTTCAGGATGCCGTATCCTTGTTACACTGCTTCATGAGATGCAGAAGAGAGACGATGTGAAGAAAGGTCTTGCTACACTTTGCATCGGCGGTGGAATGGGCTGCACAACAATCGTTGAGAAATACTAAGAACTGGACAACCTCTTACTTTGTAGTATGAAAGGAGAATTCTAGGATGGAATTCGTTACATATGAACAGGATGGTTTTGTAGGGATCGTGACAATCAACCGTCCAAAAGCATTAAATGCGCTGAACAGCGACGTGTTAAAAGAGATCGAAGCAACTTTTGACGCAATTGATCTGGATGCTACCAGAGCAGTGATCTTAACAGGTGCCGGAGAGAAATCTTTTGTTGCAGGTGCAGATATCGGAGAAATGAGCACATTGACAAAAGAAGAAGGAGAAGCTTTCGGAAAAGTCGGAAACGATGTATTCCGCAAGATCGAAACTTTCCCGATTCCGGTTATTGCGGCAATCAACGGATTCGCTTTAGGCGGCGGATGCGAGATCTCCATGAGCTGTGATATCAGAATTTGCTCAGACAACGCTGTTTTCGGACAGCCGGAAGTAGGTCTTGGAATCACACCGGGATTTGGCGGAACACAGAGACTTGCTCGACTTGTAGGTGCAGGAAAAGCAAAAGAAATGATCTATACAGCTTTTAATATCAAAGCAGATGAAGCATATCGCATTGGTCTTGTGAACGCTGTTTATCCTCAGGCTGAATTGATGGATGCGGCAAAGAAAATGGCTGCTAAGATCGCAAAGAATGCGCCGATTGCAGTACGCGCAAGCAAAAAAGCAATCAACGAAGGTCTGGATGTAGATATGGATCAGGCAATCGTAGTAGAAGAAAAAGCATTCGGAAGCTGCTTTGAGACAGAAGATCAGAGAGCTGGAATGGAAGCATTCCTGAACAAGACAAAAGTGGACGGATTTAAGAACAAATAAAATGATGAATTCCTGTTGCCGACAGATTTGCCGGCAGCAGATTTTAGTTAAAATAATTTTTTAGGAGGATTTACGATGAAAGTTGGAGTTATCGGTGCTGGAACAATGGGCGGCGGAATTGCACAGGCATTTGCACAGACAGAAGGATATGAAGTATGCCTTTGCGATATCAATGATGAATTTGCAGCAAATGGAAAAGCAAGAATTGCAAAAGGTTTTGAGAAACGTGTAGCAAAAGGAAAGATGGATCAGGAGCAGGCTGACGCTATCCTTGCAAAGATCACAACAGGAACAAAAGAGATCTGTACAGACTGTGATTTAGTTGTAGAAGCTGCAATCGAAAACATGGAAATCAAAAAACAGACATTCAAAGAACTTCAGGATATCTGTAAAGAAGATGCAATCTTCGCAACAAATACATCTTCTTTATCTATCACAGAAATCGGTGCCGGACTGGATCGTCCATTGATCGGAATGCATTTCTTCAATCCAGCTCCTGTTATGAAGCTGATCGAAGTAATCGCAGGAATCAACACACCAAAAGAAACAGTTGACAAGATTGTTGCCATCTCTGAAGAGATTGGAAAGACTCCGGTACAGGTAGAAGAAGGAGCAGGATTCGTTGTTAACAGAATCTTAATCCCAATGATCAACGAGGCAATCGGAATCTACGCAGACGGAATTGCTTCCGTAGAAGGAATTGATACTGCAATGAAACTCGGAGCAAACCATCCAATGGGACCTTTAGCTCTTGGTGACTTAGTTGGTCTTGATGTTTGCCTTGCAATCATGGAAGTACTTTACAATGAGTTTGGTGATCCGAAATATCGTCCTCATCCATTATTAAGAAAGATGGTACGCGGAGGATTATTAGGACGCAAGACAGGCAAAGGATTCTACGATTACAGCAAATAAGATTGAGAGAGCTTTTCTTCCGCGCCGGCGTTTTGTTTCGGGGAAAGGCCCGGTGCGGAAGTTGAACTTTATATAATCAAATGGAGGAATAAAGAATGGATTTCACATTAAGTAAGAAACATGAAATGGCAAGAACTCTTTTCAAAGAGTTTGCCGAGAACGAAGTAAAGCCTCTTGCACAGGATGTTGATGAGAACGAACAGTTCCCAGAAGAAACTGTTGCAAAAATGGCAAAAAGCGGTTTCCTTGGTATTCCGGTTCCTAAAGAATACGGCGGACAGGGATGCGATCCTCTTACATACATCATGTGTGTAGAAGAATTATCAAAGGTATGCGGAACAACCGGCGTTATCGTATCTGCTCATACATCTTTGTGTATCGATCCGATCATGACATTCGGTACAGAAGAGCAGAAACAGAAATATCTTCCGGATCTGGCTTCCGGTAAGAAATTAGGAGCTTTCGGTCTGACAGAGCCAGGAGCTGGTACAGATGCTCAGGGACAGCAGACAAAAGCAGTATTAGACGGCGATGAGTGGGTGCTGAACGGATCTAAATGCTTCATCACCAACGGAAAATATGCAGATGTATATATCGTGATTGCCGTAACAGGAACTGTTGAAAGACGCGGAAGAAAACAGAAAGAGATTTCTGCATTCATCGTTGAAAAAGGAACACCTGGATTCACATTCGGAACAAAAGAGAAGAAGATGGGTATCCGCGGTTCAGCTACATATGAACTGATCTTTGAAGACTGCCGCATTCCAAAAGAAAACCTTTTAGGAAAGAAAGGAAAAGGTTTCGGTATCGCTATGCATACTCTTGACGGAGGACGTATCGGTATTGCTTCTCAGGCACTCGGACTTGCAGAAGGTGCATTAGAGTGTACAATCAATTATGTAAAAGAAAGAAAACAGTTCGGACGTACAATCGGACAGTTCCAGAATACGCAGTTCCAGTTAGCTGACATGGCTACAAAAGTTGAAGCAGCTAAGAATCTGGTATATAAAGCAGCAATGGCAAAAGCTACACAGAAAGTATACAGTGTAGAAGCAGCTATGGCGAAATTATATGCAGCAGAAGTTGCAATGGAAGTAACAACAAAAGCCGTTCAGTTACATGGTGGTTACGGATACATCAGAGAATATGATGTAGAACGTATGATGCGCGATGCTAAGATCACAGAAATCTACGAAGGAACATCAGAAGTTCAGCGTATGGTAATTTCTGGAAGCTTATTGAAATAAGGGAGGTAATACCGTGAAGATAGTTGTTTGTGTAAAACAGGTACCAGATACAAAAGGCGGAGTTAAATTTAATCCGGATGGTACATTAGACAGAGGTGCGATGCTTACCATTATGAATCCAGATGACAAAGCTGGTCTGGAAGCTGCACTTAGAATCAAAGATGAATATGGAGCAGAAGTTACAGTTCTTACAATGGGACTTCCAAAAGCTGACGAAGTTCTTCGTGAAGCTATGGCAATGGGAGCTGACAAAGGAATCCTTGTAACAGACAGAGTCCTGGGAGGAGCTGATACATGGGCAACTTCCACAACGATTGCAGGTGCGATCAGAAACCTGGATTATGATTTGATCATTACAGGACGTCAGGCAATCGATGGTGACACAGCTCAGGTTGGACCTCAGATTTCTGAACACCTGGATATTCCTGTTATTTCTTATGCTCAGGATATTAAAATCGACGGAGACAGCGTTGTTGTTCAGCGTCAGTATGATGACAGATATCATATCGTAAAGGCTAAGATGCCTTGCCTGATCACTGCATTATCTGAATTGAACGAGCCACGTTACATGACACCAGGTGGAATTTTTGACGCTTATGATGCAGAAGTGACAACATGGGGAAGAAAAGACCTGAAAGATGTAGATGATTCTAATCTTGGTCTTGCAGGATCTCCAACAAAGATCGCAAAAGCATCTGATAAAGTTCGTAAAGGTGCTGGTGAGAAAGTTACTCTTGATCCAGAAGAAGCAGTAAATTATATCATGGATAAATTAACTGAAAAACATGTAATTTAAGGAATTTTCGAGAAGATTCTTTAGCTCCGGCGGATGTCGGTAATTTTCAGAAAGCAATTATCATGAAAGAGAATTTCGGCAGCAAGTACGCCGCGGCGCACTTGAAAAGAAATAAAGGAGAAGAAAATGGGTTTAGAAGAATATAAAGGTGTATATGTCTTTGCACAGCAGGTAGATAACGAGTTAAGCGGAATCGCTTTCGAACTGCTTGGCAAAGCAAAAGACTTAGCAAAAGACTTAGACACAGATGTAACAGCAGTTCTTGTTGGTTCTGATGTAAAAGGATTGGTTGATGATCTTGCAAAATATGGTGCAGATAAAGTTATCGTTGTAGATGATCCTGAACTGAAAGATTACAGAACAGAACCATATACACATGCATTAGCATCTGTTATCAATGAATACAAACCAGAGATCATGCTGGTAGGTGCTACAGCAATCGGACGTGACTTAGGTCCTCGCGTATCTGCAAGAGTTGCAACAGGTCTGACAGCAGACTGTACAGTTCTTGAGATTGGTGATTTCCCATTGAACCCGATTCCAGGCAAAGAGCAGAAACATAATCAGCTGCTTATGACACGTCCTGCATTCGGTGGAAACACAATCGCTACAATCGCTTGCCCGGATAACCGTCCTCAGATGGCAACCGTACGTCCAGGTGTTATGCAGAAGATCGATCCAATCGAAGGAGCAACAGCAGAAGTAATTGAATACAATCCAGGATTTACCCCGAACGATAAATATGTTGAAATCATGGAAGTTGTAAAATCTGTATCTGACGTTGTAGATATCATGGATGCTAAAATCCTTGTATCCGGCGGACGTGGAGTTGGAGAAGAAGGATTTGGAATGTTAAGAGAATTAGCTGACGTTCTCGGCGGAGAAGTAAGTTGCTCTCGTGCCGTTGTAGATAACGGATGGCAGCCAAGAGATCTTCAGGTTGGACAGACAGGAAAGACCGTTCGTCCAAATGTTTATTTTGCAATCGGTATTTCCGGAGCAATCCAGCACGTTGCAGGTATGGAAGAATCTGATATCATCGTTGCGATTAACAAAGATGAAACAGCTCCGATCTTTGATGTAGCAGATTACGGAATCGTTGGAGACCTGAACAAAATCGTTCCGGCTTTAACAGAAAAATTAAAAGCAGTTGTAAAATAATCAACTTTTTGTGAATTTAATCCTTTTTGGAGAGGAACTCTGCGTTTGAATCGATGCAGAGATTCCTCTCCTTTTTTGATAATGATATGATTGAAAAGCGGAGAATTCAATGGTATGATAGCTTTGCAGCGACAAGAAATATAACAAAGGAAATTGGGAAAATGTTAAAAATACAAAGAGATGATATTATAATCCGTAAGGGAATTTTACATATACTGGACAGCAGCAGCGGATATCTTGGCTTGTCTGGGAATTTGCTGGATATGGGACCGGATTTGATGGAATTTGTTCGCGGCCATATTTTTAAGATCATAGAGAGTGATGATACAAAAAAATGTCAGTTTGACGGAAGTGTGTCACCGGTACTTAGTCTTTTGGAGACAATGGAAGAAGGAGATGATGGAAGCTTTATCGAAGCTACCAGAATCTTAGCAGAGAATTTATTTGATGTGATGTGCGATAGCGTGGTGATACCGGCTGCAGACTTACTATGCGTGACTTTTCAGTTAAATGGAGTTGTGCATCTGGCTCTTTTAAAAATGAATTATAAGATGACCTATATTCATCGACAGGATGAGGAAGAGGGAAATGATATCGTAAGACAGCGCGTAATGCCGACAGATTCTGCAAAATTAACAGAAGCAGTAATCATTGATCTGACGGAATATAAAGTTCAGCTGGTGGAGAAGAAATATGAAATGATGAATGGAGACAAGATTAATTATTTGTCAGAACGTTTTCTTCAATGTTATGCGGATATGGCGCCAAAGAAGAAATTTCAGATCTTAAATAAAGTCATTACAGACATCAATAATCGGTATCCGGAGCAGGGGATGGATAAAAGGTTAGAAGCCAAAAGCCGTTTAAGAGAAGAATTCGAGGAAAATCAGGCGTTTAAAGTCAGTGAGATCGGAGATCGCCTGTTTGGAGAGGATCAGGAGAAGAAACGGGAGTTCGATGAGAAAATCGAGCGATATGATATGCAGTATGATACCTTTACCGTAGCGAAGGAAAATACGATTCGCAAATTAGGATATCAAATGATCGAGACCGATACCGGGATTGAGATTAAGATTCCGATGGAGGAATATGACCGCAAAGACAATATAGAGATCCTGGAAGAGCCGGGAGGGGGAAGTACGATCATTATAAAAAATATTGAACAAGTGAAGATCAAATAAAAAAGGGAGAGAACGAGTCACATAATCTATGGGCTGGTACTCTCCTTTTTGCATATCAAAGATCCAAGTCAGCGATGACCTGCTGCAGAGTTTCAGCAGATTTCTTTAACGCCATATGTTCCTGATCACTCAGTGATATTTCCAGGACTTGTTCCGCTCCATTTCGATTGACAATTGTCGGAATGCTGAGATACAGATCGCTTAGTCCGTACTGCCCTGTCAATAAACTGGAGACGGGAAGAATGGAACTTTTGTTGCGGATAATACTTTCTGTAATATGTCCGACCGCCATGGCAATCCCATAGTAGGTGGCGCCTTTTCGATCAATGATCTCATAGGCGCTGTCTTTGACGCGTTTATAAATAGCCTCCATAGCATCAGAATGCTGGTAATGTCCCCGAAATTCACAAAAATCATGGATTGGAATCCCTGCCACATTAGCACCGCTCCATACAGCCAACTCACTGTCTCCGTGCTCACCGATAATAAAAGCATGGATGCTTTCGGTGTCAACCGTCAAATGTTCACTTAGAAGATAGCGGAACCTGGCAGAGTCTAATACGGTGCCGGAACCAAATACCCGATTGCTTGGGAAACCGGAGAGCCGGTATGCTGCGTAAGTGAGGATATCGACTGGATTGGCAACGATTAAAAGCAGCCCTTCGCAGCCGCGTTTTGTAATTTCCGGGATAATATTTTTTAAAATTGCTACGTTTTTATGGACTAAATCGAGCCGTGTTTCATTTGGTTTTTGATTGGCGCCGGCTGTGATGATAATCAGAGAGCAATCTGCAATATCATCATAGGAACCGGCATAGATTTTAGCCGTATCTACATAGGGCCGGCCATGGCTTAGATCCATTGCCTCGCCTTGAGCTTTCTCCTGATCCACATCAATCAGCACAAGTTCCGTAAAGAGTCCCTGGTGCATAAGGCTGAACGCCGTTGTGGCCCCAACGAATCCGCAGCCGATGATTGCGGCTTTTCTCATATTTACCATAAAAAAATCCTCCTTTCCCAATTAGTGTTGGAGAAAGGAGGATCAATTATGCATAAAATATTCTATTTGTTGGATCTTCTCCAGATATGAGCTGCTTCTGCATCTTTAATCAGCTGATCTCTGAAGTCAGGATGAGCAATGTTGATCAATGCCTCTGCACGCTCCCATGCGGATAAGCCTTTCATGCAGGCCATACCGAATTCTGTAACAATATAATGTGCGTTTGCACGAGTATCCGTAACAACGGATCCCGGATGAAGGGTCGGAAGGATTCTTGAATGTGTAACGCCTTTTTTATCTGTGAAAGTAGAAGAAAGGCATACAAAACTCTTTCCTCCATTGGATAAATAGGCTCCCATAACGAAGTCAAGCTGTCCGCCTGCACCGCTGATCTGTCTGATTCCGGATGATTCAGAACTAATCTGTCCATATAAATCTACATCAACTGCGTTATTGATGGAAATAAAGTTATCCAAAGAAGAAATCCTTGCAATATCGTTGGTGTAGTTTACAGGAGCGCTCATACATTCTGGGTTGTCATCCAGATAATCATATAATTTCTTTGTTCCGGCTGCGAATGCATAAGTCTGGCGATAACGGTCGATGGATTTGTTAGCGCCGGTAATCTTTCCTGCATTTGCGATATCGACAAATGCATCTACATACATCTCTGTATGAACACCAAGATCTTTCAAATCAGATTCAGCAATCAAAGAACCAACGGCATTTGGCATTCCTCCGATTCCAAGCTGAAGGCAGGCGCCGTTCGGAATCTGATCTACGATTAACTGAGCCACTGCTTTATCTACATCAGTTGCAGCTCCGCCTCCGCCTAACTCGGCAATTGGCAGGTTATCGCCTTCCACAATCATATCAACCTTAGAAATATGTACAGACTCTTCAAATCCGCCAAGACAGCGCGGCATATTCTCGTTAACCTCTACGATAATACAATCCGCCTTCTCCATCATAGCACACAGATGAGAAGCGCTAGGTCCCAGGTTAAAGTATCCGTGCTTGTCCATCGGTGCAACCTGCATCATAGCGACATTGGTTCTTGGAAGATAATCGCGGTAGTATCCAGGAAGCTCTGAATAACGAATCGGAGCATAGAAAGAAAATCCTTCATTGATCCATTTTCTTTCCAGTCCGGACATGTGCCAGGAATTCCAGGTAAAATGATCTGCAGGGTTTTCAATCTGTGTGATGGCAAGCGGTTTCATAACAATACCGCCATGGATCTGAATGTTCTCAAGTTCAGGCATGCGTTTTGCAAGCGCAGCGTCCAAAGCATCTGGAGTTGTCACACACCAACCATACTCAATACGATCACCGGACTTGATCACTTTGACAGCTTCATCAGCAGTCGTTAATTTTTTTTGATATTCTTCAACGAATGACATAATCAAGAATCCTCCTTGTTATAATAAATAATAGTTCGGTACTTTTTATGATACACTGTGTTTATTTTATCATTAAGAGCAGGAAAAGACAAGATATTTGGTTAAAATTGTGAAAAAATTATCAATCTAAAAGGCCGGAAATCAATTGTATTTTTAAAGATAACTTCATGAAAAGTATGGTTATTTTATGATGAGTGTACTATAATACTGAGGTGTATCTAGGAGGTAAGGAGAATGGCAAAAATGAAGAATTTAACTTGGAAACAGCGGGCAGGGATCGGAATTGGAATCATTGTAATTCTTTACTGTTGTGTTGCTTTCTATTACAGCAAAGGCTTTGTTTTTGGGACAAAGATCAATGGAGAGAATGTTTCCGGAATGACAGAAGAAGAGGTGATCAGACTTTTTCAGAATAAGGCAGAGAATTATTCCCTAACGCTGAAAGAACGCAAAGGAAAAAAAGAAGTTCTTACAGAAGATCAGATTCGTGCCAAGTTTGAAGGCGCAGATGAGATTCGGAAGATTGCGAAAGAACAGAGTTCTCTTTTATGGATCAAGGGATTATTCGGCGGAGAGACTTATGATGACGTTACAATGTTTTCTTACGATGAAAATTCTTTTGAAACGGCTTATCAGAAGCTGGAATGTATGGATGAGAAGAAGATCGTTAAGAGAGAGAATGCAAAACCGGTCTACAAAGACGGGAAGTTTGTGATACAAAAAGAAGAAAAAGGAACGGAACTTGATCTGGAACAGACAGAGAAGAAAATAAAAGAATGTATCTCCGGCGGAGTAGATCAGCTGGATCTGGAAAAGGAGAAATGCTACTACGATCCTCAATATACAAGCGAGAGCGAAGAGATTTCCGATCTGAAAAAAGAGATGAATAAAGTACTGAAGGGCAGCATTACATACAAATTCGGGAAACAAAAAGTAGTGTTGGACAAAAGTGTTTATCATAAATGGATGAAGATCGGAAAAGACGGAATCAGTTATGAAATCGATGAAAATACGATGGAAAATTGGATTTTGGACTTTATTTATAAGTATAATACACAGTATGGATGGCATACGTTTAAGACTCACGACGGCCGGACAAAGAAGATCTTTGGAGGACCTTACGGATGGAGAATCAGCAAAGATAAAGAGATGGAAGCCGTGAAGAAGATGCTGAAGGAGGGTACAACGGAGACCAGAGAACCTTATTGGCGTCAAAAGGGAAAAGTGTACGACGGAATCAATGGAGATATCGGAGACACTTATGCAGAAGTAGATATGAGCGCTCAGATGGTTTATTACTATAAAGATGGCAAACAGGTATTTTCTACGCCTTGTGTGACAGGAATGATGACAGCAGATCGGAAAACGCCGGAATGTGTGGCATATATCATGTACAAGGAAAGAAGTGCTACGCTGGTAGGGGAAAACTATAGTTCCCCGGTAAAATATTGGATGCCGTTTGTAGGAAATGTAGGATTCCATTCTGCTTCATGGAGAAATTCCTTCGGAGGCAGCATTTATATTAACAGCGGTTCTCATGGATGTGTGAATCTGCCGGAATCCGCAGCGCAGAAATTGTATAGTTTAGTTGAAACAGGCGATCCTGTTGTGACCTATTATTAAGAAGGAGCCGATATGCGTATTACAATGACCGATTGGATTCATTCGGTATTGACGAATTATATAACGGAAGGTGACTGTTGTGTGGATGCAACCATGGGAAAAGGCGGAGATACTCTTTTCTTATGCAGGATGGCAGGAAAAACCGGATCGGTAACGGCATTTGATATTCAGGAAGAAGCACTGTCTTTTACCGAAAAACGTCTGAAAGAAGAAGGACTTTCTGCGGCACTGTTCTTAGAGGGCCATGAACAGATGGGAAAACATTTTCAGCCGGAGACCATTCAATGTATCATGTTTAATTTGGGATATCTTCCGGGCGGTGATCATAATCTGGCAACGAAGCCGGAGACAACGATCGCGGCGATCGAGGAAGGTCTTCGGCTGTTAAAGACCGGGGGAATTATGAGCATCTGCATTTACAGCGGCGGTGACAGCGGATTTGAAGAACGAGATCGAGTGCTGGAGTTTTTGGAACATTTGGATGAGAAAAAATATTTTATTGCGAAGCAGGAATTTATCAATAAGGGAAATCATCCTCCGATGCCGGTGTTTCTTATCAAGCTTTAAAAATCAGGAATAAAGAAATAATCGAATTCATATAATGTTTGGGAATGGGAAGGACAGAAAATATGAAGAAGATTATTTCTTTTTTTGTCGGAATTTTGACACTTTGCTGCAGCGTTCAGGTATCCGGGGCTGATTTAAAACTCTATGCAAAATCAGCTGTTTTGATGGAAGCAGAAAGCGGGGAGATTCTTTATGGCAGATCAGAGAAAAAGAAAATGCCCAATGCCAGCACAACGAAAATCATGACTTGCCTGTATATCCTGGAACATTGCGATTTGGAGGAAAAAGCTAAGGTTTCTAAAAACGCGGCTTCTCAGCCTCAGGTCCGCCTTGGCGTGAGGGAAGGGGAGAGTTATAAAGTCAAAGACTTGCTTTATGGTTTGATGTTGGAATCTTACAACGACTGTGCGGTAGTTTTGGCAGAACATGCAGAAGGTTCGGTGGAAAAATTCGAATCAAAAATCAATGCTGAAGCAAAGAAACTAGGAGCAAAGTCCACGCATTTTGTATCGCCCAACGGTCTGGATGCTTCAGATAAGGGAGGAAGCCACAGGACAACAGCCTATGACTTAGCCCTGATGATGCGAGAGTGTATACAAAATAAAGAATTTTTGGAAATCACTCGAACAAAAAACTATTCCTTTTCAGATGCTTCCGGGAAGCGGCAATTTTCCTGCACCAATCACAATGCGCTGCTTTCTTCGATGGAAGGAGCGATTTCCGGGAAGACAGGATACACGTCTAAAGCAGGATATTGTTATGTTGGAGCCGTAGAACAAAAGGGGATGAAAATGATCGCAGTGGTATTGGCAAGCGGGTGGCCGCCCCATAAAAGTTATAAGTGGGCAGATGTAAAGACTCTGATATCCTATGGAACGGAAAATTATGAGTATCGGGAAGTACGGGCAGATACAAGCGCGATTCAAAAGCTTCCGGTCATTGGAGGAACCAGATCGGATGTTTCGATGAGAGTTGATGGAGAAGAAACGCCGATTTTGTTAAAAAAATCAGAAAAAGTTCAAATTAAATGCAGCCTGCCCAAAAAAGCAGAAGCTCCTGTGAAAGAGGGGGACGTCATAGGAGAGATACGCTATATGGTCGGGGATCAGTGTAAAAAAACGAGAAAAATTAAAGCGGCAGAAAATGTTCGTGAAAAAAATTATTGGTGGTATCTTGGAAACGCAATCGAAAAATACTCACTCCCCTAGGGCAGGTAAAAATCTGCCCTGTCTGTATTTTTTTGGACAAATGTGATAAGATAAAAGACAACCAGAAAAAGGAAAGGAGATTAAAATGTTATTTTTAGAATATCCAAAATGCAGTACCTGCAAAAAAGCAAAAAAATGGCTGGACGAGCATGGAATTGCATATGATGATCGCCATATTGTAGAAGAAAATCCGACACAGGAAGAATTAAAAACATGGTATGAAAAGAGTGGTCTTCCTCTGAAACGCTTTTTTAATACAAGCGGAATGAAGTACAGGGAACTGAAATTAAAGGACAGGCTTCCAGAAATGTCAGAGGAGGAACAGATTGAGATTTTGGCCTCTGATGGCATGTTGGTAAAACGTCCGTTGGTCATCGACGATGATTTTATTCTCATCGGATTTAAAGAACAGCAATGGAAGGAGACTTTTGATGAAGAGAAATAATGCTTGGATCGATTATGATGGAAAAGATTTGACACAGCTGACGGCGTTGGCAGAAGATTATAAAGACTTTTTATCCAATGGAAAAACAGAGAGAGAATGTGTCAGACAATCTGTAGAACTCGCAAAGAAAGCCGGATATGTGGATCTGGATGAGCAGATTAGGAACTCTGCTGCCCTTCATCCGGGAGATAAAGTTTACCGTGTGTGGATGGAAAAAGCGATTCTCTTGTACCACATCGGTAAAGAGCCGCTGGAATCCGGGATGAATATTTTAGGCGCCCATATTGATTCACCGAGACTTGATTTAAAACAAAACCCTCTCTATGAGGATACGGAAATGGTTCTTTTAGATACCCATTATTACGGCGGTGTGAAAAAATATCAATGGGTAACACTGCCGATGGCGCTGCACGGTGTTGTTGTAAAGAAAGATGGAACAAAGATCGATATCAATATCGGAGAAAAGGAAGATGAGCCGGTTGTCGGTGTTACAGACCTGTTAATTCATCTGTCAGGAAAGCAGCTGGAGAAAAAGGCCAGCGTTGTGGTAGAAGGGGAAGATTTGAATGTGCTGATTGGCAGCCGTCCTTTAAAAGGGGAAGAAAAGGATGCTGTGAAGAAGCAGATGCTGGAGATTTTAAAAGAAGAATACAATGTTGAGGAAGAAGATTTCCTTTCTGCTGAGATTGAAGTCGTGCCTGCCGGAAAAGCCAGAGATTTTGGATTGGACCGCAGTATGATTATGTCCTATGGACAAGATGACAGAGTCTGTGCCTACACATCGTTAGCGGCCATGCTGAACGTGGAAGATCCGGAACGGACGGCCTGCTGCATTCTGGTTGATAAAGAAGAAATCGGAAGCGTGGGGGCAACAGGCATGCAGTCCAAGTTCTTTGAAAACACGACGGCAGAAGTGCTTGCACT
The DNA here is from genome assembly GCA_019114985.1 of Candidatus Anaerostipes excrementavium. Taxonomy (GTDB): domain Bacteria; phylum Bacillota; class Clostridia; order Lachnospirales; family Lachnospiraceae; genus Anaerostipes; species Anaerostipes excrementavium. The sequence continues at coordinate 21,976 of DXEM01000010.1, forward strand.
CCTAGGGGATTACAATGATTTAGTCCTGCGCAGGACGCTGCAGAATTCCTATATGCTTTCTTCTGATGTAAGCGCTGCTTTTGATCCGAATTACCCATCTGTCATGGAAAAGAAAAACGCAGCCTACTTTGGAAAGGGACTGGTATTAAACAAATACACCGGAGCCCGTGGAAAATCCGGTTCCAATGATGCGAATCCGGAGTTTATCGCAAAACTTCGAAAGATCTTTGACGATGAAAATGTGGCATTCCAAACAGCGGAATTAGGAAAGGTCGATCAGGGTGGCGGAGGCACCATTGCCTATATTCCGGCGGCATATGGCATGAATGTCATTGACTGCGGTGTTGCGGTATTAAGCATGCACGCTCCTTGGGAAATTACAAGCAAATCAGATATCTACGAAGTAGAAAAAGGTTATGAGGCATTCTTAAAACATTGCCGATAGAAGAAATAAAAAAGACCGGACAGAGGCGCATGCCAAATGTCCGGTCTTTGTCATAGATAGATTTTATTTTGCCGGAACAATCTCAATCCAGTAGCCATCCGGATCATTGATGAAATAGATTCCCATATCCGGATTCTCAAAACAAATACAGCCCATCTTTTTGTGGCGTTCATAAAGAGCATCGTAGTCGTCTGTTGTAAAGGCCAGATGGAATTCTTCGTCTCCAAGGTTATAAGGTTCCTTCCGGTCCTTCAGCCACGTAAGTTCCAAGGTAAACGAAGTCTCTCCATCTCCAAGGTATACCAGGCGAAAGCTTCCGTCAGAAGCATTTTTCTCACGAACAACGCTTAAATCCAGAGCTTCTTTATAAAAATCCAAACTCTTTTCTAAATCCAAAACATTAAAATTAAAATGGTTAAATGTGATCATATGTTCCTCCTTTGATTTTATCAAATTCATCATATCATATTGTTTTTAATTTACAAGTAGGAAAATCGTCCTTTTTATGCCAAAAGAATATTTCTGAATAGTTGACACATTATTTCAATATGATAAAATGAATTAGTTAGCAGGATTTAGAAAAAAGGAAAAATCTTTATACAACAATATATTACGGCAGGAGGAGAAAAATATGGCAGCACCTTATAATCATAAGGCAATTGAACAGAAATGGAGAAAACACTGGGAAGAACATCCGGTGAATGTAAATGATGGAAAGAAGCCGAAATATTACTGCCTGGATATGTTCCCATATCCGTCAGGGAGCGGACTTCATGTAGGACATTGGAGAGGTTATGTAATCAGTGACGTATGGAGCCGATACAAGATGTTAAACGGTTATTACGTTGTTCATCCAATGGGATGGGATGCGTTTGGTCTGCCGGCGGAAAACTATGCGATCAAGATGGGAACCCACCCAAGGCTTTCCACAGAAGAGAATATCCGCAATATTAAGCGTCAGATCAATGAGATTTCAGCGGTTTATGATTGGGATATGGAAGTGAATACGACAGACCCTGACTTTTACAAATGGACACAATGGATCTTTGTAAAGATGTTCAAGGAAGGTCTTGCATATGAAAAAGAGATGCCGATCAACTGGTGTCCTTCTTGTAAGACAGGACTTGCAAACGAAGAGGTTGTCAATGGAAAATGCGAGCGATGCGGCGCCGATGTTACGAAGAAGAATCTGAGACAGTGGATGTTAAAGATCACAGCGTATGCGGATCGTTTGCTGGATGATCTGGATAAGCTGGATTGGCCTGAGAAAGTGAAGAAGATGCAGACAGAGTGGATCGGTAAGAGCCACGGTGCAGAAGTTGATTTCCAGGTGGAAGGAAGAGATGATAAGATCACCGTTTATACGACTCGTCCGGATACGCTTCATGGAGCGACTTTCATGGTATTAGCTCCGGAACATGAGCTTGCGGCAGGTCTGGCAACGGAAGAGACAAAAGAAGCAGTAGACGATTATATTTATCAGGCTTCCTTGAAATCTTCTGTAGACCGTATGCAGGATAAAGAAAAGACAGGTGTATTTACCGGAAGTTATGCGATCAATCCGATCAACGGCAAGAAAGTTCCGATTTGGCTGTCAGATTATGTATTGGCAGATTACGGAACAGGAGCCATCATGTGCGTACCTGCTCATGATGACCGTGACTTCGAGTTTGCTAAGAAATTCGACATTCCGATCATTCAGGTGATTGCCAAAGACGGAAAAGAGATTGAGAATATGGAAGAGGCTTATACCGAAGCATCCGGTATCATGATCAATTCCGGTGACTGGAATGGAAGAGAATCCGCTGAATTGAAAGAGGAAGCTCCGGAAATCATCGAGAAGATGGGCGTTGGAAAGAAAACAACAAATTATAAGCTGCGTGACTGGGTATTCAGCCGCCAGCGTTATTGGGGAGAACCGATTCCAATCGTACATTGTCCGGACTGCGGAGCAGTGCCGGTACCTGAGGAAGAACTTCCTTTAACACTGCCGGACGTTGATAAATATGAGCCGACAGGAACCGGAGAGTCTCCGCTGGCTGATATCGAAGAATGGGTGAACTGCAAGTGTCCGGTCTGCGGAAAACCGGCTAAGAGAGAGACCAATACAATGCCGCAGTGGGCAGGATCTTCCTGGTATTTCTTACGCTATGTGGATAATAAGAATGACAAGGAACTGGTGTCCAGAGAGAAAGCAGATCAGTATCTGCCGGTCGATATGTACATCGGCGGTGTAGAACATGCAGTACTGCATCTTCTGTATTCCCGCTTCTATACCAAGTTCCTGTATGATATCGGAGTAGTAGATTTTGACGAGCCGTTCCACAAACTGTTCAATCAGGGAATGATTGGAAAAGATGGAGCCAAAATGAGCAAATCCAAAGGAAATGTGGTATCTCCGGATCCTCTTGTGAAGGATTATGGATGCGATTCTCTGAGAATGTACGAATTATTCGTTGGTCCGCCGGAATTAGATGCAGAGTGGGATGACCGCGGAATCGATGGAGTTTACCGTTTCCTGACGAAATTCTATAAATTAGTCATGGATCAGAAAGAGAAAGAAGTCAAAGCAAGCAAAGAGCTGATCAAAGAGCGCCATAAGCTGGTATATGATATTACGACGCGTCTGGACAGCTTTAGCTTGAACACCGTTGTCAGTGGATTTATGGAGCATACGAATAAACTGACAGCAATGGCGAAGGCAGACGGCGTGGATCATGAGACTTTGGAGACTGCAGTGATTCTGTTAGCTCCATTTGCTCCTCATCTGTCTGAAGAACTCTGGGAAGCTCTTGGACATAACGAAAGCGTATTTGACCAGAGCTGGCCGGAATATGATGAAGAAGCAATGAAAGAAGACGAAGTCGAGATTGCCGTACAGATCAATGGAAAAGCAAGAGGAAAGATCACAATCGGAGCAGACGAGGCAAAAGATTCTGTTCTTGCAAAGGCAAAAGAAGCGCTGGCTGACAAGATCACCGGAAATGTAGTAAAAGAAATCTACGTTCCGGGACGTATTGTGAACCTGGTCGTAAAATAATAAGGCAGTTGATGTTTGCCTTGGAATGATATGAATGGAGAAAATCCCCTGGCAATCAGGGGATTTTTTTCATATTTATAGAAAAGGAGGAACATCCAGTGAATGGGAGAAAAGAAGAAAGAAAAAAAGATGGAATCCTAATCAAATTATTTGCCTTTTTACAAAGGAAACAGAAGGCAGAATTTATTTTTATATTGCTTATTTTGGGAATTTCTGCGGCGCTATCTCAGGTCACGCCAATTGCAATCGAATATTTGACAGATTCTATTCTGGCAGCGGATACCATTCATTTTCAGACTGCTATACCGATCTTATTGCTGATCTTAGCTGCAAATGTGGGAAATGAGACGATAAAAGTAGCCCGTCGTTTAATGGTAGAGGATACGGCGACCTATATTGAAAAATCTGCCAGGCAGAAAGCGACAGAAGCATTATTAAAAGCTCCGCTTTCTTATTTTCGGAGCCATATGACGGGGAACATCCATGGCAGATTGAATCGGAATTTAGAGGGAACGACGAGAATGATCAAGCTGATTTTTATGGATTTTGCACCGGCAGTGACAAGCGCCATTGCCGCGATTATCGTGATTTTTGTGAAATTGCCGGTGATCGTTGCGTGTATCATTATTCTGGTCATCCCTTTTGGAACTTTCATCGTTTTTCGGCAGATCTCTACGCAAAAAGGCATTCGAGTCGAATTGATGAATACGAAAGCGGCCATGGATGGGACGATGGTAGAGCTGCTTGGCGGAATCGAAACCATTCGTATCATGGATTGTGCCGGATTGGAAGCATCAAGAATCGAAGAACGTTCCCAACAGCTGCGGGAAAAGGAGATGAAACATCATAAGGCAATGGCGTTTTATGATTGTTTGAAATTTGTGAATGAAGCGGTCTTCCATGTGGTTGTGATCGGAATCACCATTTTTCTTGCGGCAAAAGGTGTAATCAGTATCGGAACGGTTCTGGCCACCTATCTTTGTTTTACACAGCTTACAAGTCCTCTGCGGGAACTTCATCGCATTTTGGATGAATTTTCAGAAAGCATGGTTCTTGCAAAAGATTATTTTGATATTGTGGAAATACCGGAAGACTTTTCTTATCGATTCTTGGAAACAAAGGATGAAATGAAAGAAGAAACAGAGGAGATCCGGCTGGAAGATGTGGTCTTTTCCTATCCTGAGAAACAAGAGGAAGAAATTCTGCATCATGTTGATTTTTCTGCCGAAAAAGGAAAATTCATCGGAATTGCCGGGCCCAGCGGCTGTGGGAAATCTACTTTGATCAAATTGATAGCCAGACTGGAACCGTACAAAGGAACGATTAAACTTAGAGGGAAAGAATTAAGTGGTCTTAACAGAGAAGATTTGGCCAAAACCATAGCATTGGTTCCTCAGACGCCGTTCCTGATTGCTGATACGGTTTTTCATAATATTTGTTATGGAATGAGACGGGAAGTTTCTCTGGAAGAAGTACAGGAAGCAGCCAGAAAAGCGAATCTGGAATCTGTGATCGAAAAGCTGCCTGGGAAATATGATTTTATGATCGCAGAAGGAGGCGGAAATTTATCCGGAGGTCAACGGCAAAGGATTGCTCTTGCAAGAGTATTTCTAAGAAAGCCGGAGATCCTCATCCTAGATGAGGCAACCTCGGCTCTTGACAATACCTCAGAAAAAATGATTCAGCGTGAAATCGAAGCGATGAAAGAGAACTATCATACGACGATTATTTCCATAGCGCATCGATTGACGACTTTGGAAAACTGTGATGAAATCATCGTGATGGAGAAAGGCCGCATCATACAAAAGGGCAATTTCGATACTTTAAAGAATACCCCGGGAATTTTTCAGGATATGTACCGAGGGATTCTAAAGTAAGCAATGATTCCGACGAGAAAGGTAATAAGTTCTGTCACCGGGAATGCCAGCCATACTCCGGTCATCTGCCATATTCCGGATAATAGGAAGGAGACCGGAATCAAGATAATAAATCCGCGCAGTGTAGAAATCAGCTGAGCAGGAATCGCATGTTCTGAAGCTGAAAAGTAAAGCGATAATACAATGTTGCATCCGGCAAAAAACATCCCAATGAAGTAAAGTTTGATCCCGTCAGAAGCAATGGCTTGAAGCATAGGATTATGTTCGCTGTTAAAAATAGCAGTAAGGGCTTCTGCAAATTGAAAAGTAAAGAAATATACTGCAGCAGCAATCAGGAACGATGAACAAACCGCATAAGACAGGAATGCCTTCATATCTTTATGTGCCCGCTGCCCCAGAGAACGGCTCACCAACGGCTGGATGCCCTGTCCCAAACTTGTAAAGATGGCAATTACAACAAGGGATATGTTGGCAATGACTCCGTAAGCGGCGACACCGACATTTCCTTCTAAGCCAAGAATAATATAATTAAAGACAATCATAACGATGCCGGATGATACTTCGGTAATGAAGGAAGGAAGTCCAAGTGTAATTCCGGCTAGGCAAAGTCGGGAAGAAATTGGTGCAAAGGATACTTTCAAATGATTTTCTTTCTTTCGAAAATGACCGGAAAGTATAATGAGGCTGATAACCGGTGCAAGTCCTGTGGCAAAAACAGCTCCGAACATTCCCATGCCGCATGGGAAAATAAAAATATAATCTAATATGATATTGGATAGACTACCTACAATCATTGCTGTCATAGAAAGTTTTGGATTTCCGTCGTTTCGGACAAAGCAAAGGATTGTATCATTTAACAAAAAAGCCGGTGCAAATAAAAGCAGAACTTTCAGGTAAGTGTTTGTCATAGAAAAAACATTTGCATCAGCTCCTAATAAGCGGGAAATATGATGGGAGAAAAACAATCCTGCGAATGAAAATAAAACAGCAAAGAAAAGGACCATATAAAGAGTGTTTGTAAAAACACGGCGGGCGTCCTTTTCTTTTTTTTGACTTTGGAATACAGAAAATTTAACCGATCCTCCCATTCCAAGCATCAGACCGCTCCCATGGATTTAATTATAGACAGGAATTGCCAGATTCAAAGCAGCAAGTCCCTTTGTGCCAAGTCCTTTGGATACGAAAAAGGTATCGGCTAAAATATAACAGGAAAGTCCGATCATTCCCAGCATATTTAGAAGAGAGTAGCGCAGAAATTCCTGAAAATTATGGTGTTGTTTCATATAAATCTCCTTTCCGTTGTTTCACATAAAAAAAGCCAGGCATCCTATCTTCTAAGGCCTATCGATAGGGCGTCTGACAAATCGCTGCCCGGCGGCAGCGCAAAACAATCATAATCTTTTCACTAAGAGAAAATATATCATACTTTAGAATAGGTGTCAAGAATGATAAAGAGCCGTTGTTACGAGAAAATTCTAGCCGCAACCTATGGTTGACAATGTTCCACCTGCCATTTTCTTGTCTTTATGGTATGATAATGTTATGTTTCATCCATACCAAAAAAGGAGGATATGACAATATGGGATTTGGAGAGAAACTCATAAAACTTCGGAAGCAAAAAGGAATGTCCCAGGAGCAGCTGGGAATGCAGCTTGGAATCACACGACAATCCGTAAGCAAATGGGAATCAGGAAGTACATTGCCGGAACTTTCAAAACTCATTGCGATTTCAGAAATTTTTGGAGTGAGTGTGGATTACCTTGTAAAGGATGAGATGGAAAAAGATTTTGAAAAGGTTCAGATACAAGAGAACTCACATTTGGAAGAAAAGATGGACGAAATTTCCAGATATATTCGTGGATATCAGTTTACAAGCAAGCGTCAGATCTTGGGAATTCCGCTGGTTTCCATTCGGCTGGGCCGCGGCCTGGGGAGGGATCGTGTTGCAAAAGGGTGGATCGCGATTGGAAATATTGCGATAGGATTCTTAAGTCTTGGAGCAGTAAGTGTTGGTATTTTAAGTTTTGGAGCGCTGGCTGCCGGGCTGATTGCAATAGGCGCCATGGCCATAGGAGGATTCGCCCTTGGAGCGCTGGCAATTGGAATCTTGGCGATTGGTTCCGGAGTGTTTGGTATTTATGCCGGAGGAGTTGCTGCATTTGGGAAAGAAATATCAGTAGGTGTTGCGGCATTCGGGAAGACCGCAATTGGAGAAACAGCGAAAGGAGAACATTGCCTGTTATGGGGAAATGGACTCTCGGCAGATCAAATTGGTCATTTCTTAGATCAAAACCATCCAAATTTGTGGCAGCCTCTGCGTGATTTTTTTGTATTCCTTGGACAATATATTAAATAAGAAAGGATGACTTTCTTCCGGCAAAGTGATAAATTAATAGAAGAAAGATATTGTAGTAGAAAGGATGAAAAGATCATGTATACAATGAGAGGACGGATCCGATATAGTGAAACAAATGCATCCGGCAGTCTTCCGATTGCCGGGATTTTGGATTATTTTCAAGATTGCAGTGTGTTTCAATCAGAGGAATTGGGGCTGGGGGTAAAATACCTGGCGTCCAGAAATCGGGCATGGGTCTTAAATTCCTGGCAGCTTGAGGTAAAGCGTTTTCCAAAAGAATGTGAATTCGTTACAGTCGAGACGTGGGCTTCTGGTTTTCACAGATTTCATGGTGATCGAAATTTCGTCATGAAAGCTGGAGGCGGGGAGACGATCGCATATGCCAATTCTATTTGGGTTTATATGGATTTAGAATCCGGGCGGCCGACAAAACCTTCCCAAGAGCAGATTCTTAAATATCAGGTGGAACCGCCGCTTAAAATGGAATATCAGTCCAGGAAGATTCGGGTGGCTGCCGAATGGGAAGAACGAGAGCCGGTGCGAGTAAAGAAGGAGTGGATTGACAGCAATCATCATGTAAATAACAGTTATTACGTAAAAGCGGCATGCAACGAATTGCCGGAAGATTTGGCAGTTTCCAGGCTGCGTGTCGAGTACAAAAGACAGGCGGTACTAGGAGATATATTGTACCCGAGGATCGCAGAAGAAAATGACAGGATTGTGGCAGCTTTATGTGACAAAGAAGGAAAGCCATATGCGCTGACGGAATTTCAATAAGCCATACAAGAATAATGTTTGCAGCAGGAGGAAAGACAGATGGAGAGACGAAAGATTGTAATTTTAGGAGCAGGACATGTAGGAACCCACTGTGCGTCCAGTTTGATGTTCCGTGGATTTGCCGAGGAGATCATCCTGATGGATCAAGATGAAAAGAAAGCCGAGAGCCAGGCTTTGGATCTGGATGATATGGGATCCTGCCTTCCGTATAAGGTGACGATTCGTGCCGGAGGGTATGAGGAGCTTCAGGATGCACAGATTTTAGTCAATGCCATTGGCAGGAGCCGCAGACCGGGAGAGACAAGGCTTGATTTATTTGAAGATTCTATGGAACGCCTGAAAGATGTGATTCCGAAGATAAAAAATTCGGGCTTTCATGGGATTTTGATTAGCATTACCAATCCTGCAGATGTGGTTGGAGAGTGTCTGAGAAGAAAGCTCGGTATGGATCGTTTCCGGTGTTTCAGCACGGGAACCAGCTTAGACAGTCTTCGGATTCAAAGAATTTTAGAGGAGAAAACCGGATATGACCGAAATTCCATAAAAGCTTTTTGTATGGGAGAACACGGGGATTCTCAGATGGTTCCCTTATCTCATGTATCCATAGGGGGAAAACCATTTGCGCTTCTTCAAAAGGAACATCCGGATACATTGGGAAAAATTACGTTGGAAGAACTTCAGGAGGAAGTCAGACAGGCAGGAATGACAGTGATTGAAGGAAAAGGAAGCACAGAATTTGGCATTGGAATTGCTTTGTGCGAGATTGTGGGGGCAATTTTCCATGATCAAAAACGAATCTGGCCATTGTCGGTTTCTTTAAATGGGGAATTCGGACAGGAAAATGTGGCTGCCGGAGTTCCCGCGGTCATTGGAAAAAATGGAATCGAAGAGATTTTCGAGTTGGATTTAGATGAAAAAGAGAAGCAGGAATTTGATCATTCCTGTGAGGTGATTCGAGGATATCTAAAAAAGGCAGAGAATCTGCTTGAAATTTCTTGCGAATGAACCGTTTCTTTTGTATAATTCAAGTAACTAGTAACGATTCGGTCATAGTGACAGAAAGAGGTAAAAAAACCGTGTCCATTTTATAGGATACAGTTTAGTTTAAAAGGTTGACGTTTATGAAACAGTTTGGGTATAATCTGACAGACAGACAGACAGACAGACAGACAGACAGACAGACAGACAGACAGACAGACAGATAAAGTCTGCTCTTTTTGCATACAAAAACATACAGAGCATATCAGCACCATGATATCCTTTTACGGGAAATCATGGTTTTTTTGCGTCCTATGAAGAAAGCAGGAATGAAAGGAGCGAAATGATTGATGAAACTGAAGAAACTGACAGCGGTCATACTGACTTTTATATTGAGTTTCTCTAATCTGGGAATAAATTTTCCTGTCTATGCAGGAGAAACAAGAAGTAATGAAATCAACAAGAATTCGTTTAATGAGTATTTTTGGGAAACATATATTAAAGACTTTGATAAGGATAATAATGATACTCTTTCTGATCAAGAGATATCTAATATAACAGAACTTGATATGAGCGGAGACAGTAACCTTAAAAATGTAAATGGTATTGAATATTTAACATCCCTAACGAAGTTGGATTGTTCCAACACCCAAATAGAATCCTTGGATACAAACCGCTTGAGTAACTTGACTTCCTTAGATTGTTCCAACACCCAAATAGAATCCTTGGAGACAGGGTCGTTGGTTCGATTGAATTCTTTAGATTGTTCCAACACTCAAATAACAACTTTGGAGACAGGGGCGTTGGGTCAATTGAGTTCTTTAGATTGTTCCAACACCCAAATAAAATCCTTGGATACAGGGGCGTTGGGTCAATTGAGTTCTTTAGATTGTTCCAACACCCAAATAAAATCCTTGGATACAGGGCTGTTGGGTCGATTGAGTTCTTTAGATTGTTCCAACACCCAAATAGAATCCTTGGATACAGGGTCGTTGGGTCAATTGAGTTCTTTAGATTGTTCCAACACCCAAATAGAATCCTTGGATACAGGGCTGTTGGGTCGATTGACTTCTTTAGATTGTTCCAATACAAGCATTACTTATCTAAATCTGCCGCCAAACGCCAACATAACCAATTTAAAACTTTCTCCAAATGAAGCGACGGTAACAGCGACAGGAAAAGAAATTTCTTTAGATACTTTGGGTACTGGTATTGACGCAAGTAAAATTAAAGTTACGAGCAACGGAACATTGTCGGGAAAAACGATTATCGTAGATAACATGACACAGAATGTTGTTTACACCTACAACTGCGGACAGAATAAGGGAAGTGATGTGTTCATGACCGTCACTCTGACCATAAATCAAGGGGATAAGGGAAACAGTACGGTAACGATCAACAAGAGCCTTGACAAAACCTATGACGGCCATCCTGTGGAACTGACTAGTTCGAACGTGACAATAACAGGGACATCATCAACGAATGTTGCTTTTCAATGGTATAAGAAAAATGCAGATAATCAGTGGAAAGAGATTCTTTCTCCACCTCAAGATGCAGGAAAATATCAGGTTATCGCCAGCGTATCTGAAGATAACTATTATAATGGAGCCGATTCTCAAGCACTGGAATTTGAAATCTCACAGGCTGCAAATAGCTGGACAACAAAACTTTCCATTGAGGGCTGGACCTATGGAGAGACAGCAAAGAAGCCGACAGCGGAAGCTAAGTTTGGAGATGCGACATTTTCTTACAGCAAAGATAAGGATGGTACATACAGCAAAGATGCCCCGACAGAGGCAGGGACATGGTATGTGAAAGCCAGTGTAGCGGACAATGATAATTACACAGGATTGGAAGCAATTACATCCTTTAGAATTGCTCAGGCAAACAGTAAAGTTACGATCACAACAGAAAAAATGGACAAAAAATATGATAAAGAAGCTGTCTCTGTCCCGGAAGTCAAGAAAACAGGAAGCACAAAAGCTGTCACTTTTACCTGGTATCAGAAAACACAGGATGGTACCTGGAAGGAACTTTCTTCCGCTCCTGTGAACGCGGGAAGTTATAAAGTAGAGGCAAGCGTAGAAGCAGATACCAATTACAAAAAAGCATCTGCAGAAAAGGAATTTGTGATATCCAAAGCGGAGAATGAGTGGACAAAAAAACTTTCCATTGAGGGCTGGACCTATGGGGAAAAAGCTAAGGAACCGATAGCGGAAGCCAAGTTTGGAAATGTGACATTCTCTTACAGCAAAGATAAGGATGGCACATACAGCAAAGATGTTCCGACAAAAGCAGGGACATGGTATGTAAAGGCGACCGTGGAAGGCAATGACAATTATACAGGATTGGAAGCAACTGCATCCTTTAAGATTGGCAAAACAGACAGTAAAGTTGAAATCACGACAGAGAAGATGGATAAAAAATATGATAAAGAAGCTGTCTCTGATCCGGAAGTCAAGAAAACAGGAAGCACAAAAGCTGTCACTTTTACCTGGTATCAGAAAACACAGGATGGTACTTGGAAGGAACTTTCTTCCGCTCCTGTGAACGCGGGAAGTTATAAAGTAGAGGCAAGCGTAGAAGCAGATAACAATTACAAAAAAGCATCTGCAGAAAAGGAATTCGTGATATCCAAAGCGGAGAATGAGTGGATCAAAGATCTTTCAATGAAAGGTTGGATCTATGGCGAGAAGGCAAATCTTCCAACAGCAGAAGCGAAGTTTGGGGATGTGGTATTTTCTTACAGTAATGAAAAAAATGGTACATACCGTACAGAGATCCCAACGGAAGCAGGAACATGGTATGTGAAGGCAGTTGTGGAAGAAACGGATAATTATACAGGGTTAGAAACCATTCGGGAATTTACAATTCTTGAAGCGGAGACTCCGCAGGATACAGGTTCTTCAACTGGTACAGATAATGTTAATTCTTCAACTGGTACAGATCAAAGCGGAACAGACGAAGAAAAGAAAGACAGCAATACGGAAAATGATATGAAAACAGGCGAAACAGCAGATGTTTTTATGTGGGGTACCATATCCATCCTTTCTGCATTAGGAATATGGACGGCAAGTGTGAGACGCAAAAGAAGAAAATAAAAAGAAATTTTAATATCTGTTTTTGTCAAGAAAAGACTCCCGGAAAGATTTGGATCTAATGGGAGTCTTTTTGGACTGCAGGGGATAGATGTCAAGCTTCGTTTGACATCTTATAAAATAAAGCCGCGCAGAGCGTCGATGCGCTGTTGTTCTTCCGGCGACATGTCTTCTTTTAAGGCATCTATGATGATTGCGGTTTCTGCGTTGGTAAAGGAAAGTCCCTGTTCTGATAAACGGCTGGAAGCTGCCATTAAGTCAGGAAGGATCATTTCCAGAGATTTCCCCTGGCATTGAGCCACCAGAAATTCCATGATTTCTAATTTTTTGGGGTCGATCGCCTGTAAGCGAGGATTATTTTTCCAATTTTGATTCATATAGAACTCCTTTATTTATTTAAGATCTGATTTAATTGATTCATAAAATCATTGTTGGGAGAAGGGTTCTTTTGTTGACCTTGGGACATCAGAAGCGGCATAAGCTTCGTAAACATATCATCGTTTGAAGAATTTTGAGGGGATGAGGAGAGATTCGGATTTGACTTCATAAAATCCTGATAGGTTTGATACATTCTCATCATCTGCATCATTTGAAGCATTTGATCGATTTGAGATGCTGTCTCTTTTGGAGCGCGCATTTTCATTGCGTTTAACAGCATTTCCATTGATGCGTCGTTTTGATCCAGACCGCAGGCAGACAGCGTTTCTTCCCGATCAAATTCTCGTGCGATGTGGGAAAGTTCTGTTATCTTAATATACATGGCCGCGGTCTTTTTAAGAGAAGGCGGAAGATACGGGAGAGCATCTTCCAGCATATTGGAGGAATCATTGCGGAAAAAGCGATCCCATGATTGTCTTTTTTGTTCCATTTTCGTCACAACCTTAGGCTTTGTTCTCATATCCTATAGTATTAGGAGGTGAGAAGATTTATGAGTGAAATTTTTGTAGAAGAGGAAAATACCGTCTATGAGATCGATGAAGAATGCCTGAAAAGAAAGGCACAGAGAGAACAGTTGGCTGCAAGATCCCGAAAGGGGTATCATGCGCAGGAAGCCGGAAGAAACTGTCTGGGGATCGTGCTGATTTTGTTGTGCATTTGTATAAAATAGATGAAAGGCCGGGGCTTTCAGCTCCGGTTTTTTCGTATCCTTGTCCATGACAGGGGATAATTTCTGCCCTGCCGGATGATCCGACAGGGCAGAGACTTTTTCATGCTGTTTTAAGAAGGGATTAGCATCCGCATCCGTTTCCGCCGAATCCGCTTCCTCCGCCGCAGCAGCAGCAAAGCAGCAGGATGATCCAAATGATGTCGCAGCATCCGTCACCGCCGAATCCGAATCCATCTCCTCCTCCGCAGCAGCAAAGCAGAATAATTAAAAGAAGGCATCCATTTCCTCCAAATCCTGAGCTGCAGGAATTTCCGCAGCCTGTAGCAGCTAAATCACTCATGTTCTAATCCTCCTAGATTTATTTACAGTTTATAGTATTCGGAGAATGGAAAGATGTGAAAAAATAACGGCCAAAGAAAGACCAGATTGTGATATAATTTTTATGGACATGTGAGCCGGATTACCATTCAAGAGATAGAAAGAGGGATGAAAATTGAAAATAAAAGCGGAAGATATGACATTATATGCGGTAACGGATGCGGCGTGGACCGGAGAAAAAACGTTGCTGCAGCAGGTAGAAGAGGCGCTGGAAGGAGGCATCACCTTTTTGCAGCTGAGGGAAAAACATCTGTCAGAAGAAGCGTTTTTAAAAGAGGCTTTGGAAATAAAAGCTGCTGCAAGAAGATTTCAGGTGCCTTTCGTGATTAATGATAACATTGAGATTGCTCTGGAATCCGGAGCGGACGGCGTTCATGTCGGACAGGATGATATGCCGGTGGAAGAAGTGAGAAAACGATTGGGTAACGACAAAATCATAGGGGTATCTGCACATAATGTAGAGGAAGCATTGAAAGCAGAGAAAGGCGGCGCAGACTATCTGGGCGTGGGAGCCGTTTATGCGACATCCACAAAACAGAACGCATCGGTTGTTTCCATGGATGAGATGAAAAGAATCTGTCAGGCGGTTCATATTCCTGTGGCAGCCATCGGCGGGATCAAAAAAGATAATCTGCAAATATTAAAAGGAACAGGCGTGGATGGCGTTGCCGTTGTATCTGGGATTTTTGCGCAAAAAGATATCCGGAAAGCAGCCTTTGAACTATTGGAGGCAGTAAAGGAGATGAAAAAGGGATGAAAACAGTTTTAACAATTGCCGGATCCGACTGCAGCGGCGGTGCAGGAATCCAGGCAGATTTAAAAACAATCGCAGCCCATGGACTGTATGGAATGTCTGCGATTACTGCTTTAACGGCACAAAATACGACAGGGGTTTATGGAATCTTTGAGACCACAGGGGAATTTCTGGCAAAGCAGTTGGACTGCATTTTTCAGGATATTTATCCCGATGCGGTAAAGATTGGCATGGCTGCCAATAAAGAGCTGATAGAGGTAATCGGAGAGAAATTAAAAGAATATCATGCAAAAAATATTGTAGTCGATCCGGTTATGGTATCTACGAGCGGAAGCAGGCTGCTGAATGAAGATGCACAGGAGACTGCTGTGAATAAACTTTTTGCATTGGCGGACGTCATTACACCAAACATACCGGAAGCAGAAGTTCTTTCCGGTATGTCCATTCATACGAAACAGGATATGTCAGAAGCGGTAAAGATAATATTTCCAAATGTCAAAGGCAGTGTTTTGTTAAAAGGAGGTCATGCAGTAGAGGATGCGAATGACCTTTTATATGACGGAGAAAATGAACATTGGTACCGGGGAAAGCGAGTAAATAATCCGAATACCCACGGAACCGGATGCACTCTGTCTTCGGCGATTGCCTGCGGTCTGGCGGCTGGCAATAGTTTGTCAGAAAGTGTGGATCAGGCGAAACGTTACATTACAGGAGCTTTGGAAGATGGATTGGATCTGGGAAAGGGAAGCGGTCCCATGAACCATATGTATCAATTAAAAGAATTGAAGTAAAACATTGATTTATTTTTTTCGCGTGGTATACTAAGAATTTAGGTAGTGAAAATGAGAAATCAAAAGATATATAGGAGGAATACCAATGATTAATCTGATGACTGGAGGCGCTGTGCCGGTGACTGCCTTTTTTGGCGTGATCCTTGCTTTTGCGCTCACCTGTTTTTTGACATCTTCATTTAACCAATATCTTCCGAAAGATATTGGAAGAGATTTTGCTCATAATGGGAAATTATCCGCGGGAAAACCAAGAGGTGCGGGAATTATCTTTATTACCGTATTTACAGCGGCAGCGCTGCTCTTTGGAGAGATTTCGACAGAAATGATCATTTATCTGGTTTTGGTTTTTGTAGAAATGCTGACAGGATTTATGGACGACGCCGCAGATGAGCCATGGGGAGAATATAAGAAAGGAATCTTGGATTTCATTGTAGCTGCAATTGTAGCGCTGAATTATATGCATTTTAACTCTACAACGGTCGAGATCGCGACGATCGGTCTTAAGCTGAATATCCATCCGGTGATCTTCTTTATCCTTACAATTATTCTGGTATGGGCGGCGATTAACGTCACCAACTGTTCCGACGGAGTGGATGGATTATCCGGCACTTTAACGATCATTACGTTAGTTACCGTTTATGTGATTGATCAGATCAAGGGAGTCGGATTAGATTTTGCGTATATTATTTTACTATTTATTGTCTGCATTTTAGGATATCTTTGGTACAATGCAGCGCCAAGCAAACTGATGATGGGAGATGCCGGGTCAAGAGCCATGGGGATTTTCATCAGCATTGCCATTTTGAAGACAGGAAGCCCATTTTTATTCCTGCTGGCAGCAGCAGTTTTAATCGTGGACGGAGGCCTTGGATTGATCAAGGTTGCGCTTCTTCGATTTTTGAAAATACATATCTTTAAGAATACGACGATGCCGCTTCATGACCATGTCCGCAAGAAGATTGGCTGGTCCAATACCCAGACAGTCTTCCGTTTTGCAATTATTCAGGTAGTGATATCCATTGCAGCTGTGTACTTGCTGATCATATAATATAGAAGAAAATAGAATTTTTCATAAGATAAAAAAACACCAAACTTTAGGGAAGGCAGAGAAGCTGCCTGCCTTGTGATGACAAAGTTTGGTGTTTTCTTTTCTAATTTAATCTTGCTTTTAAGGCTCGAACATCCGGGATGGCTTCTAGAATCGGGAATAAGATCGCAGAGATAATCAAGCCGGAAAGTCCCTGTACGATATTTCCCGGAACACTTAAGAGTGCTGCGGCTCCTACGGTAAGATAACAGTAGACAAAATATAAGCCGGTCACCAGAATGGTCGCGCTGACACCGCATAAAATAACAGAAAAGATTTTGTTGACATTCTTAGATGTCATGGTCTTAAAGATAACAGCGGAAGCAAAAGCTACCAGAAATTTGATGACAAAAGTCACAGGAGCGAAATAAGCGTATCCTGTGAACAGATCCGCAAAAGCGGAGCCAACGCCGGCTGCGAAACCTCCGTACTTACGTCCGAGAATAATGCCGCTTAAGATAACGAAAGCATCTCCGAGATGAATATAGCCGTTGGTTGCTGCCAAAGGGATTTGGATCAGCATGGTAGCGATACAGCAAAGCGCTGTAAATAGTGCGGTGTAAATCAGTGTTTTTAAATGTTGCATTTTGTATTCCTCCTTTTCTTTTTCGTATCGTAATACAAAATTGGTACTTTAAAAAATGCCAGTTATAATATTTTTGATAGCGCCAGATTGTTTTTGCTTTTCTATTGTTCTATGTTGTGGTATAATAAATGGCAAAAATAAATTGCAGGAGGATAAGACATGATTCATTTGTTTTCAGAAGGCGCGTACCTTGTACATGGAACTACGTTGGTGAAAGAATCTGAAAAAGAGAGATTAGGCCAGATGGTAGGTCAGGTACCGGACAAAGAAGAAGCGGCAAAGCAGACCATTGCCTATGGAATCTTAAAAGAACATAATACATCAGGAAATATGAATCAGCTTCAGATCAAATTTGACAAGCTGACTTCTCATGATATTACATTTGTGGGTATTATTCAGACAGCTCGTGCATCAGGAATTGAGAAGTTCCCGGTGCCATATGTACTGACCAACTGTCATAACAGCCTATGCGCTGTCGGCGGAACGATCAATGAGGATGACCATATGTTCGGATTGACAGCGGCCAAAAAATACGGCGGTATGTATGTTCCGCCGCATCAGGCAGTTATCCATCAGTTTGCCCGCGAGATGCTGGCAGGCGGAGGAAAGATGATCCTTGGATCTGACAGCCATACCCGCTATGGCGCTCTTGGAACCATGGCCATGGGAGAAGGCGGTCCGGAGCTTGTAAAACAGCTGCTGAACCGAACCTATGATATTAATATGCCGGATGTGATCGGTATCTATCTGAAAGGAAAACCGGCTAAAGGAGTCGGACCTCAGGACGTTGCGCTGGCAATTATCGGTGCTGTATTTGAAAAGGGATATGTGAATAATAAAGTCATGGAATTCGTCGGACCTGGTGTCGACAGCTTAAGCGCTGATTTCAGAATCGGAATCGATGTTATGACAACAGAGACGACTTGTCTTTCTTCTATTTGGAAAACAGATCAGACGATCAAAGAATTTTATGAGATCCATGGAAGAGAAGAAGAATATAAAGAATTGAATCCTGGAGATGTGGCATATTATGATGGCATTGTGGAAGTGGATCTGGATCAGATTCAGCCAATGATTGCAATGCCATTCCACCCAAGCAACACTTACACGATTCAGGAAGTGAATGAGAATCTGGAAGATATTCTTGCAGATGTGGAGAAACGAGCTCAGGTAAGTTTGGATGGAGCGGTTGACTATTCTTTAAGAGATAAGATCCGCAATGGAAGATTATATGTCGATCAGGGAATCATTGCCGGATGTGCCGGAGGAGGATATGAAAATATCTGTGCTGCAGCCAATATCCTGAAAGGAACCAGCATCGGAGCAGATGAGTTCACATTAAGCGTTTATCCTGCAAGTACACCGATTTATATGGAATTGGTGAAAAACGGTGCAGTTGCCGATTTAATGCAGACAGGAGCCATTGTAAAAACTGCGTTCTGCGGTCCATGTTTTGGAGCCGGAGATACGCCTGCGAACAATGCGTTTAGTATCCGTCATTCTACCAGAAACTTCCCGAACCGTGAAGGTTCCAAGCTTCAGAGCGGACAGATTGCATCTGTGGCCTTAATGGATGCCAGATCCATCGCAGCTACCGCGGCAAACAAAGGATATTTGACAGCAGCTACCGATGTGGAAGCAGAAGATTTTATTCCAAAATATCATTTTGATAAAACGATTTATGAAAATCGTGTATTTGACAGCAAAGGAATCGCAGATCCTTCGGTTGAGATCCAGTTTGGACCAAATATCAAAGACTGGCCGGAAATGCCGGCATTCCCGGAACATATGCTGCTGAAAGTTGTATCTGAGATTCATGATCCGGTGACAACAACAGACGAATTAATTCCATCCGGGGAGACTTCTTCATATCGTTCAAATCCTCTGGGACTTGCGGAATTTGCATTATCCAGAAAAGATCCGGCGTATGTCGGACTGGCAAAAGAAGTCCAGAAAGCGGAAAAGGCTTTGGAAGAGGGAAAAGATCCGGCTCAAGCATTTCCGGAAGTAAAAGAGATTTTAGATGCCGTGAAAGCAGAATATGCTCAGGTAACCAATGAGAATCTGGGAATCGGAAGCACGATTTTTGCAGTGAAGCCGGGAGACGGATCTGCCAGAGAACAGGCCGCTTCCTGCCAGAAAGTATTAGGCGGATGGGCCAATATTGCCAATGAATATGCGACAAAGAGATATCGCTCTAATCTGATTAACTGGGGGATGGTTCCATTTATTATAGATGAAGGGGAACTGCCGTTTAAGAATCATGATTATATTTTCGTACCGGATATTAAGAAAGCGATTATAGATAAACAGACAGAGATTCCGGCATATGTTGTAACGGAAGAGGGACTGAGAAGCATTCAGTTAAAATTAGGTGAGCTAACCGATGATGAAAGAGAAATCATCTTAAAAGGCTGTCTGATTAATTATTACAAAGGTTAAGAAAAAAAGAAGAGTGAGTCCTTGCCATGGCGCGGGGCTCACTTTTTTCTGTCAAATTCCAGAATAAAAACGAACAAATATTACAGAAATGTGAAGAAATTAAAGAAAATTAAGAAAAATATTAAAAAAACATTGACAAATGTGTAGAAGTTGTGTAGAATCCTAACTAATGTGACAGATATAAAGGAAACGATAAACAAGTTAGGAGATTTATATGAAACACTTTATCGCGAAACTTTTTGTTTTATTTATGATGGCGGCAGCGTCTTTAACAATGACGACAGCTAATATGGAAACAGATGCACAGGCGGCTACAAGCAAAGGGCAGAAGGTCGTTAATTATGCAAAGAAATATGTTGGAAACAAATATAAATACGGCGGAACAAGCTTAACAAAAGGAGCTGACTGCTCCGGATTTACAATGGCAGTTTACAAGAAGTTTGGAAAGAAACTTCCGCACTCATCTTCCGCACAGAGAAGAGTTGGAAAGAAAGTATCCGGAGGAATCAAGAAGGCGAAGCCGGGAGATTTGATTTGCTACAGCGGCCATGTAGCGATTTATATGGGAAAGAACAAGATCGTTCATGCCAGCAATAAAGCAAAATATCCAAAAGGCGGAATTAAAGTTTCCAATAATGCGAAATATAAGAAGATCTTAGCAGTTCGCAGATTAGTTTAAGAAGTACATAATAGAGAGGCATTCAGCGGAATGTCTCTTTTTTGATTTCATAAGAAACTTCGTCCCTATGAAATCAAAAGCCTAGTCTTGACAGTGGAAAGAAGAACATATTATAATTTG
Organism: Candidatus Anaerostipes excrementavium; assembly: GCA_019114985.1. Classification (GTDB taxonomy): domain Bacteria; phylum Bacillota; class Clostridia; order Lachnospirales; family Lachnospiraceae; genus Anaerostipes; species Anaerostipes excrementavium. The sequence goes on from DXEM01000010.1 coordinate 42,492, forward strand.
ATAGAATAAAGCAATTGATAAGTGAAGAATTCCGCCAAGGCGGATGATGAAAGGAAGAAGAATATGATTATAGCGCCAAAAGTAAGAGATTTTTTATGTCTGACAGCTCATCCGGAAGGATGTAAAAAAAATGTTCAAAAGCAGATCGAGTATGTACGTTCTCATGGAGAGATTGAAGGAAACGCGAAGAAAGTACTTGTGATCGGAGGTTCCACAGGATATGGATTGGCTTCCAGGATCGTTGCGGCTTTTGGATGCGGCGCTGACACCCTCAGTATCATGTTTGAACGCACAGCAAAGGGAAAGAGAACGGCGACTCCTGGCTGGTATAATACAGCAGCATTTGAAGAATTTGCACAGGCAGAGGGCAAATATGCAAAAACGATCAACGGTGACGCTTTTTCAAAAGAAATCAAAGATCAGACAATCGAGACGATCCGCAAAGATTTCGGCAAAGTTGATGTGGTAATTTACAGTCTGGCAGCTCCAAGGAGAACAGCGCCGGATGGAGTTACTTATAACTCCGTGCTGAAGACGACAGGAGAAGATTTTACCAATAAGAATCTGAATTTAAAGGATAATACCGTTGAATTAAAGACCATTCCGGCGGCAACGGAAGAAGAAGTAGAGGCAACGGTAAAAGTTATGGGCGGAGAAGATTGGAAGCTTTGGATGGAAGCGCTCAGCGAGGCGGATGTTTTAAGTGAGAACGCAGTAACTGTAGCATATTCTTATATTGGATCTGAACTTACATATCCGATCTACTTTGAAGGAACCATCGGCGCTGCGAAGAAGGATCTTCACAAGACGGCAGATGACATTACAGAAGCGTTAAAGGATAAAGGAGTAAAGGCATATATCTCTGTAAATAAAGGACTGGTAACTCAGGCCAGTGCGGCTATCCCGATTGTGCCTCTTTACATGTCTCTTCTTTACAAAGTCATGAAAGAGAAAGACCTTCATGAAGGATGTATCGAACAGATGGAGCGTCTTTTCGAAGAGAAGAAGCTTTTAACAGACGCCCAGACCGATGAAAACGGATGGATTCGTCTCGATGACTGGGAATTAAGAGATGAAGTCCAGGATGAAGTAAAACGCCGCTGGGAAGTGGTTGACACAGATAATATTCAGGAATATGGGGACATTGAAGGTTATTGGGATGACTTTTATCAAATGTTCGGATTCCGCGAGGAAGGCGTGGATTATGATGCGGATGTAGACCCGGCAGTTGTAATCCCAAGTTTGGAAGCATAAGAGATGTCGGCAGAACTAATTATTACAAAGATGAAAAACTATTTTGTCAGTGCGTGGCTCCAGGATCATAAGATCGTGGAGCTTCACTGCTGTGATGCAAAACAAAAGAGCATCATTGGGAACATTTATATTGGAAAAGTTAAAAATGTTGTCAAGAATATCAACGGAGCTTTTGTAGAATTCGAAAAGGGAGAACTTGGCTTTTTGCCGATGCGGGACCGCAGTTTGAAGGCGGAAGAAGAGATCCTTGTCCAGGTTAAGAAAGAAGGAACAAGGGAGAAAAAGCCTCTATTGTCCCAGCAGATCGAATTAACCGGGAAATATTTGGTTTTGACTTCTGATCGGGCTTCCATTGGGATCTCCAATAAGATCCGGGATAAAAAGCAAAGAGAAGAGCTTCGGGATATGACAGAATGTCTGGTGACAGATACTTACGGATTTATCCTGCGGACCAGAGCTGCCGCAGCGCCAAAAGAAGCTGTGATGCAGGAAGCACGTGAGCTTTCTCAAAAATTTGAAAGTATTCTTCAAAAGAGTTGTTACCGAAGTGCGTTTCAGCTTTTGGAAGTGAATCAGAACATGGAATCCGAGCTTTTGTTCGGGAAGATGGCGGATGAAGTTTTGCAGGTTATAACAGACCAGGAGATTTTGGGAGAATCGTTGACACGGCAGGGATACCCGGTAAAAATGGAGACGGATCGAACGGCGATTGAGCGGAAATATCGGATTCGCCACTTTTTAAAAGAAGCTTTGAGCCAAAAAGTCTGGATGAAGTCCGGCGGCTTTTTGTATGTTGAGCAGACAGAAGCCATGGCGGTCATTGATGTAAATACAGGGAAATCCATTGGAAAAGGGAAAAAAGAAGATCATATCCGTGACACAAATCTGGAAGCAGCCAAAGAAGCGGCCAGACAGATCCGTTTGAGAAATTTATCCGGAATTATTGTGATTGACTTTATTGATATGAAGTCAGAATACGATAAGGAAACCCTCCTTCGGGTGATGCAGATGTATTTGGATCAAGACTCCAAGAAAGCGGTGGCCGTGGATCTAACGAAGCTGGGATTAATGGAAATTACAAGAAAAAAAGAAAGAAATCCAATATTTCGTCAAATTGCTATTGACATTCTGGATTAGTGTTGGTATTATAACAAGGTATGCCGCACAGCGAGGTATAAGAATTCTTTGGATTGCCCGGAGAATCACCGAAGCTGGCGAGATTGATCATAGGAGGTGCCGTGATGTACGCAATTATTGCAACAGGTGGAAAACAGTATAAAGTAAGCGAAGGCGACGTTATCAAAGTAGAGAAGCTTGACGCTGAAGTTGGTGCTAAAGTAACATTTGACGATGTACTTTTAGTTGGCGGAGATACTGTGAAGGTTGGAACACCTACCGTTGATGGTGCGAAGGTTGAAGCTTCTGTTGTAAGCGAAGGCAAAGGTAAGAAAGTCATCGTTTACAAGTATAAGAGAAAAACCGGATACCATAAGAAGAACGGTCACAGACAGTTATTTACACAGGTAAAAATCGATAATATCGTTGGATAATATTTCGAGGATAGAGTGATGACGAAGATAACATTCTATCAGCGTGAAGACGGATCATATCAGGGATTCGATTCATGCGGACATGCAGGATATGCCCAGGAAGGCGAAGACATCGTCTGTTCTGCCATATCTGCGCTGATAATAAATTTCGTCAATTCTCTGGAGACTTTTACCGACGATGATTACCAGGTAGATGCCGATCCGGAGAATGCTGTGATACGTGTAGTATTTACGGGAGAACTTTCAGAAGAAGGAAATTTATTATTGAAATCATTGATTCTTGGACTTTCTTCCATGGAAGAAGAACAAGATCAGTACTTAGATGTGATATTTGAGGAGGTGTAACAAAATGATGAAAATGAACCTTCAATTTTTCGCTCATAAAAAGGGAATGGGTTCTACAAAGAACGGAAGAGATTCAGAATCCAAGAGATTAGGTGCGAAAAGAGCTGACGGACAGTTTGTAAAAGCTGGAAATATTCTTTACAGACAGAGAGGAACAAAGATCCATCCGGGTGTTAATGTAGGACGCGGAGGCGATGATACATTATATGCATTAGTTGATGGAATCGTGCGTTTCGAGAGAAAAGGTAGAGATAAGAAACAGTGTTCTGTACATCCAGTTGCATAAGCTGCGCGGATGTTAGACAGACGAGAGCAACAGCAATTACGGCTTCAAATTGATATTTGAGGCCGTTTTTTTCAAATTTGGGAAAGGAAAAAGCTATGTTTGCAGATAGAGCCAATATCATCATCCGGTCGGGAAAAGGCGGAGACGGACATGTGAGCTTCCGGCGGGAATTGTATGTGCCGAATGGAGGTCCGGACGGCGGAGACGGAGGAAGAGGCGGAGACGTGATCTTCGTTGTCGACGAGGGAATGAATACGCTGTCAGATTACCGGCACAGAAGAAAATATAAAGCAGGCGATGGACAGGAAGGCGGAAGAAGAAGATGTCATGGAGCGGATGGAGCAGACATTGTTTTGAAAGTTCCGCCGGGTACCGTTGTAAAAGAAAAAGAATCCGGGAAAGTTATCCTGGATATGTCCAATAAGAAAGAACCGGTCGTTCTTTTAAAAGGAGGAAGAGGCGGAAAAGGAAACCAGCATTATGCGACTCCGACAATGCAGGCGCCGAAATATGCGCAGCCGGGAGGAACAGCACAGGAAGTGGAAGTGACCCTGGAGCTGAAAGTCATTGCAGACGTAGGGCTGGTAGGATTCCCGAATGTAGGGAAATCTACATTTTTATCCAGGGTGACCAATGCAAATCCAAAGATTGCCAATTATCATTTTACGACCCTGCAGCCAAATTTGGGTGTGGTTGATCTGGACAATGGAAAGGGATTTGTCATTGCGGATATTCCTGGAATTATCGAGGGAGCATCCGAGGGAATTGGCCTGGGCTTTGAATTTTTGCGTCATATTGAACGTACGAAGGTCATGATCCATATGGTAGATGGCGCGTCAGTAGAAGGACGCGATCCAATCGAAGATATTTATGCAATCACCGATGAACTTAAGAAATATAATCAGGAAATTTTAGATCGGCCGCAGGTCATTGCTGCCAATAAAATGGATGCGATGACAGAACAGGACAAGGAGACCGTCATTGAACTCTTAAAAGAAGAATTTGAACCAAAGGGAATCAAAGTATTTCCGATTTCCGCAGTCAGCGGAGAGGGAATCAAAGAACTTCTTTGGCACGTGCAGGAACTTCTGGCTTCTCTTCCGGAAGGAGCGACAGAATTCGAGCAGGAATACGAGTTAAGCTTTGAGGAAGAAGAGGGCGGCATTATCATCGAACATCCGGAAGACGGAATCTTTACGGTGGAAGGTCCGAAGGTAGAAAGAATGCTTGGATATACCAATTTGGAATCAGAAAAAGGATTCCGGTTCTTCCAGCGTTTTATGAAAGAAAATGGTGTGATAGAACAGCTGACAGAGATGGGAATCCAGGAAGGGGACACTGTCCGTGTCTACGATTTGGAATTTGATTACTATCAATAGAGCAAAACTAACAGATGGAGGAAAAGATGACAAGTAAGCAGAGAGCATATTTAAAAAGTCTGGCAATGAAGATTGATCCGATTTTTAATATTGGAAAAGGAAGTTTGTCTCCAGAGCTGATTGCCGGGGTTCGTGATGCTTTAGAAGCCAGAGAACTGGTAAAGGTCGGCGTGCTTCAAAACTGTATGGATGATCCAAAGCAGTTGGCGGAAGTCTTAGCAGAGCGTACTCGTTCCCAGGTGGTACAGGTGATTGGCAAAAAGATCATTCTTTATAAAGAGTCAAAGAAAAATAAAAAAATCGAGCTGCCTAAAAGCGGCAAATGATAGCGGAGGCGTTTTATGAAAAAGATTGGAATTCTTGGCGGAACTTTTAATCCGATTCATTTCGGACATTTGATCTTAGGCCAATCTGCCAAAGAAGAATTTGGTCTGGATAAGGTTTTGGTCATGCCGACGAGAAATCCGGCCTACAAGACGATTTCCGGCGGAGTGACGCAGCAAAATCGTATCGATATGATTCGTCTGGCGATCCGGGACTTCCCTTATTTTGAATTCAGCGATCTGGAACTTCGCAGGGAAGGTGCTACTTATACGGTGGATACACTGAGAGAACTTCAGACGAAAAATGCAGAAGATAAATATTATTTTATCATGGGAGCGGACTCTCTGTATCAGATCGAGACATGGAAGGATCCGGATCAGATTCTTTCTATGGTGAATATTCTGGTGGCTACAAGAAATGATTCCCGCAGCGCCCTGGATGCCCAGATCGATTATCTGGAGGACAAGTATGAAGGGAAGATTTATCATTTGAACAGCCCGAGTATTGAGATTTCGTCCAATGAAATAAGAAAACGTAATATATCCGGTCAGAGCATTCATTTTTTTCTGCCGGAATCCGTAATAGATTATATAGAAAGAAATGGTTTATATGAACATAGATGAGATAGAAATAAAGCTCGCAGCTTCTTTAAAGCCGGGGAGATACCGTCATAGCCTTGGTGTTGCTTATACAGCGGCCAGCTTGGCGATGGTTTTTGATCAGGATATTCAGAAAGCATTTCGTGCGGGACTTCTGCATGATTGTGCCAAAGGATACTCTCTGGAGAAACAGGAAGTATTCTGCAGAAAATATGGGATTTGTCTGGATGAGATTCTTCCGGACAGCCCGCAGCTGATGCATTCGGCATTGGCGCCTTATATCGCCGGAGATTTTTATCAGGAAGAAGATCAAGAGATTTTGTCGGCCATTGAATGTCATACCACCGGGAAACCAGATATGACGCCGCTGGAAGAGATTATTTTTATTGCAGATTACATGGAACCTAATCGTAAAATGATTCCGGGACTTGTAAAGGTACGAAAGCTGGCTTTTCAGGATCTTCATCAATGTGTAAGAGAAATTCTGAAAAATACCATTGGGTATTTGGAGAGCCGGGGACAAAAGATTGGGCATAAGACGATAGAAACTTATGAATATTATCAGGCATAAGGAGAATTTTATGGAGCAAGCATTAGAGATGGTAAAAATTGCTTATCAGGCGTTGGATGATAAGCTGGCAGAAGATATCCGGATCATTGATATCCGAGAGATTTCAACTATTGCAGATTATTTCATCATTGCGGATGGAAACAATAAGAATCAGGTTCAGGCAATGGTGGACAATGCAGAAGAAGAGTTAGAAAAAGCAGGATATCCAATCAAACAGATGGAAGGTTATCGGGAAGGAAACTGGGTTCTGATGGATTTTCATGATATCATTATCCATGTGTTCGATAAGGAAAATCGTTTGTTTTATGATCTGGAGAGAATCTGGAAAGACGGAAAAGAATTAGAGGCACAAGATCTGGGCCTGTAGAAGGAAGAGAAATCTCGGGTCTTACATGAAGAGAACAAAAAAGGAAGAATTCCAAAAGATTCAGAAAAATAGATGAACTGGATCGAAAGGGATTCTTCCTTTTTATCATTGCAGAGACTGAAAGTGATAGTACCGAACATCCCTTTGTTCCCTGCCAAATAAAATTATCTTATGGAGCGGTATAAGCCGATGACCTTTCCTATGATGGATACCTCTGGTACAATGATCGGGTCCATGCTGTCGTTCTCCGGCTGAAGACGGCAATAACCATCCTCCTTGTAAAAACGTTTGACAGTGGCAGAATCTTCGATCATTGCCACGACAATATCTCCGTTCTCAGCAGTTGGCTGCTGCTGAACAATGACCATATCCCCATCCAGAATTCCAGCATTGATCATACTCTCTCCGCGTACGTGAAGCATAAAAGTATTCTTGCTGCTGATAAAATCCGGCTGCATCGGAAAATAGTCTTCAATATTCTCAACTGCCAGAATCGGTTCGCCGGCAGTGATCGTGCCGACAATCGGAATATGTACGATCTCTTTTCTTGCAAGATTAAAATCATCATCTATAATCTCAATAGCCCGCGGTTTCGTGGGATCTCTGCGGATGTATCCCTTCCGTTCCAGAGTCTCTAAGTGAGAGTGTACGGAAGAAGTAGAGCGCAGCTGTACTGCCTGACAGATCTCACGAACAGCAGGCGGATAACCCTTTTCCAATATGCGGTGCTTGATAAATTCAAGAATCTGCTGCTGCTTATCCGTTAGTTGTTCTCTTGGCATAATATATCCTCCATTTTATCTTATTGTTCATATCATATCATAGAAGAAAGAACAAAACAAGTGTTCCCGAACAAATTTTCGAAAAAACATTGACAAACAAACGTTCGCTGTTTATAATGTAAGCATAAAACAGATGTTCGAAACGAATGGAGGAATACATATGAGAAAGAGAGAAATGATCGGGTGCATTCTTTTTATAGGAATTTTATTTATCATGGCGGTGCTTTTATTTACAAAAAGCCGCTCTGTAGTAGATGCCAATGACAATCGGGTCAAACGTTTTACCAGTATACAGGTTGAGGAAGGAGATTCTCTCTGGTCCATTGCAAGAGAGAGAATGAGTGAAGAGTACGAGTCGATTGATGATTATATTCAGGAAGTATGTGACACGAATCATATTTATGACCAGGAGATCACAGCAGATATGTATCTGGTTGTTCCTTATTATACGGATAAAGAATAGCGGTGTTTAAGATGCATAAGGCAGAGCGGATTTTTCTGATTTCAAAGGATTCCGGTGAGATGTGGGAATATTCTTTGGAGAAGAATGGTCCGCTCTGCTTTTTTTGATAGATTCGGAGATAAAAGGTAAAATGTTGGAAAAATTAAGATTTTCCCTGAAAATTCATGAAAAATTGTTTCCATTCTTACATCAAATGTGCTATCCTAATATATAAGTTCGATTTTTGGCAGATTTCATAAGTTGAACGACTTTAAGATCTAGGAGCAGAGAATGAAAGCGCATGATGATTTTAGACAAGGATTGATTGACGGCATACCGATTGGATTGGCTTATGTGGCCGTATCATTTGCATTTGGCATTGCCGGAGTCGCCAAGGGGATTCCAGTGTGGGCGTTAACATTGATTTCGGCGACCTGCCTGACTTCAGCAGGACAGTTCGCGGCGATCATATCGATGACAGCCGGAGGCTCTTTGGTAGAATTGATTTTATCTCAGATTATCATCAATTTAAGGTACTCGATCATGTCGATAGCAATCGGACAGAAGCTGATTGCGAAGACCAAGCTTTGGAATCGCTTTACAATGGCTTTTGGTGTGACAGATGAGATTTTTGCTGTATCCTGTGGAAGGCCCGGAGAGATTACATCCAGATATTTTTATGCATTGATGACGATCCCCTGGATCAGCTGGACACTTGGGACGTTCCTTGGAGCAACAGCCAGCAATCTTCTTCCGGAGATTATGAGAGATGCTCTTGGGATTGCAATCTATGGAATGTTGATCGGGATTATTATTCCGCCGGCGAAGGGTGACCGCAGGATTGTATTTGTAATCATACTTTCTATGATGATCAGTCTGGTTTTCTCTTTTGTGAAGGCTCTGTCCTTCGTATCCAGCGGTTTTGTGATCATCATCTGCACATTGATTGCAGCAGCAGTCGGAGCAGTACTGTTTCCGGTAGAAGAGGAGGAAGAGAATGAACATTCATAAATTGTTGATCTACATTACGGCAACGGCAGTCTCTACCTATCTGATCCGAATGATTCCGCTGGTCGCGATACAGAAGAAGATACAGAATCGGTTTTTTCGTTCTTTTCTTTTTTATGTGCCGTATGCGGTGCTTGCTTCTATGATCATGCCGGCCGTTTTTTACGCTGCAGGAGATCTTCGGGCGTCAGCCGTCGGTTTTGCAACAGCGATGATTTTTGCCTATTGTGAAAAAAATATTGTAACAGTTGCCTGCGCCAGCTGTATTGCGGCATTCGCGGCGCTTCTGTTCTTATAAGGAGGAATATAGAGTATATGAAGTGTAATTTAGCAGTCATTAAAGGAGACGGTATCGGACCGGAGATCGTTGAAGAGGCGATGAAGGTTTTGGATGCCGTGGGAGATACATACGGACATACTTTTTCCTATGAGCAGATTCTTATGGGAGGCGCGTCGATTGATGTCCATGGGAAGCCTCTGACCGAAGAAGCACTGGAAATTGCACGAAACAGTGATGCTGTATTGATGGGATCCATCGGAGGGAATACCAGTACTTCTCCATGGTATCAGCTGCCTGCAGAACTTCGTCCGGAAGCAGGTCTGCTGGCACTTCGAAAATCTCTCGGATTATTCGCGAACATTCGTCCAGCTTATCTTTATGAGGAACTGAAGGAAGCCTGTCCGCTTCGTGATGAAATCATCGGTGATGGATTTGATATGGTCATTATGAGAGAATTAACGGGAGGATTGTATTTCGGAGAACGTCATACAGAAGAGGTGGATGGAGTCAGAGTCGCAACGGATACACTGACTTACAGCGAAGAAGAGATTCGAAGAATCGCCGTGAAAGCATTTGACATTGCCAGAAAACGTAAAAAACATGTTATCAGTGTAGATAAAGCCAATGTTTTGGATTCATCCAGACTTTGGAGAAGCGTTGTAGAAGAGGTTGCCAAGGATTATGAAGATGTAACTTACGAGCATATGTTGGTTGACAACTGTGCAATGCAGCTGGTCAATAATCCTCGCCAGTTCGACGTTATTTTGACAGAGAATATGTTTGGGGACATTTTGTCAGATGAAGCAAGTATGATTACAGGATCCATTGGAATGTTGTCTTCCGCAAGTTTAGCTGAAGGTAAATTCGGACTGTATGAGCCAAGTCATGGTTCCGCACCGGATATTGCAGGTCAGGATATTGCGAATCCGATCGCAACGATTTTATCTGCAGCGATGATGCTTCGCTATTCTTTTGATCTGGATGAGGAAGCCAAGGCGGTGGAAGAAGCCGTCAAGGATGTTCTTGCAGATGGCTGCCGCACGGTAGATATTATGTCCGAAGGCGCGAAGCAGGTAGGATGCAGAGAAATGGGAGACTTAATCGCAGGAAAGATTCAATAACAACGAAATAAATTATCAGCCCGGAAGGAGAAGCCTCCTTCCGGACTTCCATAACATCATTGGAGGTAATATATGAAGAATACATTTACAGAAGGAGAAGGATTTGCTCCTCAGAGATCATTATTTAATGCGTTGGGACTGACAAAAGAAGAGATGGAAAGACCATTGGTCGGTATCGTAAGTTCTCACAGTGAGATCGTCCCGGGGCATATGAACCTGGATAAAGTAGTAGAAGCAGTAAAAATGGGAGTTGCAATGGCAGGCGGAACACCGATTGTATTCCCGGCAATCGCAGTTTGTGACGGTATTGCAATGGGACATGTCGGAATGAAATATTCCCTGGTGACTCGTGATTTGATTGCCGATTCCACAGAATGTATGGCAATTGCACATCAGTTTGACGCTTTGGTCATGGTTCCGAACTGTGATAAAAATGTTCCGGGATTGTTAATGGCTGCAGCGCGTATTAATGTACCTACGGTGTTCGTCAGCGGCGGACCAATGCTCGCCGGACGCGTAAAAGGGAAAAAGACAAGTCTGTCCAGTATGTTTGAGGCAGTCGGTTCTTTCGCAGCAGGAAAGATCTCAGAAGAAGAATTGGCAGAATTTGAAAATAAGACTTGTCCGACCTGCGGATCATGTTCCGGTATGTATACTGCAAACTCTATGAACTGTCTGACAGAGGTACTTGGAATGGGTCTGAAAGGAAACGGAACGATTCCGGCAGTATATTCTGAGCGTCTTCGTCTTGCAAAACATGCCGGAATGCAGGTTATGGAACTTCTTGAGAAAAATATCCGGCCAAAGGATATCATGACAGAAAAAGCCTTTGAAAATGCACTGGCAGTCGATATGGCTCTCGGATGCAGTACAAACAGTATGCTTCACCTTCCGGCGATTGCTCATGCGGCCGGAGTGGACTTAGATTTGGATAAGGCAAATGCAATCAGCGCTAAGACACCAAACCTGTGCCATCTTGCACCGGCAGGACATACATATATAGAAGAATTAAATGAGGCAGGCGGCGTTTATGCAGTTATGAATGAATTGAATAAGAAAGGCCTGCTCCATACAGATCTTATGACCGTTACAGGAAAGACGGTTGCTGAAAATATTGAAGGATGCATCAACCGGAATCCGGAAGTGATCCGCCCGATCGATCATCCATACAGCGAGACCGGAGGAATCGCCGTATTAAAAGGAAATCTTGCACCGGATACCGGTGTGGTAAAACGTTCCGCAGTAGCGCCGGAGATGCTTAAGATGGAAGGTCCTGCCAGAGTCTTTGACTGTGAAGAAGACGCAATTAAGGCAATCAAAGGCGGAGAGATCCATGCAGGAGATGTGGTTGTGATTCGTTATGAAGGTCCGAAAGGCGGTCCTGGTATGAGAGAGATGCTCAATCCAACATCCGCGATTATGGGAATGGGACTTGGATCCAGTGTTGCATTAATTACAGACGGACGTTTCTCAGGTGCATCCAGAGGCGCTTGTATCGGACATATTTCACCGGAAGCAGCGGTTGGAGGACCGATTGCTCTGGTAGAAGAAGGAGATATCATTTCCATTGATATTGAAGCAAATGCTTTGAATCTGAAAGTTTCCGATGAAGAGATGGAAGAGAGAAGAAAGAATTGGAAGCCAAGAGAGCCGAAAGTAACCACAGGATATTTAGCGCGTTATGCTTCCATGGTAACTTCAGGAAACAGAGGAGCCGTTTTGGAAATCAATCAAGAAAAGTAAGAAAGAAGGTTAGCCCAATGAAACAATTGACAGGTTCTCAGATTGTTTTAGAGTGTTTAAAAGAGCAGGGCGTGGATACGGTATTTGGGTATCCGGGCGGCTCGATCTTGAATATTTACGATGAATTATATAAACAAAAAGATGAAATTACGCATATCTTAACTTCACATGAGCAGGGAGCTTCCCATGCCGCAGATGGGTATGCCCGCTCCACCGGAAAAGTCGGCGTATGTTTTGCTACTTCCGGTCCTGGAGCAACGAACACGGTAACTGGTATTGCAACTGCTTATATGGATTCCGTACCAATGGTTGTGATTACTTGCAATGTTGGTGTTGGACTGCTTGGAAAAGATAGTTTCCAGGAGGTGGATATTTCGGGAATCACATTACCGATTACCAAGCATAATTTTATTGTGAAAGATGTACATGATCTGGCGAAGACGATCCGCCGGGCTTTCCGTATCGCAAAGACCGGAAGACCGGGCCCGGTGCTGGTGGATATACCAAAAGATGTAACAGCGGCAAAAGCGCCTTACACATATCAGAAACCGGCAAAGATCATAAGATCCAGTGAACATATTCGGGAGATGGATATTTATACGGCGATTTCCATGATTGAGGAATCAAAGAGACCGTTTATCCTTGTTGGAGGCGGTGCAGTCATCTCGGATGCTGCTGATGAGGTAAGAGAATTTGCTCAAAAAGTTCATTGCCCGGTTTGCGATACATTGATGGGAAAAGGTGCATTTGACGGTAATCACGCATTATATACCGGAATGATCGGAATGCATGGAACAAAGACTTCGAATTTGGGAGTATCTCAGTGTGACCTTTTAATTGCAATCGGAACCAGATTCAGCGACCGCGTATTTGGAAATGCCAGCACATTTGCAAAAGATGCAGCCATCCTGCAGATCGATATCGATCCGGCGGAGATTAATAAAAATGTGATGGCGTATGCCCATATTATCGGAGATATTAAAGCGGTTCTCACGGTAATGAATCGTCGTTTGGATCAGCAGAATCACAATGCATGGGTAAAGAAGATCATGGAGTATAAAGTAAAATATCCTTTGACTTATGATAAAGGACGTTTGACTTGCCCGGAAATCATTGAAAAGATCTATGAAAAGACAAAGGGAGACGCGATTATTACGACGGAAGTCGGTCAGCACCAGATGTGGGCTGCGCAGTTCTTCAAATACGATCGTCCAAGGCAGCTGTTGACTTCAGGAGGGCTCGGAACCATGGGATATGGCCTTGGAGCCAGTATGGGAGCCAAAGTCGGCAATCCGGACAAAACGGTGATCAATATCGCAGGCGATGGATGTTTCCGTATGAATCTGAATGAGCTTGCAACGGTCTCAAGGTATAATATTCCGATGATTGAAGTAATTATAAATAACAGTGTTCTTGGAATGGTTCGTCAGTGGCAGGATCTGTTTTATGATGAAAGATATTCTTATACTACATTCCAGGATCCTGTGGATTTTGTCAAAATTTCCGAAGGTTTCGGCGTTCTTGCGAAGAAAGTAACGACGATTGAAGAGTTTGAGAGTGCATTCGCAGAAGCGTTGGATGCAAAACGTCCAGTGGTTTTAGATTGTCATATTGATTTGGATGACAAAGTTTGGCCAATGGTAAGTCCGGGAGGATCGATCTCGGATGCATTCGATCAAAGCGATTTAGAAAAAGAAGAAGCATAAGTAATAGTTAAGAGTAGGAGAAGGAGAAAAATGGCCAGAGTATATAATTTTTCAGCAGGACCGGCAGTTCTGCCTGAGGAAGTATTAAAAGAAGCAGCAGACGAGATGTTGGATTACAGAGGATGCGGCATGTCCGTGATGGAGATGAGCCATCGTTCTAAAATGTTTTCCGATATTATCGAAACGGCAGAAGCGGATTTAAGAGATTTATTAAAGATTCCGGATAATTATAAAGTATTATTTTTACAGGGAGGAGCATCTCAGCAGTTTTCCGCAGTTCCGATGAACCTTATGAAGAATAAGGCAGCAGATTATATTGTGACAGGACAGTGGGCAAAGAAAGCATGCCAGGAAGCGAAAAAATATGGAAAAGTTAATGTAATCGCTTCTTCTGAAGATAAGACTTTTACATATATTCCTGACTGCAGCGATCTTCCGGTTTCTGAGGATGCAGATTATGTATATGTATGCTGGAATAATACAATTTACGGAACAAAATATCAGCAGGTACCGGATACCAAAGGAAAGATTCTGGTAGCCGATATGTCATCCAGCATTTTATCTGAGCCGGTTAATGTAGAAGACTTTGGAGTGATCTATTTTGGCGTACAGAAAAATGTAGGTCCTGCAGGTGTGGTCGTATGCATTATCAGAGAAGACTTGATCACTGATGATGTTCTTCCTGGAACGCCGACGATGCTGAAATGGAAGACGCAGGCGGATGCGGATTCTCTTTATAATACGCCTCCATGCTACGGAATCTATATCTGCGGAAAAGTATTCCAGTGGCTGAAAAAGCAGGGCGGTTTGGAAGCAATGCAGAAGAGAAACGAAGAAAAAGCTAAGATCTTATATGATTTCTTAGATCAGAGCGAAATGTTCCGCGGAACGGTTGAGAAAAAAGATCGCTCTTTGATGAATGTTCCGTTTGTTACAGGAGATAAGGATCTGGATGCGAAGTTTGTGGCAGAAGCCAAGGAAGCCGGATTTGAGAACTTAAAAGGACATAGAACCGTTGGAGGAATGCGGGCAAGTATTTATAACGCAATGCCAAAAGAAGGCGTAGAGAAACTCGTGGAATTTATGAAGAAGTTTGAAGAGGAGAACAAATAAGGAGATATCATGTTTACAGTAAAATGTTTAAATCCTATTTCTGATCAGGGACTTGATCTGTTTACAAGTAATTTTGAAGTGATGGATGATTTGAATGCAGCAGATGCTGTTTTGGTAAGAAGTGCGGGAATGCACGATCTTGAAGTTCCTGATAGTATGATCGCAGTTGCAAGAGCGGGCGCCGGAGTGAATAATATTCCTTTGGATGCGTATGCTGAAAGGGGAATTACCGTATTTAATACACCGGGAGCCAATGCCAACGGCGTAAAAGAGCTGGTAATTGCAGGTTTGCTTCTTGCTTCCCGTGATATTATCGGCGGATATAATTGGGTAAAAGAAAATGCAAAATTAGATGATCTTCCAAAAGCCGTTGAAAAGCAAAAGAAAGCGTATGCCGGAAATGAGTTAAAAGGAAAATCAATCGGTGTTATCGGATTAGGAGCGATCGGCGTACTGGTTGCCAATATCTGCAATCGCTTAGGCATGAAAGTTTACGGATATGATCCGTACGTTTCTGTTCGTTCTGCATGGAGCCTTTCCAGAATGGTAAACCACAGCAGTTCTTTAGATGAGATTTATAAAAAATGTGATTACATCACGATTCATGTTCCTTGCATTGATGCTACAAGAGGAATGATCGGAAAAGAAGCAATCTACAAAATGAAAGACGGCGTTAACATCTTAAACTTCGCCAGAGGTGAACTGGTAGACGATCTTGCAATCAAAGAAGGTCTTGCGACACAGAAAGTAAAACATTATGTAACAGACTTTCCGAATAAGAATGTTGCCGGTTTGGATGGAGTTATTACGATTCCGCATTTAGGTGCTTCTACAGAAGAATCTGAAGATAACTGTGCGGAGATGGCGGTAGAACAGCTGATGAATTTCCTGGAAAACGGAAATATTGTAAATTCCGTAAACTACCCAAATTGTAATTTAGGAGATTTGGAATCAGAGGCAAGAATTACGGTACATCATAAAAATCTTCCGAATATGATCGGACAGCTGACGTCCATCTTAGCCGGGGAAGATTACAATATTGTAAATATGCTGAACAAATCCAAAGGAGCATGGGCATATTCCATGTTGGATGTTGAAAAAAGACCGACAAAAGACATTATCAGAAAGATGAGAGAAATCGACGGCGTAGTTCGTGTAAGAGTATTATAGGAGACAGAAGAATGAGTGAAAAATTACAAGTTGGAATTTTAGGTGCGACAGGCATGGTCGGACAGAGGTTTATCACACTTCTGGAAAATCATCCTTGGTTTGAAATCAAAACTTTAGCGGCAAGTCCGCGTTCTGCCGGAAAGACTTATGAAGAAGCAGTCGGCGGACGCTGGAAGATGGATACACCGATGCCGGACGTTGTGAAAAACATGGTCGTAAAAAATGTAAATGAAGTAGAAGAAGTCGCTTCTTCTGTTGATTTTGTATTTAGCGCGGTGGATATGTCAAAGGATGAAATCAAGAAAATCGAAGAAGATTATGCGAAGACAGAGACTCCGGTCGTTTCCAATAACAGCGCCCATCGCTGGACGCCGGATGTCCCGATGGTAGTTCCGGAAATCAATCCGGAGCATTTCGAGGTTATCGAGAGCCAGAGAAAGCGTCTTGGCACCACCAGAGGGTTTGTAGCAGTAAAACCGAACTGTTCTATCCAGAGTTATGCGCCGGTATTAACGGCATGGAAAGAATTTGAACCGTATGAAGTTGTTGCAACCACCTATCAGGCAATTTCAGGTGCAGGAAAGACATTTAAAGACTGGCCGGAAATGGAAGGAAATATTATTCCTTTCATCGGAGGAGAAGAAGAAAAGAGTGAACAGGAGCCTCTTCGTCTTTGGGGACATATCGAAAACGGAGAGATCGTAAAAGCAGAAACACCGGTTATTACAACACAGTGTATCCGCGTTCCTGTATTAAACGGACATACGGCGGCTGTTTTCGTAAAATTCAAAAAGAAACCGACCAAAGAGCAGCTGATCGAGAAACTTAGATCTTTCAGCGGGCTTCCGCAGGAACTGAATCTTCCAAGCGCACCAAAGCATATGATTCAATATTTGGAAGACGACAATCGTCCGCAGGTTACGTTGGATGTTGATTATGAAAAAGGTATGGGAGTTTCCATTGGACGTCTTCGAGAAGATACGGTCTATGATTATAAGTTTGTAGGTCTTTCTCACAACACGCTCCGCGGAGCAGCGGGAGGAGCCGTACTTTGCGCAGAGACGCTGAAAGCAAAAGGATATATTACAAAGAAGTAAATAACAGAGGCTAATGCATGTTAGAAAAAACAAATGTAGATTGGAATGCTTTGTTGAATCGTTATCTTGATATCATTCTGGATACAGCCGGAAACATTGTAGTGGCAATCCTGATTATTGTAATAGGATTTAAAGTCATAAAGCTGTTAGTGAATTTTTTGAAAGCAGCATTGGAAAGAAGCGAAGTGGATTATGGCGTTATTTCCTTTTCCTGTTCGTTTATTAAGATAGCCCTTCGTGCCATTATTATTTTGGCAGCTGTGGATCATGTAGGCATTCGGACCAGTTCTTTTATTGCCCTTTTGGGATCTGCAGGTGTTGCGGTAGGTCTGGCACTGCAGGGGAGTCTTTCCAATATTGCAGGAGGAGTGCTGCTCCTGATTTTAAAGCCGTTCCAGGTAGGAGATTATATTGTTGTTTCCGGTACGGATTGTGAGGGTGAAGTGGCGGCTATGGATATTTACTATACCAAGCTGAAGACCATTGACAATCGAGTGATTGTAATACCGAACGGTACATTGACCAGTAGCAATCTGATCAATAATACCAAACAGGATAGGCGATTGATCGATATCACAGTTGGAATATCTTATGATGCCGATATCGAAAAGGTAAAAGGCATCCTTACAGAAATTACACAAAAAGAGACAAGTATTCTGGATCAAGAAGGAGTCAATATTTTTGTCAGCAGTTTAGCAGACAGTGCAGTTATGATGGGAATTCGCTGTTGGGTTTCTACCGGGGAATATGTGGGAACAAAGTGGCGTTTAAATGAAGAAATCAAACGACGTTTTGATGAAGAAGGGGTTGAGATCCCTTATCAGAAATTGGATGTCTGCATTAAATCAGATGGAACTGCGGAAAAAATAGAAGCATAGAAAATGCCGTCATGGAATCATTTGACCATGGCGGCGTTTTTTTACTTCATAGGAAACTTTGTACCTAATTAATTTCTCTTTTTGTTTATCCATTCTTCTGCTCTTTCTTTTAAGCGGATGACCTGTGCTGCAATCCATTTCTGGCGAATGAAAATGAACAAAGCGACGATAAAGAAACACAGGAATGGAAGCAGGATTTTCAAATTTGACATCCAATGACTTGCGGTTTGGCTTCCTTTGTAAGACAGTTTTAGCTTGTCTCCGGTTAATGTAAACTGAGAAAAATCATGAATGGTTTCATCTGATTTTAACAGCCTGGAGACTTCCCGGTTGGATAAACCTTGCTTTTTGGTATCGGTCACAGCCTCTTTCGGAGTAAGGTTTAAAGTACAAGATTCATCTGAATTAATGGAAGCAAAGATATAAGTTCCTTCGATTGCCTTATTTCCGGATGAAAAAGCAAATTGATCTTCAAAGGTTGTACTTTTCCCTTTAAACAAAGAAGTTTTGGAATCTGCCGTCATGGACGATTGGGAAAAAATCTTCGAGAGATCATCACTGCATGCTTTTACGGATCCCTGCTGCAGGAAAGAAAGAGTTGTTTTCCCATCCTCTTCTGTTGTTTCTACGTTAGAAACCGTATCGCCGTTTATCGCCTGTTTCATGCGGGTCAGCATAAGATTTGTGCCGGAAGGGACAAAGGTAAAGGAGAATTTGCGGCGAATATCAGAAGCAGAATTCCAAATCGTAATGATCTGATAGCTGTCAATTTCCTGTTTCCCAGAAGAAGAAAACTCCAATGATTTCGTTTTCACATCATCGTCTAAGATTTTCTTTCCGTCAAACGTGTAGGTGACCGGAACTTTTCCATTTTTTTGAATGAAATTGGAAAAATCCAGAGATTCCCGATAGGTCAGATCAAAAGAAAAAGGATCGTCCTCTTTACAATTTACGGTATAGGTGCCATAGGAAGAATCCGAATGCAGCACACTTCTCGTTTTAGCGGACAAATCAGAAAATTGATCGGCAGTAAACGTGATGTTTAAAATCTTTCCATCGCTCCAATTGGACCAGGAAGGATCCTGATCTTTAAAATATTTTTCGATTTTTCCACTGTTTTGTTCCAAAGTATTTCGAGGAATATAAAAGGAAATCGTACGTTTCAAACTGCCGTCTTTTTGTGGAACCGTCTCAATTTCGATGGAAGAAAGTTCTCGATAGGACATCTCATCAATAGAAATTTTATTTGCAGTTGTATAAGTCTTACCGGCGGCAGAAATCGTTGTTTCTTTTAAATCAAGAAGCTGCTCGGCAGAATCTTTATCGACATAGTTCTCTTCATAAAGAGCCGTGTAAAGCCAGGTCATCAAATCCGTAGAGGAGAAATTCTCCTGATAGATCAAACCGGACACAAAAGGAGAATCTCCATACTGCCAGGTGATTTTGGGCGAAAAATTAAGGATTTTTCCCACCTTTTCCCGATAATCATCCAAAGAAGAGAATTTCAAATAAAAAGTGTAAATGGTATCTCCATCATCAGAAGTCTTTTTATAAGACAGCTGGGATGGACAGGTATCTTTAATGGTCTGATCCAGATCCTTTTGGCTTCCATTAAAAAAATGTTGAAAATCGCTTGTTGAAAAAGTACATGTCATCGTTCTTGTACCGGAGAAGTTCTCGTCTATATTAACCTTGCTGGTAAGCTTTATGCCGCAGCCCGATAAAACGAGCAGGGCAAAAAGCAGAACCATAACTAGGATTTTCTTTCTCATAAAAGATCCCTCTTATTTCAAATCAGCTAAATAAGCTTCGTTAATTGCAATGACTTTTTCCATTGCCGCATGTCCCGGCGCACCGATGGTGTTTCGTTTCTCAACACAAGTCTTCATGCTGATGGCTTCGTAGATATCATCTTCGAAAACAGGACTGATCGCCTGGTAATCTTCAAGCGGCAGTTCATCCAAAGAAATTCCTCGCTCGATGCATAAGAGAACAAGACGTCCTACGATGCCATGAGCATCACGGAATGGAACGCCGTGGTTCACAAGATAATCGGCTGCGTCGGTCGCATTGGTAAAGCCATGCTTAGCGCTGTCTTCCATACGATCATAATGGAACGTCATTGTTTTTATCATGCCGTGGAAAAGAGCAATACAGCCTTTTACTGTATCGATTGCATCAAAAGTCAGCTCTTTGTCTTCCTGCATATCCTTATTGTAAGCAAGAGGAATTCCCTTCATCGTAGTTAAAATGGAGGTAAGAGCGGCGTAGACACGTCCGGTTTTCCCGCGAACCAATTCTGCAATATCCGGATTCTTTTTCTGCGGCATGATGCTGCTTCCCGTGCTGAATCCATCATCGATGGAAATAAACTGATATTCATTGGAATTCCAGAGAATAATCTCTTCGCAAAAACGGCTCAGATGCATCATGATGGTAGATAATGCAGAGAGTAATTCGATAAGATAATCCCGGTCGGATACAGAGTCCATACTATTTAACGTAGGTCCGTAAAATCCAAGCAGTTCGGCAGTTTCTTCCCGATCCAGCGGATAAGTTGTTCCGGCCAAGGCTCCGGATCCCAGCGGGCAGTAATTCATTCGCTCGTAAATATCACTGAGGCGTCCGTAATCTCTTTTAAACATCTCCATATAAGCTCCCACATGATGGGCCAGAGTGACTGGCTGAGCCTTCTGAAGATGTGTAAATCCCGGCATAAATGCGTCGATATTCTCCTTCATGATCTTGTGGAGCGTCATCATAAGATCTTTTACTAATTTTTTGATCTCCAAGATCTCATCTCTGGTATAAAGCTTCATATCCAAAGCGACCTGGTCGTTGCGGCTTCGTCCGGTGTGGAGCTTCTTGCCTGCATCTCCGATGCGATCAATCAAATTGGCTTCTACGAAGCTGTGAATGTCCTCATATTCACTTGTAATCTCAATACTGCCGGATTCAATGTCGGTTAAAATACTGTTTAAACCTTTGATAATCTGATCTCGTTCCTCTGAGGTTAAGACACCGGTATCTGCCAGCATAGTAACATGTGCGATGCTTCCCTGGATATCCTGACGATAGAATTTCTGATCGAAAGAAATAGAAGCGTTAAAGTTGTATACTAATTGGTCGGTTTCTTTTGTGAAACGACCACCCCATAATTGTGCCATTGATTCATTCCTCTTTTCTATCTATTTTCTTTGGTTTTTCTGCATTTATGCATTATCCTATATTCTACACGATAAGGAAGAATTTTGCCATATAAATTTGAGTTTCTTAAGAATATATAGAAAAGGAAAGGCGCACAATAAAGGAAGAAAAAAACATAGGTGGGATTATGGAGAAAAAATTATTGTTGGAAAAATATATTATATTGTTTGCGATAGGCGGAATGGCCTACTTTTTTTTGGAAGTCTTGGTTCGGGGATATTCGCACTATACTATGTTTTTGTGCGGTGGAGCGTGTTTCGTATGCTGCGGGCTTCTAAATGAGAGTATGAAGATTAAGATGAGTTTTATCAGCCAAATGGTACTCTCAGCGCTGATTATCACAGCTTTGGAGTTAATCACCGGACTGATCGTCAATGTTTGGCTTAAGATGGATATTTGGGATTACTCCGGGCTCCCTTACAATTTTAAAGGACAAATCTGCCTTTTGTATTCATTCTTTTGGTTTTTGGTTTCCAGTGTGGCGATTGTGATGGATGATTTCCTGCGCTATAAATTATTTCATGAGGAAAAGCCTCATTACAAGATTTTGTAAAAAAATTCAATTGCTATCGACAGAAAAGCGTTTGTTTGTTATTGTTATTTATAAAAGAAGAAGCAAGGAGGAAACAAACGATGAAATATGTTGCGTTCGGTAACAGGAACATGGAAGCCTCTGCCATTATCCAGGGATGTATGCGCATTGACGCCCTTTCCTTGGATGAATTAGAAGCGCTGATCAAAAATGATTTGGAATTAGGCATCAATTTTTTTGATCATGCGGATATTTATGGGAATGGCGTCTGTGAGGAAAAGTTCGGCCAGGTTCTGGAAAAAGAGCCGTCCTTAAGAGATAAGATGATTCTTCAGTCCAAGTGCGGGATTGTAAAGGGAGAAAAGAATAATTATTTTGATTTTTCCAAAGAACACATCATCCGTTCGGTCGATGGTATCTTAAAACGGTTAAGAACGGATCATCTGGATTCACTTCTTTTGCATCGGCCGGATGCTTTGATGGAGCCGGAAGAAGTGGCTGCGGCTTTTGATCAGCTGGAGCAGCAGGGCAAAGTCCTGGAGTTTGGAGTAAGCAATCAAAATCCAATGCAGATAGAACTTTTGAAAACCTGTGTAAAACAGCCGATTAAAACGAATCAAATGCAGTTTAGCGTGGTGCATTCCTGCATGGTGGATGAGGGAATTCAGGTCAATACGAAGTTTGATGGCGGTGCCGTACGGGATGGAAGTCTTTTAAATTATGCAAGGCTTCAGAACATCCGAATCCAGTGCTGGTCCCCATTCCAGTATGGAGCAATTGAAGGTGTATTTATCGATCATCCGGATTATCCGCAGATCAACCAGGCTTTGAATGAAATCGGTGAGAAATACGGCATAACAAACAGTGCGGCAGCGATTGCCTGGATTTTAAGGCATCCGGCCAATATGCAGGTCATTGTAGGTTCCTGCAATCAAGAGAGGATGCAAACGATCGCCAAAGCCTGTGATGTCAGCCTTTCCAAGGAAGATTGGTATTGGATCTATCAGATGGCCGGAAATGTAATACCATAGGAAGAAGGGACAGGAAATATGAAAATAAGCAAGGGATTCAAAAGAATGATCGCAATCGGTATTATTCTTGCAGTTTGTCTGGTGCTATTTTGGCCGTTCTCTTTTGAAAAATACATACGCGGTAAAAGTGAAGTGAAAATTGCAGTTATGGATGCCATTTTTCAGACAAATGATGTGAAAAAAGATGAATCCGCAGCAGCCTATTCGGCAGATTCCGAGGAATATACGAAAATACGGGAAATATTGGCAGATAATTCTTATCACCATACCGTGAAATCATTTGTCAATCAGCCGCAGATCAGCGGAGATCCTAATGAATTTGTCATGCTGATCCTGGGAGAAGATACGGTCATATTGATTGATACCGGAGATGTGCTGATCAATGGAAGACTTTATTGCATTGGTTATGGAGACGGAGAAAAAGCCGCCAAGATGATGAAAGAAATCAAGGAAATCATGAAAGAATAATCGGATAGAGAGTCGCTTGGAAAGAATCGGATTTCATAAAAGGAATTCGATTCTTTTTGTATCCTTTTTCTTCATTTATGGTATAATGTTTCCATGTGCAGGATAAAATTCTGTGAAAAATCAGAAGACAGAGGATCTTTTATAAAAGATTCCATAGAATAGAGGAGGAAAGAACATGGGAAAAGTAATTTTAACGGGTGACCGTCCGACAGGACGTCTTCACGTAGGACATTATGTAGGTTCGCTGAGAAGAAGGGTAGAGCTTCAGAATTCCGGAGAATACAGCGATATTTTTATTATGATCGCAGATGCCCAGGCGCTTACCGATAATGCGGAACACCCGGAGAAAGTGCGCCAAAATATCGTTGAGGTGGCGCTTGATTATCTGTCTGTCGGCATGGATCCGGAGGTCACAACGATCTTTATCCAATCGATGGTGCCGGAATTATTTGAGATGACAGCATATTACATGAATCTTGTTACGGTTTCCAGGCTTCAGAGAAATCCGACGGTGAAAAATGAGATCCAGATGCGTAATTTTGAGGCAAGCATTCCGGTAGGATTTTTTACTTATCCAATCAGTCAGGCGGCAGATATTACGGCATTTCAGGCCAATACCGTGCCGGTCGGTGAAGATCAGATGCCGATGATTGAGCAGACAAGAGAGATTGTTCATAAGTTTAACAGTGTATATGGAGAAGACGTGTTGGTGATGCCGGAGATTCTTCTTCCGGATAATGATGTGTGCCGCAGACTTCCGGGAATCGATGGAAAAGCAAAGATGAGCAAATCATTGAACAACTGTATTTATTTGGCAGATACAGAAAAAGAAGTGCAAAAGAAAGTCATGTCCATGTTCACGGATCCAAACCACTTAAAAATCACGGATCCCGGTCAGGTGGAAGGCAATATGGTCTTTACGTATCTGGACGCTTTCTGTAAAGATGAATATTTTGGAAAATATCTGCCGGATTATGCGAATTTGGATGAATTGAAGGATCATTATCGCCGAGGGGGACTTGGTGACGTGAAAATTAAGAAGTTCTTAAACAAAGTGCTTCAGGAGGAATTAAGTCCGATTCGTGAGAGAAGAAAATATTGGGAAAACAATATTCCGGAAGTTTATGAGATCTTAAAGGCCGGAAGTGAGAAAGCTCAGAAAGTTGCTGCTCAGACTTTAAGTAAGATGCGGGAAGCCATGAAGATCAATTATTTTGAAGACAGCGCATTAATCGAGGAACAGATTAAGAAATATCAGGGGTAAGAATGTATAAGGAATTCACATCAGACGTGAACCGGATTGTTCGATTTCTGGCGAAACGAAGCATAGAACAACTGAGTCAGGAGAACTTGAAGAATATCTGTGGACGTAATCAGGCGGATGCCATGCTTGTTTTTGGAAATGATCTTCCTTATACGGCGGAATTTGCTTCTGAGGCTTTTAAAAACAAAGCTGCAAAGAAGATAATTTTCTGCGGCGGAATCGGACATTCTACCAAACGTCTTCAAAAAGCCGTAGGGGAATCTGAGCGGTATCCATGGACAACAGAAGAATTGGAAGATCTGACAGAAGCGGAGATTTATGATCGGATTTCACGCCAGATTTACGGGATCGATCCGGAAAATATTTATCTGGATAAAGAATCCACCAATAGTGGTGAGAATGCTCAAAATGGCTTAAAGATTCTTAAAGAACATAAATTGGAAAAACAGGTATTAATCTTGATTCAGGATCCTCTTCTGCAAATGAGAGCAGATGCGTCTTTGAGACGTTACGAGACAAAGAGTCAGATTATAAGCTATGCGCCGTTTGTTCCATTGCTGAAAGAAGATGGAACGTATAGAACGAAGATAGATGGTATTTGGGAGAAAGAGCGAATGCTTAGTCTGATCATAGGTGAAATCTCCAAGCTTCGTGATGATAAGTATGGATATGGACCCAATGGAAAAGATTTTATTGTCCATGTAGACATACCAGAACCGGTCATAAAAGCATTTCAAAGATTAAAAAAAGAATACCCAGAAGAACAAAAAACCGGAGATTGAATTGCTCCGGTTTTTTGTTCTATTGGATTGAAATTTGAAAGAATTATTTGTTTTCTTCTGCCTCTTTCATCTTCATTGCGCGAACCTTCAATGGAAGTCCGAATAATGTGATGAATCCTTCCGCATCATGGTGATCGTAGAGATCTCCGGTTGTAAAGGATGCAAGAGACTCGCTGTATAAAGAATATGGAGAAGTTGTTCCGGCTTTGATGATGTTTCCTTTGTACAGTTTGAATTTCACTTCTCCGGTAACGTATTCCTGCGTAGACTCTACGAATGCCTGGATTGCCTCACGCAAAGGTGTGAACCATTTTCCTTCGTAAACAACCTGAGCCAGTTTGTTGCCCATATCTTTTTTTACTTCCATTGTTGCACGGTCTAATACCAGTTCTTCCAGCTGATCATGAGCTTCCATTAAGATAGTTCCGCCAGGGGTCTCATAAACACCGCGGGATTTCATTCCTACCACACGGTTCTCAACGATGTCAACGATACCGATACCATGTTTTCCGCCTAATTCATTCAATTTGCGGATGATATCGGAAACTTTCATCTCTTCTCCGTTGATAGAAGTCGGGATACCTTTTTCAAATGTCATGGTAACATATTCGCCTTCTTCCGGAGCTTTTTCCGGAGAAACTCCGAGAACAAGCAGATGATCGTAATCCGGTTCGTTGGCAGGATCTTCAAGCTCTAATCCTTCATGGCTGATGTGCCATAAGTTACGGTCACGACTGTAGCTCTGGTCAGCAGAGAATGGAAGATCGATTCCATGAGCTTTGCAGTATTCGATCTCAGATTCACGAGAATCCATGTTCCATTTGTCATCTCTCCATGCAGCAATAATCTTAAGATCAGGAGCCAATGCTTTGATACCCAGCTCAAAACGGATCTGGTCATTTCCTTTTCCTGTAGCGCCGTGGCAGATTGCGGTAGCGCCTTCTTTTCTAGCGACGTCAACAAGCGCTTTTGCAATACCTGGACGTGCCATGGAAGTTCCAAGGAGATACTTGTTCTCGTAAACGGCGCCGGCCTGTACACAAGGCATAATATAATCGTCACAAAATTCATCTGTAATATCTTCAATATATAATTTAGAAGCTCCTGAGTATTTTGCTCTTTCCTCCAGTCCGTCTAATTCTTCTTCCTGTCCGCAGTCTACGCAGCAGCAGATAACTTCATAATCATAATTCTCTTTCAGCCAAGGAATGATTGCTGTCGTATCAAGTCCTCCTGAGTATGCCAAAACAACTTTTTCTTTCATTGTAATATATCCTCCTAAATTCAATTAAGTAATGGTCTGTCTAATAATATACGTGATAATCTATAGTTTTGCAAGGACTTTTTCCATTTTTAGTGAATATTTATGGAATAAAAATGAATAAAACAAAAAATAATTGCATATTTATACAAAAGTATTGCATATTTTCTCATTCAGTTGTATACTTAGGAACAATTAATGATAAAAATCTACATATTATAGAAAGAGAAGGATGATAAGATGATAAAGGCAGGAATCATTGGATCAACCGGATATGCAGGCCAGGAACTGGTCAGGCTTCTGATGCAGCATAAGGATGCTGAGATTGTCTGGTATGGTTCAAGAAGTTATATAGATAAGAAATATTATGACGTGTTCCATAATATGTTCGAGATTGTAGACGATGCATGTATGGATGATCATATGGAAGAATTAGCTCAAAAAGCAGATGTAATTTTCACTGCGACGCCGCAGGGATTATGCAGTTCCCTTGTATCAGAGGAAGTGCTGTCAAAGGCAAAAATCATTGATTTAAGTGCAGATTTCCGAATCAAAGATGTGAATCGCTATGAGACTTGGTACGGTCTTAAGCATCAAAGTCCTCAATTTATAGAAGAAGCGGTATATGGGCTTTGTGAGATCAATCGGGAGGAGATTAAGAAAGCCAGACTGATTGCCAATCCGGGATGCTATCCGACTTGCTCCACCTTATCTATTTACCCGATGGCAAAAGAAGGGCTGATTGACATGAACAGCATCATTATTGATGCGAAATCCGGAACATCCGGAGCCGGAAGAGGTGCGAAAGTCGATAATCTTTATTGTGAAGTCAATGAAAACATCAAGGCCTATGGTGTGGCGACCCATCGTCATACACCGGAGATCGAGGATCAATTAAGTTATGCCTCCGGAGAAAATGTGGTACTTAATTTTACACCGCATCTTGTACCGATGAATCGAGGAATTTTAATAACGGCTTATGCGAATCTTACAAAAGAAGTTTCCTATGAAGAAGTAAAAGAAATTTACGATTCCTATTATAAAGAAGAAAAATTTGTCCGGGTGCTGGATCAAAATCTGTGTCCGGAGACCAGATGGGTAGAAGGCAGCAACTATGTGGATGTGAATTTCAAGATTGATCCTAGGACAGGACGTATCATTATGATGGGTGCGATGGATAATCTGGTGAAAGGGGCAGCCGGACAGGCGGTTCAGAATATGAACCTGATGTTTGGATTGAAGGAAAGTGAAGGACTGGAATTGGTTCCGATGTTCCCATAGGAACCGGATCAGATAGGAGGAAGGAAGACATGAAGATCATTGATGGAGGAGTAACAGCTCCAAAAGGCTTTCAGGCAGCAGGAATTCGAGCGGGAATCAAGGCCAGCAGCGAGAAAAAAGATATGGCAATGATTTACAGTGAGCAGCCGGCGGTAATTGCCGGAACTTTTACAAGAAATCTTGTAAAGGCAGCCCCGGTGCTTTGGGACCGAGAATTAGTGGAAGAACAGGAAGCAATTCGTGCCGTTGTGGTAAATACAGGGATTGCCAACGCCTGCACCGGAACCGTGGGATATGAAAATACACAGAAGGAAGCGGTCCTGGCGGCGGAGATATTAGGAATTCAGCCGAAAGAGGTTGCCGTAGGGTCAACAGGAGTTATCGGGAAGCAGCTTCCGATGGATATCATTGAGGCAGGAATTCGAGCGCTGGCTCCGCAGTTAAAAGATAGCCGTCAAAGCAGCAAAGACGCAGCGGAGGCGATTCTTACAACGGATACGAAATCAAAAGAGGCAGCAGTTACGGTAGAAATCGGCGGGAAAGAAGTGACGATCGGCGGAATCTGCAAAGGATCCGGCATGATTCATCCGAATATGGGAACCATGCTTGGCTATATTGCCACCGACGCGGCGATCGAAAAAGGCCTTCTTTTGGAAATGCAGAGAGAATTGGTGGAAGATACCTTTAATATGGTTTCCGTAGATGGAGATACATCCACCAATGATACAGTCTTGGTTATGGCAAATGGTATGGCAGGGAATGAGACGATCCGAACAAAAGATGCAGATTACCAGGCATTTCGGGAGGGACTTCTTTATGTAAACCGTGCGCTGGCCATGCAGATCGCAGCAGACGGCGAGGGCTGCACAAGGTTGTTTGAAGTTCACGTGGCAGGAGCTGATACAAAGGAAAATGCAAAAATTTTAAGCAAGTCTGTTGTAACTTCCAGCCTGACCAAAGCCGCAATCTATGGAAAAGATGCCAATTGGGGTAGAATCTTATGTGCGCTCGGCTATGCGGGAGTCGATTTTGATCCGCTGAAAGTGGATATTGCTTTGGTTAGCAAAGCCGGTAATATTGAAATTGTAAAAGATGGAGTGGCAACGGACTATTCCGAAGAAGAAGCGACGAAGATCCTTTCCGAGGATAAGGTGACAGCACAGATCGACGTTCACAACGGAGTCGAAGAAGCGACTGCCTGGGGATGCGATCTTACGCATGATTATGTCAGTATCAACGCGGATTACCGCTCTTAGGAAAGATAGATAGGAAAAGGAGAGAATTATGAATCAGGCAGAACAGATCGAACAATCAAAACAGAAAGCAGAAGTATTGACGGAAGCGCTTCCTTATATCCGTCGATTCAATAACTGTTATGTTGTCGTAAAATACGGCGGAAGTGCAATGAAAGATAAAGAACTGCAAAAAAGTGTCATTCGGGATGTGGCACTGCTGAAATTAATCGGAATGAAACCGATCATCGTTCATGGCGGCGGAAAAGAAATCAGCAAGTGGGTCCGCATGTCCGGAAAAGAACCGGAATTTTATCATGGTCTGCGTGTAACAGACAAAGAGACGATGGAAGTCGCAGAGATGGTTCTTTTCAAAGTGAATCAGGAATTAGTTGCTATGATGGCGGAAGCCGGAGTAAAAGCGGTTGGATTGTCCGGAAAAGACGCAGAGATGATCCATGTCACCAAAAAAGAGATGCCGGGAAAAGACCTGGGTTATGTGGGCGAGGTAAAATCCGTCGATACAGAGCTTTTGGAAGCGCTGATCGAAGATGATTTTGTTCCCGTAATTTCTCCGATTGGTTTAGGCGATGATTTTGAACCTTATAATATCAATGCGGATGATACAGCATGTGCAGTGGCATCTGCATTAAATGCAGAAAAATTGGTTTTCCTCACCGATATTGAGGGAGTTTTCGTTGATCCGGAAGACAAAACGACATTGATTTCAGAGATGGATCTTGCCCAGGCAAGAGAATTTATCGACAAAGGTGTTGTAGGAGGCGGCATGCTTCCAAAACTTCAAAACTGTATTGATGCAATTGAAAAGGGCGTTGCCAGAGTCCATGTCTTAGATGGAAGGGTAGAGCACTGTCTGCTGCTTGAGTTCTTCACCGAGAAAGGTGTCGGTACGGCAATTTTGAAAGAGCCATTATTCTAGGAGGAAATATGAAGCAGGAAGAATATATCCAACAAGGTGAAAAATACATATTAAAGACTTACAATCGCTATCCGGTCGTGTTGGAAAAAGGCGAAGGAGTCTATCTTTATGATGCAGAACAGAAAAAATACTTGGATTTCGGCGCCGGAATTGCGGTATTTGCATTAGGATATGGAAACAAGGCCTATAACGATGCTTTAAAGGAGCAAGTAGATCAGCTGATCCATACCTCCAATTTATATTACAACATACCGGCGGTGGAGGCTGCCGAAAAGATCGTAAAAGCCTCCGGAATGAAGAGAGTCTTCTTCTCAAACAGCGGAACAGAGGCAATTGAAGGCGCATTAAAAGTGGCAAGAAAATATGCCTATAATAAAGATGATTCCAAAGATTATGAATTTATAGCAATGGATCATTCTTTCCATGGAAGGAGCCAGGGCGCTTTATCCGTAACAGGAAATGCCCATTATCAAGATGGTTTTATTCCGAAAGAGTTTCGAGCAGTATTTGCCCAGTTTAATGACTTGGAAGATGTGAAATCCAAAATTACAGAAAACACCTGCGGAATCATTTGTGAAGTGGTTCAGGGAGAAGGCGGCATCTATCCGGCGGATCCGGAATTTTTAAAAGGGCTTCGGAAGCTTTGCGATGAAAAAGATATTCTTTTGATCTTTGATGAGATCCAGTGTGGAATGGGGCGCTGCGGATCTTTATTTGCTCACGATCTTTATGGTGTAAAACCGGATGTAATGACCTTAGCGAAGGCTCTTGGATGCGGAGTTCCGGTAGGAGCTTTTGTAGTGAATGAGAAAGCAGACGGTGCGCTGGTTCCCGGAGATCACGGAACGACATATGGAGGAAATCCGCTTGCCTGCGCGGCAGTCAATGCGGTCTTTGATCAGTTCGAGGAAAAGAAGATTCCGGAACATGTGGAAAAAGTGGGACAATATTTATGGGATCAATTAGAGATATTAAAGAAGGAATTCTGTACAATCACAGCCCACAGAGGTCTTGGCCTGATGCAGGGATTGGAGTTTGCGCCGGAAAAATCAGCCGGTGAGATAGTTTCTTTGGCCTTGGAAAAAGGATTGATTCTAATGACGGCAGGAAATAATGTCATCCGTTTTGTGCCGCCGCTGATCATCGAAGAGAAGCATGTAGATGAGATGATGAAAATTTTAAGAGAAGTTCTGAAAGAGAAGGACTGCTAGAAAATGAATAGAAAAAGCTTTCATGGAAAAACTAAGGAAAATATGGTTTGAAATGGAGGCTTTTTTTATGTTTGGATTTATCATTGCTTTGATATCTGGCGCCCTGATGAGCGTCCAAGGGGTGTTTAATACGGAAGTTACAAAACAGAGCAGTACCTGGACGACCAGTTCCTTTGTGCAGCTAACCGGTTTTCTGGCCTGCATTCTTGTATGGGCGGCGACGGAGCACGATAAAAGTTTTCTTATGCTTGCCAAAGTCCATCCCAAATATCTGCTTTTGGGAGGAGTTTTTGGTGCGGCCATTACATTTACCGTTATTAAGAGCGTAGCAGCTCTGGGACCTGCCCAGTCAGCTATGCTGATTGTTGCATCGCAAGTCATTGTTTCTTATCTGATCGAGGTATTTGGACTTTTCGGAACGGACAAAAGCGGATTCCAATGGATCAAATTAATCGGTGTTGTTTTGTTTATCACAGGTCTTGTAATATTTAAGTGGAAATCATAAATATCTCTTGTAAAGTAAAAACATTTTCGTTACAATAAGAGAAGATTTACATGTTCGAAGCTCTTTGCGTTGACCGGGAGGTTTACGTTGTTTCAGAGAGTCCGAAAGACATTTTTTTTCATGATTTTGATTGTTTTACTGTCAGGATGTTCTTCTGAGCCGGAAGTCAAGGTTGCGACCGAGACCAAGACAGAGACGACAACCGCTTCAAGTAAGATTTATGTGTATATTTGCGGACAAGTGAAGCGTCCTGGAGTCTATACGTTTTCTTCAGGCGACAGAATTGTGTCTGCGGTGAAGGCGGCCGGCGGATTTACAGAAGATGCGGCCCGGGAGGACATTAATCAGGCAGAAAAGATGAAGGATGGTCAGCAGATCTATGTACCGTCGAAGAAAGAAGCAGAGGAATCACCGGCCGGGACCGGCAGTACGAATGGCAAAGATTCTTCTGGCAAGATTAATATTAATACGGCAGGTAAGGAGGAACTGATGACTTTGCCTGGGATCGGGGAATCAAAAGCTGGTGATATCATCGCTTACAGGGAGGAACATGGTCCTTTTTCAAAAACCGAGGATATTATGAAGATACAGGGAATTAAGGAAGGGATTTACAGCAAGATCAAAGACAGCATAGCAATATAATGGTAGAGGTGTAAGAAATGAAAAAGGTATTAGTGGTTGATGATGAAAAACTGATCGTCAAAGGAATTAAGTTTAGCTTGGAACAAGACGAGATGCAGGTGGATTGCGCCTATGACGGAGAGGAAGCATTAGAGAAAGCAAAAGAGAATTCATATGATATCATCCTTTTAGATGTTATGCTTCCGGGTCTCAGCGGATTTGAGGTGTGCCAGGCAATTCGCGAGTTTTCGGATGTTCCGGTCATCATGCTGACAGCAAAAGGGGACGATATGGATAAGATTCTGGGATTGGAATACGGAGCAGATGATTATATCACAAAGCCGTTTAATATTCTGGAAGTAAAGGCAAGGATCAAGGCAATTATGCGCCGGGCTGCCCATCACGATGCAGCTGTGCCTGAGTCGCCGAAGGCAGCGGAATACCGAGGACTTAAGATTGACAGCGACAGCCGCAGAGTTCACATCCACGGCAAGGAAGTGAATCTTACTGCCAAGGAATTTGATCTGCTGGAACTTCTGGTGTTCCATCCTAATAAAGTGTATAGCCGGGAGGATCTGCTGAATACCGTATGGGGGTATGATTATCCGGGAGATGCCAGGACAGTCGATGTACATATTCGAAGACTTCGGGAAAAGATCGAAGTCAATCCGGGGGTGCCGGATTATGTACATACGAAGTGGGGGGTAGGTTACTATTTCCAAGGCTAAGAAAAAGCGGTTCCCTTATTTCCAGAGCATGCATTTTACCATTTGTATCACAGTATTTGTACTGGCAGTATTTATTTCCGTACTGTTCAGTAAGTTTCTGAATGATGGTTATACGGAGAAACTGTATTCCCAGAAGATCGATGGGGTAGCATCGCAGTTAAGGTGGCTGGGCGATCAGGTAGCGGGAGTGGATTTCATGATGAATGACAGTTCCAACAGCCTTTCTGCCCAGACCGATGATTTGGCCGCCAGTTTGGATGGACGAGTCATTATCCTGAAAAGTAATTATAAGATCATCAAAGATACCCATACGGATTTCCAGGACAAATTTTTTATCAATGATGATATCTTAGATATTATGAATGGAAAAGAAGAGCGGATCGTGAAGGAAGAAGGGGATTATATTGAGATTATGACCCCGATTTATTCCGCGGGAAAGGATCAAAAGCAGGTCTTTGGAGCTGTGATTGCCACGGTTCCCCGGGATGACCTGATAGCGGCAAGTACAGAGATGGAACAGCGGCGGAATATGCTGCTGGTCGCATTCATAATATTCGGATTTGCGTTTGCGGTTGTCCTTAGCTATTTTTTAACGAAAGACCTGCGAAAGATTCAAAAAGATGTGGATTTCATTGCTTCCGGGCATGAAGATGAGTCGATTGCAGAGATAGGTTTTTATGAGATTCGAAAGATTGTTTCCCGTTTTAATGAGATTTTAGGAAGAATGCAGGTTCTGGAAGATTCCAGAAAAGAATTTGTATCCAATGTGTCCCACGAATTAAAGACGCCGATGACATCTATGAAGGTTTTGGCAGATTCCTTGCTGCAGCAGGGAGATCAGGTTCCGGCGGAATTGTATCGTGAATTTATGTCAGATATGGTCGCTGAGATCGATCGCGAGAACGTCATTATTTCAGATCTTCTTTCTCTGGTTAAGCTGGATAAAAAGGCATCCAGAATGGAGATCACACGAGTTGATATCAATGAATTGGTACAGATTATTATGAAGCGCCTGAAGCCCCTTGCGGCTCAGAGGAATATTGAATTTGTCTTTGAGAGTTTCCGTTCGGTGACAGCGGAGATTGATGAGGTGAAGCTGACACTGGCATTGTCGAATTTGATTGAGAATGGAATCAAATATAATAAAGATAATGGCTGGGTCAGAGTATCGGTGAATCGAGATCATAAGTATTTTTATATCCGTGTGGAAGACAGCGGAGTAGGAATTCCGGATGACTGTCAGGATCGGGTATTTGATCGCTTTTATCGGGTCGATAAGGCAAGATCCAGAGAGACCGGAGGAACCGGACTGGGATTAGCGATCGCTCATAATGCGGTACTGATGCATCGGGGAAGAATCAAGCTTTACAGCAAGTTAGGAGAAGGAACAACGTTTGTCGTTTGTATTCCGTTAAAATATAATGCGTAGGAGGGAATCCATGAAGAGAAAGATTGGCATCATTTTTTGTGCTGTCTGTGTTTTTGCGCTGATATTTGGCGGATGCCGGTCAAAAAAGAAGGAAGATAACAGCGCAAAAAAAGGAACGGCAGTTTATTATACAAATGAAAACGGTACACGCCTGATTTCCGTGAACAAAGATGTGAAATTGAAGGATGATGCTCAGGAGAATGTGGGAATCTTATTAAATGAGATGAAAAAAGTCAGTAAGGATGAGGATTATCAATCGGTAATTCCGGAGGGCATCGTTGTAAACAGCGCCGAAGTGAACAATAATATTGTTATGCTTGACTTTTCCACGGGATACAGCAAGTTGGATAACAATGAAGATTTGATCTGTCAGGCGGGGATTGTGTATACTCTGACGCAGATCGACAATATCAGTTATGTTTCATTTAGCGTTTCAGGAAAGACGATGTTGGATACCGATGGAAAAGCCATTGGGGCGTTAGGCCGTGACAGTTTTGTTTTCGGAGAACTGCCGATGGAAGAGGAAGAATGAAGCAAAGACCATTGATATTAATATTTGCCGGATGTATTTCTGGTATGGCCGCTGTATGGAAGAATGAGATTCCAACAGCGGTTTTTTATTGTCTGATTTTGATATGTTTCTGGTGCTTGTGCTGTGTGAGAGATCGGAGGTATGTGATAGGAATCCTAGGTATGACAATAGGAATTCTGCTTTTTGCATCAAAACAGTTTTCTGTAAACAAAGAGATACAGACTCTTAAGGAAGCTTCTCCGGAATATTTGATAGGAGAAGTTATCCAAATTTCGAAAACAGAAAATAGCACAGCATATCTTTTAAAGCCACAGAATCAGGAGGGCAAAATCCTCTTATATAGCACGGGAGAAGAAAATATTCGTCTGGGAGACTGGATCCAGACAGAGGCCGAATTGGAAGTTCAAGATGAAGCAAGGAATCCGGGACAGCTTTCTGCCAGAGATTATTATTTTGCCAAAGGAATCTACTATCGGGCGTTTGCCAATGAGATTTTTGTGATCGGTCACCAAGAGCATCCTTTGATGAAACTTCAGGAATCATCCAGACAATGGATGAAAGCAAAGATTCGCAGCCAGTATCAAGGGAATGTACGGGCTTTTGTACAAGGAATGATTTTGGGAGATAAATCAGAGTTATCGGAAGAAATCAAAGATGATTTTAAGGAGAGCGGACTGATTCATCTTCTGGCAGTCTCCGGACTGCATATCTCCCTGGCAGGGAAAAGTCTTTATCAATGGCTCCGAAAGATTGGGATTGGATTTTGGACTTCTTCTCTTGTGGGGTTCGCAGCGGCGCTCTATTATTGCATGCTGACCGGAGGGGCTGTCTCCTCCATTCGGGCAATTATCATGCTGGGGATTTATTTTCTGTCTCAAATTCTGGGAAAGAATTATGATCTATTATCTTCTGCCGCAATGGCAGGACTCTTAATCATCCTGAAAAATCCGCTGGCTTTTGGGGATACAGGGTTTCGATTATCCTTCTGTGCGGTACTGGTCATAGGGGTGATCGGAAAAGGGAAAAAGGAAAAAAGCGGAGTGATTCAAAAAATATGGGATAAAGTACGATTTCCGCTGCTGCTTCAAATCGGGATGCTGCCGCTTATGATTTATCTTCAATATGAAACGCCTGTTTTTTCTTTTCTCGCTAACGCAATTGCGGTTCCCGCCGCATCTGCCGCATTTTCGATGGCGCTGGCACTGATCTGGCTTCCGGCCGGCTTTTTTCATAAGATCATCGCTTATTTCTTTCAGGTGGTTTTATGGATCTCAGAACAGGAATATGGACGCATGATTGTGGGGTATGTCCCCGGAATCTGGGTCATCATAGGGTATTTTGTATTATATTTGTGTATGGCCAAACGAAGCCGAATTCCAATTTATATTCGGATTGGAGCGGTTTATGCAGGTATTTTACTGATGATGGGGATCCCTGTTTTTCGCAGGCACGAATTGGCTTTTCTCGATGTAGGACAGGGAGATTGTATGATGGCAGATACGGCCGGAGGAATGGTCATGGTGGACGGCGGGAGCAGCAGCGAGAAACAGGTTGGAAGATACCGCATTCTTCCTTATTTGAAATATTGCGGAAGAAAGGAAGTAAAGATTGCGGTCATTACCCATATGGATGAAGATCATTATTCGGGTATCTTGGAACTGCTGGAAATGGGAAAGATTCGTTATCTTGGCTTGCCGGATGTGCCAAAAGACGAGACGTTTCAAAAGATTTTAAATGCAGCGCGCCATTCCGAAACACAGGTATTCTTTTTATCAAGAGGAAAGAAGATCGAAGGAGGGGATATTTCTATGGAAGTTATCCATCCTGCAAAAGGGTCTTCTTTGGGAAAAAATGCAGCCTCCCTGGTACTGCAGGGAAAATTGCTTGGAAAGAAAGTCATTTTGACAGGGGATGTGGAAAAAGAGGGAGAAGAAGAATTACTAGATCAAGAGTTGGAGGAGACAGACATTTTGAAAGCTGCGCACCATGGTTCAAAAAACTCTACATCAGAGGATTTTTTAAAAATGACAAAGCCAAAGATTGCGGTTATCTCATGTGGGAAAGAAAATCGATATGGGCATCCTCACAAAGAAACCCTGGAACGGTTAAAGACAACCGGCTGTCAGATTCGAAGAACAGATGAGGAAGGTGCGGTGTTATTTTCGGAAGGGCAGGACTAGACGTCTTTTCCATGATAAGCTATACTTAAGAAAGCAAAAGGAAGGAAAAGCAGGCTTAAGATTATGAAAAAGATTTTAGAACATATCAAAACAAATACTTATCCGAAGTTCTATTTGTTTTATGGAAGTGAAAAATATATGATCGCTCAGATGAAAAATCAGCTGAAGAAAGCATTGGTATCTCCCGATGATACGATGAATTATTCTTATTTTGAAGGAAAAAAGACAAATGGAGAAGAAGCTGCGGAACTTGCCAAAACAATGCCGTTTTTCAATGATCACCGTCTGATTATTATGGAAGATACCGGATATGGCAAAAAGAGCGATGAGGCATTTCTGGAACAATTAAAAGAATGTGCGGACACTACGGTCATGATCTTTATTGAAGATACTGTGGATAAGCGATCCAAGATTTATAAATATCTATCCAAGGAAGGGCATGCCGTGTCATTTGAACCGGCCGGTGATCAGGAATTGATCCGCTGGATTGCATCTCTTTTAAAAAAAGAAGGCAAAGAAATGAAAACTTCTGTCATCCGCAGCTTTCTCTATCGCTGTGGATCGGATATGTATACATTGAAAAATGAGCTTGAGAAACTGATCGCATATACAGGAGAGCGAAGAGAAATTACGGCAAAAGATTTGGATGACATGACCTCTTCTCAGACGACCAATCAGATTTTTGTGATGTTGGAAGCCATTGCAAAGAAACAGCGGGATAAGGTCTTAGAGCTGTATTATGATTTGATTGAACTTAAGGAATCACCGTTTGGCATCCTGGCTTTGCTTGTAAGACAGTCCAATCAGCTGATCCAGGTAAAAGATCTCTCCGCTCGACAGTCATCCAACGGCGCCATCGCAAAAGCCATGAAAGTTCCTCCGTTCGTAGTAGGAAAATTAAAGGAGCAGGCAAAGCTGTTTTCTTTGGAGGATCTTTATCGAATGGTGGGAGCATGTGCAAAAACGGATGAACAGATCAAAAGCGGCCTGATCAATGACAGAGTTGGGGTAGAACTGCTCTTAATGGAATTCAGCAAATAAAAAAGTTTGATGATTTAATATAATAAGTAGATATAGTGAAAAATAAGCAGATTATCAACAGAGATGAAAGAAATGGTCTTTTGTCTCTGTTTTTTTCTTTATTTCATAGGAAACTTTGACTTTTATATATAGGCTAAAAAATATTTTTTCAAAGTAAAAAAGTCGCAGAGTTTCTTACTCCACGACTCACTTTTATTATTCATTTGAAATAATTACTGTTGTAAATATACAAAATATGCCATCATTTGTCAATGTTATTTCTGAATTCGCTTAAAATTTTTTGAAATTCGTTCCAATTTTCCATGTTTCAATGGATGTTGTAACGATCATTTCAAAATCAATGATAGAATTATTTTTTATGAGCCGTCAAAATGATAGTCAAATTATAATCATAGGAGGAGATCAATTTTATGCCAAAAAAAGGAGAAAATATTTACAAAAGAAAAGACGGCAGATGGGAAGGACGATATATCAAATCAAGGGATATTTCCGGGAAAATAAACTATGGATATGTATATGCGCGGACATATCGTGATGTAAAAGCAAAACTGCAGGAATCAATCCTACATTCCAATCAAGTGATCGCAGCACCCTCAAGAAAATCTGAGTTATTCTCAGAACTTGCAGCCGAATGGTTTTCGAATATTAGACCCCATATCAAGGAATCGACGCAAAATAAATATTTAAACTTACTCGAATCTTATATTCTTCCGGCTTATGGAAATAAACGTCTCGAACAAATTTCTTATGATTTTATAAGGGAACACTGTGAAATATGGTTATCGTCCGGCGGAAAGAAAGGGACAGGGTTATCGTCGAAAACAGTATCGGATATTCTTACTGTCATTCGCAGTATACTAAAATTTGCAGTTCAAAAAGGGAAAAGAATAGCCTGTGACGGAAGCAGTATTCATTTGAAACACGTTTCAAAACCTATGAGAATTTTAAGTAAAACAGAGCAGGATAAATTATATCAGAATCTATATGCAGATCCGGATTCACGCAGTCTTGGAATCCTGATCTGCCTTTTTACCGGCCTGCGAGTCGGAGAAGTGTGTGCCTTGCGTTGGGAGGATGTTTCATTTTCGGATCAAGCACTTTATGTCCACAGTACCCTGCAGCGAATACAAGATAAAACAAACCGCGAGAAAAAAACGAAAATCGTCATTACAACGCCCAAAAGTCTTTGTTCGATTCGCACGATTCCGATTCCAGAAACATTATTAAATATTTTGCTGTCTCATAAAATATCTTCCATCGGATATTTGTTAACCAACAGCGAAACGAAATTTATTGAGCCGCGCTCCATGCAAAAGAAATTCAAGCAGGTCTTAGAGGAAAGCGGAATCGCTCCTGCTAATTTTCATTCACTTCGTCATACATTTGCAACAAGATGCATTGAGTTGGGATTTGATGTAAAAAGTCTAAGCGAAATATTGGGACATTCCAATGTCAATATCACACTGAATCTCTATGTTCATCCAACATTTGAGCTGAAAAAAGAAAATATGCAAAAATAGATACGCTATTAGCCGTCAAATAAAACCGTCAGCACCATCGAAAATGTCAGGATATGGCAGTCGATGGTGTTTTTGTCGTAGAGTAAGAAACTCTACGACGCTGAAAAAGGAAATTGTAAACTGCACGAGGGAATATATCCATATTAACGATATTATAACCGACATCGAAAAAAATATGCAAAAGGGACTGGATAAAGGGGAACCATGAGATGAGTTTTGTGGATTTGAATAATAAAACGATTTTAGTTACAGGTGCTGCCGGTTTTATTGGTTCCAACCTGGTAAAACGTCTTTATGAAGACGTGGAAGATGTGACAGTCATCGGCATCGATAATATGAATGACTATTACGATGTACGATTGAAAGAGGCAAGGCTTGCAGAACTGTCAGCGCATCCTTCCTTTATTTTTATTAAAGGCAGCATTGCAGATAAAAAACTGGTTAACAAGGCATTCGAACAGTACAGACCGCAGGTTGTTGTGAATCTCGCAGCACAAGCTGGAGTTCGTTATTCCATCATTAACCCAGACGCTTATATGGAATCAAACCTGATTGGTTTCTATAACATCTTGGAAGCTTGCAGACATTCCTATGATGAAGGCTATACACCGGTAGAGCATCTGGTGTATGCGTCCAGTTCATCTGTTTATGGTTCCAATAAGAAAGTACCCTACAGCACAGAAGATAAAGTGGATCATCCGGTATCTCTTTATGCTGCCACAAAGAAATCAAATGAACTGATGGCTCATGCCTATGCGAAACTGTATAACATTCCTTCTACGGGACTTCGGTTCTTTACGGTCTACGGTCCTGCCGGAAGACCGGATATGGCATACTTTGGATTTACTAATAAGCTGGCAAATGGTGAAACAATCAAGATTTTTAATTATGGAAATTGCAAGCGTGACTTTACATATGTAGATGACATTATTGAGGGAATTGTTCGCGTAATGCAGAAGGCACCGGATAAGGTCATCGGCGAAGATGGCTTGCCATTACCGCCATATGCAGTTTACAACATCGGTAATAATAAACCGGAAAACCTGTTGGATTTCGTACAGATTCTGAGTGAAGAACTGGTGCGGTCTGGTGTGCTGCCGCAGGATTATGATTTCGAAGCTCACAAAGAACTTGTTCCAATGCAGCCGGGAGATGTGCCGGTGACCTATGCAGATACAAGCGCATTGGAGAGGGATTTCGGCTTTAAACCGAGTACAGACTTGAGGATTGGACTACGGAAATTTGCAGAATGGTATAAAGATTTCTATATGTAAAATCTGTACATATGTCAGATAGAGTCATGTGGCCGGGGAGGAGAAATGTAATTATGAGAGAATTTAAAGATCTAAAGATCACGGTTGCTGGAACTGGGTATGTTGGGCTATCGATCGCTACGTTGCTGTCACAGCATCATCAAGTAACGGCTATAGATATTGTTCCTGAGAAAGTAGAGAAGATTAATGATAGGATTTCGCCGATTCAGGATGAGTATATTGAAAAGTATTTTGCAGAAAATGAGCTTAATCTGGCAGCTACTTTGGATGCAAAAGAAGCTTATTCAGATGCAGATTTTGTAGTTATTGCTGCTCCAACCAACTACGACAGCAAAAAGAATTTCTTTGATACTTCCGCAGTTGAGGATGTAATCAAGCTGGTTATTGAGTACAGCCCGGAGGCTATTATGGTTATTAAAAGTACCATTCCAGTTGGATATACAGCGAGTATCCGTGAGAAGTTCCGCTGCGATAACATTATTTTCAGCCCCGAGTTTTTGCGTGAATCAAAGGCATTATACGATAATTTGTATCCCAGCCGTATCATCGTCGGAACGGATGTGGAGAATGCAAGATTAGTAAAAGTGGCTCACACATTTGCGGAGCTTTTACAGGAAGGTGCAATTAAGGAGAATATCGATACTCTGTTTATGGGCTTTACTGAAGCGGAAGCTGTGAAATTGTTTGCCAATACATATTTGGCATTAAGAGTTGCTTACTTCAACGAGCTTGATACATATGCAGAGAGCAAGGGCTTAAATACGAAGCAGATTATAAATGGGGTATGTTTGGATCCAAGAATTGGTTCCCATTACAATAACCCGAGTTTTGGTTATGGTGGTTACTGCTTGCCGAAAGATACAAAACAGCTTTTAGCTAATTACGCTGACGTACCAGAGAATCTCATAGAGGCAATTGTGGAGAGCAACAGAACGAGAAAAGATTTCATTGCTGATAGGGTTCTAGAGATTGCTGGTGCATATGAAGCCAATGATAGCTGGAATGAGAGTAAAGAGAAAGAAGTTGTGATTGGTGTTTACCGTCTAACCATGAAAAGCAACTCTGATAATTTTCGTCAATCGAGTATTCAGGGTGTAATGAAGCGAATCAAGGCAAAAGGGGCTACTGTGATTGTCTATGAGCCGACGATGAAGGACAGCGAGAAGTTCTTTGGAAGTGTTGTTGTGAATGATTTAAAAAAGTTCAAAGAGCAGAGTCAGGCAATTATCGCCAATCGGTATGATAGCTGCCTGAATGATGTGAAAGAAAAGGTTTATACGCGTGATCTGTTTGATCGTGATTAAAGATATAAGAGGTAATATTTATGAAAATCTTGGTAACAGGAGCGAACGGTTATCTTGGACAGGGGATTATCAAAAGTCTCTCTGATAGAGGATTGGATGTTATAGCCACAGATTTTAAATGTGATTATGTTGATAAGAGGGCACAATCTATTGCCTGCAATCTCTTTGAAATTGATAATCCTTATGATTTTTTTGGTCATCCAGATATAGTTTTGCATTTAGCATGGCGAGAGGGTTTTGTACATTATTCTAATGTACATATCGAAGATTTGCCGAAACATTATAAGTTTTTGAAATCTCTAGTGGAGGAGGGTATTAAGAAAATAGCTGTTATGGGTAGCATGCATGAGATTGGATTCTTTGAAGGAAGTATTAATGAGAATACTCCATGTAATCCAAGCACTCCATATGGTATTAGCAAGAATGCGCTTCGCCTACTCGTTGAGATGTTAAGCAAGCAGAAGAACATTCCATACCAATGGTTGCGTGGTTATTATATTGTAGGAAATTCGCAGCATGGGAATTCAATTTTTTCAAAGATTGCAACTGCAGAGGCAGCGGGGAAGATAGAATTTCCTTTTACTTTGGGCCAGAATCAATTTGATTTCATTGATTATTCTGATTTCTGCAATCAGGTTGTTGCTGCGGTTAAGCAAGAGAATGTGACTGGAATTATAAATATCTGCTCTGGTAAGCCTGAAAGGTTGGCAGATAGAGTGGAAAGATTCATTAAAGAAAATGAATATAAGATCAAGCTTAAATATGGAGCTTTTCCCGATCGCCCATATGATTCCAAAGCAATATGGGGAGATAGCAGACGAATAGAGGCAATAATGAAGCTTGATAAAAGTTAGTTAAATATTCAAGAGGAAGAGTAATAGCATGAAAATACTTCTAATAACACCAAATTTCTTTGATTATCCTGCTCAGATATGTGAAGCAATACACCAAATGGGGCATGAGGTGGATTGGTATGATGATCGCCCTAGTACAAATAGTTTTGTAAAGGCAATAATTCGCATTAATAAAAATTACATAAATGCGATGATTGCACGATATTTTTCTAAGATGATGAGCGAAGTCACTAGGAAAAAATATGATAAGGTAATATTGATTTCTGGACAATCCTTATCGTTTTCTGAGAGTATGATGGAAAGATTAAAAGAATCTCAAATTCAAGCCGAATTTGTGCTTT
The DNA here is from genome assembly GCA_019114985.1 of Candidatus Anaerostipes excrementavium. Taxonomy (GTDB): domain Bacteria; phylum Bacillota; class Clostridia; order Lachnospirales; family Lachnospiraceae; genus Anaerostipes; species Anaerostipes excrementavium. The sequence goes on from DXEM01000010.1 coordinate 86,045, forward strand.
ATCAATGGGATTCCATGAAGAACTTTCCATATATAGAAAAAATTCAAAAGTATTTTGACAGATGTTATTCATTTGATAAAGAAGATGTTAGAAATGGTAATCTGAGATTTCTTCCTCTTTTCTATACGAAAAGATACGAGAAAGTTGGAAGAAAGAGTATTTCTAAGTATAAGTATGATTTGATGTTTGTTGGAACAGCGCATCCAAAGAAATATAAGTATGTGAAAGAAATGGCTGAAAAGTTGAAATTTGTATTTCCTAAACAGTTTATCTATTTTTTCTTTCCATCCAAAATTGTTTATATTTATCGAAAGGTAAAAAATATAGAACTGAAATATGCACATTGTTCTGAATTTCACTATACTCCTGTTAATGGAAAAGAAATGGACAAGCTGCTGACTGAATCAAGGTGTGTACTTGATTCGGCACAAGATGGGCAAACTGGATTGACAATAAGAATTCTAGAGGCATTTGGAGCTAAAAGAAAAATAATTACAACCAATGAGGATGTTGTAAATTATGACTTTTATAGAGAAGAAAATATTTATATATACGACGGAGATTTCAATTTGAATGCACCATTCTTCAATAAACCTTATCGAGAAGTGGATGAAGGAGTTTATAAGAAATATTCGTTAAGAAGTTGGTTGAATGAGTTGATTGGAGGATAGAGTATGCATCCTGTTAAGTATTTGTGGGCGCTAAGAGCTTTGACATATAAGGCAATTTTAGGTTCCGTGGGCAGGTTTACTTACATCGGAAAGCCTGTGTTTATTGAAGGTAGAGCAGGCATAAAAATTGGAAGCCGAACTAGAATATTTCCTGGAATTCGCATGGAAGCTATTGGAGAAGGAACTATAGAAATAGGAAATAATGTTGCGATAGAGCAAAATGTACATATAACTTGCGAGGGTGGGGTACTCCGAATAGGAGATAATACCACAGTTGCCGCTAACACTTTTATTACAAATATAGATCACGTTTATGAAGACATAACAAAAAGTGTCATGGAGCAGGGCTTGATTCAGAAAGAAACAATCATTGGAGAAGGATGCTTTTTGGGTTATGGTGTTGCTATTCAGGCGGGAACTAGACTTGGAAAACATTGTGTTGTAGGGGCTAATTCCGTTGTCAAAGGAGACTTTCCTGATTATTCGGTAATTGTTGGTGTGCCAGGTCGCATAATAAAAAAGTACAATATAGAAATACAGGAATGGGAAAGGGTACGTTAATTCATACTCGCCACTCTATCGCCAGAAGGTTGTAAGGTATGGAAATACATTTTTAAAGCTATGTTAAGTTTTTTATTTTGTGGAGAAAAACTGGAGATGAATGGACTCATTCCCACAGAGTGTAGGAATGTTTAAGAAGGATCCCAGTAGTATTGAGAAGGAGAAAATTTTATGGCAGATATAACAGCTATTATCTTAACTAGAAATGAAGAAAATTTTATAGCTGATTGTATATCCTCGATTAAAAATGTGGTAAAAAGAATAGTTGTTGTAGACAGTTTTAGTGAGGATAAGACGGTTGATATTGCTAGTGGTCTTGGAGCGGAAGTCCATCAGCATGAATTTTTGAATTACTCTAAGCAGTATAAGTATGCTGTGGAGATTGCAAATGTAAAAACAAAGTGGATATTACGTATTGACGCAGACGAGCGATTAACAGATAAGTCTGCTGCTGAGTTAGAGAAACTTTGCAATGATAATCAAGATACTGATGTATCTGGTATAGTGTTGAGATTTTACAATATGTTCTTAGGAAAACCAATGATGCATGGTGGAATGTATCCGTGGAAAAAGCTGAGTGTCTATAAGGCAGGGCTAGGTGATATAGAAGATCGTAATATGGATGAGCATATTATTTTAAGCAAGGGAAAAACAATTGTTGCAAGAGAAGATTCGGAGCATCTTGCATTTCGGGGATTAACATTTTTTATAAATAAATGTAATTGGTATAGTGATCGAGAGGTTATGGATTATTTTGAACAAATAAGAGTGAATAAACAAAATGCAAGCTTTAAAACGCGGTTTAAAATGAAGGTATATTACAAGCTACCTTTAGGATTTCGTTCATGGGTATATTATTTGTATAGATATTATATATGCCTTGGGTTTTTAGATGGCAAAGAAGGAAAAATATTTGCAGTACTTGGTACTTATTGGTATCGATTTCTAATTGATGCAAAGATCTATGAACATGAGAAACTTGGAGAGAACTGCAAATCCACCGGGCCATTGAAATAGCTATGCAAAGTTAGCTATTAAGAGGAAATTAACACTTTTGAAAATAAGAGAAGCTTGCCTATATTTTTATATTGTTTTAGTAATAGATTGATTTGGAAAGGAATATTAAGTATGTCATTAAAGAAAACAGCAAAGTCAATGCTTTTTAGATTTCCAAAATCCTGGATAGATTCTTTTTATAGAATATATAATATTGTTTTCTACCCGGAAATGAAGGAAAAGAAAAGGTCATATGGCTCATTGAATCCAGATAAAACTTTCTATGTGATAAGACCTAGAACAGATTGTATTGAAGGGCTGATGTCCCTTTTTATTAATGTACTTAGGCAGATTAGTTATGCAGAAAAAAAAGGATACATACCTGTTGTCGATTTTGAAAACTATGATACTCAATATAAGGATGAATCGCTAAAAGAAAAAAATGTTTGGAATTACTATTTTACGCAGCCGTCTGATTATGACCTTAAAGAAGTATATAAAAGCAAAAATGTTGTTCTTTCTGGCTTGAATTCTTATTATAAATGTTATGAATTTTTGAACAGAGACTTTAATAAGATATCGCTTCAGCGGGCGCATACTTTTCTACAAAGATATGTAGATTTTTCAAATGCAATAAAGATATTACTAAAAGAAGAGCTCAATATTTTCCGGCCTCAAAATTCTATTGGGCTATATCTGAGAGGTACGGATTATATTGCTTTGAAACCAGCGGGAGAACCTATTCAACCTACTCCTAAGGAAGCGTTTAAGGTAGTTGATAGCCTGTTAAAAAAGTATTCATTGAAAAAAGTTTTTATTGTTACAGAAGATGCCAATTATTACAAAGCTGCAAGAGAATATTACAATTCAGCTTTATGTAAAGTCTCATTTGATTCATTTATAAAGGATTACTCAGGTATAGATTTTCTCAGTAAAGACTCGTCTGTTTCACAATTAGCATCAGATCCGTATGAGCGAGGAGCTCAATACTTGATTAAGCTAATTTTATTATCTCAATGCCGAGCAATAGTTGGCGGCAAAACATGTGGTTCTTGGATGGCATGTGTGATGGCAGAGGAAAATGTAGAAAAGTATATTTTTGAAAAAGGGATTTATTAGTGCGTGGAATAAGCAAATAAAGGAATGAAGATTGAAATAAATCAGTCTGAGTTATTGTCCATTACAATTCATTAAGTCGATACGAGGAATGATATTTTTTACCATATAAGTTAGGTAAAAAATAGATAAATTTGATTTTGATTCCATTAGTTGTAAGAAGTCTGAGTTGTGTTATTCATAATGAATTAAAGTTAATTGAAAAGGTAATGGAGAAAATATGAAAGTAAAAGTAAAAAAGACGTCAGATATTATATTAGTACTTTTTCTTTTAAGTATACAAGTGTTTACAAATGGAAGTACCATAATGAAGGCAATGAAGCTCGTTTGTGTGAGTCTAACATTTATTTTGATTATATTTAAACGAAATATAAAATGGAATAACTATTTGAGTTGGATATTTCTAAATACTATTTTGGCTATGTTCTCATACTTTTGGGCACTATCAAAGGAGTATGCTTTAGATGGACTTAAAACTGTTTTACTTAATTCACTTTGCCTGTTTTCTATTATACAATTAGTATATATGAGTAAAGACTGGCGTTTAGCAGTTTATAATTCGTTGTCCATTGGACCAATATTAAGATTTCTAGTTTTGATTTTCCAGTATGGATTTTCGGTTTTTGGTGGATTGAGAAATCTAGAAGCAACAGGATATAACTCGATTGGTATGTTTGCAGGATTGGGAGTTTCTTTTTCCTTGCTTGTATATGTTTATTATCAGCAAAAATATGGTTTATTAAAAAAACTTGTTTTGTTTCGTTTTTTTTTAAATTCAATAATTGTGGCATTATCAATGTCAAGAAAAGCCTTTATGTATTTGGTTATTCCTATAGCGATTTTTTGCCTTTTATCGAGTCGTAACTACATAAAAGCTTTTCGAAATGTTATTCTGGTTTGCTTTGGTTGTATAGCAGTGTATTTTGCTGTATTAAATATACCGTTTTTATATAATTATATTGGAGCAGGATTATCCTCACTTTTTAAGTTTTGGAAAAAGTCTAATGGTGATATAAGTGCCGCAGGAAGAATGACAAGAATTCTTTTTGGGCTTAAATGGTTTAATAAAAATCCCTTATTGGGATATGGGGTTATGAATTACAATTATTTGTTTGGATCAGTCCAGCCATTTTCTGATATGGTCATTGCTGATAATAATTATATAGATTTACTGGTAAATTATGGTGTAGTTGGTTTTGTGATTTATTATTCTATTCATGTAATTTCGTTAGTTTATGCTCTTAAAAATCGTAGACGAGATTTGAAGCAACAGAGTATGGCATTTGCAATCCTTTTGACATTGCTTATTTGTGACTATGGTTCGAGTTCTTATATTTATTTACATTGTCAATTATATTTGGCTATTGTAATTTTAATTTTATATGAAGGAGAAAGAAAAATTAGATTAAAAAATATTAAATTTTGATGTTTATAGTTTAGAAGTTATTTGACGAAACAATGATTATACTAAGAATTTAAGGAAGGTTTCACTATGTTAAAAAGTAATTTAATAGACCCTGCTTTATATGCTGAATTAATGGCAGAAATAAAAAAGATTAATATTGATTACCGGACAATAAGAAAAAGTAAAGAATATAAGATTGGAATGTTAATTATTAACACAATCACTTTAATAAGAAAAGGGAGATTTGCGGAATTAAAAAAGAAATACTGTCAATGGTTTGGGGGAAAGCCAATAGTAAAATCCATCTCACATAAAAGATTGGATGAAACTTTTGTAAAATACGATTTGCCGAATCCAGAAGATTATTTTTCTGAGGATAGAATTGCGGTTTATACAGTAATTTTTGGTAAATATGATGAAATATTAGAGCCGTATTGTTCGCCAGATAATATTGATTATTACATTATAACGGACCAAGAATTTGATTCTTTAAAAAGTAAATGGGAAAAAGTTGATATAAGTGCGTTTAAGAGCAAAATAAAAAATATGTCTAGTTCTGAAAAAAATAGATATTTTAAAATTAATCCATCGTTAGTTTTTAAAGATTATAAATATTCGATATATATTGACGGAAATATTTTGGTTGTGTCTGATTTTACTGAGTTAATCAATAAAATTGGTTTATTTGATATTGCAACGCATACGCATAATTCTCGCGATTGTGTGTATGAGGAAGCTAAAGCTGTGTTAGCGGCTGGGAAGGAAAAGAAAAAAAACATTGATATACAAATGAAAGCATACAGAGATGCAGGAATGCCAAAAAAATATGGACTTATGGAGTGTAATATTATTGCGAGACGTCATACTGAACAATGTTCTAAGATTATGTGGCAGTGGTGGGAAGAATTTCAAAAATTTAGTAAGCGAGATCAACTTTCGTTACCCTATGTTTTATTTAAAAATGGAATAGAAGTATCTGATGTTGCAACGCTTGGGGTTAATGTACTTCAAAATCCAGCATTACGATGGCTGCCGCATAATTAAATAAGCAGCTTTTATACTAGAACTTTAAATAGATACTATGTAATAAGAAGATATTTATTTTCAAACAAAGAAAATTATTATGAGAGGCAGGGAATGAACATTTTACGAAAAGTAATAAATAATCCATATAAAATTTTGGCTTTTTTTGTTATGAACATACGGCTATTAAATAGAATTTTATCTGATGATATGTATCTTAAAATAAAGTATCGCAGCGTTTTTGGAAAGAAGTTGGATTTAGAAAGTCCAAAAACATTTAACGAAAAATTGCAGTGGCTAAAACTCTATGACAGACGACCAGAGTATACAATCATGGTTGATAAATATGAAGCAAAAAAATATGTTGCTGACAAAATAGGAGAAGAGTATATAATTCCAACACTAGGGGTTTGGACCCACTTTGATGATATCGACTTTGATACTTTGCCCAACCAATTTGTGCTTAAATGCACGCATGATTCTGGAGGAATTGTAATTTGTAGAGATAAGGGCAAGTTTGATAAAAAATCCGCAAAGAAAAAAATAGAAACATGTTTGAAAAAGAATTTCTTCTATGTAGCTAGAGAGTGGCCTTATAAAAATGTCAAACCACGGATTATTGCTGAGAAGTACATGGTGGATAAACCTGGTTGTAAACTCATGGATTATAAAATTTTTGGCTGTGATTGTTTCGCAAAGGCTATGTCTATAGCAACTAATAAGCAAATAGGGGAAGAAGATACGAAATTTGATTTTTATAATTCGGATTTTAAATATATTCCATTTACAAATGGTCACCCAAATGCTGACCATGGAATTAAATACCCAGAGTCTTTTAATAAAATGAAAGAAATAGCAGAAAATTTTTCGAAAAAAACGTCACAGTTTCGTATTGAATTTTACAATATAAAGGGAAAGATTTATTTTGGGGAACTTACACTTTTACACTGGAGAGATATGTTATCATTTGAACCAGAAGAAGATGACTATAAACTTGGCGAATGGATAAAACTTTCCGAAACAATCGGAGGAGGATACCTCATAGCTAATAAAGGCTGGATACTTTATGTTCATGAAGGAAATAGTCAACAAGTAGTTAGTGTGGATACGTTAACAGAGAAAAAAGAACTGCTTGACTATAAGCTCATGTGTTTTAACGGTAAAGTTCAATGCTCTTTTGTTTGCTCGGATCGTTTTAATGGTGGGTTAAAGGTAACGTTCTATGATGATAATTGGAATGTGTTACCATTTGAGCGCCATTATCCGCGGAGTGATAAGCCCATTGCAAAGCCTCAAACTTATAACCAGATGGTTCAATTAGCAGAACAATTATCAGAGAATATTCCATTTGTACGTGTTGATTTCTATGAAATTGATGGCAAGCCTTATTTTGGAGAAATGACTTTTTATCCTGGAAGTGGCTTTGAAGAATTTATACCTGAGTCTGCAGATTATGAGCTTGGAGAGTTGATTAAGCTTCCTGAAATAGTTGAGGGGGATTAAAAGACCGAGAAAATTTATCCAAATGATTGAAATAGTTAGTTACCGATACTGTAACAGTTTATTGGATTCAAAGTATGACTAATTGAACTTAGAATTAGTGAATATAATTTTTTTGGTATTTCTTATGACATATATGGTCAAAGGTATAAATATATTTTGTGCGAAATATAAGATACCAAGGCGTCAACGAATAAGAAAGGCATTTATATGAGAAGCAAGAGACTGAGATATAACACAATTTCATCGTTTTTTTTTCAGGTAACAACAATTATTTGTGGTTTTGTATTACCAAGACTTATACTAAAAGCATATGGCTCTGATGTAAATGGTCTCGTTGATTCAATCACACAGTTTCTAGGAGTGATTTCATTTTTGGAATTGGGTGTGGGAGCTGTTGTTCAATCAGCCCTATATAAACCTTTGGCAGATGGTGATAATGAAACAATTAGCAAGGTTATTATTTCGGCGGGAAAGTTTTTTAATAGACTTGCACAGGCTCTGCTTGTATATGTAATTATATTAGTACTTGTTTATCCGCATATTTCTCATCAAAAATTTGGATGGGTATACACTGCAACTTTGATTGGGACAATAAGTATAAGTTCTTTTGCACAGTATTATTTTGGAATGGTCGATCGTTTGCTGTTGACAGCAGATCAGAGAGGATACATTCAATATAATGCACAGACAGTTACACTTATCATAAACACTATTGTTTGTGTAGCGTTGATTTATGCTAAAATGTCTATTCATGTTGTAAAATTGGTGACATCACTTATATATATACTGAGACCTATTTTTTTAAGATTATATGTTGATAAAAATTATCATCTTAATAGATATATAACATATAATGAAGAACCGATAAAGCAAAAATGGAATGGTGTGGCACAACATGTCGCTGCTGTTGTTTTGGATGGAACAGACAGTATAATACTGACAGTTTTTTCTAGTCTTGCGAATGTTTCTATCTATTCTATTTATAATTTGGTAGTTGCTGGAATTAAAAGGCTTCTAACATCTATGACAAATGGGATGCAAGCTCTTATAGGGGAATTATGGGCTAAACAGGAGCTTGTCGAATTAAAAAGGATATTTAGTTGGTTTGAATGGTTTATTCACACAGGAACAGTTTTTGTTTTTGGTTGTACTGGTTGTTTGATACTCCCTTTTGTTCAAATTTATACGAATGGAATCACAGATGCTAATTACTATCAGCCACTATTTGCCATTTTGATTGTTACCGCGCATGCCGGACATTGTCTTAGATTGCCTTATAATATTATGATTCTTGCTGGCGGACATTATAAACAGACACAAAGAAATTATGTTGTTTCTGCGGTACTTAATATTGTGATCTCGGTTATAGCAGTTAATTTTGGAGGATTAATAGGTGTTGCAATTGGCACACTTGTTGCTATGCTATATCAGACAATTTGGATGGCGATTTACGATTCAAAATATCTGGTTAAGTGGCCTATTAAGAACTTTATCAAACAGATTTGTGTAGACTTGGTGACTGTTACAATAAGTGCATTTGTTTCAAATCTATTTGATCTTTTTAGCTTTACTTATTTGGCATGGGCAGGTTTAGCTGTCAAAGTTTTTGCGGTGTACTTTATTTTTATTATTCTCATTAATTTTGTTTTTTATAGGGATAAGATGATTAGATTATTTGATTGGTTGCTGCACAGAATAAAGCAGTAGCATAATATTTTAAAACTTATAAATTAAGTGTGGAGATTTCTTGCAGAAAAGATTAGTAAAATAAAATTCTCTTCTTCCATTTGTTGTATAATACAGTAATAGTGGATGAAATATTTTTGCTTTGTTAACTTATTCCGAGATTTTGGTTCGGATCTGCATCCTAATAGATCCAACAATTTAGCTCTTTCAATATATATTCTGATGTGTATACCAAATAAATATCTTTTTTCTAAACAATTATTTAAAATAGCATTCTATTGAAAAGAGTTCTATCAGGATGTCCAGATCTAAAAGAATCTTGGCTATAATTCAAACTATGTTAAATTTCATATCTATTGTAGCGTATGTCTTTGTTTTCTATGATTCACTTGGTTTGAACAACGTAGTAATTGTTAAATTTTGTATAACAGTGTTATCTCCCAATAGTGTTTTTCAGAAATCTTTATATCAAGCATCGGCTGGGATATTCTGTGAACAAAGTTTCTGCAGTGACCGATTGTCTCACTATTTCCTGAATCTTGAAATTCCTCATTTTTCATGATACTATGAAACCAGATGGAGGATATGAAAGCGCTTCCGCATTTTTATAAAAGCCGCAGACATGTACAATGTAAATAATAAAGGAACAATAATGGAGGCGATGGCGGACGTGAATCATAAGAAAATAGACAATAAATTGGATGCACGTTATGAAAAATATAAAGGAATTTTAAAGAACCTTACAATGATGAATGACGTGTTTATGCGAAATGTATTCAAAAAACAGGAATGTACGGAATATGTTCTTCAAGTAATCATGGGGAGAAAAGATCTGAAAGTTTTGGATCAGGTTCTTCAAAAGGATTACAAAAATCTTCAGGGCAGATCGGCAATCTTAGACTGTGTGGTGCGGGATGCAGATGGAAAACAGTTTGATGTAGAAATTCAGCAGGATACAGAAGGAGCATCCCCCAAACGTGCCAGATATCATAGCGGTTTGATGGACATGAATACTCTGGATGCCGGACAGGATTTTGATGAATTGCCGGAGACTTATTTGATTTTTATTACCCGTGATGATGTACTCGGGCATGATCTTCCAATTTATCATATCAAGAGAAAGATTGAAGAAGTACAGGAAGATTTTAAAGATGAAGCGTATATAATGTATGTAAATTCCCGACGGCAGGATGACACGGAACTTGGGCAGCTGATGCAGGATTTTCACTGCAAGAACGCCGAAGATATTCACAGCGAGGTTTTAGCACAGCGTGTACATGAACTGAAAGAAAATCAGGAAGGGGTTGATTTTATGAGTCGCGAGATGGATGAGATATATAACGAAGGGGCAAAATGTGGAGCAATGGAAAAGGCAAAGGAAACTGCTTTGATACTTGCCGATCGAGGAATGTCTGTATCAGATATTGCAGATATCGTGAAAGTCAATGTGAAATTGGTACAGGAGTGGTTATCCGGGAATAGGAGTTTAGTAAAATAAAGTTATGAAGGTATTCTGAGGTGATTGTATAGTGGTTCCTATAGGGGATTTTTTACCTTTGTAAAAATGAAATTTTCATTATAAAGATGTGGGAAGTATCTAATAGTAAGGGGATTGGTAAAGTAAAGCTGTATGTTTTCAAGCTTTTTTATAATATCTGTTTTTGGAGTTAAACTGAATTTATGGTGCTAAGCCAAGGGTTAAAACTTGAGGCTTAGCATTTTTAATGTTTTTAGGGTTATTTAGCAGAAGTACTCAAATCCTTTTTGTCTCCGACAGCTACTTCACTGATTCTGAAAGTTTAAGGGGAATTTGTCATGGGAAATGACTTGATAATCCGGCCGCCAGCTGGTAACATAAAAATATAATTGGCTTGGTTTGCCTTTTTATGAGTTATGGATTTAGGGATTGCGCCTATTGAAAATTTTGCAGTTGCCGATGGATTTAAGAAGCACTGCTGAAAGGAGTGTGGGGAATGTGAGGAAAAAACTCCCGATTGGAATTGAAAACTTTTCAGAATTTTCTACGGAAGATTTCTATTATGTGGATAAGACTCTATTTATCGCAGAATTGTTGCAGAATTGGGGGAAAGTAAATCTATTTACCCGCCCAAGACGATTTGGAAAATCTTTAAACATGAGCATGTTAAAGTATTTTTTTGAGATTGGGAGCGACCCGGCGTTGTTTGATGGTTTAAAGATTATGCAGGAAAAAGAACTGTGTGAGAAATACATGGGCAAGTTCCCTGTAATTTCTATCAGCTTGAAAAGTATAGACGGACGGAGCTTTGAATCGGCTTCTGCAGCGTTGCGGACAGTAATTGGGAATGAAGCCAGATGCTTTGACTATTTAAGGATAAGCACAAAATTATCTGATGATGATAAAAAAGCATATGCGCAGCTGACAGAAGTAGGATCTTCACAGGGTGGGGTTTATGCAATGACAGAAGATGTGGCAGCGGCAGGTTTGAAAACTCTCTCTCAGCTTTTGGAGAAACACTACAACCAGAAGGTGATCCTTCTGATTGATGAATATGACGTCCCGCTGGATAAGGCATTTCAAGCCGGCTATTATGAGGAGATGGTAAACCTCATCCGTAACCTGCTGGGAAATGCTTTAAAGACAAATGACAGCCTTTATTTTGCCGCTCTTACCGGATGTCTGCGAATTTCAAAGGAAAGTATTTTTACCGGTCTTAATAACCTGAAGGTGCATACGATTTCTGATGTTCGATATGACGAGTTTTTTGGATTTACCAATGCAGACGTAGATGAACTGCTGCAGTTCTATGGCTTGTCTGCGTATAAAAGTGTGTTTAGGGATTGGTATGACGGGTACCGGTTTGGCGATGTGGATGTATATTGCCCTTGGGATGTGATTAATTATTGTGATCTGCTGTTGGCTGATTCAAAAGCGGAACCGGAGAATTACTGGGCTAATACCAGTGGGAATGATCTGATCCGCCGCTTGTTAAAAAAGGCAGACCTGAGCACAAGAAATGAAATTGAACAGCTGATTAGCGATGAAAGTATTACAAAGACAATTCGTCAAGAATTAACCTACAGAGATGTAGAGGACTCCATTGATAATATCTGGAGCGTTCTTTATTCCACCGGATATTTAACACATTGCGGTCGTCTGCCGGGAAGACGGATGAAACTAAGACTTCCAAATCGGGAGGTAAAAGAGCTGTTCGTTGATTTGGTAAAAGATTGGTTTGAGGAAATGACTTTGGCAGATTCTGCGAGGATTACTCGTTTTTGTGCGGCATTTCCTAATGAGGATGTGGTGACGATCCAGGAAATGCTCCACGATTACTTATGGGATTCTATTAGTGTGCGGGATACAGCAGTTCGGACAAATATGAAGGAAAATTTTTATCATGGTATGCTGCTTGGCTTACTTAGAAGCCAAGGGAACTGGCTGGTCAAATCTAATGCAGAGACCGGAGAGGGATACAGCGACATATCCATCCAGACACCGAATCGGATTGGTATTGTGATAGAAGTGAAGTATGCGGATGATGGAAATCTCGAGGCTGCCTGCAAAGAAGCCCTGGAGCAAATTGAAGAGAAGAAGTATGCGGAAGGGTTAAAGCGTGGCGGTATGAAAAAGGTGATCAAATACGGAATCGCATTTTGTGAGAAAACATGCATGGTCATGAAAAAAGACTCCTATATCATTTCCTGATACAGAAGTCTTTTTTTCGTTACTTTAATTTAATTTTACAGCCTGACGGTTGGCTTTTATTCTTGATTTATATGATAATTAAGCAACTTTGTTAACAGCTTTTGTTAAACGAGAGATTTTTCTGGAAGCTGTGTTCTTGTGGTAAATTCCTTTAGATGCTGCTTTGTTGATCTCTGCGATACAAGCTTTTAATGCATCTTCTGCTGCAGCTTTGTCTGCTGCTGCGATCGCTGCTTCTACCTTCTTAATATAAGTCTTTACTCTTGTTTTGATTGCTTTGTTTCTAGCTGTCTTTGTTTCGATTACTTTGATTCTTTTCTTTGCAGATTTAATGTTTGCCAATGTGGGCACCTCCAATATGATAACATTCTTATAATTTGATTCGTTTCATTCATCTATAGCGAGACACGGTTTAAGCCATAGACAAACATACTGTTATATTTTATAGAATTCTTTTTTTCTTGTCAATATGATTATGGGAAAAAATACATATTTTTTTGAGAAAGTATCATACTAAATCAAAAAGGAGACAGGCATGAAGAAGCAGAATCGAACGGATTTAGCATTAGAGCTGAAAGAAGATGCAGAAGACAGCTCTCTGTTATCAGGAATTGCGGTAAAGACAAGGATTGATACCGCCAATCATATCAAAGAGACCAAAATCATTATTAAGAATAAAAAGGGAGAAGCGGCTCTGGGCAAACCAAAAGGACAATATATTACCATTGAAACAAAGGATCTTGCCAGCAATGACGAGGGATTTCACAAAGAGATGAGTGAAGCGTTGTTTTCCAATCTAAAAGAAATGGTTCCGGAAGGCAGCAAAATCCTGGTGGCAGGTCTGGGGAATGCCGGTGTTACAGCAGATTCTCTCGGGCCGAAAGTGGTGGATAATTTGTGCATTACCCGGCATTTGAAACTGGAAGGATTTCTAAAGAGCGATCTGGAACTTAGCGCGATTGCACCGGGCGTTATGGCACAGACAGGGATGGAGACCAGTGAAATACTGGAAGCCTTGGTGGATAAAACAAAACCGGATATTATGATTGCAATTGACGCATTGGCGGCCAGAAGTTCCACACGGCTGAATCGAACGATTCAGCTAAGTGATACCGGGATTGCACCTGGATCAGGCGTTGGCAATCACAGAAATGAGATTACCAGGCATACGGTAGGGATACCGGTTTTGGCAGTTGGCGTACCCACTGTTATTTCTGTTCCGGCGATTATCAATGACTTGTTGGAGGAAGATGCACAGGAGGCTGCTTACGAAAGGTTAGATGAATCTTTTATTTCTATGCATGTTACACCAAAAAATATTGATGAGTCTATCAAAAGGATCAGCTATACGATTTCGGAGGGAATTAACCAATTGCTGCATATTCATGGAAATCGTGAATAGAATGAAAACATGGAGAAAAAAAAGAAGCGAATGATATTTTTTTGCTTTTCTGCTTTTTTGTTGTTCATGGTCTTTCAGATCATCAAAGGACAGGAATTTGCATCGGAGGCGGTCTTTGGTTATTACGACAGTCTAATGGAAGGTTTTTTCCCTGCTTATCAAAATAAGAGCCAGCCTGTTTATGGGACAGTCCTGTCGAAAATGATTCGTCTTTACAGAGAAGAGGTGAATCCTCTTCTTCAATACGGCAGTGATTATCGCAAGGCTTCAGGGGAAGACTTCGTATCCGGAGAATATTATTACTTTGAAGATGATGAAAACAGAGGCAGCAGCGTAGAAGAGGTAGCAGAGGAGACAAAGAAGTTTAAGAAAGAGAATTGGGAAGACCCAAACTATTTAAGGAAATATATTTATCAAATCGATAGTACGACAACAGTGACGAACAGTGAAATCAATGGGAAAGAGCTGCTGGATATGGATCTTAGCCTGCATAAATCCAGCGAGCCGCAGATATTGATCTACCATACCCATGGAAGTGAGCAGTACAAAGACAGCCGGCCGGGAGAGAAAGGAGATACGGTGATCGGCGTCGGAGATGAACTTACCAAGAAACTTCAGGAAAAAGGGATTTCTGTTGTTCATGATCGAAGTGTCTATGATGTAAAAAACGGAAAAGAGGAACGTTCGAAAGCATATGATTATGCGGCAGAGGCAATTGAAAAATATTTAAAAAAGTATCCTAGCATTAAGGTGGTCATTGACCTGCACCGAGATGGGGTAAAGGAAAGTACAAAGCTTGTTACGACGCAGAACGGACAGAAAATGGCACAGATTATGTTTTTTAATGGGGTCAGCCGGACCGCAAGCAACGGCGACCTTACATATTTGAAAAATCCCAATAAAAAGATGAATCTTTCTTTCAGCCTACAGCTTCAGGCGCAGGCGGTGAAAAAATATCCGGGGTTCACAAGAAAGATTTATATCAAAGGATATCGATATAATCTGCATTATCGAGGCAGGAGTCTTTTGGTGGAAGTAGGCGCTCAGAATAATACGGTAAAACAGGCAAAAGCATCCATGAGTTTACTTGCTGAACTATTAAATAATGTGTTATACTGAACCGGAAGTTCTTTGGAAAAAGGACGATTAGATGCGTTTAGGAGGAAACTTATGGCTGTTGATCAGAGCAAAATTCGTAATTTCTGCATCATTGCCCATATCGATCATGGGAAATCAACGTTGGCGGACCGTATCATTCAGATGACGGGAACCTTGACAGATCGAGAGATGCAGGAGCAGGTCCTTGATAACATGGATCTGGAAAGAGAGCGTGGGATTACGATCAAATCCCAGGCGGTACGTATTATATATAAGGCAAAAGACGGAGAAGAATATATTTTTAACTTAATTGATACGCCGGGACACGTGGATTTCAACTATGAGGTATCCAGGAGTCTGGCGGCGTGCGAGGGTGCGATTCTTGTGGTCGATGCGGCACAGGGAATCGAGGCACAGACCCTTGCTAATGTGTATCTGGCATTGGATCACGATTTGGAGATCATGCCGGTGATCAATAAGATTGATCTGCCAAGTGCGGAACCGGAACGAGTAAAAACAGAGATTGAAGATGTGATTGGAATTGATGCAGAAGATGCGCCTTTGGTTTCTGCAAAGAGCGGGCTGAATGTGGAACAGGTATTGGAACAGATCGTAGAGAAGATTCCTGCGCCGGAAGGCGATCCTAACGGACCGCTGCAGGGATTGATCTTTGACAGTATTTATGACGCTTACAAAGGAGTTATTATTTTTACCAGAATCAAAGAAGGAACGATTCGCCCGGGAACTCAGATGAAGATGATGGCTACCGGAGAGTCTGCGGAAGTCGTAGAAGTTGGAACCTTTGGTGCGGGACAGTTCCTGCCGTGCGATGAATTGACGGCCGGTATGGTTGGATATGTAACTGCAAGTCTTAAAAATGTTCAGGGAACCAGAGTCGGAGATACGATTACCGATGCCAATCGGCCGTGTGAAGAACCTCTGCCGGGCTACAAGAAAGTGAATCCGATGGTTTACTGCGGATTGTATCCGACAGACGGCGCAAAATATCCGGATTTAAGAGATGCTTTGGAAAAGCTCCAGTTAAACGATGCGGCGCTTCAATTTGAACCTGAGACATCGGTTGCTCTCGGCTTTGGATTCCGCTGCGGTTTTCTGGGACTTCTTCATTTGGAGATTATTCAGGAACGTCTGGAAAGAGAATATAATCTTGATCTGGTCACAACGGCTCCGGGTGTTATTTATCGTGTGTATAAGACAGACGGAACTATGGTGGAACTTACCAATCCTTCCAATCTTCCGGATCCGTCGGAGATCGATCACATGGAAGAGCCGATTGTCACCGCAGAGATTATGGTGACTTCTGAATATGTGGGAGCCATCATGGGATTATGTCAGGAAAGAAGGGGTGTGTATCTTGGAATGGAATACATAGAAGAGACCCGCGCGGTTCTTCGCTATGACCTGCCGTTAAATGAGATTATTTATGATTTCTTTGATGCCTTAAAATCACGTTCCAGAGGCTATGCTTCTCTGGATTATGAGATGAAAGGCTACGAGACAGCACGCCTTGTGAAGCTGGATGTATTGATTAATAAGGAAGAAGTGGATGCCCTTTCCTTTATCGTTCATGAAGATACGGCTTATGAGCGGGGACGAAAGATGTGTACCAAATTAAAAGAAGAGATTCCGAGACATTTGTTTGAGATTCCGATTCAGGCAGCAATCGGAAGCAAGATCATTGCCAGAGAAACCGTGAAAGCGATGCGAAAAGACGTATTGGCCAAGTGTTATGGCGGTGATATTTCCAGAAAGAGAAAGCTTTTGGAAAAACAGAAAAAAGGAAAGAAAAGAATGCGTCAGGTGGGCAGCGTAGAGATTCCGCAGGAAGCATTTATGAGCGTTTTGAAGTTAGATGAAGACTAAAGAGTTCGAATTATATATCCATATTCCTTTTTGTGTTCGAAAGTGCAATTACTGTGATTTTTGTTCCTTTCCTGCCGGCGAGACTAAGATTGAGTCTTATATGGAACAGCTCTGTCGGGAAATCAGATCCTGGAAAGAGAAAATGAAACATCAGCGTCTTGCTACGGTTTTTATCGGCGGAGGGACTCCCTCCATTTTGCAGGAAGCCTGGATTCTCCGAATGATGGAAGCTGTATGGGATACGTTTCAACAGACGGAAGGAATCGAAGTCACGATAGAAGCCAATCCGGGAACTGTGACAAGAGGAAAGCTGCATGCGTATCGTCAGGCAGGAATCAATCGAATTAGCTTTGGCCTTCAGAGCATGCAGAAAAAAGAATTGGAATATTTAGGCAGGATTCATGATCGAAAAGATTTTTTGGAAAGTTTTGAAAACGCCCGTCAGGAAGGATTTCAAAATATCAATGTGGATCTGATGAGCGGGATTCCGCTTCAAACCTTGTCATCTTATGAAAGAACCTTGAGAGAAACGGCGCAGCTTGAACCGGAACACATTTCGGCTTACAGTCTAATCGTAGAAGAAGGAACAGCATTTGCCAGGGATCCGAAATTGGAACAGCTTCTTCCTTCGGAAGGCGATGATGTCAAAATGTATGAAATGACCGGGGAGATCCTTGCAGATTATGGGTATCACAAATATGAGATATCCAATTATGCCAAAGACGGAATGGAATGCCGTCATAATCTGGGCTATTGGTCCCAGGTGCCTTATCTGGGAGTTGGGCTTTTCGCCTCTTCTTATCTGGATGGAAAACGTTTTTGTCAGACACGTTCTATGGATGAGTATCTTGGACAGAAAGACTTTCAAAAGGAATATCATATGACAGAACGACAGACAGAGCAGGAGGCGATGGAGGAGTTTATGTTCCTTGGACTTCGCAAAACGAAAGGCGTTTCGGAAATGGATTTTCAAGAACGGTTTGGAAACTCATTGGATTCTATTTATGGAAATGTCATACAAGAAGCGGTGCAGAATGGATTTTTAAAAAGAGAAAAAGAAAACATTGCTCTGACAGAGCAGGGAATTTTATTCAGCAACCAGGTGCTCAGCGATTTCCTGTTATAAAGAAAAATATTATGTAGAGAAAACAGTATCTGTTTCAAATGATTCAGATACTGTTTTTTGGTTATAATGAAGGAAGATCCAATAATCTTGCTACATTGATTCGGCCCCATCCTTGATGAGATCTTGGGGTGTTTAAATGATCGCAGTTGAATTTTAGTTTCTTTTTTGCATCTTTGTTTGTATAAAAAGGATAGCGTTCCAGCAGCAGGGCCATAGCGCCGGAAACGACAGGAGTTGCCATGGAAGTTCCGCTTTTGATCGCGTATCGGTGATGCAGGCCGCAGGAATAAATATTGGTCCCGGGAGCTACCACATCCGGCTTCATAATGCAGGATGCGGTGGGACCTCTGCCGGAGTAGTGGCTTGGCAGCCGACGGCTCCCGAGGATCTTCATAAAATCATCGCTGGAACCTACGGTGATGATTTTCCGGCTGTTTCCGGGAATCGAAATACTCTGTGGTCTGGGTCCGTGGTTTCCGCCTGCAATACAGACGATTAGGCCGTCGTCCCAGAGACGGTTGACGTGATAAAGGATTTCATAGCTGGATTTATCTTCCGGACAGCCGGGACTCCCAATAGAAATATTTACAATGCGGATATGATAAGCACGGTGGTTTTCGTGGATCCACTGCAGACCGCGGATAAAGGAAGCAGGGTCTCCGTTTCCAAGGGCATTTAGAACCTTTAAGGAAATGATATGCGACTTGGGAGCAATCCCCAGATATTTTTGTCCAATCATACCGGAAGAAGAAGCAATCCCGGTAATATGTGTGCCGTGTCCGTTATCGTCGTAACAATCTGATTTATGATGAACGAAGTCAAGGAATGCTTCGAGACGCTGATTGATTGGATAAAAATCACGATGCGGAAATAATCCGGTATCCAGAAAGGCGATGCCGATCCCATTTCCAAGGAAGCCATTTTGATGCGCAAGATCTGCATGGATCTGTGCGGATATTGATTTTAACATCGATGTCTCCTTTTTTTGTTCTATTATAGAATACGTAGGAGGCTGAAAATGGTTTGCAGGTTTTTGATCGGTCCAAAACAGGAGGAACGAATGAGATATTTAAAGCAGTTTTCTATCATTTTGTTTTTTTCTTTGAGCGGTGAAGTCTTAAGACAAGTACTTCCATTTCTCATTCCTGCGAGTGTATATGGAATGATTCTGCTGTTGATTGGTTTGGAGAATCACTGGATTGAAGAAGAGCAGGTACAAGACGCTGCAGAATTTTTGCTGCAGGTTATGCCGATCACGTTTATCCCGGCGGCTGCCGGACTGTTGGAAGCGCGGGATCAGCTAGAGCAGATGGGAGCAGTGATGGTGATTCTGATTTTTGTGACAACTGTAATCGTTATGGCGGCAGCAGGTATTGTATCTCAGAGAGCAGAAAGGGGCAGGAGGAAATAGATGAATGAATTTTTTCGAGAATCCCTTTTCGCCGGAGCAGCGCTAACGATTGCCGCCTATGAGGCAGGACTTATGATCAGGAAACGGTATCGTGCGGCAATCTTAAATCCTTTGCTTTTAGGGATAGCAATTGTAATGGCAGCATTAAAAATCTTTCATGTAAATTATGCTTCTTATTTGGAAGGAGCAAAGTACATTTCCTATTTTCTGACACCGGCTACCGTCTGCCTTGCCCTTCCTCTGTATCGGCAGATGAGGTTTTTAAAAAAGAATTTTTATGCGGCAGCGGCCGGAGTTTTTTTCGGAACATTATCCAGTTTGCTCCTGGTTTTTCTTACGGCTAAGATGTTTCGTCTGAATTATCAGGAGTATGTGACAATTTTGCCCAAATCCATTACCACGGCCATTGGACTGGAAATATCGGATGAGTTAGGAGGAACCGCTGCGGTTACGGCGGCCGTCATTATTCTGACCGGAATTTGGGGAGGTGTCATCGGAGAAATGGTATTCCGGCGATTAAAAATTGAAGATCCTTTGGCAAAAGGGATTGCGCTGGGAACTTCGGCTCATGCAATTGGAACGGTGAAAGCAATGGAAATGGGAAAAGAAGAAGGTGCCGCAAGCAGTTTTGCCATTGCAGCATCCGGATTGATTACGGTTGTTTTGGCGCCGATTTTCGCAAAACTTATATAGCCGCGGAGTGTTCTTTTTCATGGGAACAAAGTTCCGGGGCGGCATAAAAAAATGGCAGAAATTCTGCCATTTCAGACTGTAGACAAAGCCCCGGCAAATGCCGGGCTTTTCTATTCTATACCGTCTTTTTTTGATATAATAAAAATATCGGGAAAGGCGGTGTTTTTGTATGATGACGAAAAATGCAGATAAAAAAAGAGAAC
>DXEM01000011.1 GCA_019114985.1 Candidatus Anaerostipes excrementavium
ATAGTAATTAATATTCCATATACACTTTTTGGTAGATTTTCTGAATCAGAGGTGCAAAACGTAAATAAATTTGCTACTGTATCGCAATTAACTGTAAGATTTTCTTTCATTAAAGTCTTGCTATTTAGTTCATTAAGAGCCGCCACCAAACTCTTTGTTCCCTGATCTAGCGTGAAGGTTTTTGAGGTCAGTTTATTTAAAATTGCTGTTGCTAATTGATCGTAGTCAATCTGGTATTCTTCCGCCGCTCCGATCATCAGCATCTTATCTCCCGTCGTCGGAGCTGTCTTTGTCGGTAATGCATTAATTGCCTGATCTGCCATGTTATCTCTCCTTTCAATCTTCCACCCAGGTCGTAAGCTTTTTCCCTGCCCTTGTCGTTAAGTACGCCCCAGACCGGGTTGTTAAGTACCGTGTTTCATAAGTTGTAAATCGCCCTATGTAGGTAGAGCCAAATCCCACATCCGCTTTACGGACAGTGATCCCGTACCCATGGCCGATATACTTCTCTCCGCTTTCTGACTTTGCATGCCAAGTAAACCACCGGCTTGAGAAGGTCGTTGTCACATCTTCGCCGTTTTTATAGACCTTTGCGGTCAAAGTTACGGTGTTATTGCCGTTGTCGTTGTACTGGACGTTGAATAGCAGCGTGTTATCCGTCACTCCAGCGATATCCGTCTGCATACTGGAGATATTTGCTTGGATCCCCTGCATGCCCGTTTGGATGTTCGTAACGTCCGTCCGGATCGTCTGCACGCCCTCACGGACTTCTTCCAGATTGTCGGCTAGTCCGTCCGCATCCGTCAATACAATCACGCTCTGGCTGTCCAACTCATTGATACCGCCTGCCGAATAGAGAGTGCAGCGGATTGCTTTCACATCCTCGCTGGATGGCGTGTAGTTCTTCCGGAGCTCATCCTCCGCAGACATGTACTTCTGGACATAAGTCGTACCGTCCGTACTTTCCTCGATCTTGTACCGCCCGGTATAGTCTGTCAGCAGAGTGCCGTCATTGTACTGGGCATAAAAGGTCATAGATAGCGGCTGCATGGTGCCGTCCTGCTGTTTTCGGATCACAAGGGTGCTGCACCGCAGATTGTAAGATACGCCAATCTTTCCATCTGGGGCTTTTGATATCGAAAACCGCTTCTTGATGTGCGCTCCGCCGGTACGGACCGTCAGGTACTCCCCATCTGCCGTTAAGAGCTTATTCCCATTTCGGTCCGTCAAGTACATCTCCCCTGTGCCATAGAGGGCATCAATGTCCACCCATCCATTATCTGTAGTCATACCCGTGACCTGATAGATTCTTGTCTGGGCATTCCATGTGCCCGTCACGCCCGCCGAAGTTTCCACGCTGTAAGTCGCACGATCAGACACATCTGCATCTCCGGAATAGACCGTCACTTTGGTGCTGCAGTCTGCGTAATCTCCGCCGGATCCGTCCGTATTGGTGTGGACCACATGGGCATCATTGGTCAAAACCGCGCTGATTGTATCTAAGGTAGAGATACCGTTGACCGCTTCCAGGGCTTTCTGTGCGGCATCCTGCGCCGCATCCGCCGCTGATCCGGCCAGTGTGATTTCATTGGACATCTGGCTGTAGACCTGACTTAAGCTCTGTCCTTTCTCGTCAAACCAGATGCGGCTGCTCTTTAGCACTTCCGTGGATCCGTTCATTTCTTCAAACAGGCTCACGATATCCAGCTTGCTCCCTGCAATGGCAGCATCCTCCGCTACCATATCATTCACAATCAATCCGTCCGCGATTGCCCCGGGCTTAATGCCGGTGCTGTCGAGTAGAACGCCAGTGCCTGTTGCATCAAACAGAGCAAAGGTAAAGTCTCCGTTGGCATCCCTTCCTGCCTGCATCCTTACAACACCGTTGGAATCCTTCCATTGCTGGGTTGCTCCAACGATGGAAATCCCGCCGTCATCCGAAGCGATCGTGAACTTATTGGTGCTGATTGTCCCGGACAAAAGGTCGTTGACGGTTACTGTCTGCATCACGGCATTTCGAATCAGAGCACTGTCGATCACTGCATTGGCAGAAGTTAGATGGATGTTCTGCAAATCTCCGATCCCGGCATTCCCGGAAAGGAGTGTTTTGATATTCGCACTGTCCGCTTCCAGGATGTTAATTTTGGCGTTCGATGCGTCCAGATCTGTAATCTTTGCATAAGTGATATCTGCTTCCTCTGCATCCAGCTTCTTAATCAATGCCTGGTCAATGTTGGCCACGTTTGTATTTAAGGTTCCGATATCTGCTTCGACTGCCGTCAACTTCCCGGTTACCTGTAAATACTGAGTGGTCAGGTCCACGATCGTGGCACTCTCAATAATGGCATTTTCCAGGTCTACGATCTGCCGGCTGTAGATCCCGTCGATGGCATCCCCATCGATCTGCCCGTTATCGTTTGTGATATTGTCCACGGTGTTTGCAGTATCCTCATATTTCTGCGCTAATTCTTCGAAGGTTAAGGCCCGGTTTGCCAGGGTACAGGTGTCTTTCCCCGGTTCATCCGGATAGTGCTTGATCCCTACAATCCTCTGCTTCTCCTTCGTGTCCGTGATTCCATCCATTAATGTCACGATATCACCAATCGAATAAGAAAGGATACTGTACTTGCCCGCAGACGCCCTTGCCAGATTTATGATATCCGCAGTGTAGGACTTATACGGCATGCTCATATCCGCAAGTTTGGCTTCTGCATCTTCCTTTAAAGATTCCGGTACAGTATAGCGTTCATCCTTCCAAATGTAACGTTTCACCTTGTTACTGTATTGATGGTTTTCCACATAGGTTTTCCCATCATTGACGGATTCAATGGTCATGCCGTCCTTACCGTATGGTTCCAGTTCTGTGTAGAAATCATAGCTGGTTGCCTGGACTTCCAACTTCCTTAGATTGAGCTGACTGGTAAAATAAGTGCCGCGGTCATTTCCAACCGATTCATAGATAGAAATTTGCTGGGCTTTGGAATCCACCTTGATTTCCACCCGGTATGTCTTGATCGCCTGGCTTAAGATCTCCAGAGCAGATACGTTGGTCATAGAGATCGTCCGCTTTCTGCTGACGGTACTCTCTGCAATGGTCCAGCCGGTTCCTGCAAAGGCAAGACGAAGAGCGGCTTCGATGGTCTGTTCTGTCGCCTTAAAACTCCGGAACGATTTTCCTTCCAGGGCTTCCATATCTAAAGCTGCAACGATTTTGGCTTTCCCATCGGTGCTTTTGCTTACTTCCTTTACAACAAAGCGGTCTTCCTTCGTTTCGATATATCCCTCCGGGACAACATAGCCCCGAACATTCCGCAGCGGCGCAGAAAAAGAGAGCGTTCGATCATCTAGGTCCAACACGCTCTCAATGCATAAGTCGCTGTATACCCGCAGTCCTTTTAAGGGGACCTTGTTCTTATCTAATATTTTCAGCATCCTGTCCCCTCCGTTTCTTTACTCCTCGATCATAAATTCCAAAATTTCCAGTTCGCCCGGTGTCAGTGCGTCAAATTTATCTTCATCACACCTGGAGATGTCATCGATTGTTACTGTATGTACCTGCAGTTCACTCTCGATCCCTAAAAGCTCATTCATTTCCGCAGCGTAGGCTTTTTTATCGGTCAGGACGTATTCGTCTCCGGAGATCTCAAGCTGCCCATCCTCGTCCTTCTGTCCGTATTTGTCCAGGATTTTTTTCCGCTCTGCGTCATAAGCCTCCGCAATTCCTCTCATAGCTTTCACATTCTTATTGATCGCAAAGCCAAGTTTCACCGGCAGCTTTTTCTCTTCGATGGTCCTGATTCCATTGAAAATCTTTACGATCTCTCTGTTTGTAATCTTCATTCTTCCATTCCCTCCGTTTCATTGGTCTGTTCCGTATCCGCTGGTGCTTCCGGCTCTTTGCTCTGGTCTTCCAGATCCCACAGCATCGCATCAAACGCCTCCATGTCCGCCCGGCACTCTGCTTTGTTTGCTTCGTACAGCGTCAGATCCTGGATCGTCTTGCTGCTGTTGCTCCTGCCAGACTCCGGGATCTGTGCCGACATATATACGACCGGCTGATCCCCGATCATGGAATTAAAACTGAGCGATATGCTTTTGGTTCCTTTTAACATTTCTTTTCCCTCCTAAATAGATCTTGGTCTGTATTTTACAGTTACATTGCACGGGACGCTGGAGCTCTCAAAGGTCAGCGTATTGCTCCCGGAGAGCAGTGTCGGGAACTCCCACATTTCCGTGTCAGAGTATTTATTTAATCCATCTTCCGCTACAAGACAGGCTTCTCCATCGATCACGATGGTCTTTCCTGCCGACAGGTTCTTGATCGTTATGTCTTCTGCCTCTCCGGTCACCGGATCCCTTGCTGCTCCCTTGATCGTGTATTTCGAAATGGCTCCGGACGGGATCAGCTCGATGATACAAGGTGTTTCATAGTCTCCCTGCACCTCTATTTCTTTGCTTCCTGCTGTTCCGGCCGGGACGGAGATTTGAGAGCCGTACTTGAAAGGATCGGCAAGGATGGAGATTTCAAAGTCGCTGATCACTCCGTTTTCTTTCGTTGTGAAGACCGTGGCGATTCCATAGTAGAAATACCCCGGGTTTTCATCCAGCTCCACTTCTACCTCCTGACCATTAATGTCGGCAGATACTTTCTCGATGTGCTCGATCCAGTCGTAATAATCTTCCGAACATTTGAATGTCAGTTTAATCGGACGCTGTCCGAAGATTCCACGGTTTCCTGTATTCACATAGGCATTTCTGCCAGGAAGCTGTTCCCGCTCCGAAAGCGTCTCCGGGATACCGATTTCGATTGTCAGGAGCTTTAACCCGTAGTCAGCTTTTGTATGTTTCCCATTTAACTTTGCTCCCATTATCTGCGCCTCCTTGTGTTCAAATATGTGTTATTACTAATACGCGGGGTCAAGATTCTTCCGGCTGTTTCCCCGTCGATATCAACAGATGTTCCGTCCATGATATCTGCTAATATGTTTGCCAGGCGTTCATAATCAATATCAAGTATCATATTTTCATACTCTCTTCCCTGTAATCCACTCAGAGCATACAAGCCTTGCAGTCCTCCTAGCTCCCGGTACATCCTATTTTCTTCCTTCGTAAGCACAGCTTCTCCTTCGTCAAGATACGCAGGAAAGAAGTCGCTCGGAACATAATCCATTCCGATTTTTAACCTTGGTAATTTCGGTAAATTAACGCCTTTTCCTCCTATTTTAGGGATAAAATCCGGTACCTTAATTCCGTTTATTTTTCCAGCCAGACTGTTCCATCCATCCACAATAGCATTAAGCGGTGCCTTGAATATACTTGCGATTCCATCCCATATCCCTTTAAAGATATCTTTTAAGTCGTTCCATGCTTCCCGCCAATTTCCAGAGAATACATTTTTAATAAAACTAATCAAGCTCTTCATGACGCCCTTGATATTGTTTATTACATCTTGGATGCTTTCCGGGAACAATTTTATTATGCCGTTAAATATATTTTTTACATTGTTCCAAGCCCCTTTCCAATTTCCAGTAAATACATTTTTTACAAATTGGATCAGATTTTTTAAAATATCCTGAACAGTTTTAATCTTCTCTAATGTCGTTTCGACAATAAGTTCGAAAACAACTTGAAACGCAGTCAGGAGCGCCCATAAAATCGGAACTAGCAATGATTCGATAAATTTTGCAATCGGCTCCAGAATTTCAAGCAGCGGCGTCAGCGCTTCCTCGATTAGCTGCACAATCGGATCGAAAAGTTCTTGGAACAATTCCAGCATTGGATTTAAGCAATTTTCGATCACCTGAATGAGCGGATCGATGAGATCGGCTATAATTTCAGCCAGCGGCATGATACAAGACTCAATCAATTCCGAAAGTGGCTCAAAAAATTCTCCGATCAATTCTAAAAGCGGTTCTAGGCAAGTCTCGATTAATTCCAAAAACGGAGTCAATAATTCGCCGAGAATCTCAAGCAGTGGTCCTAAAATTTCACCAACAATGGTCATCAGTGGTTCTAGGATATCACCGATAATATCAATAAGTGGCTCTAGAATATCAATCAAAGGCGGTAAAACTTCTTCCATCAAATCTGATAGAACAGGGATCAATCTCTCTCCGAGCGGGACTAAAAGAATTTCTATATTTCTTTTTAACTCTTCGAATTGGGATCCAAGATCATCATATTTCACATCTTTTATTTCGTTCATCGCATCGGACGTCTCATATGCACTGTCTTCGATATCTGCCAAAGCAGTAACCGCTTCCGGACCCAAGTCTTCCCACATGGTGCCAAACAAATCAACACCTGCAGCATTTTGTTTTAATGGATCTTCTATCCCAGCTAAAGCATCTACTGTCTTTTTAAAAGCTTCCTTTGCACTATCACCACCGGCTGCAAATTTTTTAGACATTTCATCTGCGTTAAGACCAATTGTCTCAAACCCTCTTTTGGTAGACTCTGATCCGTCTACAGCCCGAATCGAAAATTCCTTGACTGCATCTCCAACTTTATCAAGGCTAAAGGCTCCTGTTTCCGCACCTTTTTGGAAAATTGCAAACATATCATCCGCATCAAATCCAACTTTTTCGAATTGCGGAGAATACTCAGATATGCTGTCCAATAATTCTCCAGAGTAGTCTAGTCCATTTTGAGCTCCTGTTGCGATCAGGTTCATTGCTTCTTCGCCAGATATTCCAAAGTTGTCCATTAACGCTTTTGCCGCCCTTGTGGATTCCGGTATTTCATAGCCAAATGTATCTCGAAGAGCAAAGGCTGATTCTGTCACATTTTGCAGACTTGCATTATCCATATCTCCAAGATTCTTTGTAACCTGAGAAATCGCTTCGCCAATATCTCCAAAGCTTTCTCCATAATTCCCTTTGTAGACATTCTCCATTACCTGTCGATATTTCTCTGTCTCTTCTGCCGTCGCTCCGGTGCTTGCCTGTAACTGATTCATAGCAGAATCAATGTCCGTTGCAGCCCCTACAGCTGAACTTCCGATCCCGATCAAAGCTCCGCCGGCCGCCACGCCTGCTCCAATTGCTACAGCTTTGGTGCCAGATAATCCCTTTGTCAGACTCCCAACTTGATCCATTAAAGGCAAATTATTGGCTGCATTTCCAAGAGAATCTCGTATCACATCGCCAAGATTGTCAAACGCTTTCCCTGCATCATCCGCTGCATCTTCAAGGTCATTTTCCAGTTGTTTTATTCCGGATCTTGCGCTTGATATATCCGCATCCACGTCCATATTGACATCTTTGTCTCGGCTGACAGCTTTGATCTTTGATTCTGCATCAGATGTATCTGCTTCCACATCAACATCAATACTTTTATCTCGACTGACTGTTTCAATCCGATCTTCGGCTTTCTCGGTATCCGCATCTACATCAACGGTTACATCTTCCACCTCAATATCAGACATTGCTTTTTCAGCTTCATTTCCAGCATCCTTAAAAGCATTTGCTATGTCATTCGCAGTTTCTTCGGCATCTTTAGAAATCTTGTCATTTTCATCAGCGATTTTCTTTGACTTATCCTGTTCTACCTTGACAATGTCATCCGCAGATTTTTTTGCTGCCTTTTCAACCTTTTTATTCGCCTGCTCAATGTCCTTTTCTACCAGACTGTCGTCTGCACGAATCTCATAGGTCACATCGCCTTTTTTACTCGCCATTTTACCCACCTGCCTTTATCCACAAAATCAGACAGGCACATGGGCACAGCGTCTTAAATCTTTAGTTCAAACTGTTTTGCGCATTTTTTATTTTTGCACTTAAAAAAGACGCCTTTGCACTTTGCGTCTTTGACATAAAATGTATTGACTGGTGTCCCGCAATAAGGACACACCACTTTTTTCATTTCACGAATATCAGCCATGTTTCACCGCCATTCCTTCCA
This sequence comes from Candidatus Anaerostipes excrementavium, assembly GCA_019114985.1. GTDB lineage: Bacteria > Bacillota > Clostridia > Lachnospirales > Lachnospiraceae > Anaerostipes > Anaerostipes excrementavium. The sequence goes on from DXEM01000011.1 coordinate 7,903, forward strand.
ATGTGGCAAACAACGCATTTAATCCGCTTTGCCCTCCGCCGCCTCGAACCGGCAGGGCATAAAATGATTTTAGATCCTGGATCTCTTGAATCTGCTTCCCGTTCTTCCCATTGTACTCCGGGATATCCATTCCCCGGATCCGCATCACCTCACAGATTTTCGTCCGATCTGAAAGTCCCTGAAAAAGTGTTATAAACTTTCTCCACGGAAGTCTTCCCTGTTGATCAATTAAATCAATCCCGTAATCCATCATAAAGGAAGCATAAATATATTCACCGTCATACTCAAAATCCAATACCTTTTGATTCTTTCTTGTCGGAGGATGTTTCCTTGTATTAATACATTGTTTATAAATCTCTTTTAAAAGAATGGACTTTTTATTGGGATCTAACCGGTGCAGTCGCCCGGAAGTAACCAACATCTTTAAAGCCTGTTCTATCTTATCTTGCTCTGCTAGTTGTTCTTCCAAAAAAAGAGTTTGGATCTGCAGCACAACGTCAAAGCAAGGATTTACAAAAAACCTGAGATTTTTTTCAAGCCGGATTTCGTTACTTGGATATTCTGTTAAGAATCCCATACGATCACCTTCCAAACAATTTCCTTCTGGCTTTTCGATTATATCCTTTTAAAACACTTTTCTTGTTCTCTTTCTTAATCTCGACGCATCTCGGAATTACCACCTGCGTAATAAAAGGGGTCACTTCTTTTGTAAGCTCAATGTATCGGTTTTCGTAAAAGTCCAACAATGTCTTCGCATTTTCTGTACCGAATACCGTCTCTAATAAATCTACGATTGCTCTTCCAAGTTTCTCAAAGCGTTCATTTACTTCCTCTGCTGTCTCGGCCTTCTTTTTCATATCACTTGTCTTTCCGAGGATCCTGGTAAGTGCTGTATATTTTCGATTGATCCTTACAACCATGTCATCTGCATCCAGATCGACATGCAGCGTATGAACAACTTCTCCATTTTCATCTACTAATTCAAAATCTTCTCGGAATCTCTTGTGTTTTTTTGCTTGATATGCCATCCGCTCTACCTCCTAAAAAGGAGAGGTCTCCCTCTCCCAGACTTTTTGTTGCTAACCTGCCTGTTGAACAGTTGTTGTTCCAATTGCAGGTCTTCCATTCCCATGGACCGTTACAGTCAGCGCATTAATTGCAGACGCATCCCCATATGCCGGGGTGATATTCGCCAGAGTAATTGGCCAAATAATAACTTTGGTTCCCTTCTGCAGTTTCATGTGCGTCTTTCTCGCTGCTCCCAGTCCATACATGACTTCATCGCTCAAAATGTAGTCACAGGCAGTATCTCCAGGCTTTACGGCTCCAGTTAATGTCAACGTCATCTGTGCACCGGTCACTTCGGTAGAACTCCATCCTTTATCTGCATAATAGGCAACCTGCTGGAGTACTTCGTTTAAAGACTGTGCCATGTTCTGCGTTAGATTTGCAAGACTTGCCCATGTTGGATCATCTTCACCCGGGCTTGTATTGATAAAAGCCTCTGTTTCGTAATTAATCTCCGGAGTAATTGGATTATCCGGCAGTTCCGGTTCTGCAAACAACTGCAAGTTCATTTTTTGCATCGTATCATCCTTTCTTAATAATATATTTTACAGTTTAGGATGCAGGAGAAGTGATACACTCCATCCTCATCCCGTCCTATTTTATTTGGTTCCTTTGCGATCTCCGTATCCAGCCAAGCAAACGTCTGCGCTTTTGGATACTCCTTTAACCGTTGAAAATAATGGCTGATCTCATGAAGTTCTTCCAAGCCTCGCTTCTGATCCGCATGACGGCATAAAAAAAGCACCGGAATTGTTTTTTCGGTACTCTTATCAAAATATGCCCTATCTGCAAAGCCTTCTCCAAGTTCGGCATAAAGCCCGCCCTCTGCTGGAAGTTCTTTCAATGAAATCGGTGTATCAAGATCACACTTTTGTTCTGCAACATCTGTGATCAGCTCCAATAATTCTGTTTGTGGCGTCATCCTTTTCCAATCCCCCTTTTTAACGCTGCCTGATAGACCATCTTCCACTCGTTTCCATATATCTCTTTAGCATATTTCGCCCACTCTTCTCTGGCAAGCGCACTGGTAAAAGATATCTTTTTCGGTCCATACGTGCGGTTTGTTGGATTTCCATACATCACATCGCCATGCCAAAGATATTGTGCATAAGGGGTGGACCAACGAAGGACAAACTCTCCATCCACTGCTTTTTTATCGCTGGATGACAAGCCGCTGTTTTCCAGTGTCCCTTGATCATGAGGTACATGTTGTGACGTATCCTGCAGAGCCTGTGTTCCCATAACGGTAAGAGCATCATTACTGCAAGCTCGGATCAAGGCTGCTGCACGTTTTTTATCAAATGTGACTCTAGTTTTTATCTTAGGCACTCTTGATCAACCCCATTTCATAATGGTGAAGTTTCTTTTCATCATACAATGGTTCCACTATTTTTACCCGATGCTTTTCGCCATGAAAGATAATAATATCATCCACATCAAACTTTACACATTTCGGTTTGCTGTTTTTACAATCATAAAACAGTGTAGCTGACAATTGAATCTCTGTATTGTTCTTGTCCCGAATGATCTGTTTTGATGGTTCCATCCTCACAAAAGATAATTCAACGCCATCATCAAGTGTAACGTTTCCCCACTTATCTTCTTTTGCTTTCTTGTGCAGCATAACTTTATGGATCAAAAGTCTTTTGGGTATGGATCTCATATCAACAGCGCCCTCCTTTGTATGTAAGACCTGTCGGCCACAGAATGCGCTCTGCGCGCGGTGCAAAAATCGGCTGTTCCGTACTTCCATTTGCACCTGCGCTTCCGGTGTAACTAAACTTCCCCAATGATGCGCTTTGAATCCCTACACCACTGTCTAAATCCGCACCGCCATTCGCATCCAGATATTCCATTTGTGCGCATACTGCCTGTCTTACCTTTTCCTGTACATCCTCTGGCATTGCCAAGAATGCCACCGGGGTGAGTCGGTAAAGCGTTAATTCTTCAATAAGTTCTTCTGCCCTTTTGCAAAGCTTCTTAAACTCAAAAGAATCAATCTCTTCTCCACAGTATTCCTTATTGTAATACTCTTCATCCACATAATACGGCAATCTTATCCTCCCTACTCAGACGCTTTGATGTCCCCAGCTTTTACTGTGTAGTACCCAACGTTCTGGACCTTATTAGACACTAGGTTTACAACCTCGATGATGTCTCCTTCTTTTACATCAATTTCTGTTGCTGCGTTTGTAAGATCCGTGCCAGCATAAGCCGTTTTCGTTGTTCCATAAGTAACTCTTTCTGCAGGATTTTTCTTATAAGCGTAGGTTGTTCCGGAATTTCCGGATACCACCGTTAAAATCGTATTACCTGCAGTTGCTCCCTGTGCTGCCTGTATGGTAAGAGATCCTGGAGAATAAATCGCACGAATTGCAACCGAACGAAGAACCTTATGATCGTAAACCTTACGTCCTTGCACCGCAGATGCTCCAATATATTTTCCAGATCCGGAAAGGTCCTGTAAATGGATATCCACGGCAAAATCTGTTGCACGAGTCGCAAAGCGTGGGTGTCCTGCTAACATCTGTAAATTTGCGGTCGTATCATTCCACTCGATCACGAGAAAGCCGGCGATCTTTCCAATGGCTCCTGTCTGCTTCACTTCATCTCCCAAGCTGGATGCAGAAATAAACTCTGGAGATTTCAAGATCAGAGCCATCGCATCCGGCAATGCGAGTAAATATCTCTTCCCATCATTCGGAATGTTTGCTTTGTTCATTCTTGTGCGGATATCTACGATCTTGAAATAAATGTTATCTTTTGTCAGCTCCGTTTCATTATCCACCGTTGCTGCTGCCAAAAGCGTGGTTCCTCCGTCTGTATCTATCTGTTTTGCCATGCTGTAAGCGGCAGAATCCAGTCGATCAGCTACAAGATTGTCCGGAACTGCATTCGCATCGTATCCGTCGATAATCTCATTTAATGCCTTGTCCTTGGTAATTGGCATATTTTCGTATGCAGTAGATCCGTGCGTTCCTACGATACCGTTCGCTTTATCATAGTCACTTACCTGCACTTCTTCGTCACGCACAGGGATTTTCACAACACCTGCTGCAGGTGATCCCTCATAATCATTGTTAAACACAACGCCGTCTTTTAATACCAATTCATTTCTTAACTTCGCCAGCACAAGCTTTGACCATCTTTCCTGATGTTCATGTGCAAATAGCTGTAAAAACATTTTAAATGCTCCCATATTTTACCTCCTAATACTTAAGTCCTGGGTTCTTTTTCAGAAAAGCGGCTTCGACTCCCGTCAGCTTCTTGCTTCCGCCCCTCTGCCGTTCTCCCCAAGACTTTCCTTTTGTTCCATCCGCATCATCCCCCGATTTCCCGGAATGATTTTTAAAATGCGGATATTTCTTTACCACTTTTTCGATGGCATCTTCCAAATCAAGATCCTCATCTGCTTCCATGTATGCGTGCGCAAGAGCTGCAACATCATCTACAGCATCTTTGGACACGTCTGCTTCATAACATGCAACCTTCACTTCCAGCTTTGAGTTTTTTATTTCGGCTTCTTTTCTCGCCTTTACATCTTCATTTTCGCCATCTTTCCCGGCTTCTCCCGTGCCGTCGGTATCTTTTTTTGCAGCCTTCTTCTGCTGCTCCTTGTTCCATTTTCTTCTTTCTCTTGCAAGACGTTTCTTAATTGCCTCGTCTACATCATGCTGAGTAAATTTTCTTTCGTCCGGATCGTCCTCTGGATCATCCTCCGGGTCATCTTCTGGATCATCACCGTCCAGCCCTTCCTCTCCTGATCCAACACCTCCGTCATCATCTCCAGCAAACAGCTGTAAATTGATCGTCCAGTATCTCTTTTTCATATTTCTATATTTCATCTTATACCTCCGCTTTCCGCCCGTTCGGCGCCGCATAAATTTGTACGTATTCCTCACCATAAGTCAACTGTATGTCACTTATGGCAATAAAAAAAGAATCAACCAGAAGTTTTCCTTTCTCTGATAGATTCTCATATTTTATATCCATGTGTCCGTCTCGAAATTGATAACTTATCGCATCCTCTGTTAGTGCACTAAGGGAATGCGCAAGCCCTTGCGCAAGAGCTGAGACAGCCGCACATAGAATATCATTTCCGGTTTCTGCATAGCCTGCATGGCCATCTACCGTAAGGCCATTTTGCGCAATATTTATCACAATCAAAAGCATCCCTCCTCTAAAATTTAGTAGAAAAATACCGCTGACCTAATTTGATCAGCGGTGCTAATTCCCATAAAACTCTATTTTCTCCACCAGATCGTTTAGTGGAACTTCGTTTAGTCTCCAATTCTCCAACATATCCTCAATGTTGCGGTAAACATCCTGATATTTATTAAAATGGATTGTCGCCTCGTCATTGCCGTATTCCCCGCATATGCAAAAGTTACTATCCTGCAAAATAAAATACTCTCTTCCTGCATACGAAAAAGAAACATCATTGATAAGAGCAAATTGTATAAATTCTTTTTTTGTCATAAAATATCACCATTTTCCTTCCTGTCTGCCTTAGACAGTTCTCCGGTTTTTCTCTTTTTTAATGTTCCATCCTCATTCCAGATATACTCATGTTTGTGTTCTCCTTTTTCCCCATAAGGATGATTCTTCAAATTGCCGTGACCTCCTGTATGGATTTGCCGGAACATCTTTCCGTCAGCATCGTAAAAAGTGCGGTTAATTTGTTCACGTCCGCCTTTCACTTCCGTGGTCTCTATAATCGCATTCTCTCTGTATTCTCTAGGGATTGATACATGACCGCGATTCTTCCAGTCATTTGTTACAATAACCGTTCCATCTTGATTATATCGAACGGCACTGTACTTATCAACGTATTTCTTTGCTGCTATTGCCTGGGCAGATACATGCCGATCGAATCCTACAACCTGCTCTCGGTCTTTCCTTCGATGCAGGTGATCTTTGCTGTCTACATACGCTTTCAGCTTCGCTTCTTTTTGTTTAAGCTTTACCGATGCGTCTTTAAAAGCCTCTTTATCTCCGAGCTCGTCAAACAGCATACATTCTCTCTTCTGCTTCCGAACATCACGTTCGAGAGCTCTTTGCACCTGTGTTTCTTTATACAACTTGTTGTTGGCATCCAGATCATCCGTGGGAAAATATCTCTGCGCATTCACTCCCGGAATAAACGGCCATTTATGATGACCACAGTTAATGCCGAGGATTCCATCCGGTTCTCCATAACTGGAACTATTCCAAGGATAATACCGAATCTTCTTTCCTTTGACATCTTCTGTATATCCGCTGCCATTATCCAGATCGAAGATTTTTCCCTGGTCTTTTGCGCATTTCGGCCTTGCCCCGGAATGAGAATCTATGACGATAAGTTTTACACCAAAGTCCTTACACCTCGCCGTTTGCACTTCCTCTGCCGTCTGACGTGCGGTATTGCGCATCACCATGTTTACATAGGCTTCCGGTGTCCATTCACGACCGGCCTTATCAACAAAAGCAGGAATCCCTTTCTCATTAAAATCTTGGATGCATTTCCTTAAGGCTCTTTGTCTTGATTTCGCTCCAATCGTTGTCGCTGTTGCGTGATTTCCCAGAATATCAAGAAATGATTGCTTGTCTGCGATCTTTCCTGCATTTTGTACGATGGAACCAACAAGGTCTCTGAAAACATCTCTCGCTTTATACAGCATCGTTGTATTACATTTGTTAAGTGTATCCTTCGCCTGTGCATTTAATGCTCTCATTGTCTGTTTTATAGTCTTGCTCTTCCTCACCTCTACTGCTTCTCTAGTTAATCCTTGGCGCGCAAGATAACGAAAGCCCGCATCCGTAGATTGTATAGCCTCGTTCGCGGCTTCTTGCAACATTCTTTCCGTTGCTGTTTGGCTAATACCTGCAGCTTCTGCAATCAACTTCATATTTTCTTGATTGAGCTTTCCGATCTCTGCCAGCTTCTGCAATAACCATTCATCAGATGCAATTGGCTGATTGTAGTCCTTGATGTGCTGAATAATATTCTGCATTAATCTGGATTCTAAATCAATATAGCTACTGTCGACCGCTTCCGCTGCCTGCTGGTTCTCCAGAAGATCCATCTTCTATACCCTCCTTGCCTTGAACGTCTATTTCTTCTTGGACATCTTCATCATCTGTCTGTGTCCAATCGATATCCTGACCGGTAATCTGTCCATCCTGTGCAATACGGTCCAGCTCTTTCTTCGCTTCCTCCTCGCTGCACTTGTTGATCTCCATGACAGCTGAAAGCTTAGATCGAAGCCCTGCGTTGACAAGTTTAATATTTCGATCAATTGTTGTATTGGTGTCTTCTATGATGGAATCATCAAAATCTATCGTTACTGTCAGTTCTTCTTGACTATTATCAAGGAACGCCACTGCTTTCGCCATTCCGATCAGAGCCGTCTGAAGAATAATTGCATTCTTCTGTCTATTCTGGTATAGATCTGACTTGTCCGAAATAACCTCGGTGGCCGTCTTTACTCCGCCGTTTTCGAACTTATATCTTCCGGTTCCCATCCCAACTTTCAGGCTTAATAGATCCAGGCTGCGCTGGATTCCGAGTTCATGATCGGATGCTCGAATCGACATATCAACTTCTTTGATCGACTGTTCACTTCCTCTGTCATCCGGAAGCATATAATATACGGTATCTCGCGAATCAAAGGCTGGCGCGGAGATTCCATCTTTCTCCATCTGCCTTTTCGCCTGAGACAATGGAACCAGAATCCTCTTCCTACCTAACACATACTCATTCATGTAGCTGTCATAGATCAGATCGCAGCCTTTTAGTTGGCTGATACTATTTGCAAATATAGAGATTCCTAACGGACTATCCAGATCCACATTGTTGCAGACGTTGGGAGTAATAATCTGAAAAAGCGGTCTGTCATATTCCGTTGGAATTAACTCAGCCATTCCTTCTGGAAGATCTAACTCACTTCCACTCTCTGCATCAATGTATTTATTTTCTATGTAATACAAATCAGGATCTTCCGCTTCCTCTCCTTCTTCCATAAAATTCCCCTTTCTGTGAATCTGTAGATAGATGGCTTCTTTTCCATCAACTACACGATTGCTTCCAAAAGCACACTCTGTCACATCTCCATTATCCCAGGACAAAGGATAGATCATATCTGCTCTTACAAAGTCGATCATAACATGACCATCGGCATCTTTATATTCTACAAACGCCCCTGTTCCTAGGGCAAAGGCAAGTTCTACCAGCTGATTTCCTCGAACTTTAAAATTGTTCTCCTCCAGTATTTCATTTAGCCTTTCCTCATAGTCTCCAGCTTTAATCGCAACCTTTTCGTTTAGCAGCAGATTTGCCCAGTCTTCACAGACTTTTTTTGCCATTCCAAGCCGATACATTTCTTGCTCTACCGTAATCGATCCGTTGTATATTTTGTATTTATGGAATTTCTCAACTTCACCCCGATACCACTCCAACCACGTATCAATGTGGCTGTAAGTGGTATCCGAAGCTGTACTGTATTTCTTCTCTGTTAGGTATTGCCGTATTGTATGGTCCATCTTCTACATCACCCCCGCTTCTTCAAAAGCTTTTTGTAATTTAGGGAATTGAATGGCAACCCAATCTACCATTGTCTCATCATGCCCAAACTCATCCGCATGTTTCCAATTGTTATCCAGGCCGCTCTCAATAAGAAAAGCATGAAGAATCTCATGTCGGACCACCGATCTTTTGTATTCATCATAATCGTGAAAGCCAGATGTTCCGCGATCTTTTGCAATGAAAATAGTACGTATTGATCGGTCAGCATATCCATCCCTTTCCCCAAGCAGCGGATCCTTTTCTGCTTTTCGGAACTTTATTTTCCATTCTTCTCCCAGTATATGAACTGTCATCATATTTCCTCTCCTATGCTGCAATATATAATATTTCATCTTGTATACTTTCAGTGCTGTACTCTGTACTGTCTAGACTATCCACATTCATCAGCCCATCATCCAGTCTGACATCCATGTTCTTTTTCTTCTCATCATAGACTGCCTGCTCAAATGCATCTATGATATGCGTGCAATGTTTCATCACTTTCCATCTATGCTGTGCAATCAGACTATTATAAAATGCAATCCGGTCATTGATCGGACCCTTAATCGCATTCTTGATATCGATACCTACATGAGCCTGTGCACATGCCATCTCAAGACCGGAGATCAGCGTCTGCTCTGCACTGTCACAGTACGCTTCGTATACCTTGTATTTCAACTGTGTACGCTTTACAAAGTCTACAAAGTCACGCTGCAGCTGATCTGGATTAATCCGCTTTTTGCAATAATACTCATCCAATACAACTACCTGCTTGAACCCTCTTGTAAAGCCTGTTAGGGTAAAAGAATGAGCCGACTTCGTTCCTCCGAAATCGACTCCAATTGTTGCATATATAATTTCATTCTCATCCAGCCACTTCTCTGTTACAAGATAGTCCTTTAGATTGTCGGCAAATTGCTGATAAATAAGACCATCCGCCGCTACCCACAAGCCAAGGACGAAGCGCTTATAAAATACGCTGCCGTGTGACCAAGATCGCTCATATGCTTCCCTGCGTTCCTTCGACAGCGACAGGTTGTCCGTCATCATAAAATGTAGATGATAAACTCTTTTCTCCTTCTGCTTCTCCGGAAGAAGGAACTCTTCCAAAATGTAATGATGTGGTCCTTCCGGATTGCAGTTCATCCAGACCTTCCAACCGTCAACAGAACATCGTCCGATAGCCTGATCGATGAATGATTGTGGGAAGAGCGCCGCCTCGTCAAGATACGCACCGGCAGCAGTTAGGCCCTGCAAAGCATCCTGTGAAGCTTCTGTGTTAGCACCATACAGATAATAAGTATTGCTTCCTACCTCCAGCCTTGCGTCTGTCCCTGATCGGATGTACTCATATCCCCAGCCCCATGCTTCCAAGATTTGCATAATTGGTCGGATTACATTCTTCTTTAGTGCACCCATTGTTTTCCCAGCAAGAATAAAAGATTGCCCCTGAAACATTTCCTGTGACCATATCAGAAATCCGATAATCATTGCTATCGTTTTTCCCGATCGGATCGCTCCATCCGCAATGACAAAATCATTTTCGGAAGAGATGGCTGCCGGTCTCCACCAGTGCATCAATCTTTTTTGCTGTCTTGAAAATGGCATAAACTTAAATTTCGCCGGCTTCTTCTGTTTCTTCGGCATCATCTTCTCCTTCATTCTCTGATCCAAAAAGATCGTCCATCTCTTCTTGCGTCGGCCTCATAGCATCCAAGAAGTTTTTAATGTTCTCATCCTGATTATCATCATTGCCAACTTCCTGATCCCTGGCTCTTTTCGCGCGATCCGTCCTGATCTTTTGTTCTTCATCGTCAGCAACGGTTTGATCTGACTGTCCTGCATACTGAGCTACAAAATAAGCGGCTTTTGTATTTCCATTCATTGCTTCTTTAATTTGCGCCATTAAAAGAGCCGATTCCAAAGTACACTCTACACCAAGTGACTCCAGAACTGGCTTCCAATCTTCATTATCTATTTCAGCGGTCAGCAGCATGCTTAATGTCTTTCTGAAATCCGCTTTTCGACGTCTCGCTCTCCCCGATGCCTTCCCTGCCTTTTTTGCTAATTCTCGGCGTTCACTCGGAGTTCGCCTGCTGTTTGCGTCCATTATGTTTTCATAATTTGCCACCTCACCACCTCAATCTAATCTATCTATAAAAGCGGAACACCCGGAGTCGAACCGGGACACAGGGCGCGACCCTGCACACCTGCCGTTGGCGATATGCTCCACGCAATTTAGGTACGAAAAAGCACCCCGAAGGGCGCCTTAATCAATATATTTTAGAGACTTAATCAACTGTTTCTTGTCTGTGCGACTCCTAACAAATTAGAATACGTATTTTTTATAATCTCAAAAAACAGCACCCATCTCTGGATGCTGAAAAAATAAGGAAGATGTATATGACAAAACCTATCATCACCATTTTTAAGACCCGGGGCCCAAAGGTTGCCCGGATTCATTCCGTAAGGGGAGGGCGACACGATGGTCGCCCATTATTCCTTCATAAAAAAGGAGTAAACAAATGAAAAAAATAATTAGTAACTATCTAATCGTTCTAGAATAATTATAGCATATTATTTTTGTGAATTGTGTGAAAGTTGTAAACATCTATCAATTCTTTTTGAAATGCTGCTTCTCTCTAATCCAACCTGATGTGCTACATGCTTTTGCGTTTTACCTTTTAAGAATATCAGTTCAAATATCTGCCGATTAACACTATCCGGAATATCTGCAATGAACTCTTCAATCTCAATTAGGAGAGCATCCACGTGATCTTTGCGCTTCTCATTGATCATCCTCTGCCTGATGATATGATCCATTTTCTTAGGCTCGTCCATAGCTACCGTCATATGTGTCTCTATGTATGGAAATTCAGGCGCAGATCCCTTTACTTTTCCATAGACCACTGGCACATCGTCCTCTCTTTCCTCTAACCTATCGAGCTTCTTTTCTATCATCTCCTGTTCTCGCTTTAGTGGTATGTACTGCTTTAATGTCTTCTTGTCCACGCTCTCCCCTCCTGCTTACATCTTTGATCTGCTTCTTTACTCTGTCGCAATAACTGCTGTACCATTCCAGATACTTGATCCGATCCCAACACAGACCCATGCAGTATTCTGCACAGGCCTTGCGTGGATTTTTCATAGCTTTAACTCCGTTTCGGCCAGGAATTTCAGCATCTTTTCCTGCCGCTTGATGGTTTCTCGCAGTTCGTTGTTCTCCCTGATCAACCCGGAAGCGAATACTGCAAGTCCCATGATTGCCAAAAATAAAATTATGTCCATTGATTATCTCCTTCCCGCCTTCTGGTTCATCTGCTTTCTTTTTATGGATTTTGCCATAGTGTCAGACCGGTATGGCTTATCCTTCTTTTTCTTCTCCCTTGCCTTCTGCTGTTTCGCTTTCCAGGCCGCGAACTTCTCGCAGTCCGGATGGCAGGCTACTCTTTTGGCTCCTGTCGTACGCTCTGTGCAGCTGTAGCAAGGACAATCTATGTATGACATTATTCAATTCCGCCTTTCTCGACAATCTTGATCGCTCGATCTTTTTTAATATATCTTCCAACAGTCATCGGATTATATGAAATCAGTTCTATCTGGCCTCTTAATTCTTCAGCCACCTTTTCTTTGTCGAAAGCCGTCGGCTGAGACAGAATAAAACTTCTAAATGCGATAAGGGCACTTTCCATTCCCCTACATGCTTCTGTAGATACAACAAATCCATTTTTCTGCTTTTCCTTGAGCAGGTTATTATTCTGTTCTTTCAAATAATCAAGTACCGCTTTCCTGCTGATTAAATCATCACTCATCTTTCTCTCCTCCATTCTCCCATTCTATTTCTCACTTCATGTGCGAATTGATCAAGACAATGAATTAACGTCATCACTTCTCCTAAATCATCAAAATCAATTCTCATAATCTCACAACCTGGTTTATGATCTGAGGTGTCTTCGTATTTTGCGGGAATGAGAATCCTATACTTTAAATCTTTCCCGTTATGCGCGAATTGGATCACCTGCACATCTCTATCACTTCCGTTTGACCTCATCCTGTTCACCTGCCCTTCTGTTCCATTTTTCTATTACTCTGTATATTGCACCGCCACATGGTTTTCCTTGAGAATTTCCATCTATAAGACTTATTGTGCGGCACCCACACTCTCTGCATATAACGCATACACCTTTTCCAGCACTGATTACCGCTTCTGTGGGGTGGTGTCGTTGTACCCATATTTTATTGTTTTTGCATCTGCTCAATCATCTTTTTTACTGCTAAGGTTTTAGTATGACTGCTTGCTTGTGATACAATACGGTCTATAATGCGTTCTTTGTCTTTATAAATAATTTCTCTAACACATTCTTTAGTCACCATATCTACTTTTCGCCTATCGGATGAATAATCTCTGTAATACTGGTTTGCTATTACATCTAACAGCCTGTCTTTAATTTCTTCCTCCGGAATTTCTATTGTAATTTTCATTTATCGCACCCTCTTTCATATACTGGTCGTTTCGCAGAATACCGAATTATTAATGTTCCATCCTCTTTGTCAAAAGCTATGACTGATACCCATTTCCATTCGATTCTTTTCAGTTTCTCCCACGGGATATTGCTTTTCTTCATACGCTTAGAGAACACTTTTGCATGGTCTTTCTGGTCTAAATCGCAAAATATGATCCATTCAGCTTGTATGTAACGCAATGCTTCAATTACTCGCATGATAACTACTCCCCATCATAAGGCATAGGAATATCCATCCACGCCACAACCTCACTGTACTCTGGCAATAAAATATCTGTACCGTTCATGTAAAACGCATATCCAGGAGCATAATTTTTTTCCAAATAATGCACTGGATAGCGCAATTCTCTTCTACCTCCGTAACCGTGATTTTTAATTGTTACAATCAGACAACTTCCGACTGGCGGTAATCCGTCTTTTTCTATCGTTTTCCAATCGTTTGAACACATCATTCTTTCACTCCTTCACACAATCTGTTTCCCGTTCAATGTCATATACCTGTTATACGTCTCTATCGTCTTTCGCCGGTATCTAGCCGTCATTCATGTGCCTGCGGATAATTTCTTTCGCCCTGTTTAGCCCATAGCAGATATCAACATCTCTCATCTCCGGGTCTTTTCTGCGTTCTTCTATCTCTCTATCTATCTCTTCCAGAATCTTCTCTAAGTTCTGCATATCATTCCTCCTTAACTTTTCTTAACTCACTTGTTCTCTCTGATCTGGAGCTCTATCTCTGTTTCCTTCCGGATCATCTCCAAGACATCTGCCCAGGTTGTATGCCCATCTTCCAAGCACGACGTCTCAAAATTGAATCGCTCCTTAAATCTATTAAGCCTCTTTTCTCCAAAGCAAAACTCATTCCGAAGAACCAGACACGACATGGCAAGCACTGTATCCAATACCTGCATCTTGACCTTGTCCAGTTCCCGGTCTATTTCCTTGTGGGATGCCGGAAGGTTTACCCCGGTGATCCCTCTCCTCTTGAGTTCTTCCTCCAGGCCTTCTATCCCTTCTCTTTTGGCTATCCGTAACGCATATGCCATACCATCCATCCTGGCCTGTGACTGTGAATCTATTTTTCCCATTTGTACACTCCTTCCAATTTGCGTTTTTTGCAAAATGCTATATAAAATCAAAAATATTCATTTGCCTCTCTTCGGTATCTTCTTTCATCGCTGACTCAATTTTATCTCTGCATTCTTTAAAACTTTGCAGCCTCCACTCAGAGTTCCTATGCCCCCTCATTCCAACTAAGTCATCTCTTGCGATATAATCTTCCAGCCCATATACATATCCCATAATTGTTCTGTAATTTGCCTGTTTTTTAATATTTGTGCCGGCATTACATTTTAAAAGCCATTGATAATTCTTATCTGCCTTATATGTATCTAGCCATTTTTTCGCATCATCTCTTATTTTTTTTGGATTTGCCATATAGCAGTCTGGTACTACCGGAGGCGTTTCAATGTAATATTCTTCCGGAAAATCTATTCCGTTTATTGCACAAATATTTCCAATCTCTTTTTTGCGATGGACTATATGATTTCTGACTAAATTCATATTGATACCATCTTCCCAGAAAGGGTCTTGACCGCCTTCTACTTTTAGATGTTCCCATCGTGCAATTTCTGTTTTTATTGCATTGCATGATTCTTCAATCTGTTTTTCTATGCTTTTTTTCATTCACTCCTCCTTTCTTCCCGCTGCCAAAAAGGCAGCAGGCTCATGGCTTATACATTGGCTTGTTTCTTATGCGCCTTGGTTTCTGTGGTATACAAGGTGCTATTGCGAAAACTGACTTTCCCGGGTCCCACCGAAATATTCTTTTGACTAA
>DXEM01000012.1 GCA_019114985.1 Candidatus Anaerostipes excrementavium
GAATTCTTGCGAATAGGGAGAATAAGAAGAAACATACGGATGGGGTTTTATGTAATTTCGAGAAAAAACTTAGAAAAATAGAAAAGTGGTGCTGGGGATTATCACCAGCACCAACTTTGTCTACAGTCTGAAATGGCAGAAATTCTGCCATTTTTTATGTCGTTCGAGTAAATTAATTAAAACCAACAAATTTTTGTGCTGCTTTGTAAAGTCCGATTGTGGTTTTGCGTCCGCCGTATCCAGGAAGATTGACGGCGAATCCGACGATGCTGTGACGAATCCTGCGGTAGAGAACTTTGTCTTTTTCATAGAGATATCTCCACAAATTCTTTTTCATCTGGAGATGTTCTTTCTTTCCTGATTTTAAGGCAATTACCGAAGAAATGCACATTATGATGGAAAGATAATGACGCATATAACGAGCCAAAGGCTTGTTCTCAATATGGAATCCGGCTGCGTAATCGATCATGATTTTTGTAACGAAAAATTGCTGATCGATTCTCTTGATCATGTTAACTTCATTGACAGACTGATCATCCCGGCCAATGAAATAGCGGTAAAAATTCACATCCAGATAATACATGGTCTTCACGTAAGGAAGCGGTTTGTAGACATAAATATTGTCTACGTAGAACGTATGCTCTGGCAGACGAATGCCGCATTCCCGGAGCAAAGCGGTACGATAGATCACGGAATGCATTAAAATATACTGTCCAAGAGGGAAGCGCTTCACATCATTCCAGCCAAAGATTTTTTCCTTCGGAATCGCATGACGATAGTGGATGACTGTTTTATGCTTTGCGCCCTGTTTTTCGTAAACATAATTGGAAAGCAGCATATCAAGGACGGTCCCCTTTTGATGGAAATCGGAAAGGGTTTTTAAAATCTTTTCATAAGCTGCACGGTTTACCCAGTCATCACTGTCTACAACTTTTAAATAGATACCGGAAGCGTTGGCGATGCCGGCATTGACTGCGCCTCCATGCCCTTTATTTGGCTGGTGGATCGCCCGACAGATGGTCGGGTATTTTTTTTCATATTCATTTGCAATATCCGCCGTATGATCGGAAGAACCATCGTTGACGATCAAAATTTCCACATCTTCACCGCCAGGAAGCAGCGTATCGATGCAGTGGCGCATATATTCCTGAGAGTTGTAGCAAGGTACAACGAAGGATAATAATTTCATAGAAACCTCCATAGTTCTTTCGTTCTTATACTATATTATGAGTTGTTATTTTTCTAATTATAAACTGTTTTTTCAAAATTAGCAAAGAGTTTCCCATTCTTCATAGAGTTCCTCCAGAGAACAGGTGATCTCATCTTGTTTTTGGCTTAATTCTGTCAGCTTAGCCACATCAGTCGCAATTTCCGGAAGCAGCATTTCTTCCTGAAGCTTTGCTTGTTCTTCTTCCAAGTGTGTGATTTCTTCTTCTACTTTCTTTAAGCGATTCTCTTTTTTTCGTTGTTTCGCCTGTAATTCTTTTTGCTGCTGCCAATCCAATTTGGATTCGGAGACAGAACGTTCTTTTTGTTTTTCTGATTCTTGGACATTCTCCTTTTCTTTTTGATGCAGGTAATCCTGATAATTGCCCGGATAGGAGGTAAGACCGTCCTTTGAGATTTCTAAAATTCGGGTCGCTGTCTTATTGATGAAATAGCGGTCATGAGAAACATACAAAATGGTTCCGGTATAAGAATTCATGGCAGATTCCAGAATCTCCTTGGACTGAATATCCAAGTGGTTGGTCGGTTCGTCCAAAATCAGGAAATTTGCATGTGACAGCATAAGTTTTGCCAGGGATACCCGGCCTTTTTCTCCTCCGCTTAGGGAAGAAATCGGACGAAAAACATCTTCTCCGTAAAAAAGGAAAGCTGCCAGTGTATTTCGAATCTTTGTATTGTTTAGATCCGGATACGCATCCGATATTTCATCAAAAATGGTCTTGTCATTGTCTAGATTGTCCTGTGCCTGGTCATAGTAACCGATGGAAACACCGGCCCCCAGTTGGATAACGCCGCTGTTTTTGCTGATTTTCTTGCAAATGATTTTTAAAAGCGTCGTTTTCCCTGTACCGTTAGGGCCAATTAA
Source organism: Candidatus Anaerostipes excrementavium (assembly GCA_019114985.1). GTDB lineage: Bacteria > Bacillota > Clostridia > Lachnospirales > Lachnospiraceae > Anaerostipes > Anaerostipes excrementavium. Next base: position 2,093 of record DXEM01000012.1, read on the forward strand.
TGCGACACGTTCTCCGCGGAAAATATTGCAGGAAATATTGGAAAACAAATGTTTGGAACCGAAAGATTTGGCCACATGTTCCAAAGTTAGGACATCGTTGCCGCTGATGACTTCAGGTTCAATCGTAAGACGCATATCCCCTTGATATTCTTTTGGTTTATCCAGGATTTCCATCTTATCCAACACTTTTTCCCGGCTTTCCGCACGTCGGATGGATTTTTCCCGGTTGAACTGGCGAAGTTTTCGGATGACTTCTTTTTGCCGCTTGATCTCTTGCTGCTGGTTCTCGTATTCTTTTTTTCGAATTGCTTTGACCTGATCCCGTTTTTGGATGAATTGGGTATAATTTCCGTCAAAAAGCAGGGATTTTGCAAATTCGATTTCCATCACCTTGTTGACGACTTTATCCAAAAAGAAACGATCGTGGGATACGATGATAACAGCGCCTTTATAGCGGGAAAGATAGTTTTCCAGCCACTGGATCGATGATACATCCAAATGGTTGGTCGGCTCATCCAGCAAAAGAACATCCGGATTCTTCAGAAGGAGCTTGCCAAGAGCCACACGGGTCATCTGTCCTCCGGATAAAGTACGGACTTGTTTTTGGAAATCCTCTTCACTGAAACCAAGACCTTTTAAAATACCGGTGATTTCACTTTTGTATGCAAATCCGTTCATTTGCTCAAATCTATGTGTTGCATTGGTATATTGCTGCATTTTCTGCTCTAACGCATCTCCATCCAGGTGTTCCATTTCTTTTTCGTAGGTGCGCATTTGCTCATCCAATTCAATGATTTCTTTTTTCACAGACAAAAGTTCATCAAAAATAGAGCGGTGGAAATCATGATCCTGATGCTGGGCCAGATAGCCGATCGAGGCATCTTTTTTTGTCAAAACTTCTCCTTCATCCGCGCTTAATTCTCCCACAATGATCTTAAGCAAGGTCGATTTCCCAGCACCGTTATATCCAATAATCGCCAGGCGGTCGTTTTCATTTAAATGAAAAGAAATATTTTGTAAAACAGGTTTTTCAACATATGTTTTGCAAATGTTCTGGCATGATAAAATCATAATCTGCTCCTTTGTTTGGAATTTTGCCGATCTCAAAATCGGCACTATGAATCAGAATATCATATTTTTGAAGAAAATGGAATATTTTCTGAAAAAATGAGCGGGAGAGCCTAAAAATCTTCCTATTTCAATAAGATTGACATTTATTAGACAATCTAATATAATAAAGAAAGAAATTATGTTTGGAGGAAATAACATGGGGAACTCAGAGAAGAGTATTTCATCAGCTGTCATCAAGCGGCTTCCAAGATATTTCCGCTACCTGGGCGTGTTAAAATCTAAGAATATCACGAGGATTTCTTCAAAGGAATTAAGTGAACAGATGATGGTGACCGCGTCACAGATTCGACAGGATTTGAATAATTTTGGAGGATTCGGACAGCAGGGATATGGGTATAATGTGGATAATCTTTATACCGAGATCGGCAAGATCCTTGGACTGGATAAGCGCAACGATATGATCATAGTCGGCGCCGGCAACCTTGGGCAGGCATTGGCGAATTACCAGTCCTTCAATGAGGATTACGGTTATAAGGTTATGGCATTATTTGATGTGAATCCTAAGCTGATCGGAATTTCCGTGCGCGGTGTGAAAGTATTGGATATCGATGAGATGGAGTCTTTTATTAAGACGCATGATATTAAGATTGCAGCATTGACTCTGCCGAAGGATCAGGCTCCGGAGATCGCGAAACGACTGGTGACATGGGGAATCAAAGGCATCTGGAATTTCGCTCCGATCGATCTGCATCTGCCGGAAGACGTAACGGTAGAGAATGTTCATTTGGCAGAGAGTTTAATGACGCTGACATATAATATCCATAACCGGGAAGAGAGCGGAGAATAAAAGGTATGATTGTAGGAATCGGAACCGACCTTGTGGAGATCCGGCGGATACGAGACATGATGGATCGGCATAAGGGATTAGAACGGATATTTACGAAAAATGAATTAGCGTATGCAAAGGGCAGGGCAGAGAGTCTGTCAGGCACCTTTGCGGTAAAAGAAGCCGTTTCCAAAGCGTTTGGAACCGGCTTCTTCGGTGTGGAACCATATGAGATCGAGGTTCTTCGAAATGAAAAAGGGGCGCCGTATGTGAAGCTGTATGGAAAGGCGTTGGAACTTTCCGCAAAACTTCATATGGACCATATCCATGTTTCAATCACGGATACAAAACAATACGCCCAAGCTTTTGTGATAGGAGAAAGTTTATGAAATATGTATTAAAGAATCAGGAAATGCAGGATACGGATCATGAAACGATCCATGAAATCAAGATTCCTGGCCTTGTGCTGATGGAACGTGCTTCTGAGGCTGTGGCAAATCGAGCAGAGACATATTTAGGGGCAGGGCAGAAGACATTGGTGATTGCAGGAACCGGGAATAATGGAGGAGATGCCTTGGCGGCAGCCAGGATCCTTTTGGAGCGAGATTATCATGTAGATTATAAAATCATAGGAAATATCGAAAAAGCGTCAGAAGATCTAAAGCTGCAGCATCAGATCCTTGAAAATCTGGGTTATGCTCCGGTGGAAAGCTGGAATTTGAAAGATTATGATCTGATCATAGAAGGTATCTTTGGCGTCGGACTATCCCGGGAAGTCGGAGGCATATACCGAGATGTGATTGAGGAGATCAATGAAGCAGAGCTCCCGGTCATTGCGATTGATATCCCGTCTGGCATCAGCGGAGATTCGGGAAAAGTGATGGGATGTGCGGTCAAGGCCGTGGAGACGGTGACGTTTGGAGGATATAAGAGAGGGCATCTGCTTTATCCGGGGAGACAGTATTGCGGAAAAGTAACCTTGGCAGATATTGGCTTCCATCGCCAGACAATCAAGAAATATGCCTCTGGATTTACATTAGAAAAAGAAAGGAATTTGATGCCGAAAAGAGAAGCCTATTCCAATAAGGGAACATATGGAAAGATCCTGATGATAACAGGAAATGAATCGATGTCCGGGGCGGCAGTCTTTGCGGGGGAAGCTGCGCTTCGCATGGGCGCAGGCTTGGTAAAAATCTTGTCAGATGAATCAAATCGAGGAATTTTGCAGAATCGGCTGCCGGAAATATTGTTTGGCAGACGGCAGGATTTAAAAGAAGCTCTTTCATGGTGTGACTGCATCTTGTTTGGGCCTGGAACAGGAGTCAGTGAAGAGACGAAGAAAATGTTGGAATTTATATTGGAGAATGGAAAGGCTCCATTGATCTTAGATGCGGATGGACTGAATACGGTAAGCCGGTATGAAATGCAGCTGCATTATCCATATGGATTGATTCTGACGCCGCATTTGATGGAAGGGGCGCGATTATTAAAAAAAGATATCAAAGAAGTAAAAGAGGATATCTGCAAAGCTGCCCAGGCAATTGCGGAGAAGTTCCATGGAACTGCGGTATTAAAAGATGCGGCAACGGTAGTTGCACAGAAGCAGAAGAAGTTGTATATTAATCAGAGTGGCAACCATGGGATGGCAGTCGGAGGCAGCGGTGATGTTCTTGCCGGTATGATTACCGGATTGGCAGGAACGGGCTGTGATTTGTTCGAGGCTGCGGTAAAAGGCGTATATCTCCACGGGCTTGCAGGAGATGCTGCAATGAAAGAAAAAGGTCCGTACAGCATGATTGCCTCAGATATTTTACAGCACATCAAAGATGTTACAGGAGGAGAACATGAATCAATATTATCGGGTCCATGCAGTCATTGATCTGGACGCCATTTGTGATAATATCAGAGAGGTAAAACGAGTGATTGGACCGGGGGTCAAAGTGATGCCGGTCATCAAGGCGGATGGATACGGTCATGGAGCGGTTCCGATTGCAAAAGCGCTGGATAAGATCGGAGTGGATGCTTTTGCTGTGGCAATCATAGAAGAAGGAATCACATTAAGGAATAATGGAATCACGCAGCCAATCGTTATTTTGGGCTATACGTCAGAATACCAATATAGTTCGCTGATCCAGTATGAGATTCAGCCAACGGTCTTTTGTTACGAAATGGCAGAATCCTTGTCAAGGATTGCATCGGCGCTTGGAAAAGATGCAAAAATCCATATCAAATTGGACACGGGCATGAACCGCATCGGATTTAAACCTACGAAGGGATCTTTGGAAATTATAAAGAAGATTGCTGATTTGCCGCATATTATGATCGAAGGATTGTTTACGCACTTTGCCTGTGCTGATGAGACAGACAAGTCGTCTGCCAGAAAGCAGAAGGCAGAGTATGATAAGTTTGTTGGCTGGCTGGAAGAGGAAGGAATTCATATTCCGGTCAAACACGTGTCAAACAGTGCGTCTATCATTGATATGAACGGCTGGAAGATGGATATGGTACGCTCCGGAATCATCACATACGGTTTGTATCCGTCAGAAGAAGTGTCAAAAGAGGTGCTTCGTTTAAAGCCGGCGATGTCCTTAAAAACACATATTGTATATATAAAAGAAGTGGGACCTGGCGAGGGAGTCAGCTATAATCATACCTTTGTGACGAAACGCAATACAAAGATTGCTACGATTCCGGTTGGGTATGCAGACGGATATCCAAGGGCTTTGTCATCGAAGGGCAGAGTGCTGGTCAGAGGGCAGTATGCTCCGATCATTGGAAGGATCTGCATGGATCAATTTATGATCGATGTGACCGATATTCCGGAGGTTTCGGTGATGGATGAGGTAACTTTGGTAGGAGAAGACGGAGACAAGCATATTACCGTAGAAGAAGTCGCCAATGCGGCCGGGTCTTTTAATTATGAATTTGTCTGCGGCATCAGCAAAAGAGTGCCGAGGGTCTATATGCAGCATAAAAGAATGAAGGAAGCAGTGGAATATTTGGAAAAATAGGAGCTTTACGGAATACTTTTGAAAGAATCGTCAATACTCTTCATAAACTATTGAAAGAAGGAATGGAGAGTGAGAAGGCTTATGGTAATTAAGCGAGGAGATATTTTTTATGCAGACTTAAGGCCGGTCATCGGATCAGAACAAGGAGGGATTCGTCCGGTGATTATCCTGCAGAATGATGCAGGGAATCGGTACAGCCCTACCGTCATTTGTGCGGCAATCACCAGCAAAATGAATAAGGCGAAGCTGCCGACACATGTACCTTTGGACTGCAGAAGATGTGAGCTGGAGAAAGATTCTGTCATTTTATTGGAACAGATACGAACCATTGACAAAAGCAGATTGAGGGAGAAGGTATGTCATTTAAGCTGCTCTTTCATCCATCAGGTAGATCGGGCACTGCGGATCAGTTTAAGTCTTGATACATAGAAAAACGCAGCAACATTGACCTTTTGGTAGGAAAATGGTATATTTATCTCAGTTTGCGATAGAGATTTCGTAAGAAGGAGAAGATGTTATGAGTGAGATGAATGTCTCGATACTTCTAATGATTGTAACGGCGGTCGTTGGGTTTGCGGTTGGCTGGATACTTAGAAGCAAGAAAGACGATTTAAAGGAACAAAAGAAACGTTTGAAGGCTTCAGAGCAGGATCATACGGAAGACGACAATGAATACGAAGAAGAGATCATGAATATTGTCAATCAAGGGCATGAGCATGGAGAGATCCTGGAAGGGGAAGCGAAGATGATTACCAATATCTTCGAGTTTGGAGATAAGGACGTCACAGATGTCATGACTTCCAGGAAGAAGATCGATGCGATCGACGCTTCAACGTCCATTGAGAAGGCGCTGAATTATATGGCGGATCGTCCGTATTCCAGATACCCGCTTTACGAGGAAGATATTGATAATATCGTCGGCGTATTATATTTAAAAGATGTAATCGATGCCTATCTGGATGATCGGGAGGCAAAGCTTTCTGATATTGCCAGAGAACCGTTCTTCGTCCATCAGACGATGAATCTGTCCGTACTGTTCCAGGAGATGCAGACAAAGAAGATTCATATGGCGGTGGTGATTGATGAGTACAGCCAGACGGAAGGAATCGTGTCTATGGAAGATATGCTGGAAGTCATCGTCGGGAATATATTAGATGAATATGACGTAGAGGATAAAAACATTACAAAGCTTGGCTGGGCAGGTCTTTATCTGATGCGCGGCAGCACAAGGCTGGAAGAAGCAGAAGACGTTCTGGGCATCGAATTTGATGCAGAAGATGTGGAGACGTTAAACGGTTTTCTGATCGATCAGCTGGGACATTTGCCGGAAGATAACGAGGAGATCGAGATTATTTACAAAGGCTACTCTTTCAAATCAATCGATATCCATGAAAAAATGATCAAACAGGTCAAAGTAGAAAAGAGAAAGGAAGAAAAAGAAGATGTCAGGACACAGTAAATTTGCGAATATCAAGCATAAGAAGGAGAAAAATGACGCAAAGAAAGGAAAGATCTTCACTGTCATCGGACGTGAGATCGCAGTTGCGGTAAAAGAAGGAGGACCGGATCCGGATAACAACAGCAAGCTGCGAGACGTGATCGCGAAAGCAAAAGCAAACAATATGCCGAACGACACCATCGAGCGAGGAATTAAAAAGGCAGCAGGAGATGCTGATTCCGTTAATTATGAACAGATTACATATGAAGGATACGGACCAAGCGGAGTCGCAATTATTGTAGACACTCTTACCGATAATAAGAACCGTACCGCATCCAATGTAAGAAGCGCTTTTACGAAAGGAAACGGAAATGTCGGAACACCGGGATGTGTGTCTTATATGTTCGAGAAGAAAGGACAGATTCTGATTTCCAAAGAAGAATGTGAGATGGATGCAGATGATCTTATGATGATCGCCTTGGATGCAGGAGCAGAAGACTTTGTGGAAGAGGAAGACAGCTTCGAAGTGCTGACAACACCGGAAGATTTCAGCCAGGTGCGTGAGGCGTTGGAAGGAGAAGGAATTCCGATGGCTGACGCCAATGTCACAATGATTCCGGGAACGACGGTAGAATTAACCAGCGAAGAAGATATTAAAAACATTCAAAAAACATTGGATCTTCTGGACGATGACGACGATGTCCAGGAAGTATATCATAACTGGGATGAGTAAAAAAATTTTTACGTTACAAAATAAAGCCGCATAGGGCTTTTAAGATCAAAAGGTATGAAAAGCAGAGGTCATTTTCAAATGAAAAAGTTTTTTGAGAAAAACATTCGGGTTATTTTAGCTATATTGACAGTTTTTGTGACAGCATCTCTTTATGGAAATTATGATCAGAGTCAGCAAATAAAAGATCAAAAATCTCAAATAGAGGAATTAAAAGAAGATCTGGAGAAAAAAGATTCTGAATCGAAGGATTTAGAAAAGGATTATCAAGATGCTGTCTCTAAGAAAAACGAGTATTTATCAGATTATAATGATCTTCAAGATGATTATGAAGAACTGGAAGATAAATATGATAAATTAAAGAATCCTGTGAAGGAAGAAAAAACGGTGAAAAAAAGTTCTTCTTCAGCCACATCATCAGTATCTTCCGAAGAAGCCAAGGTTTCTGATGACAGCAGTGATTCGAATACGGTTTCAAATTCATATAGTGTACATATTACAAGAACTGGAAGTAAATACCATGCAGCAGGCTGTCAATATTTAAGAAGCAGTGATATTGTTGTAACAAAGTCTGAGGCAGTTCAGCGTGGTCTGACTCCGTGCAGCAGGTGTAATCCGTAAATAAAAGGACATCGTGACATTATCTTAATAGATGATGAAACGATGTCTTTGTTTTGTTATAGAGAAAAAGTTTTTATTTTAATATATAAGATCGAATAATACCGCCTACCGGATTGTAGGAGAGTGTCTCATCATAAAACTTGATCATCGAGTCCAGTTTCGATGCCACGAACTTTTGAAGAACATCGACGGAAGTAATATGAGCGATGGAATCCATTCGGGAGAATGTTTGCTGATATAATTCATCCCCGGCGGTGAAAAACAGGTCGGTATCCAGCCCGATTCGCTCCGCATAATAGCGATATCCGATCTGATGACGTTCTAGGATATATTCACTGGCACGGATCTTACGGCCGATCAGAAAATGAACCGGTTCCTGATTGGAAGGATCCGTTCCCATTTTTACAAGCAAGGTTTGAAAAAATCCAGAATCCAACGTGTGTTTTGACTGAAGATACTCGAAAACCAAATCCTCAAGATTGATGGTTTGGGGAAACAGACGATTCGGGTTTTGAACACTGATTTGATTTGCGCCGCAGGTAACAGCGACCCCATTGGAAAACGGAAAAAGCTTTTGTGGATTCCGTGTCGGGTCCTCGATATATTTCCCGTTTTCTTTGATAGAACCTTTGGAATCTGCAATCGCAGCCAGACCATCTTTTGCTTTAAAAATACCTGTAAATGACATACGGGGTTCCTCATTTCTTCTATATTTTTCTGAAATTATACACCGAGATTTCCATTCGTGCAACTCTTCTCCTAAGATCTGATTTAAATTCAAAAAAGAAATTCCACCTCTTTGTATTGTGCAAATTTGCTAAAAAAATTTCGTGTGATTGAAAGAAAATATGCAAAATGTTATAATAATACTACGATGATTGTTCGTGTTTGGTTTAAAACCAGAATCCGGTTTTGCAATGGACTGGAAATCTATGTTAAAGGAGGAAAAGTATGGATCTTCAAAAGTTACAGTATGTGGTAGAGGATGGCGTTGGTGTCGTTACGATGAACTATCCAAAGAATCTCAATGCAATTGATGAACAAATGGCGGATGAATTGCTGTATGTGGTGGATGCTTGTGAGAAGGATCCTGCCGTGAAAGTCGTTGTGATCAAAGGAATGCCGAAAGCCTTTTCTGCAGGCGGTGACATTGGTTATTTCTACAATGTCATCCAGGAAGGCGGGGAAGTCAATATGGATTCCCTGTTTGATAAGGTCGGCAACGTAACGAATGGCTTAAAACGTATGAGCAAACTTGTGATTGCGCAGGTAAGCGGCGCAGCGGCCGGTGCAGGTGTTAGTTTGGCTTTTTCTGCGGATTTTGTTGTTTGCGCAGATAACGCAAAATTCATTATGGCCTTTGTGAATCTTGGATTGGTACCGGATACGGGAGGAACGTATCTCCTGGTGAAAAGTCTTGGAGCGCAGAAGGCGATGGAACTTTGTGCGACCGGACGTCCGTTAAAGGCAGCAGAGGCCAAAGAAGCAGGTATCGTATATGATGTAGTTCCGGCAGAAGAGCTGGATGATGCGGTCATGAAACTTGCTAAGAAATTTGCGGCAGGACCGCTGCTTTCCTATAAGAACATTAAGAAACAGATCTATCAGGCAAGCTTTTTTGATTACAAAAAATATTTGGATGAATGTGAGATTCCGACGCAGAGCGAATGTGCCGCATCCAAAGACTTTATAGAAGGCGTGAAGGCGTTTATTGAAAAGCGTAAAGCAGAATTTAAGGGAGAATGACCTGGAGATTTCTTAAAATTCTTGATCTGAAGATCAGAATGAAGAGGAGGGATGTAATTGAGATCAAAAGTAGTAACAAGGGAGGAAGCCCTTGAGAAGATCAAAAGCGGCCAGACGATTATGTTTGGAGATTGGCATGGAGAATTCTCCGCAGAGGAGATCATCAGCGGTATGTTGGAAAAAGGAATCACAGATATTGATGCGATTGCGGTATCAGCTGGTATGCCGGATCAGGGTGTGGGGCGTCTGATCAAAGAAAAAAGGGTAAAAAGTCTGATTACCACCCATATTGGATTAAATCCGATCGCAAGAGATCAGATGTTTGCCGGTGAACTGGATATCGAATTCAGCCCTCAGGGCACTTTCGCAGAAAGAATTCGATGCGGCGGCGCAGGACTTGGAGGATGCCTAACCCCAACAGGCCTTGGAACCGATGTAGAAGAAGGAAAAGAAAAAATTACAATCAATGGAAAAGAATATTTGTTGGAATTGCCGCTTCATGCGGATGTAGCTTTGATCAAGGCTACAAAAGCGGATACGGCGGGAAATATTTGTTTCCGCATGAATTCGAGAGCAACCAACAGCACGATGGCGATGGCTGCGGATTGGGTCATTGCAGAAGTAGAAGAGATCGTGGAAGTCGGTGAACTGGGACCGGAAGAGATTGATGTGCCGGCTCCGATCATCGATATGGTCTACGAGAGAACCGGAGAGAAACGATATCTATGCCCGATGTGGCAGCGGCTGAAGGCAAAAGCGGAAGGAGGGAAGGCATAATGGCAGAATTAAAAGGGCGTGAGCTGATCGCATCTCGTTGTGCGAAATTTTTCAAAGATGGCGATTTTGTAAATCTTGGAATCGGATTGCCTTTGATGTGTGTAAATTATCTGCCGGAAGGCGTTGACCTCTGGCTGGAAGCAGAAATCGGAACAGTCGGCAGCGGAGCAACTCCAAAATGGGGAGAAGAAGATATTGACGTCATAGACGCAGGAGGACAGCCGGCATCTGTGATCAAAGGCGGAAGCGTATGTGATCATGAGACTTCTTTTGCTTATATTCGAGGCGGACATATTGACGCGGCGGTGCTTGGAACTCTTCAGGTAGATGAAGAAGGCAATATCGCCAACTGGACGATTCCCGGAAAACTGGTTCCCGGGATGGGAGGGGCAATGGATCTGTGTGCCGGCGTGAAACGTATAATTGTAGCGACAGATCATTGTGAGAAAAGCGGAAGATCAAAGATTCTTAAGAAATGCACGCTTCCATTGACAGGTGTAAAATGTGTTACGGATATCGTTACAGAACGGTGTTATTTCCAGGTTGGCGAAGACGGACTCATTTTGAAAGAATTAGCTCCCGGATATACGGTGGAAGATGTGCTGGCGTGCACAGAGGCGAAAGTGATCGTACCGGATGAGATTGGCGTGATGGAATAATCAAGAATGATAAAGCAATGACCCTGTGTCAATGGCATTCTGCGGTTGGCACAGGGTCTGTGTAATAAAAGGGGACTAATCCTCCTGGATGATTGCATTATCAATGGATCGAAATTCTGTAGCTTTGGACAATTGGATTTTAAAGTTATAATTGTTTTTATAATCTGCTTGGAATAAGCAGGAATAAAGGATATCCAATAGTGCGGAGATAGACTCTAAGGAGGTAAAGGCTCCGATTTTGGAATAGGATTTTTCACGTGTTGTAGTCTGTAAAACAACACTGGCAAGCTGGGTAAGAGAATTCTCACCAACACTGGTAATGGCAATGATGGGGACTCGATTCTTTTTTAGGAGTTTTGCTGTGTAATTGAGCTCCGGAGTTTCTCCCGAATAGGATATACAGATGGCACATTCATTTGGCTGAGACATCTTCGCCTCTTGAAACAGAGTCGTGCTGGTAAGGTACGTTTCTGCCTTAATACCGATATGGCGAAGTTTAAAAACAAATTCTTCCGCAAGATAGTTTATATTGGATATTGCGAAGACTTTAATTGCTTGGGCGTTTTTCAGAAGCCTTACGGCTTTTTGCAGCTGGCCGGGATCGATCAGGGAAAGTGTATCTCGAAGGCTTTCCTGCTTTAAATTGATGATGATAGCCGCAATATCCATAATGGAGTGTCTTGACGAAAATGGGAGATTGGCATCCAAGTCATGAAAGTTATGTTTTAAATACAAAACTTCCTCAAGAAATGCCTTTTTAAAAGCGTTATATCCGGAAAACCCCAGCTTTTTTGCAATCCGAATGAGAATCGAAGGGGAAGTATAAGTTTCTTTTGCAATTGCGGTGGTCGTATAGTTTTCGATGAACTCTTGTTTTTCCATGATAAAGTCTATGACGATTCGTTCGCTGGGCGAAAAATCCGTATGTTCCATCTTTTCTTGAAGTAGCATTAAAAACACCTCTCTTTCCATTTTATTATACAAAATGAAAAAGCCTTTTGCAAAAAAGATCGAATCTATTTTTGATTTATATGATTTATACGAAGGAATGGATGATTTGCATTTATGCGTTGAATTTACACACGATTGATGGTATACTGACTGATGCTAATAAATGTAAAAGAAAGACAGGAGATAGAGAATTATGATAAAAATTGGTATTTTAGGATATGGAAACCTGGGACGTGGTGTAGAATGCGCGGTAAGACAGAATCCGGATATGGAAGTCGTGGCTGTTTTTACAAGAAGAGATCCAAAAGATCTTCAGATTCTTACCCAATCTGCACAAGTGTGTCATGTTTCCGATGCAGAGAATTGGAAAGATAAGATCGATGTTATGATTTTATGCGGAGGAAGTGCTACAGACCTTCCGGTACAAACGCCGGAATATGCTGCTATGTTCAACGTAGTGGATAGTTTTGATACTCATGCAAGGATTCCGGAGCATTTTGCGAATGTAGACGCGGCAGCAAAATGCGGCGGCAAAGTAGGCATTATTTCTGTAGGATGGGATCCGGGAATGTTCTCTTTGAATCGTATGTATGCCAATGCGATTCTTCCGGAAGGAAAGGATTATACATTCTGGGGCAAAGGTGTCAGCCAGGGACATTCTGATGCGATCCGCCGCGTAGAAGGTGTCAAAGACGGCAAACAGTATACCATTCCGGTAGAGAGTGCCTTGGAAGCTGTAAGAAGCGGAAAAGATCCGGAATTTACTACAAGGGAAAAGCATACAAGAGAATGCTTTGTTGTCTTAGAGGAAGGCGCCGATCCTCAGGCAGTGGAGCAGGAAATCAAAAATATGCCAAACTACTTTGCTGACTATGATACGACGGTACATTTCATCAGTGAAGAAGAATTGAAAGAAAATCACAGCGAGATCCCACATGGAGGATTTGTATTAGGAAGCGGAAGAACCGGATGGGAAGGAGAGCACCATCATCTGATTGAGTACCGCTTGAAACTGGATTCTAATCCGGAATTTACTTCCAGCGTGATCGCTGCCTATGCAAGAGCTGCTTATCGTATGGCGAAGGAAGGTCAGACAGGATGCAAGACAGTTTTCGATATTGCACCGGCTTACTTAAGCGCCAAAACAGGAGAGGAACTCCGTGCAGAATTATTATAGATTTTACAGGCTTTCTAATTGTTAGAAAGCCTGCATTTTTTTAGAAGGAGCATGAAAATGCAATTATATTACAGAGAAAAGGGAGCCGGCGAGCCCCTGATCCTTCTGCATGGAAATGGGGAAGACAGCAGTCATTTTGAAGAGGTTATGAATTATTTTGCATCTTCCTGCCGCGTGATTGCTTTGGATACCAGAGGACACGGACGATCGCCAAGAGGGAAGGAACCTTTTACGATCCGTCAGTTTGCGGAAGATCTGTTGGAATTTATGGATCAGAAGCAGATTTATCAGGCGAATCTGCTCGGGTTTTCGGATGGAGGAAATATTGCTCTTGTATTTGCCTTAAAATATCCGGAAAGGGTGAAAAAGCTTATTTTAAATGGCGCGAATCTAAGTGCAGAAGGGGTAAAACCGAGTATACAGATTCCGATTGAACTTGGATATCGTATGACAAGGTTTTTGTCGCGATTCAGCTCAAAAGCGAAAGAAAAGGAAGAGATGCTTGGATTGATGGTGAATGATCCGAATGTCGATCCAAAAGAACTGAGAAAACTTGTTATGCCGGTGCTGGTCATTGCAGGCACCAAAGATATGATCAAGGAAAAACATACAAAAATGATTGCAGAATCCATTCCGGATGCGTGGCTTTCTATCATCCCCGGAGATCACTTCATTGCCTATCGTCAAACAGAAGCATTCTGTAAAGAAGTCGAAGGATTTTTAAAGGAAGCTTAACCGTGTTTGAAAAAATGAAATGATTCTAAAATAAATTAAAATAAGCATAAATTCCCTTGATTTCGTATTATACTAACGATATAATTTTAACAAGTAAAGAAGAAGGAAGGGAGCATCTATGTATTACCCATATGGATATTATTTTGATGGAACTTATATTTTGATTATTATTGGCGCGATCATAACTCTGATCGCATCTTCTAAGATGAATTCCACATTCCGAAGATATTCCAGAGTACGGTGCCATTGTGGATTGACCGGTTCTCAGGCGGCAGAACGTATCCTTAATCAAGCAGGGATTTATGATGTTTCTGTAGAGAGAGTCAGCGGCAGTCTTACCGATCATTATGATCCGAAAAGCAAGGTTCTGCGTCTTTCTGACGCCACTTATGGTTCTGATTCTATTTCTGCAATCGGGGTTGCGGCACATGAGTGCGGTCATGCGATTCAGCATCAGAAGGGATATGTGCCTTTGACGATTCGAGGTGCCCTGGTGCCGATTGTGAACATTGGATCAAACCTCTCATGGGTGTTCATCATCGCAGGAGTATTTATGAGTATGAATCAGACATTGATTCATGTTGGCATTATTTTATTTTCTCTTGCGGTTCTTTTTCAGCTGGTGACCCTGCCTGTAGAATTTAACGCGTCATCCAGAGCGCTGCGGGTTCTTGGGAATACCGGGATCATGTATGAAGATGAGGTGCATCAGGCAAGGAAAGTTCTTTCAGCGGCAGCTCTTACTTATGTGGCAGGAGCCGCGGCAGCACTGCTCAGTTTGCTGCGTCTGATCCTTTTGTTTGGAGGAAATGACAGAGATTAAAGACAAGTTCATAGAACAGAGATATGGAGCATGATTTTTAAGATAGAACGGCCCTGGATCTTATCAGATTTAATGATAAGATTCAGCGCCATTTTTTATTTCATAGAAATCTTTGTTCCTATGAAATAAAACGCTATGCGTATGGCATAGTTCTTTTTTCTTCCGGCGGCAGCATGCAGTGGACTTTTTCCGTGCCTGCATTAACAGCCATTTCATAATACCAACATTTGTAATCGATTACATCCAGCGTCTTTTTCAATTCTTCAATCTGGCGCAGAGTTTCTTCTCTTCGTTCCAGAAACATTTCATAGCGCAGATTCAGTGTAGAATCTCCTTCCGAACACCAATCGATGAATTGTTTGATTTTTTTAATAGACATGCCGGTCTTTTTCAGACACTCAATGATTCTTAAACGATTGAGATCAGCATCATTAAAACTGCGAATACCGGATTTTGTGCGGCTGACGAAAGGCAGCAAACCTTCCTTCTCATAATACCGTAAGGTAGACGGAGTAATGTTCATTTTTTTGGAAACTTCACCAATGCTATACATAGAAAAATCCTTTCTTGACTTCGAGTGAACTTTAAGTGTTACTATAAGTCTATAACGATAAAAAGGAAAATGCAAGAAAGAATCTTGTGATAGAATAAAATTCATCGTAAAATAAAAAGGACAAGATAGAAGCAGGAGGAATGCCATGGAAGTGCAGGAAATATTGGCAAAAGTGAAAAATGGCAGCCTTTCGATGGAAGAGGCAGAACGTCTTTTAAAAAGGCAGCCGTTTGAAGATTTGGGATATGCAAAATTGGATACACATCGAAAAATCCGTTCAGGATTTGCAGAAGTTATTTTTTGCAGCGGGAAAGCGGACGACCATTTGATACGGATTGTAGGGAAACTGTACGAAGAAGAAGGAGAAGTTTTTGGAACGAGAGCCAGCAAAAAACAATATGAAATGCTGCGTAAAATATACCCAGAACTTCAATATGACAAGATTTCCCGCATTATAAAAATAGAGAAAAAAGGAAAAGTAAAAGCTGGGAAAATTGCAGTGTGCACTGCAGGAACCGCAGACATTGCAGTCGCGGAGGAAGCGGCGCAGACAGCCGAATACTTTGGATCGAATGTGGAGCGGATTTATGATGTGGGAGTCAGCGGCCTGCATCGTTTGTTGTCGCGCCTGGATCAGATACAAAGTGCCAATTGTGTGATTGCGATTGCCGGAATGGAAGGAGCGTTGGCGAGTGTTATTGGCGGATTAGTTGACAAACCGGTCATTGCGGTTCCAACCTCTGTTGGATATGGCGCTAATATGCATGGATTGTCCGCTCTGCTGACGATGATCAATTCCTGTGCCAATGGAATTGCGGTTGTGAATATTGATAATGGATACGGCGCCGGCTATATGGCAACACAGATTAACAGACTGGGGGTAAAGCATGAATAAAACTTTATATTTGGACTGCAGCAGCGGAATCAGTGGGGATATGTTCGTCGGAGCGCTGCTTGATTTGGGAGTGGATGAACAAAAGCTTCAAGAAGCGTTAAAAAGCCTTTCGGTAAACGGATTTGAGGTGAAAATCAGCCGGAAAAAGAAAGCCGGACTGGACGGATGCGATTTTGATGTGATTTTGGATGCGGAGCATGAGAATCATGATCACGATATGGAATATCTTCATGGACATACACATCACCATGATCATTCGCACGAGGAAGGTCACGGGCATCATCACGATCATGGTCACCATCATCATGGAGCGGGACACGGTCATCATCATGAACATCGAGGACTTTTGGACATTTTAGAAATCATCCGGCAGTCAGGATTGACGGATTGTGCAAAAAAGATTGCAGAGGATATTTTTAAGATCATTGCCGAGGCAGAGGCAAAAGCCCATGGGGAATCGATCCAAAAGGTGCACTTTCATGAGGTTGGCGCGGTGGATTCAATTGCAGATATCTGCGCGGCGGCGTTTTGTCTGGATGATTTGGGAATTCAGGACGTCATCATTCCTCAGCTGTATGAAGGCAGCGGCACCGTACGTTGTCAGCACGGCGTACTGCCGATCCCGGTGCCGGCAGTTGCAAACATTGTATCCGCTTACAATCTTACGCTGCGGATGTCCGGCGTGATGGGAGAGCTGGTGACTCCGACAGGTGCAGCGATTGCTGCGGCGATTCAGACATCCGATCAGCTTCCGGAGACGTTTAAAATTGTAAAAATAGGAATAGGAACAGGAAAACGAGATTATGCCTGCGCCGGAATTTTGAGGGCAATGCTCATCGAGCCGGAAACAAAGGAAAAGGATGAAATCTGGAAATTAGAGACAAACATCGATGACTGCAGCGGAGAGGTGTTTGGGCAGCTGATGGAGAAACTGTTTTCGGCAGGAGCCAGAGATGTCCATTATTCCCCAGTCTTTATGAAGAAAAATCGTCCCGCATATCAATTGAATGTGATTTGCAGGGAAGAACAAATCGAAGAATTGGAAGAAATCATTTTCCGTGAAACGACAACCATTGGAATCCGTCGGGTAAAAATGGAGCGAACCATATTAAAACGGCAGGAAGAAGAGATCTGTGGGTGGTTTGGAACTGCGAAGGTAAAGGTGTGCAGTCTTCCGTCAGGAGAAAGCCGCGCTTATCCGGAGTATGAAAGCGTAAAAGAAATCTGCGGCAAGCTGGATATGGCTTATCTGGATGTCTATCAAGAGATTGGAAAGGCTTGGAAAAATCAGCATGGAAAATAAAAAAGAAAAAGATTTACGGCATCGGATGGCGCAGTATACCAAAAAGGATGTGGCAGTGGCTTTTTCCGGAGGCGTTGACAGCAGTCTATTGCTGAAATTCGCGTGCCGGGAAGCAGAACAAAATGGCACAAAAGTTTATGCGGTCATTGTCCATACGAAGCTCCATCCTTTAGGAGAATTGGAAGAAGCCGCAGAAGCTGCGGCATCCATTGGGGCAGAACCAAAAACGATTTTTCTGGATGAATTGAAAGATGCGGATATAGAAGAGAATCCGATTGACCGATGTTATCGGTGCAAAAAATGCTTGTTTTCGGAGATAAAGAAGCTGGCAGAGGATCTTCATGTGCCGGTGATTTTGGAGGGAACCAATGAAGATGATCTCCATGTTTATCGTCCTGGAATTCGGGCGATACAGGAACTTGGAATTCAAAGTCCTTTAGCTGACGCAGAGCTTTCCAAGATGGAGATTCGTGAATTGGCGCGAAAATATGGCGTTACGGCTGCAAACAAGCCGTCTCTTCCATGTTTAGCGACCAGATTTCCATATGGAACCAGACTTACCTATGAGAAGATGAAAAAAGTTGATCAGGGAGAGGCTTTTTTGCGGAAATTAGGCTTTTACAATGTGAGGCTTCGCGTATATGATGATCTTGTGCGTTTGGAGGTCGATGCAAAGGAAATGGATCGTGTGATAGAAAATAGAGCGCAGATCATCGATCGATTAAAAAGTCTTGGCTATACTTATATCACTTTGGATTTGGAAGGATTTCGTTCGGGAAGCATGGATGTCTCGATCAAGAAAATCAAATAAAAGGAGGAACGATTTATGCATATGGCAGATGGATTGGTAGCGCCGGCAGTCGCGGGAACCATGTATGTTTGTTCGGCGGCGGCAATGGCCTGCTCCATGAAAAAAGTACATTTAGAAACAGATACGAAAAAGATTCCGGTAATGGGCGTTATGGGTGCGTTTGTTTTTGCGGCGCAGATGATTAATTTTACAATACCGGGAACCGGTTCTTCCGGACACTTGTGCGGCGGGATGATGCTTTCCGCAATCTTAGGCCCTTTTGCCGGATTCCTCACGATGATCGGCGTCTTATTGATTCAATGTCTGCTTTTCGCAGACGGAGGGCTTTTGGCTCTGGGCGCTAATATATGGAATATGGCGTTTTATGGATGTTTCATTGGCGGATTTGTTATTTGGAGATTCGCAATGAAACATGGAATGAACCGGAAGAAGATTATTGCAGCTTCCATCATCGGATGTGCTGCTACCCTTCAGCTGGGGGCTTTTTCTGTAACCTTGGAAACTTTAGCATCAGGGATCACAGAACTGCCGTTTCCGATCTTTGTTGGCACGATGCAGCCGATTCATCTTGCCATTGGTTTGGTTGAGGGATTGATTACAGCTGCAGTCTTGTGTTTTCTTTATGATGCGCGTCCGGAACTTTTATGGATGCATCAGGAACAGGAAAGAGGAAAACTTTCCTACAAGGGAACCATTGGGGTGTTAGCAGCAGCGGCGGCTGTTATTGGAGGACTTTTATCTCTTGCGGCATCTTCAAATCCGGATGGTCTGGAATGGTCCATGGAACAAGTGTCTGGGACAACAGAATTGTCAGCTTCCGGCGTGGTACATCAGGCGGCTGAGAAGATACAGGAATTTACAGCATTGCTGCCAGATTATGCCTGGAAGGGATCAGAAGCGGCTTCTGGCACTTCGTTTTCGGGAATTGCGGGAGGATTGGCAGTAGCAGCTTTATGTGTCCTTTTCTGTGCTGCCGTCCGAATGATTAGAAAGAAGAAATAAACGTGGGAAATATAAGAGAAGCGATTTATGGGATCCATCAGGCGGATGAAATTGCGGCAAAAGATCAATGGCTCCAAAATCTGCATCCGTTGGCAAAGCTTTTAGTGACATTTGGATACATATTGACGGTGGTTTCCTTTCACAAATATGATCTGCTGGGAACTGCCGGCATGGGATTGTATTTGTTCGTTTTGTTTTATCTGGGAGAGATACCGTTTGGAAGAGCGCTTCGGCAGCTAAAAGCCATTTTATGGATCGTTGCCGCAGTGGGAATTGCCAATCCGTTTCTGGATCATCAGGTAATCGGTCATATAGGCGGATTTGCGCTGACAGGAGGGATGATTTCCATGATCACACTGATGCTGAAAGGAATTTATGCAGTACTGGCTTCCTACCTTTTGGTTGTGTCTACTTCCATAGAGGGGATATGTTATGGATTGCAGTGCCTGCATGTTCCGAAGACATTTCTTACGGTCATTTTATTGATCTATCGATATATCATTGTCCTGTTAAAAGAAGCAGAAAGAATCACCCTCGCCTATGAGATGCGTGCCCCTGGACAGAAGGGAATCCATTGGAAGGCGTGGGGGTCTTTGGCAGGACAGCTGCTGCTTCGAAGCATTGACCGAGCGCAGGTTGTTTATGAAAGTATGATGCTGAGAGGATATGACGGCACCTTTCGGCTGGTACGAAAAAAAAGTGGTTTTGGGGTCAGTGCGGGATATGTCGCCGGATGGATGGCCGTTTTTTTGGCATTTCGGATCCTGCCGCTATTTGAGATAGTTGGAGGGATCTTTCGATTTTAAATGAGGAGGAATAGGATATGCAGATGATAGAAATCCGCCGCTTATCTTTTTCTTATGGAGAGGAGAAGGTTCTGTCCGACCTCTCTTTTCAGGCAGAAGGAGAAGAATCCATTGGAATCGTCGGAGCCAATGGAGTTGGGAAATCGACTCTATTGAAAATTATGGTAGGAATTTTGTCGGAATATGAAGGAGAAATCCTGATTGGTGGATTAACGGCAGAAAAGAAACATATGGCAAAGATCCGGGAAAAGGTCGGATACGTTTTTCAGGATTCTGAAAGTCAGCTGTTTATGTCCAATGTATATGAAGATGTGGCATTTGCGCCGAGAAATTATGGATATCCGGAGGAAGAGGTAGAAAAAAGAGTAGAGAGAGCCTTAGATCTGGTTCATATTCAGGATATCAAAGGAAAACAGATTTATCGGCTGTCCGGAGGACAAAAAAAGCTGGCATCCATTGCAACGATTTTAGCGACCGATCCGCAGATTATTTTGCTGGATGAGCCTTCTGTTGCCTTGGATCCCAGAAACCGGCGGAATTTGATTCATATTATTAACGATCTTCCTTGTATGAAGATCATCGCATCCCATGATCTTGACATGATCTGGGATACTTGTGATCGTACGATTTTATTATCCGATGGGAAGATTGCAGCAGATGGAAAAACAAAAGAAATCCTTTCAAAAAAGGAGCTGCTGGAAGAAAACGGTTTGGAACTTCCAATGTTCGTAGCAGGCCAGCAAAGCAGGATGGAAATTAGATAGGAGGCTAAGTATGAAGCAGATCACATTAGGAAAAACAGGGATTACCGTACCGCAGAACGCTTTCGGCGCTTTGCCGATTCAACGAGTGGATATGGAGACAGCGGCAGCAATCCTGAAAAGAGCATATGAGGGCGGTATGCGATTTTTTGATACAGCGCGTGCATACAGCGACAGCGAAGAAAAATTAGGGTATGCGTTTGAAGGAATGCGGGATAAAATTTATATTGCGACAAAGACGATGGCAAGGACGCCGGAAGAATTTTGGGAGCAGCTGGAAACGTCCTTACATCTATTAAAAACAGATTACATTGATCTTTACCAATTCCACTGCGTAGATGTATGTTACCGTGAAGGTGACGGAACCGGGATGTATGAGTGCATGTTAGAGGCAAAAGCACAAGGAAAGATCCGCCACATCGGCGTCACAGCCCATAAGCTGGGCGTTGCAAGAGAATGTATTGAGTCAGGACTCTATGAAACCTTGCAGTATCCATTTAGCTATTTGTCTTCTGAAAAGGAATTGGAGCTGACAGAGCTTTGCAAAAAGCATGACATGGGATTTATTGCGATGAAAGGTCTGGCAGGAGGTCTTTTAAATCATTCCAAAGCAGTATTTGCTTATATGTCACAGTTTGACAATGTACTGCCGATCTGGGGAATTCAGAAGATGGAAGAATTAGAAGAATGGCTGTCCTACATGGAAAATCCTTCTGTTATGGACGCCGAGACGAAAGCATTTATCGAAAAAGAGAGAGAAGAGCTGACCGGCGAATTCTGTCGTGGCTGCGGATATTGTATGCCGTGTCCGGCAGGAATTAAAATCAACAATTGCGCCAGAATGTCTTTGATGCTGCGGAGAGCCCCGTCAAAAAATTGGCTGAATGAAGAATGGCAGGAAAATATGAAAAAGATTGAAGATTGTCTTCATTGCGGACAATGCAAAACAAAATGTCCATATGAGTTAAATACGCCGGAACTTTTGCAGAAGAATTATGAGGATTATCAGAAAGTATTATCCGGTGAAGTAACGATCTAAAACTTCAAGGAAAGGAGGAATCATATTGTTAGCGTTTGTATTGCTGCCGGCCGTTGTTTGGGTACCCTTTGGAATCTATTTGTATCATATCGCTGCCAGATTCCTCACTTTGTTTGGCGTTGAAAAGAAATCAAAGCTCTCCGTGACGTTATCTCTTGCGGCAGCATTGCTCTGTGCCGTATGGGGATGGCAGCTTTATGGTCTCGGAGCAGTGGCGATTTTACATTTTTTGGCATTTTCCGCTGTTTTTGATATCCTTCGTTTGCTGTTTCGAAGAAAAATAAAGAAAGAAAAGACCAAGAAAATCTTAGATATCTTGTATCGGAGCAATGTTGTGGTTATTTTTATCGTATGCTTGATTTTTGCCTATGGAGCGTATAATATCAAGGATGTGAGAAAGACGGAGTATCGGATTGAAACGAAAAAGAAAGCAGAAGATTTTAAAATTGTTCAGATTTCCGATCTCCATATGGGAACAACGATGCGTGTGGAAACATTAGAAACATATGCGAAACAGATCCAGGACGAGGAACCGGATCTTCTTGCTCTGACAGGCGATATTTTTGATGAAAATACGACAAAAGAAGAGATGAAAGAAGCCGTGGATGTTTTGAAAAATATTAAAACAGCATATGGAATTTATTATGTGTTTGGAAACCATGATTACAATTCCTATACAAATGATCCGTATTATACAAAAGAGGAACTGGTTCAAACTTTGGAAGAGAATGAGATCTATGTGTTAGAAGATGAAAAAGCAGTTCCAAATCAATGGCTGACGGTCGTTGGCAGGACGGATGCCTCTGTGGATCGGGCAGAGATTGGTGATTTGGTAGATCAAGTGGATCAGGATCATTTTGTTCTTTTGCTGGATCATCAGCCGAGAGGACTCGAAGAAAACAAAGCAGCAGGCATTGATCTGCAGCTATCCGGGCATACACATGCAGGACAGATCTGGCCGACGGGACAATTGGGCAGTCTGCTTGGAGTGACGGAATTAAACTATGGATATCAGAAAGATGACAATTATCAGGCCATCGTTTCTTCCGGAATCGGCGGCTGGGGCTACGCAATCCGAACCGGAGGACATTCGGAATACGTGGTCGTGGAAGTTTCTTCTGTTTCATGAAGAAACAAGATAAAAATCATTTGGGAGAAATCAAAATGAAACGTAAATATTATGCAGTAAAAAAGGGGAAAAAGCCGGGGATCTACCGCAGCTGGGAAGAGTGCCGTGCACAGGTTTCCGGCTTTTCCGGAGCTTGTTATAAAAGTTTTTTGTCAGAAGAAGAGGCGCTGGCATTCTTACAAGATGATGAAAATCAAGAGATGGAAAGCGACGAAAATACGATGACTGCTTATGTAGATGGAAGCTTTGATAAAAACAAGAAAGCGTTTTCTTATGGAATGGTCATTTTGTTTCAGGGAAAAGAAACCTACTTTGCTGAGAAATACACAGATCCTGCATTGGCATCTATGCGCAATGTTGCCGGCGAAATCATGGGGGCACAGGCGGCTATGAGCTATGCTGTGAAGCAGGGATGCAAAAAACTTATGATTTATTATGATTATGAAGGAATACAGAAATGGTGCAGCGGAGAGTGGAAAGCAAATAAAGAAGGAACCAAGGCTTACCGAGCATTTTATGAGGAGAAAAAGAAAGTGCTGCAAATGAAATTCATAAAAGTAAAGGGTCATTCGAATGATAAATACAATGATATGGCGGATATGCTTGCGAAATCAGCGCTTGGTATAGGAGATGGAAGCTTTCTTTGGAAAGCCGGGAATCAATGGGTCAGGCAGTTGACAGATAAAGGATGAGTGTTATACTAGAATTGTCGCATCAGTTCCGGAAGGAGTGCAGGAGTTGATTCTGTGTCGGAGGTGTCTAAGCTCAACAAAGAATTATTCTTAGGAACACGCTCCGGCTGGTGGGCTTTTTAGTACTAGGTGATTAAGGAATTTTTGAATATATAGGAGGATGTGACATTATGCCATTGTTGCAAGAAGATTTTTATACAATTGATGATATTTACACTCTTCCAGATGGAAAACGAGCAGAACTAATCGATGGAGAAATGTATATGATGGCGCCTCCAAACCGGATCCATCAAAAAATTCTGATGGAGCTGTCAGCGACGATCAGAGACTATATCAGAGGAAAATCTGGTTCATGTGAAGTATATCCTGCTCCTTTTGCTGTATTTCTGAATAAGGATAACAAAAACTATGTAGAACCCGATATAAGTGTGATATGTGATAAGAATAAACTTACAGATAAGGGATGTAATGGCGCTCCGGATTGGGTGATTGAAATTGTGTCTCCTTCCAGTCAGAGCATGGATTATTTGACAAAACTTTTTAAATATCGTTCTGCGGGCGTTCGTGAATATTGGGTTGTAAACCCTATGAAAAAAACAGTATTGACGTATTTGTTTGAAAAAAAAGAGGACTCTAATCAATATGTTTTTTCTGACAGAATTAATTCACAAATTTATGAAGACTTTTCAATTTGTATTTCAGAATTGTTGAATGAATCATAAGAAAAAACATCGCTTATTGGTTGCTAAATTAAAGTATAGAACTTAATTAGAAATGATTGATAATCTCTGAGGAAAGAATACGAATTATATCAATCATTTTTTGCTTTATTTTAAAAAATTGCTGATAGATAAAAAAGGAATACAAAATAGAAAAATAAAAACCTACGTAAATACGCAGGTTCTAAGATGCACCAGGCGGGAGTTGAACCCGCGACCAACAGCTTCGGAGGCTGCCACTCTATCCACTGAGTTACTGGTACACAGCTATATTATAATATAATAATCTGATGGATTTTGCAAGCGTTTTTTTCTTCAATTATAATTAAACTTTGTGTCATTCACCACGTTTTTTAAATTTATGATTGCATAAGCGATGGATGTATGCTATTTTATTATGAGTGATGAAAACAAAAAAGAATATTTGTGTCGAGCGAGGACTATAGATTTTTCTGTTTCTGACTTCAAACAGAGATCTACAGTCCTTTTTGTTCTTTATAGGATAAGAGGAGGAATGAAATGGAACAAACTTATATGAAAGAAAAACCGATTTTACCGTTGCTTATGTCAATGGCTCTTCCGATGATTATCTCAATGTTTGTAAATTCTTTGTACAATATTGTAGATAGTATTTTTGTGGCAAAGATCAGTGAGGACGCCATGACTGCATTGTCGTTGGTATATCCGGTGCAGAATCTTGTAATGGCAATTAGCGTTGGATTTGGAGTGGGTATCAATGCGATGATCGCTATGTTTCTTGGAGCAGGAAAAAAGGAGAGAGCAGGCGCAGCGGCGACCCAGGGATTGTTGTTAAACGGGGTTCATGGAATTTTGCTGAATGTGTTGGGGCTTCTTTTCATGCCGACATTTCTTAGAATGTTTACGAACGATCCAAAACTGATGGATTTGGGGCTTCGTTATTCAACCATTGTACTATGCTTTTCTGTTGTGATTACCATAGGAATCACGTTTGAGAAAGTATTCCAGGCGGTCGGAAAAATGATGGTTACAATGTTAAGTCTTTTATGCGGCTGCATTTTAAATATTATTTTAGACCCTCTTTTGATTTTCGGAATCGGACCATTTCCGAAAATGGGAATCGAAGGAGCTGCGCTTGCCACAGGGATTGGTCAGGTTTCCACACTTGTAATTTATCTGATCGTGTATATTTGGAAACCGCTAAATGTTCGATTTTCTATGAAATATTTGAAGCTGGAAAAAAGTATTTGTCAAAAATTATATTTCATCGGGATTCCGGCAACTTTGAATATGGCGCTTCCATCTGTTCTGATTTCAGCCCTGAATGGATTGTTTGTCGCTTATTCCCAGACCTATGTTGTTGTTCTTGGCATTTATTATAAATTACAAACCTTCCTTTATTTGACCGCCAATGGTATGGTGCAGGGAATGCGGCCTTTAATCAGTTATAATTACGGAGCGGGAGAAATTGAAAGAGTTCACAAAATTTTCCGGTCTTCTTTGACAATCATCGCTGGAATTATGGTCGTGGGTGTTATTTTATGTCTTACGGTTCCGGGAAGTTTGATGATGATGTTCACGAAGAATCCGGAAACCATTCAGGAAGGGATCACAGCAATGAGGATCATCTGCATTGGATTTCTTGCTTCATCTGTTTCTGTCACGGCAGCCGGTGCATTTGAAGCGCTGGGAAAAGGATTGCAGTCTTTTCTGGTATCTTTATTGCGTTACGTCGTCATCATCTTGCCCGCAGCATACATTTTTGGAAGGATCTATGGAGCAGACGGCATATGGAATGCTTTCTGGACAGCAGAATTTGTCACTGCAGTTGTAGCTTGGCTCCTTTACCGAAACGTTTTTGCAGGAGAAAAGGATCAGGAAGAACCTTTGACAGAAAAAATAGAAACGACTACAATAGAGGGCAGGAGGTAAGATTATGGAGCATATTTCAGAGATAGAAGTTCGATATGCGGAGACGGATCAGATGGGAATCGCCCATCACAGCTGTTATGCAGTCTGGTTCGAAGTAGCAAGAACAGATTTTATCAAAGCGGCAGGAATTCCGTATACAGAGGTAGAAAACCGCGGGCTTATTTTCCCGCTCACATTTTTGGAATGTAAGTACAAAACCGCGGCGCTGTATGAGGACAAGCTTCAGATTCATGCAAAACTAACGAAACTTACACCGGTTCGTCTGGAATTTTCCTATGACGTAGTCAGAGACGGCAAAGTCATTGCCACCGGAAAAACCGGACATGGAATGGTGAGCAAAGATCTGAAACCAATGAATGTCAAAAAAGTATTCCCAGATCTGTATCAGATGTTTGAAGATGCCTTAGAGACGGCTTAACTGCTCGGTCAGGATCAAACGCATCAGCTGATGCGGGAAAGTAAGGCGTGAAAAACTTAATTTTATCTGGCCTTTGGCAGTGACTTCTCTAGATAAACCTAAGGAGCCCCCGATGATAAAGGTAACGCAGGAAACTCCTTCTTGTCGTAACTGGGTCCATCTCTTTTGGAATTGTTCGGTTGAGAAAGGTTTGCCCTCGATACAAAGCGGGATAACAAAACTATCGGAAGGAATCCGTGATAATATGCGGGCTCCTTCTTTTTTTATGATATTTTCCTCTTGTTTTTTGCTGGCGTTAGCAGGAGTTTCCTCGTCCGGGAGTTCTATGATTTCAAATGTATATTTCTTTCGAATCTCTTTTGCGTAACGATCGATTAGTTTTTTCAGATAATCTTCTTTTAATTTTCCAACACAGATCAGTTGTATTTTCATAATCAGCACCCTTTCTTTCATATGGAAAAGCAATTTGCTTATGTGAATCAATTTTACAGGAATGGAAGAAAGAAAACAATGGTTTTACAAATATCTTATTATTTCTCCTATTTTATTCTCTAACTTTCATACGTAAAATTTGATTGAATATATAGTCATATAATGATATGATATGACTATAAAATTAACAGGAGGTATTCATATGTTTACAATACAAGAATCGATTCGTCCATCAGCCGATTTAAGAAATCATTATAGTGAAATATCAAAACAATGCAGGGAAAATAAGGAAGCAGTTATTATTACAGTAAACGGCCGAGGAGATACAGTTTCTCTTTCTTATGAGGAATATAAGAGGATGAAATCCAGAATAGAACTTTTAGAAATTTTATCAGCAGCGGAAGATGATGTGAAAAATGGGAGGGTTGAACCAATTGAAAATACATTCCAGGATCTGAGACAGATATTGAAGGAGAAATAATGATGAAATATACAGTTATCCGTACAGATATGGCAGATGAACAGATCCGTCAAATTATCCTTTATATTAATGAGAACTTCGGACCGGAGATTGCACTGCAAAAATTAGATGAATTAGAAAAAAATATTCTGAATTTAGGAGACAATCCTAATATGGGAAGCATTCCCAGATATCATGTTTTACGACAGCAAAGATATAGAGTGTTGGTATTAGAGAAAAATCTCGTGTTTTATAAAGGAGATGATGAGAGAAAAGAAGTAATGATCTATGCAGTTTTAGATCAAAGACAGGATTATCTAAACATCATTAGAGGGCTGTAAATTGACTGGACGAGCTTCGCTCGATAAGGTATAATATAGGGAAATCTGGGAAGATATTGTAAGAGGGAACGGGAGGAGTTTATTTGAAATTAAAGAAATCAACCATTTTTATTTTAGTGTTGAGCTGGATTTTGTTTTTCGCAGCGTGTTTTACGGCTTTCTTTTATCTGGAACAGAGACAGGAGGCGAAAGCGACGAATGAAAAGATTTTCAAAGATCAGTCGACGAAGAAGATTGCGGAGAAGAACGACTATGCGGATGTAAAACAGTTCATGGCGGATTATTATGAGAAGATCCAAAAAGATGACCGGGAAGCGTTAAAGTCTATGGTGGAAGATTTTCAGGAATTGGAAAAGCAGCAGGAAGCCATGACAAAGTATGTAGAAGCTTATCGGGAACTTTCTTACCAGGCAGAGCAGGTCGAGGATACGAAAGATTATATTGTATATGTTACGTATGAGCTGAAGATTAAGGGGATCGATACACCGGCTCCCGGAATGACGCCGTATTATTTGAAGAAAGATAAAGACAGCTTCTTGATTTACAATAATGAAGAGCATGATACGGAAGATATGAAAGAAGCGAAGGAGAAGAGTCTCGGTAAGGAGAATAATAAAGAACTGATCCGGAAAGTGAACCAGGAATATGAAGATGCCTTAAAGGCAGACAAGAAATTAAAAGAATTTTTTGAGGATGATTGATGGCATGATGAAGATACAGATTTATCTATTGCAGAAAAAAGCGGACGCCTTTTATCAGAAAGCGATGGATGAATATTTAAAACGGCTTCAGGCTTATGCCGGTGTTTCGGTTTCTTATGTAAAAAATGAGAAGCAGATGGCGAAGGCTGCGGCGAAAGGGAAAAAGAAATATTATGTGACATGCGGGGAGCAGAGTTTAACAAGTCCTGAATTTGCGGAGAAAATTCAGGACTTGTCTGTCAGAGGTGAGTCTTCCATTGATTTTTATATTGGATATGGCGGGGAAGATGATATGGAACCGTTTTGTCTGTCTTCTTTTACAATGGAACCTTCTCTAACGGCAACGGTGCTTTTAGAGCAGATTTACCGGGCGTACCGAATCATGAACCATCAGGCATATCATAAATAGCAGTGAAATGATAAGAAATAGGAACAAGGAGCGTAACATGGAGTTTAAGACACCAACATTAGAAGACAAAGAAATCATAGATTCGTATTTTGAACAGGAATGTACCAGGAGCTGTGATTTCAATACGGCAAATATCATACTTTGGAATCAATTTTATTCCTGCGAATATGCAATTGTAAATGATACATTAGTCATGCGCACGGATGAGGAAGGAGAATCTTTTTCTTTTCCTATGGGACCGGGAGATAAGAAAAAAGCGATCGAAGAGATTATGGCGTACTGCAAAGAAAAGGGGATTGCTTTTATTATGAATGGCATTACCCATGAGATGGAAGAACAGATGAAAGAGATGTTTGGTGATATTTTTCAGGTCGAGTATGACAGAGATGCCGCCGATTACATCTATGAGAGAGAAAAATTAGCAACTCTAAGCGGGAAAAAACTTCACGGAAAAAGGAATCATATCAATCGTTTTAAAGACAACCATGAATGGTCTTATGAGAGGCTGAATGATGAGAATCAGTTGGAGGCTCTGGCCATGCTGATGGAATGGAAGCTTCAAAATTGCAAGCCGGAAGATTTGGAAAAACATGAAGAGATATGTGTTTCCAAAAACAGCTTGATCTATTATAAAGAACTTGGATTGGTAGGCGGCATTTTACGTGCAGACGGCAAAATCGTAGGACTTTCGGTGGGAGAGCCGGCAGTGAATCCGGATACGTTTGTCGTTCATATTGAAAAAGCATTTCCGGATGTTCAAGGGGCTTATCCTATGATCAATCAGCAGTTTGTTCTCCACGAAATGGAAGGTTTTACTTATGTAAATCGAGAAGAAGATATGGGAGAAGAAGGTCTGCGCAAGGCGAAAATGTCCTATCGGCCGGCATTTATGCTGGAAAAAGGCTTCTTAAGACTGAAATCAGAAGTATGTGAAGAGGAATAAAATAATAAGTAAATGAATTGACACTAAGTGTCTAAAAATGTAGAATGAAATTATACTTTTGGAGTAATGACAATTTAGGAGGAAGTTGCGATGAGACATTTGATTGATCCGATGGATCTAAGTGTGGAAGACATAGACCGGCTGCTTGATCTGGCGGACGATATTTCCGGTAATCCGGAGAAATATCGGGAAGTATGTAAGTATAAGAAACTTGCTACATTATTTTTTGAACCGAGTACAAGAACCAGGCTGAGTTTTGAGGCCGCCATGTTGGAACTGGGAGGCAGCGTACTTGGATTTTCTTCGGCTGATTCATCTTCCGCGGCAAAAGGAGAAAGTATTGCAGATACGGCAAGAACGGTCGCTTGTTATGCGGATATCATTGCGATGCGCCATCCGAAGGAAGGAGCGCCATATGTCGCATCTCAATTTGTAGATATTCCGATCATTAACGCAGGGGACGGCGGACACAATCATCCAACACAGACTCTGACAGATCTTTTGACTATCCGTCGGGAAAAAGGAAGATTCAGCGATCTGACCATTGGCTTCTGCGGAGATTTGAAGTTTGGACGTACCGTGCATTCTCTGATCAAAGCATTATCCCGTTACGAAGGAATTCGGTATATTCTGATTTCTCCGGAAGAACTGCAGATTCCGGAATATATTAAGAAGGATGTCTTCGAGAAGAAAGGAATTGCCTTTCGTGAAGTTGAAAGAATGGAAGAAGTTATGCCGGAATTGGATATCATATATATGACCAGAGTGCAGAGAGAGAGATTTTTCAATGAAGCTGACTATATTCGTTTGAAAGACAGCTATATCCTGGATATGGATAAGCTGAAGAATGCGAAGGAAGATTTATCGATTCTTCATCCGCTTCCGCGTGTCAATGAGATTTCTGTAAAAGTGGACCGGGATCCAAGAGCATGTTATTTCAGACAGGCGTTGAATGGAAAACATGTAAGAATGGCGTTGATTATGGATTTGCTGGGGGTGCACGCAGATGAAAATTGATAGCATTAAGAATGGAATTGTATTGGATCATATCACGGCCGGAAGAGGAATGGAGATCTATAAGAGCCTTGGTCTGGACAAATTGGATTGCAGTGTAGCAATCATAAAAAATGTAAAGAGTAATAAGATGGGAAAGAAGGATATTATCAAGATTTCCGATAATTTTGAGGTGAATTTTGATGTTTTGGGCTATATTGATCCGGATGTCACGGTTTGTGTCATTGAAAACGGCGGAGTAAAGTCCAAACATAAGGTGGAACTTCCGCAGACCATCACGAATATTGCAAAATGCAAGAATCCTAGATGTATTACGTCCATAGAACAAGAAATTGATCAGGTGTTTAAATTAGTAGACAGGGAGAAACAGATTTATCGTTGTATATACTGTGAATCCAAGTTAAAGAAGAACTAAGAAGAACAAAGAGGTACTCATGGAACAGGGAAAGAAGAAAGCGGTAAACCGTGTAAAAAAGGATATCAGCAGCCCGGCTAGTTTTACTCCTCCGGAGGAACTGAGAGAACAGCTGCTGAATACGATGAAGGAAATTTATGGAGAAGAAGATATTGCGGCCGTCAAGAAAGCCTATAATCTGGCTTACAAAGCTCATGACGGACAGAAGCGCAAGTCGGGAGAACCATATATCATTCATCCTATTTGCGTTGCGATTATCCTTGCGGAATTGGAATTAGATAAAGAGACAATTATGGCAGGCCTGCTCCATGATGTAGTGGAAGATACCGAAGTGACCTATGAAGATGTAGTGAACCAGTTCGGAGAAGAAGTGGCGGCATTGGTAGATGGTGTTACCAAGCTGGGACAGTTAAGCTATTCCAAGGATAAGATCGAGGTCCAGGCAGAGAATCTGCGTAAGATGTTTCTGGCCATGGCAAAAGATATCCGGGTGATTTTGATCAAACTTGCAGACCGTCTCCATAATATGCGGACAATGCAGTTTATGCGTCCGGAGAAGCAGAAGGAGAAGTCCAGGGAGACGATGGATATTTATGCACCGATTGCACATCGTTTGGGAATTTCCAAGATCAAAGTAGAACTGGATGATCTGTCTTTGCGGTATTTGAAACCGGATGTTTATGAAGAATTGGAGCGTTCTCTGGATTCCAGGAAGGAAGAAAGAGAGACCTTTATCAGAGAGATTGTAGAAGAAGTAGGCGGTCATATCAAACGGGCCGGTATCAAAGCGGAAATTGACGGCCGAGTGAAACACTTCTTCAGTATTTATAAAAAAATGGTCAATCAGAAGAAGACGATTGATCAGATTTATGATTTGTTTGCGGTACGTATCAAAGTTGACACCGTGAAAGATTGTTATGCAGCCCTTGGAATTATCCATGAGATGTATAAGCCAATTCCGGGAAGGTTCAAGGATTATATTGCGATGCCAAAGCAAAATATGTATCAGTCTCTTCACACAACACTGATCGGTCCGGAAGGACATCCGTTTGAGATTCAGATTCGTACGTTTGAGATGCACCGTGTTGCCGAATACGGAATTGCTGCTCATTGGAAGTATAAAGAAAACAAGAATACGCCGGGGCTTAATAAGGAAGAAGAGAAGCTTAGCTGGCTTCGTGAGGTTCTGGAATGGCAGAGGGATATGGATGACAACAAGGAATTCCTAAGTCTTCTGAAAACGAATCTCGATTTATTTGCAGAACAGGTATACTGTTTTACACCAAACGGCGATGTGAAGAATTTGGCGAATGGTTCCACACCAATTGATTTTGCTTATTCCATCCACAGCGCGGTGGGGAATAAGATGGTCGGAGCAAGGGTAAACGGCAAACAGGTACCGTTTGAATATAAGCTTCAGAATGGAGATCGAGTGGAGATTATTACGTCTCAGAACTCCAAAGGACCGAGCCGGGATTGGCTGAGTCTTGTAAAGACGGCCCAGGCAAGGAGCAAGATCAATCAGTGGTTTAAGCACCAATTCAAAGAAGAAAATATTATCAAAGGAAAAGAACTGTTAGCGCAGTACTGCAAGAGCAAGAGCATCAATCTTCAGAAACTGATGAAACCGGAATATATCAAGAAAGTCGAACTGAAGTACGGTTTCAAAGACTGGGATTCTGTCTGTGCAGCGGTAGGGCATGGCGGATTGAAGGAAGGCCAGGTCATCAATAAGATGCTTTCGGAAGATCGGAAACGGCAGAAGAAGGAGATTACCGATGAACAGATCTTATCTAAGACGCAGCAGGCAGCTCCTTCGGCAGAGAAAGAAAAGACGGCGAAATCCAAGGGAGGCATCGTTGTTCAGGGAGCAAATGATGTATCTGTGCGGTTTTCTAAATGCTGCAATCCGGTGCCGGGAGATGAGATCGTTGGTTTTATCACAAGAGGCAGAGGTGTTTCTATCCATCGAACCGACTGTGCGAATCTGCTGAATATGCCGGAACACGACCGGGCACGTCTGATTGAAGCAGAATGGCAGGTAAGGGAGGAAGACACGGATCAGACTTATACGACGGAGATCAATATTTATGCCAACAACCGGAAAGGTTTGCTGGCAGATGTTTCAAGGATCTTCCTGGAACTTGACATTGATATTATTTCGATCAACGTATCAAACAACAAAAAAGGAAGAGCCACTCTCAGCATGTCGTTTGATATTACCGGCGTTAGCCAGCTGAATCGGATTATTTCCAAGATCCGAGGTGTAGAGGGCGTTATTGATATAGAAAGAACAGCAGGATAGGGAGAAAATTATGGAAAGACCATTAGAACTGCACTGCATTCCTTTGGGACAGATGCAGACGAATTGTTATATCTTGATCCACCGGGATAGAAAAGAAGCGATCGTATTTGATCCGGGAGATCAGGGAGATGTGATCATGGAGACCCTAAAAAAAGAAGGGGCAGAACTGGCTGGCGTATGCCTGACGCATGCTCATTTTGACCATGTGATGGCGCTGCCGTATCTAATGGAACAGAAGGAAAAGATGCCGATTTATCTTCATGAGGAAGAGGAAGACGTTTTATTAGATCCTCATCTGAATTTGTCTTATATGATGGGGCAGACCATATCTTTGCAGGTGAATCGCCTTGTCAAAGATGGAGATGTGATTGATCTTTTAGGCGCGAAAGTAAAGTGCATCCATGTTCCAGGGCATACGAAAGGCGGCGTTTGCTATTATTTTGAGGACTATGGATGGCTGATTTCAGGAGATACGTTGTTCCAGCGAAGCATCGGACGTACGGATTTTCCGACAGGGGATCTGAATACTTTGTTGGATGGCATACGCAGGAAATTATTTGTACTGCCGTCAGATACAAAGGTTTTTTCCGGACATACACCGCCAACCACGATTGGAGAAGAGAAGCAGTATAATCCATTTTTGGATTAGCCCTGCTTCGCGGCAAGAAAAATGATTGGATTAATTCAAAACGAAACGATTTATGAATATGACATACGTAGTTTAATATTGGCGTTTATGATAGGAGAAAAGATAGAATTGACGAATCACGTTGATTCTATCTATGACTTTGTTCTGGAAGTTTTTTATGAGAAAGAAAAGGTTTGGCTTAAACTTTATCAAAAGGGAGAATTTTTGCAGGAAGAAACATTAACCGGAAATTATCAGGAGAAGCGTACCTTTAAAAATAAAATGAAGAGGGGAATCTATCGATTATTTTCCGAGGTGCTGCGAAAAGAACTTCCTTGGGGAACCTTAACCGGGATTCGGCCGACAAAGATCGTTTTTGATGGATTTGCAAAAGGGAAGCCCCGGGAACAGATCATAGAAGATATGCAGAGGGACTATCTGACTTCGAAAGGGAAAGCGATCCTTTGTACGGAAGTGGTAGAGAAAGAAAGGGATCTGTTAAGACGATTCCCTTATCAGAATGGATACAGTCTTTATATAGGAATTCCATTTTGTCCGAGTACATGTCTTTATTGTTCGTTTGCGTCTTATCCGATCGGCGCATATCAAAAACAGGTGAAATCATATCTGAAAGCGCTTATGAAAGAAGCGGCATTTGTAAGGGATCGATACCAAGGAAAGAAATTGGAAACTTTGTATATCGGAGGCGGAACACCAACGGCGCTTGCCAAAGATGATTTGGAAATTCTGCTGGATGGAATAAATCAGTATTTCCCTTTTGAAACGATAAGAGAAGTGACGGTAGAAGCCGGACGGCCGGACAGCTTGGATCAGGAGAAATTAAAGGTTTTATCAAAATACGGTGTTACAAGAATCAGCATCAATCCTCAAACGATGAATGACCGGACGCTTCAAAGAATCGGAAGGAATCATACAGCACAAGATGTTCGGGAGAAATTTTATCTTGCGCGGGAAGCGGGATTTGACAACATTAATATGGATACGATCTGCGGACTTCCGGAAGAGGGAATGAAGGAGTTGGAACAGACATATCGTGCGATCGAAGAACTTGCTCCGGAGAGTCTGACGGTACATGCTTTAGCGATTAAGAGAAGTTCCAAATTTCAGCAGGTGAAGGAACATTATCATCGTTATGGAGCCACACCGGAGATGATTGATTATGCCATTGGGCGTGCCGGAGATATGGGATTGGAGCCATACTATCTTTACCGCCAAAAAAATATACCGGGGAACCTGGAAAACATTGGATTTTCCAAAAAGTCGAAAGAATGTCTCTATAATATTTTGATTATGGAGGAATTACATGATATTATAGCAATTGGCGCGGGAACATCTTCTAAGATCATGGATCGGGGCATTGGCTCGATTGCCAGGGTTGAAAATCTAAAAGATGTTTTCCAATATATTGCACGTATTGATGAGATGATTCATAGAAAAGAAGAAAAGATGAACGTGAAATAGGAGAAATTATGGCGATCAGTTACGGAAGAAAAGATATAGAGACGCCGATACAGGCAGGATTGGATGAAACGATCAGCCATGGAATCGTAGTAAGCAATCTGGCTTATCTGGTCGGACGCGAACTGGAGTTGGACGATAAAATCTGCTATGATCTTGCAGTCGCAGGCTTCCTGCACGATATCGGGAAAGTCCGTCTGAATTTTTATATGAATGAAAAAGAAGAAGAGATACTGGCAGTCGATGAGACAAGATATATGAGGATGCATCCGGCCATTGGCTACGCAATCTTATTGGATTATGGCTATGACCAAACAGTGCTGGACGCTGTCTTATATCATCATGAACATTACGACGGCACAGGATATCCGCATAACCTGTGCGGAAAGGAAATACCGCTTCCGGCAAGGATCATGCATGTGTGTGATGTGTTTGGGGCGCTGATTTCCAACCGGGATTACCGGGAAGCGTTCGATATCGAAACGGCGCTGGATGTGATTCTGGATGACGTGAAGAATTTTGATATGAAGGTTTTTCTCGCATTTCAGCGTGTCGCCTTTTCCGGCGAAATGGAAGCTGTCATTGAGAAAGCCAGTATGGATGAATTAGAGGAGGAAGAAACATGATTACAAAGGCACCAAGAGGAACAAAAGACTGGTTTGGCGAAGAAATGGAGCAGCGTACTTATTTGGAGAAGATTTTCCGGGAGTTATGCGCAAGATGCAATATCCATGAGGTAATCACACCGGTATTTGAACATACGGAACTCTTTCAGAGAGGTGTTGGAGAGACAACGGATGTGGTGCAGAAAGAAATGTATACATTTTTAGATAAAGGAAATCGAAGCATTTCACTGAAACCGGAAGGAACCGCCGGTGCGATCCGCGCATACTTGGAGCACGGAATGCAGAACGAACCGCAGCCGATCAAACTGTTTTATGTAACGCCGGCATTTCGTTATGAAAAGCCGCAAAGCGGCCGATTAAGGCAGCATCATCAGTTCGGAATTGAGTTTGTAGGTGCAGAGAGCCCGCTTGCAGAAGTCGAATTGATTACTTTGGTGGCTGCTTTCATTAAGAAAATCGGGTTAAAAGGCGTGACACTTCACATTAACAGCATTGGATGTGAAAAGTGCCGGAAGGACTATAACGAAGCATTGCTGTCTTATTTAAAAGACCATGAAGAGCAGCTTTGTCCGACCTGCCGAGAGAGGATGCAGAAAAATCCGCTGCGTGTGATCGACTGTAAAGTACCAACTTGCAAGGAGATTGTCAAAGATGCTCCAAGAACCATTGATTATCTGGATGATGAGTGCAGGGAACATTTTGAAACGCTCAAAGGCCTGCTGGAAAGTCTGGAGATTCCATATGAAGTGGATACGGAAATCGTCCGTGGATTGGATTATTATACAAAAACGGTGTTTGAATTTGTAAATGAGGAAGGATTTACGCTCTGCGGAGGAGGACGTTACGATAATCTGGTTCACGAGATTGACGGAAAAGTTTCCATGCCGTCAGTTGGTTTCGGCATGGGAATCGAGAGGATTCTTTACTTCCTGAAAGAAGAAGGAATCGAGCTGCCTTGCGGTCGGGATATTGATCTGTATGTGGGAATTCTCGGCGAACAGGCACGAGGAAAAGCATATCAAATGGTAATGGGGCTTAGAGAAGAAGGATTCGTTGTCGAGACGGATTATCTTGGAAGGAGCATCAAAGCCCAGATGAAATATGCCAATAAGATTCATGCCAAGAATACGATCATTATCGGTGATGATGAATTGAAGGAAAATAAGGGACGTTTGAAAAATATGGAAACAGGGGAAAATATTCATGTTTCCTTAGACGCTGTAAAAGAATATTTATAATCACAGCTTAAAGGAGGATAAGTAAGATGAGCAAATATGCGATTGTTGCGCCGGAAGATTTCGATGAAAGCGCATTTCGTTTGATTGGAAAAGAATGGATGCTGGTGACTGCCAAGAATCAGGAAGGAAAAATTAATACAATGACAGCCTCCTGGGGCGGCTTCGGTGTTATGTGGGGAAAGAATGTGGCAGTGACCGTCTTAAGGCCTCAGAGATATACGAAGGAATTTGTTGATGAAACAGATTGCTTCACATTGTCGTTCTATGATGATACTTTTAAGAAAGATTTGTCTTATCTTGGAAGTGTTTCCGGACGAGATGAAGATAAGATCTCCAAGACAAGGCTTACACCGACAGATGCCAATGGAATTCCGTATTTTGAAGAAGCAAAGATCGTGTTGATCTGCAGAAAGCTGTACTCTCAGCCAATGGATCCAAGCGGATTTGCGGAAGGAAGCAAAAATCTGGATGAAGAATGGTATCCGAATAAGGATTATCATGTATTATATGCCGCAGAGATCGAACAGATCCTTGTAAGGCAGGATGATTAGAAAACTGTATGATGAGCAGAGATCGAACCCCTCTTGTGATGAAAATCACAGAGGGGTTTTGAACTTTTTGGAATAAATATTGAACTCTCCAACTGAATGTGATATGATGGCAAAAGAATTGAACTTATAAATTGAACTGAAATTGAACTTCAATATTTCGCTTTTCAGGAGGATGCATCAATGTCAAAGGAAGTTTTTGCAAATCGGCTGAAAACCGCCATGGAACGGCAGGGAATGAAGCAGGTAGATTTAATCCGTGCAGCGGCGGCCGGCGGTGTAAAGCTCGGCAAGAGCCATATGAGTCAATATGTGAGTGGGAAAACCTTTCCAAGAGCCGACATTCTTCGTTTTCTGGCAGATACGCTAAAAGTAAGCGAGGAGTGGTTAAGCGGAAGAGATTCTTTAGAGAATCTGAATGGAAAGGCAGAGAAAGAGACAGATACAGTTGAAAACAATCATAAGAGCAAATCGGGAGGAACAAACATGCGGGTATTCAAAAAATCATCAAAATTAGACAACGTTTTATATGATGTAAGAGGGCCGGTCGTAGATGAAGCGGCAAGGATGGAAGAAGCGGGGACCCAGATCCTGAAATTGAATATCGGTAATCCTGCCCCATTTGGATTCCAGACACCGGATGAAGTCATCTATGATATGCGCCGTCAGCTGACGGAATGTGAAGGATATTCACCGGCACAGGGATTGTTCTCTGCAAGGAAAGCCATCATGCAGTATGCGCAGTTAAAACATATTCCAAACGTTTCCATGGAAGATATATATACAGGAAACGGGGTAAGTGAGCTGATTAATCTTTGTATGTCGGCTTTGTTGGATAATGGCGATGAGATTCTGATTCCAGCGCCGGATTATCCTCTTTGGACGGCTTGTGCAACATTGGCCGGCGGAAAGGCGGTTCACTATATTTGTGACGAACAGTCCGATTGGTATCCGGATATGGAGGATATTAGAAAGAAAATTACAGACCGCACTAAAGCCATCGTTATCATTAATCCAAACAATCCTACAGGCGCCCTGTATCCAAAAGAAGTATTGCAGCAGATCGTCGACATTGCAAGGGAACATCAGCTCATTATCTTTTCCGACGAAATCTATGATCGTTTGGTCATGGATGATGAAGAACATATTTCCATTGCTTCTCTGGCTCCGGATCTGTTTTGTGTGACTTACAGCGGCCTTTCAAAATCCCACATGATTGCAGGATTTCGAATTGGATGGATGATTTTCAGCGGAAATAAAAATATGGCAAAAGATTATATGGAAGGAGTCAAGATGCTTTCAAACATGCGTCTGTGCTCCAATGTTCCGGCTCAGTCCATCGTACAGACTGCCCTGGGAGGACATCAAAGCGTAATGGATTACGTGGTGCCGGGAGGAAGGATTTATGAACAGAGGGAATATATTTACAAAGCGCTGACGGATATCCCCGGTATCAGTGCGGTAAAACCGAAAGCAGCATTTTATATCTTCCCGAAGATCGATGTGAAAAAGTTCAACATAGCAGACGATGAAAAATTTGCACTGGATCTTCTGCGGGATAAAAAGATTCTGTTGATTCATGGCGGAGGATTTAACTGGCATCAGCCGGATCACTTCCGCGTGGTCTATCTTCCGAGAATCGAAGTGTTAAAAGAGTCTATGAAGAAAATCGGAGATTTCTTCAGTTATTATCATCAATAGAAAAAACTTTTTTGCAGACAGGAGCTTTTGCGGATTGGCGTTATTAATACTTTCACTGGGAAAATTTTTATGCTATAATAACTGTCAGTTACGTATGAAGGAGGAAATATCATGGCAGAATCAATGTCAGGTTTAGCCAGAACCCATCGATGTACCGAAGTGTCCAATCAGATGATTGGCGATGAAGTTACAGTCATGGGATGGGTGCAGAAAAGAAGGAATTTAGGAAGCCTTATATTCATAGATTTGAGAGACCGCTCCGGGCTCTTGCAGCTCGTATTTGACGAGGAATCATTATCCGGAGAAGATTATGAGAAGGCAAACGCCCTGCGCAGCGAATATGTAGTTGCTGTCATTGGAACGGTACAGAAGAGAAGCGCGGCGATCAATGAGAATTTGAAGACAGGAGATATCGAGATCAAAGTACATACTTTAAGAGTACTTTCTGAGTCTGATACACCGCCGTTTCCGATTGATGCAGATCAGACGGTAAAAGATGAACTTCGGTTAAAGTATCGTTATTTGGATCTTCGCCGGCCGAATCTTCAGAGGAACCTAAGGATTCGCAATCAAGTGGCACGTGTGATCCGAAACTTTTTGGCAGACGAAGGATTTCTCGAGATCGAGACACCGGTTCTTGGGAAGAGTACACCGGAAGGAGCCAGAGATTATCTGGTGCCAAGCCGTGTGCATCCGGGAAGTTTTTACGGACTTCCGCAGTCTCCTCAGCTTTATAAGCAGCTGCTGATGTGTTCCGGATTTGACCGCTATTATCAGATTGCGAAGTGTTTCCGTGATGAAGATCTGCGTGCAGACCGTCAGCCGGAATTTACACAGGTGGATATGGAATTGTCTTTTGTAGATGTGGATGATGTAATCGATATCAACGAGAGGCTGATGCAGAAAGTATTCAAAGAAGTATTAGATGTTGACATTCCATTACCGATGCCTCGTCTGACTTATCAGGAGGCGATGGACCGTTTTGGATCCGATAAGCCGGATATCCGTTTTGGGATGGAGTTAAACGATGTTTCCGATACTGTTCGCGGATGTGATTTTATGGTATTTAAAGGAGCATTGGAAAACGGTGGTTCTGTAAGAGGAATCAATGCCAAAGGTCTTGGGGATCTTGGAAGAAAGAAGATCGATGCATTTGTAAACTACGCCAAAGAATTCGGCGCGAAAGGCCTTGCGTATATCCAGTTAAAAACAGACGGAACCGTGAAGTCATCTTTTGCGAAATTCATGAAAGAAGAAGAGATGGAAGCTCTGATTCAGGCAATGGATGGGCAGCCGGGAGATCTGCTCTTGTTTGCGGCAGATCAGAACAAAGTCGTATTTGACGTATTAGGCAATTTAAGAATCCATATCGCAAAA
This sequence comes from Candidatus Anaerostipes excrementavium, assembly GCA_019114985.1. GTDB lineage: Bacteria > Bacillota > Clostridia > Lachnospirales > Lachnospiraceae > Anaerostipes > Anaerostipes excrementavium. The sequence continues at coordinate 43,314 of DXEM01000012.1, forward strand.
CAGTATGATATGATCGATGAATCCGTGTTCCGTTTCTTATGGGTGACTGATTTTCCGCTGCTTGAGTGGAGTGAAGAGCAAAACCGCTATACGGCGATGCATCATCCATTTACGATGCCTTTTGAAGAAGATATGGAATTTATCGACACAGACCCAGGAAAAGTACGAGCAAAAGCATATGATATTGTCCTGAATGGAACAGAACTTGGAGGAGGATCCATCCGTATTCATCAGAATGATATTCAGGAAAAGATGTTCGAAGTGCTTGGATTTACAAAAGAAGATGCCTACGAGCGTTTTGGTTTCTTGTTAGATGCTTTCAAATTTGGCGTTCCGCCGCATGCAGGATTGGCATACGGACTGGATCGTCTGGTAATGTGGCTGACTGGAGAAGACAGTATTCGTGATGTCATCGCGTTTCCGAAAGTCAAAGACGCCTCCTGTCTGATGACAGAAGCGCCTGGACTGGTCGATGAGGTTCAGCTGGATGAGTTAGGAATTGAAATATCCAAAAGCGGAGAGGAGAATTAACGATGGAGAAGATGTTATTCAGCGGTGTTCAGTCCAATTCTGATGTGGCATTGATTGCGATCAAAGGATTGAAGCATCAGCCTGGAATTGCTGCAAAGATTTTCGGAGCGATTGCAAAGGAAGGAATCAATGTGGAATTGATTCTTCAGTCAATCGGCAGAGGACCGGAAAAAGATATTTCCTTTGTGGTAGCCCAGGAAGACACCGATAAGGCAGTAGAGACGTTAAAGAACGCATTTCCAGAAGGAGATTATGAAGAAATCTTTTGCGATACAAAGGTTGGAATCGTATCAATCGTAGGGGCTGGAATGATGTCCAATTCCGGCGCAGCTTCCAGAATGTTTGAAGCTCTTTATAATAGAGGAATCAATATTAAGATGATTTATACATCTGAAATCAAAATTACGGTACTGATCAAAGAAAGCCGTGTAGAACGGGCAGTGGAAGCACTGAAAGAACAGTTCCAGGAATAGACGGATAGGAAAGGAGATCAACATGTTTGATTTTAGCGAAGTAAAGAATTATGACAGCGAGATTGCACAGGCGATGGAGGATGAGCTGACCAGACAGAGGACAAACCTTGAATTGATCGCTTCAGAGAACCTTGTATCCAAGGCAGTTATGGCGGCGATGGGAAGTCATCTGACAAATAAATATGCAGAAGGATATCCGGAAAAACGTTATTATGGCGGATGTGAACATGTGGATGTTGTTGAGAATCTTGCCAGAGAACGTGCGAAGGAACTGTTTGGATGCGAGTATGTGAACGTACAGCCACATTCCGGAGCCCAGGCCAACATGGCGGTATTTTTTGCAGTAATGGAAGTCGGAGATACCTACATGGGAATGAGTCTTGACCACGGCGGACATCTGACTCATGGAAGTCCGGTGAATATGTCTGGAAAGAACTATCATTGTGTTCCTTACGGAGTCAATGACGAAGGATTCATCGACTATGATGAGGTAGAAAAGACTGCAATGGAATGCAAACCGAAAATGATCATTGCAGGCGCCAGCGCTTATGCAAGAGCGATCGATTTCAAACGTTTCCGTGAGATTGCCGATAAAGTGGGAGCTGTCTTGATGGTAGATATGGCGCATATTGCAGGATTGGTGGCAGCAGGCCTTCATCAGAGTCCGATTCCATATGCTCATGTAACCACAACAACGACTCATAAGACCTTGAGAGGTCCTCGCGGCGGCATGATCTTAAGCAGCAATGAAGTAAACGAGAAATATAACTTTAATAAAGCAATCTTCCCTGGCATCCAGGGCGGACCTTTGATGCATGTAATTGCTGCAAAAGCAGTTTGCTTCAAGGAAGCATTGTCTGATGAATACAAAGCGTATATGAAACAGGTTGTAAAGAATGCAGATACTTTGGCGAAAGCGTTGATTGCAGAGGGATTTGATATTGTTTCCGGAGGAACGGATAATCATCTGATGCTTTTAGATCTGAAGAAATATGACCTGACAGGAAAAGAAGCGGAGAAAGTTCTGGATTCTGTGCATATTACATGTAATAAGAATACGGTACCGAATGATCCGAAATCTCCATTCGTAACATCCGGGCTCCGTCTCGGAACTCCAGCGGTTACGACCAGAGGATTAAAAGAGGACGATATGGCGACAATCGCAAAAGCTATTCGCTTAACGCTTTTGGATCAAAAGCTGGATGAAGCAGCAGCCATGGTAAAAGGATTAACAGACAAATATCCATTATATGAGTAGATAGAATGAAAAGGATTCCTGCGTTGTGGGAGTCCTTTTTATATTATTGCTTGACAGACAGATTAGGAATTTGTAAAATACAATTAATAACACCAGTGGAGAAATTAATATGAAACAAAAAAAGAAAATGGATCAGTGCAAAATGAAAATCGAGAATCGAAAGGCTGTTATGGAACAGATCAAGCAAGAAGATCATGTTTCAAGAGCCGATTTGGCCAAGAAGCTTTATATGAGTCCTACCAGTATGACGAGAATCTGTGGAGATTTGCTGGAACTGGGATTGATTCGCGAAATACAGTCAGATACTGGAAGCAGTGTCGGGAGAAAGGCAATGTGGGTACAGAAAGATCCGGAGGCATTTTATAGTTTAGGAATTTTGATTCGGCGAGATTTTATTAGTTTTATTGTTATTGATTATGACAAACAGATTCGATTTGAGAAACAATGGAAAGAAGAAGTCGGAGACCAGCCAAAAGATGTGATTCAATCGATTGGAAAACATATAAAAGAAATACAGTTGAATGAATCAGAAGTTTTTTCAAAAGTTGAGGCGGTCGGAGTTAGTTTTCCTGGAATTGTCGATGAAGAAGGAAGAAACATTCGTTATTCTGATTTATTTGGCTGGAAAAATATTTCCTTTGTCAAATATTTAGAAGAGGAAATCAAAATCCCATGTTATCTTGCAAGAGATATCAAAGCTTCTATTATAGAAGAATTCCATGCGGGCGGGATGCAGGAAAATTCATTAGGATTTCTGAGTTTGAGTCAAGAGATAGGTGCGGCCTTTCTTTATCATGGAGAGGTCATATATGGTGCGGATGGTATCTGTGGGGAGATTGCTCATAAAACGGTGGTTTGGAATGGGCGTGATTGTAAATGCGGAAGAAGAGGATGTGCCGATGCATATTTGTCAGAAAAGGCTTTGCTGCAGCGTGCCAAGGAAAAAGGTGCTTCTTGTCAAAAATTATCAGAAATCGCAGACGCTTACCAGATAAAAGAAAGCTGGGCGGATGAGCTGCTGCAGGAATCAGCAGATATTATAACATTATTGATTGAGGATATGATTGCATGGAATAATCCGGAAAGGATCATATTGGGCGGACGTACGGTTCGATATTTTCCGGAAATAATCCAAATGGTCAGAAAGAGGATGAGGCAGGACTTGTCTGATATTTCGGCAGGAACAGAGATGATAGCTTCAAAGAATGCCGGAAATGAAAGTATGCTCGGGGCGGCATATATTGCGATGGATGCAAATGAAACGGCGAAAATATATTTGTAAAGGAGAGATGTGTTTATGAAAGAACAAAAGATAATGGATACCAAAAGAATGGATTGGTTTTATCGGCCGACGAGCACAACAGGAAAAGTTTTCGGACAGAAAAAACTGGTGGAAGATCCTGATATGGGAGTTTCCATCGTTATGAACCGTTATCCAGCCGGTTTTACAACGATTACTCATACCCATCCATGCGGACATGGCTTGTATATTCTGGATGGCCAGATGAAAGTCAACCAAGAAATATATGGGACGGACACGCTGATCTGGTTTCCGGAAGGCTGCGTTGCGGAGCACGGCGCGACAGAACATGAAGACGTCACAGTTCTGCTGATTTCCAATAAACAATTTGATATTCACTATATAAAAGATGAGGAAGAAAAGAAACGGCTTGATCAAGGAATCCAGCCGATTGTTTCTGATGTCGGAAGAATTCCATGGTTTTATCGGGCAGCAAGCACATCAGGAAAATTATTTGGAAAGAAACAGCTGCATTTAGATCAGGATACCGGGATGGAGATCAATTACCTGAATTATCCGGCTGGTTTCACGACGGAAAAACATGTACATCCGGCTGCGCATGGTTTTTATGTATTATCTGGCCAGCTTCGTTCCAACGAAGCGTATTTTGGACCGGATACCTTGGTTTGGTATGAGGAAGGATGTATTGCAGAGCACGGAGCAAATGCCTATGAAGATTTGATTTGTCTTCAAATATCGAATAAACATTTTTCTATTCAATATGTCTGACAGAAATTGCTGCTGAAAATTTTTTAATCTTAGGATTTATTGATTGCATTGCCCGGAAAATTGCGTTAGAATAATATTCGTCGGTAAACGACAAGATTTTTACAATAAGATAATAGATGGAGGATATACATGAAGATCAATAAGAAACAGGGGTGGATGATCGGCGGCGGAATCGCGATCGCGGCGATCGCAGTCGCTGCAGGATTACATATCCACTATTCGGGACGCTGGTATCCGGGCAGTAAGATCGACCAGGTTGACGTAGGCGGAATGACCTACGAAGAGTCTGTGCAGAAGATCGAGGACAGTATTCAGTCGTATAAGCTCAAGATCAAAGCGAGAGACGACGGATCCATGGAATTGACAGGGAAGGAGATCGATCTGGAACTGGCTGGCGAGGATGAGATCAAAGCAGCCTATGACCAGCAGCATGAAAAGAGTGTTCTGACATCCTGGATGGGAGATAAGAACACGAAGACAAAGCAGCTGATCTCTTATTCCAGAGATAAGATCGAGGATGCGGTAAAGGATTCTGATTTGGTCACAGGAGACAACGGTTACAAAATCATCAAACCGGAGAATGCGACGGTTCAATATTCCAAGAAGAAAAAATACGGAGTCTTAAAAGGAGAAGTAGAAGGCAATACATTAAATCAAGAAAAATTCGCTGATGCGATTGCGGACTCTGTGGAAGAATTGTCTTCCGAGATAGATATCACAGATACAAAAGCCTATCCGGAAGTCTATCAGGAACCAAGCCTCAGAAAAGATGACAAAGATCTGAAAGAGATGCAAAAGACTTATAATCAGTATCTCTATCATTGGATTCAGTGGGAGATTTCCGATGATGTGACGGAGACGCTGACGCCAAACACGATCAAAGACTGTATCAAAGTCGATACAGCGAATCGTAAAGTAAGCCTTCAGCAGAGCAAATTGGAAGATTGGCTGGAAAAATTCTGCTTGAAGTATAAGACACAGGGAATGACAAGGAAGTTCAAGACCCATTCCGGAAAGACAATCCAGATCAGCGGCGGTGATTATGGCTGGAGGATCGATTACGAAAAAGTCGTAAAGCAGGTTATGGATATTCTTAAAAAAGCGCCGGATGCAGGCGATATAAAGGCTTATCAGAAAGATCCATCGAAGGCGAATAAAAAGGCATTGACCACATCTTTGAAGCCGGAATACAGTCATAAAGGATATCGAATGGATTTTGACGATATGCAGAACGATTGGGATACACAAAATTACAGCGAAGTAGATCTGACGGAACAAAAAGTGTTTGTTTACAAGAATGGCAAGCAGGTATTCAGCTGCATCTGTATTACAGGAAAAGATACGCCTGATCGTATCACAAGAACCGGTGTCTATGATGTCAAGGAGAAAAAACTTACGAAGACATTGGTGGGAGCAGATTATAGGGTTCCTACCAAGTACTGGACAAGGATCATGTGGACCGGAACCGGGTATCATTACAGCAGCCGAGGTGATTGGGGCAGATGGTCTCCGACTTATTATAAGTCTGCAGGATCTCATGGATGCGTCAACCTGACATTAGAAAATGCCAAGTCTGTCTATGAGCTTACGAAGATTGGAGATCCTGTATTTATCCATTATTAAGCAATAGCAGATAGAGAAAAGGATGTGATACATTGGGAAAGTATGAAAAACAAGAAAAGATGCTTTGGTATGTGCAGATATTGATTTTCGCAGCAGCCATTTACATTTATTATGATATGAAAGCCGGAGGAAATCTCGGACAAGTCATTTTGGCGGTAATATCTGTACTGTCATTGACGATAGACCGCTTTTACTACAGCAAAAAGATCGGTCAGGATGTGTATTTTTCCTATTCCATTGCTTACGGTCTGATTGCGTTATTCTGTTTGATGTTGGTGCTGGCTTATGTGGGAGTGTTCCATTTGGAAATTCTCAATACGTCAGGACAGATTTTATGGATTATGACGCCGGCATTTGTTCTGCTTTGGAAAACCAAATTCATCGCGTTTCGTGAATGGAAATAAGAAGAGAGACCTGGGATGAGCGGAGAAGTATTTTCTCCTATATCCCGGGTCATTTTTTATTTCATGGGAACCTTGTCCCTATGAAATAAAACGCTCCGCATTTCATAAGAAAGTTAATAGTAATCTCTTGGGGAACAGCCCATAACTTTCTTGAAAGTTTCAGAAAAATAGCTGCCTCCTGAGAATCCGATTTCTTTTGCAATCGAAGAGATTGGCTGCTGTCTTAGCGCAATCAAAGGAAGACTGTGGAGAACCCGCAGTTGATTTAGATACTCAATTGGACTTACATGCAAAATCCGCCGAAACAAACGGGAACATTCACTCCGGCTTAATTGGCAGGATTCTGCAATATCAGCAAGCGTGTGTTTTTCAGGATAAGTCTTTTCCAGATAAGACATGGCGGATTTGATGCGAAGAATATCCTTTTGTTCTTTCTTGGTAAGTTCCGGAAGGGAGGATAAATTCCGGATAATATAATAAAAGATTTCATTGACGTAATGATGAACTTTAAATTCAAAACCGTAATTTTCAGCTTCACAATCTTTTATCATCTTATGAATATTTTCCAGAATATATTTCTGCCAGGGAATCCGTTGAACCAAAGGAAGGTGACAAAAGGAAGAACTGTTTGTCACAGGGAGAATATATTTTTGAAAAACAGACGCATTTTCTTCGGAACATAAAAGACTCTGGCTGATCTGAAAAGAGAGAAAACGGCAGGGATAGGTCCCATATTGTCTGGCAAAATGGACCTGTCCCGCATTCAGGAAAAAGCCTTCTCCGGAGTCTGCCAGATATGTTTTGTGATTAATATGAAATTCCAGCCTGCCGGAAAGGATATATATAATCTCAAAATCATCATGCCAGTGAGGTGCCAAAGTCTGAAACGGCAGAGTCTGGATATCATAAGTCTTTTTCTGAAAGTATGTAGTCATGAAAATCTCCCTAAAAGTAATATTGTGATAAAAACTATAAACATGAAAAGCAAGGAGCCCGGAAGCTCACGGCCGTCCGGGCATCTGCAGAAGGTTTAAAATCCAAGATCTTCGCCTACGAGGATGACTTTGATTCGGTCTTTCATTGCGGCGCTTTGGCGTCTTGTAATCAGAATATCGCTGCAGATGGAAGTGTCCCCGAAACAATCTCCGCAGCGTCCAGTCAGAGAACATGGAGTCTCCAATCCTAATCGAATGCAGTTTGGCGGAGAAGCTATGTTACGGATTCTGGAAATACCGTCTTCCACATTAGATGCCACTTTGTTCATGCCGACGATCATGATCACGTGCTTCGGACCGTAGCAAAGCGCTCCGACACGGTTTCCGGTGCCGTCGATATTGATCAGCTCTCCGTCTAATGTAATGGCGTTTGTGCTCATAAGATAATAATCTGCCAGGATTGTTTTGCTGTGAAGTTCTCTCTGTTCATCCGGAGTTTTGGCCGCAGAGCGGTCGATAACTTCATAGTCTCCGGAGCGAACCGCATCCAGAAGTCCGATTTCCTCAACGCTCATGGAACCGCCCCAGGAGACTACGGAACCTTTTTCTATGTAGGACAGCGCCTGTTTCAAGGCGTCCTCTTTTGTTGGACAGTAGATTCCGTCGATATTTCGTTTTTTCAAGTTCTTGATCATTGTATTGGCTCTTACTTCATTTGCTTTTGCAGTACTCATAAAGATCTCCTTTCTTGATTTTTGTTCTCGTTTAGTATATCATGAATTTTCATGGTGTAGTACAATAGAAAAAAATAAATTGAAAGCAGGTAATTGTTTGAAATCATTATTTATTACGGAAAAGCCCAGTGTCGCGAGAGAATTTGCCGCGGCGCTTCAGATAAATGCAAAGAACCGGGATGGTTATTTAGAAGGGGAAAAGGCAGTGATTACATGGTGCGTCGGTCATTTGGTAACAATGTCCTACCCGGATCAATATGACCCGGCTCTTAAAAAATGGGATTTGGAGACGATTCCGTTTATTCCCGAAAAGTTCAAATACGAGGTTATACCGGCTGTTAAGAAACAGTTTGATATTGTCTCTTCCTTGCTGAACAGGGAGGATGTGGATACAATCTATGTATGCACTGACTCCGGACGAGAAGGAGAATATATTTATCGCTTGGTGGACCAGGAGGCCAAAGTTAGTGCAAAGAAAAAGAAGAAACGAGTCTGGATTGACTCTCAGACAAAAGAAGAAGTGATCCGAGGAGTCAAAGAAGCCAAGGATTTGGAAGAATATGATAACCTGGCTTCTGCGGCCTATTTAAGGGCAAAAGAAGATTATCTGATGGGAATCAATTTTTCCAGAGTGCTGACGCTGAAATATGGATGGACCCTTGGTAATTATTTGGAGCAGAAACGAAGCGTTGTCGTAGCCGTGGGCCGTGTGATGACTTGTGTCCTCGGTATGATCGTGAAAAGAGAAAGAGAGATCCGCAATTTCGTCCCAACACCGTTTTATCGGATTTTGGGGTATTTTGACTGCAAAGGTTTTCAGGTAGAAGCCGAGTGGAAAGCGGTGAAAGGTTCCAGATATTTCGAATCGCCAAAGCTTTATAAAGATCATGGATTCCTGGACAAGAAAGAAGCAGAAGAATTTATCCGGTATTTGGAAGATGGGACGAACAAAGAAACAATCGTAGAATCGGCCTCCAGAAAGAAAGAGAAGAAGAATCCCCCATTGCTTTACAATCTGGCGGAACTGCAGAATCAATGCTCCAAGATGTTTAAATTAAGCCCGGATGAGACGTTAAAGATCGTCCAAGAGCTTTATGAAAAGAAATTGGTTACATATCCGAGAACAGACGCCAGAGTTTTGTCCACTGCGGTGAGCAAGGAAATCAGCAAAAATATCCGGGGGCTTGCCGGATATGGACCTTTGGGGCAGACAGCTGCTGAGATTCTGGAGGAGAAGAAATATCAGGGACTTGCAAAGACCAAATATGTGGACGACAAGAAAATCACAGATCATTATGCAATCATTCCGACAGGACAAGCGATAGGCAGCCTTCCAAGGCTGTCGCAGACGGCACAGAAAGTGTATGATGTGATCGCCAGAAGGTTTCTGTGTATTTTCCTGCCCCCTGCATTGTACACAAGGATTCGTTTGGAGACACGAACAAAGGGAGAGGCATTTAGCGCTGGTTTTAAAGTATTGGAAGACCAAGGATATTTAAAAATATTGGGAATGGGAGATGCCCAGAAAAAAGAGAAACCATTGACAAAGGAACAGATGGATGCGATTGCTTCTCTCAGGAAGGGAGCCAAGCTTCCGGTTCTGGAATACAAGATCAAAGATGGAACTACTTCTCCGCCAAAAAGATATAATTCAGGTTCTTTGATCCTTGCCATGGAAAATGCGGGGCAGCTCATTGAAGATGAAGATTTGAGAGAACAGATCAAAGGAAGCGGGATTGGAACCAGCGCGACTCGGGCGGAGATCGTAAAGAAACTGATTGCCAACCGGTACATTGCGCTGAATAAAAAGACACAGATTGTTACGCCGACTTTGATGGGAGAGATGATTGCCAATGTGGTAAATGCTTCGATTCGCTCCCTGCTGAATCCAACATTGACAGCCAGCTGGGAGAAAGGATTGGCGCAGGTAGCAGAAGGAAGTGTATCAGAAGAAGAATATATGCAGAAATTGGATCAGTTCGTAGCGCAGAAAACCAATGCGGTAAAACAGACCAACTTTCAGTATCAGTTAAGGAAGTCTTTCGATCAGATTTCCCCCTATTACAAGAAAAAATAAAATCTTACGGACAAGAAAAAGCCTTGGATCATGGATGCGGGCTTTTTCTTTTTTTGCCCGAAGCATGCATATTTTAAGGCTTTTCCCATATATTTGATTATACAAAGAATGGGAGGGCTTATGAAAGAAGGACAAGAGGTTTTTCAAATACTTCCGCTGGAAATCAGGAATACCATGTCGAAACATCATTTAGACATAGGAAAAATGCAGGAAATTCGTTTAAGAGTGCAGCAGCCGATTCTTTTTCGATATGATCATCAGGAATATTTTCTCTCCAAAGAACGCGGGAGAGAGTCGATGAAGGAGAAAGCTCAGGTTTTTACAAATGAAGAATTAAGACAGGCTATGGAATATATAAGCGGATATTCCCTTTACGCATACGAAGAGCAGCTGCGAAACGGCTTTATTACGATACGCGGCGGACATCGAGTCGGACTGGTTGGTTCTGTGGTGATGGAAGGAGGAAATGTAAAAACTTTAAAACATATTTCCTGTTTAAATATCAGGATTGCCCATCAGGTAAAAGAGTGTGCCAGGAATGTCTACCAGCGCTGTCAGGAGGAAGGAATGCTTTTGCCTACTTTGATTATTTCTCCTCCTGGGTGCGGCAAAACGACAATCCTTAGAGATTTGATCCGAATCTGTTCCAATCAGGGACAGACGGTGGGAGTTGTGGATGAGAGAAGTGAAATTGGCGCGGCATATCAGGGAATTCCTCAAAACGATTTGGGAATCCGCACCGATCTTTTGGATGGATGTTCCAAAGGAGAAGGCATGAATATGCTGATCCGCTCCATGGCACCGGAGATCATCGCCGTAGATGAAGTGGGAACAAAAGAGGATGTGGAAGCATTATTTTTCTGTGCGTTCCGGGGATGTACCTTGCTGGCGACTGCTCATGGAAGGAGCAGGGAGTCGCTGCTTAAAAATCCTTATATGGAAGAAGCCCTTAAGAAAAAGATGTTCCAAAGATATGTGATTCTGGATGGCAGAAGCCGGCCGGGAGAGATTAAGAAAATATTCGATGAAAATGGAGTAGAGCTATATGATTAAAATACTAGGTGTGTTTATGGTCATGGCGGCTGGAATCAGTTTCGGATTTTCCAGGGCCGCCAAAGAACAAAAGAAGCTGGAACAGGGGATTGCTCTAAAGCGCATGTTATATTTGCTTCAAGGTGAGATTCGGTATGGATTTACGCCTCTTCCAGAAGCCATTGCAGTGATCGCAGGAAAAACCGCGGAAGAATTTCGGCCGTTTCTTACGCAGACAGCAAAACAGCTGCAAAGTTATGCAGAGTCATCCTTTTCTGTGGTTTGGAAAAAAGCAATTGAAGATCACTTACGGCCGATTATGATTGAACCAAAGTTTTCGGATATTCTTTTGGCGATGGGAGAGACTATCGGATATTTGGATAAAGAGATGCAGGAAAAAACAATCAGTTTTGCCATTGAACAGATTGAAGACGTGATTTTCCAGATGAAGGATCAGGTCATTCGGAACTGCAGAATGTACCGCTCCCTTGGATTGTCCTTTAGCGCTTTGATTGTAATCATACTGGTATAGGAGGGGATGAAATGAGTGTAAATATTATCTTTCGGATCGCAGCAGTCGGAATTTTGGTAACGATCCTGGTTCAAGTACTGAAGCATTCAGGAAGGGAAGAACAGGCATTCTTGATTACTTTAGCCGGACTGATCCTTGTTTTATCCTGGGTGATACCGTATATCTATGATTTATTTGAAAGCGTACAGACGCTTTTTACGATCTCTTAAAGTTGGGGGTGGTCATTTGATACAGGCAGCATTGTTCGGGATCATAGCCAGTCTGGCGGCGATGAAGATCAAATCGATCCGGCCGGAAATTGGACTTGCCATTGGATTAGTATCTGTTGTGATCCTTGCAGGTTACGGACTTAGGGAAATGGGGAAACTGCTGGAAATTTTTGAGACGATCCGAAGCTATTCCGGGATTCCTAAAAGTTATTTTCAAATCCTTTTAAAATTGATTGGAATTTCCTTTCTTTGCGAGATTACTTCCAATCTGTGCAAAGATGCAGGACAGGAAACCATCGGAAAACAAATTGAATTTATTGGCAAGTTATCGATTCTGGTCGTTAGCATACCGATCTTTCAAAGTCTTTTAGAGACGATACAAAAATTGCTTGGAGGCGGGGCATGAAAAGAGGACTCTTGTGCCTGCTGATTTTTGCGTCATTGGCATCGTTAAAACCTGTCTATGCTGCAGAAGAACTGGACCAGGAATCCTTACAGAGCGTAGAATCGGTTTTGGAAGAACAAGGTTCCGATATTTCTTTTACGCAGATTGTCAAGAAATTAATGAGCGGTGACATCAAAGGCAGCATTCGATATCTCTGGAAAAAATTATCCGGCGATGTGTTTTCGTCGTTAGTTGTACATAAAGATTTCCTAAAGCAAATATTGATTGCGGCAATCATCGCAGCTCTCTTTAAGAGCCTTTCCGATGCTTTTTTTCAAGGAAGCGCAGGCAATGCAGGTTTCTACGTGACTTACATGGTATTCATTGCGCTGATGACGAATTCCTTTTATTTTCTGGATGAGACAGCCAGAGATTTTATTTCCATGATGGTAGATTACATGAAGGGAATGATTACAGCTTACTCGATTGCCATCGTTTCTACCGCAGGAATTACCACCTCCACAGCGGTTTATGAGTTTTTCCTCATGATGATCTATGGGATTTCTCTATTGACAAAACATTTTATCTTTCCAATGATTAAAGTCATGTTTGTATTAAAGATCGTGAATCATATCTCAGAAGAAGAACATTTTTCCAGATTGTGCAATGCATTGGAAAGAGGGGCAAGCCTTCTGATGAAAGGATTTTTGTCCTTGGTCTTAGGGGTTCAGATGATCCAGTCTATGATTTTGCCTGCAGTCGATTCTTTGAAAAATACAGCGTTGGAGAAAGGTATTTCTTCGATTCCTGGCATTGGAGGAGGATTGAATACGGTGATGACCACATTGATCGGTTCAGCTGTGGTGATTAAAAACTGCATAGGAGCAGCGGGAATTTTAATCTTGTTTGTGCTGGTCATACCTCCGATTCTTCAAATAGCGGGAGTGATTGTGTCGTATATGGCGGCCGGAATTTTGCTGCAGCCGATTTCAGATCAAAGGATTACCGGAGCAATTGACGCAGTGATAAAAAGCGGCAGGCTGATGCTTCAGATGATTCTGACAATGACAGCTTTATTTATCTTGTCAGTCGCATTGATTGCATTTTCTACCAATGTAAATTATTATACGGGGTGATGTTTATGGAATTTGTCAGATCGATCCTATTCTTTTTGATTTTATCAACGATCGCCGGGCAGCTTGTGGATGGAACAAAATATAAACCGTATGTCAGTTTGGCTCTTGGTTTTATGCTGCTGCTGCTTATGATACGGCCAATCATGTCATGGATCGGAGATGAGGACATGCTGCAGGATGTGTTTTCTCAGATATCCGAAAATACAGAATCCTTTTCCTTTGAACAAGATGCGGCAAAAGAAAAAGAAAAACAGGTAAAGAAAGGAATGGAGACGGTGTTGGAGGAATATGGGATCGACGTTTCGGAGGTAGAAGTTTCCCTTCAGGATGATGGAGAAATAGAGTCCGTGGAGATTGAGGCAGCCGATGGAAAGAAGGCAGAGAAGAAAATAAAAACCCTGCTTTCCAGATTCTATAATGTGAAAGATTCTAATATAAATATAAGTGAGTAGAGGAAATATGATAGATAAGAAAAAGCTGCAAAACATCATAGAAACCATCGGGATGAAAAAGATTCTGCTGCTGCTCGCGCTGGGAATCTGCCTGATGGTCTTAAGCTTTCCGTCTTCCAAAAAAAATAACGATCAGGAGACAGAGGAGGAAACGAAGGAAACAGCGGATTCCACCGATGCCTATGTGAAAAAGCAGGAGGCTCGTCTGGTCAAAGCATTAAAACAAGTAGACGGCGTCGGGAAGGTCAAAGTAATGATTACCGTAAAATCTTCCACAGAAGCCGTGATCAATAAAGATACCCCTTATGAGGAAAGCACCAGTGAAGACGAAAAGAGCGTAAAAGAAGATGAAGAAACGATTTTGGTAGAAGAAGATGGGAAGAAGGTTCCATATGTGGTCAAACGGCTGGAACCTGAGGTAGAAGGAGTTGTTGTGGTTGCCCAGGGAGGAGGAAATGATATCGTTAACAAGAATATTGTTGATGCAGTATCGGTTTTGTTTCATATTTCGTCCTACAAAGTAAAAGTCTTAAAAATGGAGGATTCCTAACATGAAGAAATTGTTCAGAAAAAATCAAATGATTATTACGACCCTGGCGATCATCATAGCAGTGGCAGGGTATGTGAACTACAGTGGGAAATATACACCGTCTTCCAAAACGAAGACAAAGACTGTATCGAATACAGCAGAAAAAGTTTCCGGCGAAGTGACGGATGATATTACCGACGTAGGAGAAGCAGTTCTTACCAATGCCCAAGTCAGCAATTATGTAGCGAAAGCAAAATTGGAACGAGAGCAGACCCACAGCAAGGCACAAGATTCCCTGGAGGAAATCGTGAACGACAAATCCGTCAAAGACAGCGTGAAACAAGATGCGGTCGATAAGCTTTCAAGCCTGGCAGAACAAAGGGAGATGGAAACTGCTGCGGAAAACCTTTTGGGAGCCAAGGGATTTTTAAATTCCATTGTTACGATCAGCAACGGAAACGTGGATGTTCTGGTCAATAAAAAAGATCTGTCAAAGGTAGAAAGAAGTCAGATCGAAGATATTATTGTAAGAAAGACCGGATTTAAAGTGGATCAGATCGTCATCACTTCCATCAAAACAGAAGATTAATATTCTTTCGGATGTAAATAATAGTAGAAAAGGACACTTTGATTTGATATAATGACAAAGAAGAGTGCAGGGATACAGGAGGCTGATTATGGAAAATAAGAGTAGTTATAAGATAAACGAAAAAGGGATCCATGGAGATGTGAAGATTGCCGATGATGTGATTGCGATTATTGCAGGACTTGCAGCAACGGAAGTAAGCGGTGTAGCTCGTATGTGCGGCAATATTACCAATGAGCTGGTTAGTAAGCTTGGAATGAAGAATCTTTCCAAAGGCGTCAGAATCAGGATCACAGAGGAAGGAATCACGGTGGATCTGGCACTGGAATTGGAATATGGGGTAAGTGTTCCCGAGATATCCGCCAAAGTCCAGAACCGGGTGAAGTCAGCGATCGAGAACATGACAGGATTGACGGTCAATCAAGTGAATGTGCGGATTGCCGGCGTGGCAATGGAAGAAGAATAGGCACCGGCGGCCTTCTTAGATGATAGAATCAATAATTTTCAGACGGGACTGCGTTCAGTTCCGTCTTTGTATCGTAGAAAGGAAATCAAATGAAAAGAAGTGAAGTAAGAGAACATATTTTTAAAATCCTGTTTTCCGTAGAATTTTGCGAAAGAGAAGAGTTCGAAGAGCAGGTCAGCATGTATTTTCAGGAGCATGAATCCATCCGGCAGAAGGAACAAGAGGAGATTACAGAGAAAGTTACAGATCTGGTCAGCCATTTAGACGAACTGGATCAGCAGATCTCCGGTCACACTAAAGCTTGGAGTTTAACGAGGCTTGGCAAGGCAGAACTGTCCATCCTGCGTCTTGCGGTATATGAGATTTTGATGGATGAGAATATTCCAAGAAAAGTAGCGATTAGTGAAGCAGTAGAATTGTCAAAGAAATACTGCAATGAAAAAGCAGCTTCCTTTATCAATGGAATCTTAGCGGGGATTGGATCAGATCAGGATGAAAAGTAAGATATTTTCAGTTACACAGGTCAATTTATATATCAAGCGGATGTTCCAAAGCGACTACGCACTGCGGAGAATTTCCATCAAGGGACAGGTATCCAACTGCAAATACCATTCATCCGGTCATATTTATTTTTCTTTGAAAGATGAAGGCGGGCAGATTTCCTGTGTTATGTTTGCCGGTTCCAGACCACAGGGACTAAAGTTCGATATGGAAGACGGACAGGAAGTAATTGTAAGCGGCAATATCGGCGTTTATGAGCGCAGCGGGAACTACCAGCTGTATGCGGATGAGATCCGTCTGGACGGAATCGGAGAACTTTACATTGCTTATGAACAGTTAAAACAGAAGCTGTATGAAGAGGGGCTTTTTGATCATGAGAAAAAGAAGCCGATTCCTAAAGACCCCAAAAGGATCGGAATTGTTACAGCGAAGACAGGAGCGGCGATTCATGATATTGTCAGTACCGCCAAGCGGCGAAATCCTTTTGTGCAGCTGATTCTTTATCCTGCAAAAGTACAGGGAGAAGGAGCTGCGGAGACGATCGTCAGAGGAATCCAGGTGCTGGATCAGCAGAAAGTCGATTTGATCATCATCGGACGAGGCGGAGGATCCATCGAAGATCTTTGGGCCTTTAACGAGGAAATCGTTGCAAGAGCGATTTATGCCGCACAAACACCGATCATATCAGGAACCGGACACGAAGTAGACACGACGATTGCGGATTATGCGGCAGATCTGCGCGCAGCAACACCGACGGCGGCATGTGAATTAGCCGTACCGGATATTCGGGAAATGATGGAAGGCATCAGAAACAGAGAATTCACACTTCGCTATCACTTAAAGCAAATCTTGAGAAGATATCAGCTGAGATTAAAGCAGTATCAGCTAAGAATCGGGAAAAGTGATCCGAAGTTTCAGCTCCAGGAGAAGAAAATGCGCCTGGCAGAGATGGAAGAGAGGCTTCCGCTTCAGATGAAGCAGATCATGACCAAATATCGTCATCGATTGGAATTATATACAGGAAGGCTTCATGGATTATCTCCAACGGCCAAATTAGTCAATGGATTTGGATATTTGGAGAGGGAAGATGGGGAACCGCTGACATCATCTCAGAATGTGAAGAAGGGAGATAAGTTGTCCGTGATCCTTTCTGACGGAAAACTGGAAACCAGAGTGGAAGATATCAAAGCGATGCCAAATGTTCAAGCTTTGGAAAGCAATGAATAAAGTGAAAACAAAAAAGCACAGACTGCAGCAAGAATGTATGTTCCTTATGCATTTTCTTGACAAGACTGTGCTTTTTTTGATACGATAAAGTCAAATATTAGACTATAAAAAGGAGCTGCTATGAACTGGGAAGAAGTGAGAAATTATGTCAATCAATATGGAAGATTACGAGATGTTCAGTTTGCTGCATATGAATTGTATGCGCGCAGGCATAATCTGACCGCAAAAGAGTTGTTCGTACTGGATATTTTATGGTTTTCGCCGGATGGATGTTTGCAGACAGATATTTGCGAGCGCCTTTCCGCCACAAAACAGACGATCAGCGCTATCATCAAAAAGTTTTTAAGGAAAGGCTATGTAACATTAACAGAGTCAGAAACAGACCGGCGAAATAAGATCATTCGTTTTACGAGTGAAGGAATTTCCTATGTGGAGAAAATTATACCGCCTGCTGCCAAAGCGGAGATCGATGCTATGAATCAGATGTCCGGGGAAGATATTGCCGAGCTGGTTCGTCTGACCACGCTTTTTTCACAGCACATGAAAGAGAAGTTTGAAGAATTATAGGAGGGATCACAGATGATATTAAATACCGGCGGACGGACAGATACTGTTCAATATTACACAAAATGGCTTCTGCGGCGATTCGCTGAAGGATACGTATTAGTGCGCAATCCACTCTTTCGCAATAAGATTTATCGTTATAAACTAACTCCGGACAAGGTGGATTGTGTTGTATTTTGTTCCAAGAATTATCAGCCGATCCTTCCGCGGCTGCATGAGATTACAGATCGTTTTTGCACCTATTTTCATTATACAATCACTGCCTATGGAAAAGAAATTGAGCCTGGAGTACCATCAATCGAGGAAAGTATGAAAACGTTGATAAAACTTTCCAAACAGGTGGGAAAACAGCGGATCGCATGGCGCTATGATCCTGTTTTGCTGACAGAAGAATACACGATCCAACGGCATTTGGAGACTTTTGAGCATATGGCAGAGGTGCTCGCACCTTACATCGACCGCTGTATTTTCAGCTTTGTGGAGATGTACAAAAAATTGGAAGTAAATATGCCGGAACTGATACCATTATCGGAAGAGGATATGGATGCTTTGGCAGAAGGCTTGGGATCCATTGCCGGGAAATATGGGATTCATCTTCAGACCTGCGGTACGAACGGAGACTATACTCAGTATGGAATTCACGCTTCCGGCTGTATGACGCTTGATATTTTGGGAAAGGCAAATGGGATTGAATTTCGGAATTTGAAGCATAAAGGCATGCGAAAAGGATGTCATTGTATTGAAAGCAGGGATATCGGTGCTTATGATACTTGTTTAAACGCCTGTAAATATTGTTATGCCAATAAGAATTCTGAGAAAGCCATTGAAAATTATCAGCATCATGATCCTGAATCTCCGCTGCTGTTAGGTCACGTAAATCCGGAGGATACCATCACTCAGGGAGAACAGAAAACTTACTTGAAGGGAGTACAAAATGCAGGAACCAATCATTAAGATCGTGGAAGCACGGAGTATTTTATCAAAATCCAATCTTCCGGTATGTGAATATTCTGTAAATCCTTATATTGGCTGTACCCATAGCTGTAAATACTGTTATGCTTCTTTTATGAAACGTTTTACGGGACATAAGGAAGAATGGGGGACTTTTCTGGATGTAAAAATGTGGCCGGAAATCAAGAATCCAGGAAAGTACAAAGGAAAAGAGTTGTTTATTGGTTCCGTGACTGATCCTTATCTTCCACAGGAAAAAACATATGAACGAACAAGAATATTGTTGGAACAGCTGGAAGGCAGCGGAGCAAAACTCAGCATTGCCACAAAAAGTGATCTGATCCTTCGGGATCTTGATTTGATTAAGACGTTTCCGGAGGCGCGTGTCTCATGGTCGATCAATACTTTAGATGAAGAGTTTCGCAGGGATATGGACAAGGCAGTGTCCATTGAGCGAAGGCTTGCCGCCATGGAAGCCTTTCACAGCGCAGGAATCCGTACGACTTGTTTTATTTCACCGATTTTTCCGGGGATTACGGATGTGGAAGCAATCATTCAAAGAGCAAAAAAACACTGCAATCTGATTTGGCTGGAAAATCTTAATTTGCGAGGAACTTACAAGTCGCTTATGATAAACTATATCAAAGAAAAATATCCGCATCTGCTTCCTCTGTATCAGGAAATTTATCATCGGAAGGATCTTAGTTACTGGGAAATGCTGGATGCAAAATTGAAAGCTTTTACAGCGAAGATTGGCCTGGATTATGTAACCAATGATGATAGCATCCAACGGCCGTTTGATGCGCCGCCGGTGGTTGTAAATTATTTTTATCACGATCAGATAAAGAAATCTGCAAAAAAGGAGGAGAGAGAATCATGCCGGAACTTCCAGAAATAGAAGCTGTGAAACGAGTGCTGGAACCGCAGATCCAGGGACTTGTTATTGAAAATATAATAATCAGACGACCGGAAATTATTGCCTGTCCGACTGCTGATGAATTTTGCAGCAGATTACTTGGACAAGTGATTTCTCATATGGAACGGCGAGGAAAATATTTAACCATTTGGACAGTAAATGAAGACCGTGTGATTCTTCATTTGCGAATGACCGGATGTCTTTTGCTTATGGATGCAGATGCTCCAGAAGAAAAACATACTCATTTGATTTTTCAGCTGGAAGGCGGCAAAGAGCTGCGTTTTTGTGATACCCGCCGATTTGGGCGGTTTTGGCTGTTCTCAAAAGAAGAAAATGATACATACAGCGGAATCGGGAAATTGGGAAAAGAACCTTTTGATCCGGGGTTCTCTGCAGAATATCTGAAAGATCACTTGGGAAAACGAAAAAAAGCGATCAAAAACTGTCTGCTGGAACAAAGTGTTATCGCCGGAATCGGGAATATTTATTCTGATGAAATCCTGTTTCGGGCCAAGATCCATCCTGCACGTCCGGCAAATTGTTTGACGGAAAAAGAATGGGAACGGCTTGCTCTGGTCATTCCGGAATGTCTGTCCTACTTTATTGAAAAGAACACGATGACGCCCAAAGAGTACCTTGAATCGAGAGGACAGGATTACCGCAATACACCCTATTTGCAGGTCTATGGACACGAAGGGAATCCGTGTCCAAACTGTGGGGAACTGCTTTGCCGTATGGTAATCAGTGGGAGAAGCAGTGTTTACTGTTCAAGCTGCCAAAAATAATATTCTACATAGGACTTTTTGACATGATTTGTGCGGATATATGGTAATGGAGGAGAGAGAATGAAACGTAAGATAAGAAACATCATAGTAATTCTGATTTTGGGACTTGCTCTGGGAATGCTCGCACAAGTATCATGTCAGGCCAGAGCCGGAGGAGGCAGCAGCGGCGGATCCGGAGGCAGTGGAGGCGGTTCTGGAAGCAGCAGCTCTCACAGCGGAAGTCATTCTTATGGCAGATCAAGAGGGAAACTCTATGGTCGCTTTTTTGGCGCAAGGGGTCATCATTGCCGCAGCATGCAGCGGAAGTATTGTGTTTGCCTGGAAAGTCAGAAAAGCCGGCAAAGAAAGCAAACAGCAGATCAAAGCATACGAAAAATCCGATGAGAATTGGAACTATCGGAAAATGCAGAATTATGTCGAAGAAGGCTACTATAGGATTCAGGAATGCTGGCGCAGGCAGGATCCAGATTATGCAAAAGATTATTTGAGTCAATCTCTCCTGGAAAACTGGAAAGTAAAACTATCCTGGATGGCGATGCGGGATGAAGAAGAGATTCAGGAAAATGTCCGGCTGCTGAGTGCCAAACCTGTTCACGTAAAGAACCCGGAAGGAATCCAAGAAGATGTGGATATTGACAATCTTTACAAGTAAATATATTTGTATTATAATATAAAATATAATAAATATATGGAAATAATAAATTTATATTGTGATAATCTCTCTACCGTGTTAGACTGTATCTATCGAATTTTCTTATACGCATATCTATATGCATTTATACGGCAGATCTGCCGATTTTCTCAAGCTGAACACAAAGATAGATACAGAATCTGCCGGCACTTCTGGTGATTTTGTATCCCAAAATCACAAAAGGAGGCGTTATATGGGAGAAAAAGATCTTGTACAAAAGCTGCTGGAAGACTGTTCGGATGTATTTGCAGATATTTATAATGTACTGCTTTTCCAAAGCAAACAGATCATAAAAGAGGATGATCTGTCGAATACGGAAAATGAGTCACAATACAAAGCAGATACCGGCAGAATGCATGAGGATACGGTGGTACTTCTGTCCCACAAATCACCGGATAGCGTTATTTACTGGACTTTGCATGTGATGAAAAAATGTTGGGATTGTATAAAAGGGTATGCAGAAAGTATTTGGATATATATCCCGGTTGTATTAGGGATTATATTGAGGCATATAGGGAAAAGTAGGGAGAGGAGAATAGCTATGGCGAAAATTGTTAAGGAGACTATCCATGCAAAAGGTATTGATATTGGAATATATACTACAAATTTTGAAAATGAATTTATTTCGTTAACGGATATTGCAAAATATAGAAATGAAGATGATCCAAGATTTGTGATTCAAAACTGGATGCGAAATAGAAATACGATTGAGTTTTTAGGCGTTTGGGAGGAACTGCATAATCCAGATTTTAACCGTGTGCAATTCGAGGCGGTTAAAAATGAGGCTGGATTAAATCGTTTTGTCATGACGCCGACAAAGTGGATTACGCAGATGAATGCCATTGGCATTGTCTCAAAAGCAGGACGTTATGGCGGAACATATGCCCATAGTGATATTGCGATGTCTTTCGCAACATGGATTTCTCCAGAGTTCCAGTTATATATTATGAAAGATTATAGGAGATTAAAGACAGATGAGAACAGTCGCCTATCTCTGAATTGGAATTTGAACAGAGAGATTTCTAAGTTAAATTACAGGATACATACTGATGCGATTAAGGATAATTTGATACCACCAGAATTAACACCCGCACAGGTGGCGTATACCTATGCAAATGAAGCGGACATGCTAAATGTTGTTTTATTTGGAAAGACGGCTAAGCAATGGAAAGATGAAAATCCGACTGTGAAAGGTAATATGCGGGACGTAGCAACGCTGAATCAATTACTGGTATTGGCAAATTTAGAAAGCTATAATGCCGTTTTAATTAAACAGGGGAAGAATCAGAAAGAGAGAATGGAAGTGCTTCGACCATTGGCGGTACAGCAGTTACAGACGTTGGAGAAGGTGAGTTTAAATAATTTGTCTAAATTAGAAGTTGGAGATAAATAAGAATTAGTTTATGGCAGTATTTACAGAAGACCATCGCTTTTTGGAAGTAAAACTCGATGACAAAGATAGGAAGGAGGCCAATATGTGTGCAATATTAGATCAGATTGAGAATAAGGGAATAGAGGCTGGAAGAAGATCTGGGAAAAATGATGGAATTCAATCAGTCTCAAAATTGATTGGAATTCTGATACAGCAAGGGAAAACCGGAGAATTGGAGATGCTGAGAGACCAAAGTTATTGTAAAGAACTGCTGAATAAGTATCATCTTTTATAAATGAAATTTAAAAATTTATTGATAACCGTTAGAAACAGGAAAATTTATTTGATAAATATAAGTTGATTTATAACAAATAAAAATAGAGAGAAAGAATCTAGGAATAATTCAGAGTGATGAATCCTTCTTAGATTCTTTTTTTATTTCATAGGGGAAACCAGCAAAGCAGGAGTCTTTTTTCGGACAAAGTGTCAAAAAGTTTCAGCTTTTTGACAGATCGAACAGGTATTTCTGGGAAAAAGAATCTGGAAGTTTCTATTCCATTGTGGTCAGGAAGAAGAAAGATTATGATGACTTCAGAAAGAGAAAAGAAGAAACCAAAGAAGGAGGAGATAACATGAAAGATGCAGTGAAAATCGTAACCATCGGCGGTGGGAGCAGCTATACACCGGAACTGATGGAGGGATTTATCAAACGTTATGAGGATCTTCCAATCAAAGAGATTTGGCTGGTAGATATTGAAGAGGGAAAAGAAAAAGTAGAGATCGTTGGAGGTCTTGCCCAGAGAATGTGGGATGCAACGCCATATGATGTAAAAGTATATACGACCTTGGATCGAAGAGAGGCATTAAAAGACGCAGACTTTGTAACAACCCAGTTCCGTGTAGGATTGTTGGATGCCAGGATTAAGGATGAAAGAATTCCTTCTGTTCACGGCATGCTGGGACAGGAAACCAACGGCGCCGGAGGGATGTTCAAAGCCTTCCGCACGATCCCGGTTATTGGGGAGATCATCGAAGATATGAAAGAGTTATGTCCGGATGCCTGGCTGATTAACTTCACCAATCCGAGTGGAATGGTAACAGAAGCCGCTATCAAACATTTCGGATGGGAAAAGTGTATCGGACTTTGCAATGTTCCGACAATCGCTATGATGGCAGAACCGAAACTGATTGGAAAAGAATTAAAAGATCTGAATTATCGTTTCGCAGGAATCAATCACTTTCACTGGCATAAAGTTTATGACGAAAATGGAAAAGACCGTACTCCGGAATTGATCGAGCATATCAATGAAAAGGGAGGAGGAACACCGGTAAATATTTATCAGGCTGAGTTTCCGTTGGAATTGCTGCGAAGCATGAATCTTTTGCCTTGCGGATACCATCGTTACTACTATGTGAAACAGACCATGCTGGAGCATGCGTTGGAAGATTTCCGAGAAGGCGGCACCAGAGGAGAACAAATGAAGCAGACAGAAAAAGAATTATTTGAGTTATATAAGAATGCCGAGCTTCATGAAAAACCAAAACAGCTGGAAAAGAGGGGCGGAGCTTACTACAGCGATGCTGCCTGTGAGTGTATCCGTGCGATTTATACCAACCAAAAGATTCATATGGTAGTCAGCACAAAGAATCAAGGAGCAATTTCCTGCCTGGATGAAGATTCTATTGTGGAAGTATCTTCTGTGATTTCTGCCGCAGGAGCTCAGCCGATGGCATTCGGAAAGCTCCCTCCTGCAGAAAAGGGATGGCTGCAAATGATGAAAGCAATGGAGGAGTGTACGATCCAGGCTGCTCTGACAGGAGATTATGGTATGGCATTGGAAGCCTTTATCTTAAATCCGCTGGTAGAAAACAATGAAGAGACCAAGGCGGTATTGGATGAGCTTCTTGTAGCACATGAAAAATATCTCCCGCAATTTGCCGAGAAAATAAAAGAATTAAAGGCAGCAGGCGTTCAATCTGATGATCCGGTAGTAGCCGATCTGATGATTCATGGAAAGTAAGAATAGCGATGAGTGTGGAAAAAATAAAGTTTGGGCAGCTCCCGGATGGGAGACAAGCCCATCTTTATAAAATAAAAAATCAAAATAGTTTTGAAGTTTGTGTCACGGACTTTGGTGTCAATATTGTGTCAATTTTTGTCAGGAACCGTTATGGCGAAAGAAAAGATGTAGCGCTGGGATTTGATTGCCTGGAAGATTACTTTGTCAATGACGGAATGTTCGGCGCTACAGTCGGCAGGAATGTAAATCGCATTTCCAATGCCCAATTTGAAATCGATGGGAAAACCTATCATGTTCCTCGGAATCGAGGAAAGCACAATATCCATAGCGATAAAGAACATGGATTCCATAAAGTATTGTGGGATGCAGAAATGATCGGGGAAAACGCAGTTCGTTTCACTTACGTCAGTCCGGATGGAGAACAGGGATTTCCCGGAGAATTAAAAATATCTGTTTTGTATACGGTAACAGAAGGAGATGGGTTAATCATTTCCTATCATGCGGTCAGCGATCAAAAGACTCTGATCAACCCGTCCAATCATAACTATTTCAATTTGGATGGACATGACGGGGTTAAGATTGAGGATACAGAAGTACAGATTTTAGCAGATTATTTTACGCCGGTAGATCCGGATGTAATTCCGACCGGTGAGATGCGGAATGTAGCAGGGACGCCGATGGATTTTCGGGAAAGGAAGTCGATTGGAAAGGATCTTTTGGGACAAGATCCGCAGCTTTTAATCGGCAAAGGTTATGATCACAATTTTGTGATTCGAGATCCTCATTGTGGTGTACGAAAGATGGCAGAAGCATTCAGCAAAAGACAGGGAATTTTGATGGAAGTTTATTCTGATCTTCCAGGACTGCAATTTTATTCAGGAAATACAATCAAAGAAATATGTGGGAAAGGAGGGACGATCTATAAGGAAAGAAGCGGATTTTGTATGGAACCGCAGTATTTTCCAAACAGCATAAACACGAAAACATTCGATGCGCCGGTATTTGACGCCGGGGAAACGTATCAAGCCACCGTTATTTATCAATTTGCATTAAGGGAGGAAATGACAAATGACAAGTAAAAAAGAAAAGGGATCTGTGTTTGCCGTAATTCAGCAGATCGGAAAATCATTTTTCTTACCGGTCGCTGTTCTGCCGATTGCAGGAGTTCTGTTGGGACTAGGATCATCGTTTACCAACGAAAAAACGATCGCAGCGTATCATTTATCAGGAATTTTAGGAGAAGGAACGATCCTACATGGTTTGTTGACGATTATGTCACAGGTCGGAAACACGATTTTTGGAAATCTTCCATTGATTTTTGCCTTGGCAGTTGCGCTTGGAATGGCAAAAAACGAGAAAGCGGTTGCGGTATTATCCGCCGGCATTTCATTTTTTGTTATGAATTCTACAATCAACGCAATGTTGAAACTGACAGGAAAGATTTTAGCAGATGGAAGCTATGCGAAAGACGTACTGGAAGGGTCCATTACCAATGTCTGTGGAATCGATTCTCTTCAGATGGGGGTATTTGCTGGTGTAGTTGTAGGTCTGGTGACTGCAGCCTTACATAACAGGTTCTATAAACAGGAACTTCCGGCAGCGTTAGCCTTCTTTTCCGGGGTACGATTTGTACCGATTATCAGTGTCGTTGCTCATATCGGTGTAGGAATTTTATGTTACTTTATTTGGCCGACGATTCAAAATGGAATCTTTGCTTTAGGAGATCTGGTATTGAAATCCGGATATTTTGGAACTTTTATTTTTGGATTCCTGGAGAGAGCATTGATCCCATTCGGTCTTCACCATGTATTTTACATTCCGTTCTGGCAGACAGCGCTTGGTGGTACTGCGGTAATCGACGGCGTGACTGTAGCAGGAGCTCAGAACATTTTCTTTGCGGAACTGGCATCTCCGAACACGGTAAGATTCAGTGTAGAAGCCTGTAGATTTATGACAGGTAAATACTCCTTCATGATGGCAGGACTTCCGGCGGCCGCTTATGCAATGTATCGCTGTGCAAAACCGGAAAATAGAAAGATCGTTGGAGGATTGCTGATCTCAGCAGCGCTGACTTCATTCCTGACCGGTATCACAGAACCGATCGAGTTCACTTTCTTATTTATCGCACCGGGATTATTTATTCTTCACTGTGGATTTGCAGGATTAAGTTTCCTTTTGATGCATTTATTAAAAATCTGTATCGGAACTACGTTCTCCTGTGGCTTAATTGACTTTACATTATATGGAATTCTTCAGGGACAGGGAAAGACCAATTGGCTGATGATCCTGCCGGTATTCGCAGGTTATGCGCTGCTTTATTACTTTGCTTT
This sequence comes from Candidatus Anaerostipes excrementavium, assembly GCA_019114985.1. Taxonomy (GTDB): domain Bacteria; phylum Bacillota; class Clostridia; order Lachnospirales; family Lachnospiraceae; genus Anaerostipes; species Anaerostipes excrementavium. The sequence continues at coordinate 70,063 of DXEM01000012.1, forward strand.
CAAATTTATCATTGATAAGTTTAATCTTCCAACACCTGGAAGAGAAGATGACGCAGACAGCATTAAACTATACACCAAAGCGGATTTTCAGGAGAAAAAAGGAAAAGGGAAATCAGATCCGATCTCTCCATTGATTCTTCGTGGATTGGGTGGTGTATCCAACATTGTCGATATTGATTGTTGTGCAACCCGGCTGAGAGTTACGGTAAATGATGAAACGAAGGTGGAAGATTCCTATCTGACAAGTTCAGGATCCAAAGGAATTATTCGAAAAGGCAATGGTATCCAGGTAATTTATGGTCCACAGGTTCCGATCGTTAAGAGTAATTTTGAAGAATACGTGCAGGATTGTTCTCAAAAAGGAATCGAATACGAAGAAAACTTAGCAGGAAATCCTGAAGAATTAAAAAAAAACAAAAAAGTAGATAATTTAGGACATGGCTATCTTGTGGCTCCGGCGGACGGAAAGATTCTGCCGATGGAGCAGGCAAGAGATGAGGCTTTCGCTTCTTGTGCGATGGGAAATGGAATTGTGGTTCTTCCGTCTGACGGAGAGGTTACAGCACCTTGTAACGGAACTATAACAACGATCTTGGAACCATCCCTTCACGCAGTCGGTATTGAGACGGAGGACGGAATTAACATTCTGATTCATATTGGAATCGATACAGTCAAAATGGAAGGGGATGGATTTACCAGCTCTGTTTCCGTCGGACAGAAAGTAAAAGCAGGGGATCCATTGATTTCTATGGATCTTGAAAAAGTGAAAAAAGCTGGTTATCTGCCGGATGTAATGATGGTAGTCCTGGAAGAAGAAGGAATGCCGAGTATCAAATATCATACGAAAGATACAGCCCAAAAGGGAAAGACAAAGGTAGCAGAATATTAATATAGAAGGCGGACATCTTTGATAGATCTTACTCTATCAGAAGATGTCCGCTTTGTGACTTGTCCTGAAACGATAACTTTGATAAGATGGAGAAAAGAAAGGAAAAGATTATGGATTTAGAACATATGATTCGGATGGCGGAAGGATTGACTCCTTTGGAAGCCGAGATTGGATATTTTATATTGCAAAATCAAATGCTTGCAGAACAGCTGTCAATTACCGAACTGGCAGAGAAGATCCATGTCTCAAAATCAGCGGTCTATCGTTTTTGCAGAAAGATCGGATTAAAAGGATTTAATGATCTGAAGGTAATGCTGGCGAAAGAGCTGGCGCAAAAGAATCAGGATATGGATATGATCGATGTCAATTATCCATTTGATCGAAAAGATGGACCGCAGATCATTGCCGATAAATTGCTAAAGCTTTATGAAACGGCAATTCAGGATACGAATCGCCATATTGATCCGATGGAACTGCAAAGAGCTGCTAGAATGCTGCACCATGCCAGTGTGATTGATATTTACACCCATGCCCATAATCTCAATGCAGCAGAGAATTTTCAAGATAAGATGCTGACCATTGGAAGAACCGTACAATGTCCCAAATCATTTTATAAACAGAGATCAACGGCGCTGGCAGCAGATCAAAGTCATGGAGCGATCGTTCTTTCTTATTCAGGAAAAGCAACGTTTATTTCGCCGATTATTAAGGCACTTTATCAAAAGAAGATTCCTGTGGTTCTTATCGGAAGATTAGGAAGCAATCTGTATCCCAAATACGTTTCCCATGCGTTATATATCAGCGGCAGAGAGAATTTGAGGAATCGAATCTCTCAGTTTTCTTCCTATATTTCGATGCAGTATATGATGGATGTGCTGTTTGGATGTATTTATAATATGGATCGGGAGAAGAATATTGAGTATCTGAAAAATGCAATCGGATTTATGGACGATCGGCAGATCGGAGAAGAAGAAAATCAAAAATGGTAAAAAATTACAATTGACATTTTAGAAAAATTTGCATATAATATAAATACAGATATAGATATATCTGTATAGCGGTTAGAGTATCCAGTTAAAATGCTCGTTTAAAAGCGGTTAGATTGTCCAATTAAAACAATCGATTAACAGTAGCGGGTGGGAAAATCCACTCGCTTTTTTTCATAGGAAACTCCGTTCCTATGAAATAAAACGCTCCGCGAGGGCGCAAAATGTCCGGTGGACATTTGCTCTGCGCCGACCGGAGTGGAACGAAGACGCACTGCGGCGATGTGGAAAATGTCGCTGAAGCGACCCGCC